>CAJTYU010000026.1 GCA_910584095.1 uncultured Dorea sp. | reverse complement strand
CCAATTTTGCAGGGACAAATATGAGAAAGTATGAAACGATTTGAGAAAATACTTTTGAAACACAAAACTTCGGAACAATCCGAAAACCCTGCAAAATCAAGCATTTGAGAAGAAATACAGGATATATAAGGAGTTATAGAAAAATGATAAAAATACTTTTTATTTGCCACGGCAATGTATGCAGAAGTACCATGTCTCAGTTTGTTTTTCAGGATATGGTAAATAAGTGTGGGAAGCAGAATGAATTTCATATTGATTCGGCGGCGACTAGCAGGGAGGAAATAGGAAATGGTCCTCATTATGGAACTGTGCGTAAGCTGAATAAGGTAGGCGTTCCGGTTCTGCATCACAGGGCAAGGCAGCTGACAAGAAAAGATTATGACAGGTATGATTATCTGATTGGCATGGACTCGGCTAATATCAGGAATATGCTCCGAATCTGCGGCGGCGATCCGGAGGGAAAGATTTGCAAGCTCATGGAGTTTGCAGGAGAGGAAAGGGATATAGCCGATCCATGGTATACGGGGAATTTTGATCGGACATATGATGATGTGGCAGAAGGGTGTAAGGCACTTTTAAAAAAAATATTGTAAAAGCAAACGCTCTGGCCGAGAGGAATGGCCAGAGTGTCTGTTTAAAAGGATTCTATTGTATGAATAAAAGGATTAATGATTCCAACATGTAGTATGGTTGACTGTCAGAATCATGCGCCCTTAGACGCCGAAGTAACTCGTTAAATATTTATCTATCTCTTAACTGATTGTATTTTAGCATGATGAAAGACTCTTGTAAATATCAATAAAACACAATTTTTTAGTGATTTAGGCATATTTTTTGTGAAAAATATAACAAAACAGGCAGGTTGACTTGTTTCAGACAATCAAGTAATATTTTATATAGGAAAAATTATGAATGAAGCAGGTGTTTATACTATAACTAGAAACTGCCGGATTCGGCTGGAATAGTTTAAGAAACATCCGTGATAAAGAGGAAGAGAATATGAAGCTACGAAGAATGCTGGCAGTCTGGGCTGCCAAATGTGCGGAAAAGGTAAGCGTCCATGTTTTTCACAGGCAGGGCGTGACTTGGGCGGGCAAAATTGCGTTGAAGGTTTGTCCGGATATTTTGTCCGAGCTCGCGGCTCAGGTGCGTGAAGATATTTTTATTGTATGCGGCACCAATGGAAAGACTACTACGAACAATATGCTGTGTGCAGCTTTGGAAGCAGAGGGAAAGAAGGTTGTATGTAACCATACCGGTTCGAATATGTTAAATGGCGTTGCCGCTGCTTTTGCGCTGGCGGCCGGATGGAGCGGCGATTTGGATGCGGATTGTGCAAGTATTGAGATTGATGAGGCGTCTACCAAACGGGTATTTCCTTATTTTAAACCGGATTATATGGTATTGACGAATTTATTTCGGGATCAGCTAGATCGTTACGGGGAGATTGATATTACCATGAACCTGCTAAAAGAAGTGATGCAGACGGCGCCGGAGATGAAGGTAATTGTTAATGGAGATGATGCGCTGTCCGCATTTCTTGCCATAGATGCGGGTAATCCTTATATTACTTATGGAATCAGCGAGAAGGTTGTGGATGATAAGGATTCCCATGAAATCAGGGAAGGACGCTTCTGCAAGAAATGCGGCGCTCTGATGCACTATAATTTTTATCATTACAGCCAGCTTGGAGATTATGAATGTACAGCCTGTGAATTTAGGCGGCCGGCGATAAATTTTGACGCTTCGGAAGTTCAAATAGGGGAAGGATTGTCATTTACGGTGGAAGGAAGAAGGATCGCGGCTGAATATAAGGGCTTTTATAATGTCTATAATATTCTTGCGGCCTATGCGGCGATAAGGAGCGCGGGGATGGAAGCTGGGCATTTTAACAGAATGCTGGCTGGTTTTAACCCGGAAAATGGACGCATGGAGACATTTTATATCAGAGGAACGAAGATCATTCTGAATTTAGCTAAAAATCCAGCAGGGTTTAATCAGAATATTTCTGCTGTTATGCAGGACAGTACGCCAAAAGACTTGATTATTGTGATTAATGATAACGCTCAGGATGGCACGGACATTTCATGGCTCTGGGATGTGGATTTTGATCGATTTAAGGATGCAGATGCTAATACGATTACGGTCAGCGGTATTCGCTGTCAGGATATGCGGCTGCGTTTGAAATATGTGGATATTCCGTCTATGCTGGAAGCTGATGTGACAAAAGCAATTAGTGAACGCATTGAGAACGGATGCGGCAATTTGTATGTTTTGGTTAATTATACGGCGTTGTTTGGCACGCGGACAGTGTTAAAGAAGATGGAGGGACAGAAGTGAAAGAGGAGAAGAGAATGATTACGATCGGACATTTATATCCGGATCTTCTGAACCTTTATGGGGACAGAGGAAATATCGCCTGTATGATGCAACGCTGCAGATGGCGGGGCATTGAAGCGGAGACAATTGAGTATAATCTGGGTGATGAGATTAATTTTGGCCAGTTGGATATTGTACTGCTTGGCGGAGGTTCCGATAGGGAGCAGATGATTGTATGCCGGAAACTTCAGGAGATTCAGGCAGATTTTAAGGCATATGTAGAGGATAATGGAGTAGTGATTGCCGTGTGCGGCGGTTATCAGCTTCTGGGGAAATACTATAAGACTCAGGAAGGCATGATTCAAGGACTTGACTTGGTAGATTTGTATACTGAACAGGGAGAGAGCCGGCTGATTGATAATATCGTACTTCAGAGTGATTTGGCCGCCATGCCGGTAGTAGGCTTTGAAAACCACGGCGGACGCACATTTATTAATGAAAACAAGCCTTTTGGGAAGGTGCTCTACGGATCGGGGAATGATGGGGAGAGCGGCTATGAGGGAGTAGTTTATAAGAATGTGATCGGTACTTATCTGCATGGTCCTCTGCTTCCGAAAAATCCGCAGATTTGCGACTGGCTGATTGCTAGGGCTCTGGAAAGAAAATACGGGGAAAGCTATCTTGCGCCGCTGGATGACAGTCAGGAGATTGAGGCGAATACTTACGTATATGAGAGATTTGTAAAGCAGTAAGAGGCGGAAGAAGGTTGACAGTAAAGCATAAAAAAACTATAATTTACTAAAGGATTGGGAACTATAACAAAAGGATATGCGTCCAGTTTATGGATTGCTGTAAGAATTATTTTGAGAGGAAGGGGACATAGATGTTATCAAAAGAAGAAGAACGAAAGAGAAGCAGGCTGTGGCGGATTGTTATGACAATATCTTCTGTATTAATTATTGTAATTGCCGCGTTTTTTCTGGTGAAGATGTTCCGTTCCAATCCGCTGGAGGGAACATGGAGAAGCGAGGACTCTGATATGGTGCTGAGCATTAAAAGCAGTAATTCCCTGTCAGTAAGTATTCCTGAAGCATTAGAGGGCGATGGATTTAATATGACCTTGGATTATAGTATTGACAAGGATGAGAAGACGATCAGCATTAAGATGGATGAATCGGCAAGGGACAAGGCGGTAAGAAATTCGGACGGACAGCTTACCGAGGATACGGTAGAAAGTGCAGTAAGTTTACTTTTGACGACGTTTGATTACAGTGTTGATCAGGAGGAACTGACATTGACGGAACGGGAATACGGAGAACAGATGTTGTTTGTGAAAGAATAATAGAAAGTATCCCTCTACAGAAGCATTTAAGCGTCAGTAGAGGGTTTCTTTGTGTATTATAGGAGAAAGAGCTGTGAAAATGCTGGAAAAGGAGTTGTAACATAGAAAATGAATAAAGCTTTTTTTGAGGTTTTTCCAACCCTGAAAATGAATGATGAATTGAAAGCGCAGTTTGCCGGTGTAGAGGTAGAAAAAGTTGCTACAAACAGCCGGAGGGATTTTTTGAATATACACATATTTTCCAGTCATTTGATACAGAAACAGCATATCTATTCGATGGAAAATGCCATAAAGGAGCAGCTATTTGCCCGGAATCTGATTTCAGTGGCAATAGTAGAAAGCTATGAGCTGTCAGAACAGTATACGCCGGAGAATCTGATGAGGGAGTATTATGAGAGCCTTCTGCTCGAAGTCTGCCAAAAAAGCAGGGTGGAATGCAATATGCTAAAAACTGCCTCCTACAGCTTTGAAAATGACAATATTTTGTGTTTGAAGCTTCTAGATACAGTAGTTGCCGAGGGAAAGAAAGAGTCCCTTGTAAGGATGATACAAGGCATTTTTGAGGAGCGTTTTCATGTTCCTATTGAAGTGAGGGTGATTTATAAGCAGCCAAAGGAGAGTAGATTAAAATATAATGAGCTTAAACTCCGGCAGGAAGTAGACGCGATATTAGAGCGTAATCAGGCTTTGAGCAGAGAACATGAGCAGAAAGAGCAGACAGAGGAAGAGAGGAAAAAAGCAGGGAAGGTCAATATAGATTCTAAGGACGGTACAGAGAGGGAGAAAAAGCCGGACAAGTCGGTTCCCGCCACACAGAATACAAAGGGAACTGCCGGGAAAAATTATGGTTTTGGCAGGTCTGCCGGGAAGAATAAGGGCGGCGGCTTTCGAAAATCGGATGATCCGAACATGATATTCGGCCGGGATTTTGACGACGTTCCGGTTGAACTAAATACGGTTGCGGGAGAGATGGGGGAGATTATCATCCGCGGCAAGGTGATAAGCTTTGAGACGAGAGCGATCCGGAATGAAAAAACGATTCTTATCTATGCGGTCACAGATTTTACCGATACGATCATGGTAAAAATGTTTGTGAGAAACGAGCAGCTGACGGATCTTCTGGCGGAGATTAAGGAAGGCGCTTTTCTGAAGATTAAAGGCGTGACTACCATTGACAAGTTTGACGGTCAGCTTACCATCGGTTCGGTGGCCGGAATCCGGAAAATTGCGGATTTTACGGTTTCCAGAAAAGATACTTATCCGGAAAAAAGAGTAGAGCTTCACTGCCATACCAAGATGAGCGATATGGACGGGGTTTCCGAGGTCACAGATATTGTGAAGCGCGCCCATGACTGGGGACATAAGGCCATTGCCATCACAGATCACGGCGTAGTACAGGCATTTACAGACGCCAATCATTATATTGAGAGGCTGGATAAGGATGATCCGTTTAAAATTATTTATGGAGTAGAGGCTTATCTGGTGGATGACCTGAAGGATGTGGCCGTGAATGAGAAGGGGCAGACCTTGGAAGATTCTTTCGTGGTATTCGATTTGGAGACAACAGGATTTAGCCCGATTTCGGACCGCATCATTGAGATTGGCGCGGTGAAGATTGAACAGGGAAGGATCACGGAGCGGTTCAGCACGTTTGTGAATCCAAAGATACCGATCCCATTTAAGATTACTCAGCTTACTAGTATCAATGACAGCATGGTGATGGATGCGCCGGATATTGAAACTGTTCTGCCTCGGTTCTTAGAGTTCGTAGGAGACGCGGCGCTGGTGGCGCACAATGCGGGTTTTGATGTGGGCTTTATTGAACAGAATATGCGGTATCAGGATATGAAACCGGATCTTACTTCGGTGGATACGGTGGCTATGGCGCGGATATTGATGCCTACGCTTGCGAAATTTAAGCTGAATATCGTGGCGAAGGCGCTGAATATTTCGCTGGAGAACCATCACCGTGCGGTAGACGACGCCGGGGCGACAGCAGAGATTTTTGTAAAATTTATCAAGATGCTTAAGGATAGAGATATTTTCGATTTGAAAGGGCTAAACCGGTTTGGCGCCAGCAATGGAGACGCGATCCGTAAGCTCCCTACCTACCATGCGATTATACTTGCCAGAAATGATATTGGAAGGACGAATCTGTATACCTTGGTATCCAAGTCCCATCTGGAGTATTTTGGACGCAGGCCAAGGATTCCCAAGAGTGAATTTTCCAAATACCGGGAAGGATTAATTCTGGGGAGCGCCTGTGAGGCAGGAGAGCTCTATCAGGCAATACTGAATGATAAGTCCGAAGAACGGATCGCAAGGATTGTGAATTACTATGATTATCTGGAAATACAGCCTCTGGGGAATAATCGTTTTATGATTGCCAGCGACCGAATTACGAAGGTGAAAAATGAGGAAGATTTGAAGGAAATCAACCGGAAGATCATTGAGCTGGGGGAAAAGTTCCATAAACCTGTGGTCGCTACCTGCGACGTGCATTTCCTAAATCCGGAGGATGAGGTATACCGCCGGATTATCATGACGGGGAAGGGCTTTGCGGATGCAGACGAACAGGCTCCTTTGTATCTGCGGACTACGGAGGAGATGCTGGAGGAATTTGAATATCTGGGTTCTGAAAAAGCTCATGAGATTGTGATAGACAATCCCAATATGATTGCCGACTGGGTGGAAAAGATTTCACCGGTACGGCCGGATAAATGTCCGCCGGTGATCCCGGATTCTGACAAGACCCTTAGGGAAATCTGCTATAAGAAGGCTCATGAGATGTACGGCGGTCAGCTTCCGGAGGTGGTGACGGAGCGTCTGGAGAGGGAACTAAATTCGATCATTTCCAATGGATTTGCAGTGATGTATATTATCGCCCAGAAGCTGGTGTGGAAGTCCAATGAGGATGGATACTTAGTGGGATCGCGCGGATCGGTAGGGTCTTCCTTTGTGGCGACGATGGCGGGGATTACAGAGGTGAATCCTTTGAGCCCCCATTATTACTGTGCAAAGTGCCACTACAGTGATTTTGGTTCAGAGGAAGTGAAAAAGTATGCGGGGGGCTGCGGGATGGATATGCCGGACAAGGCGTGTCCGGAATGCGGAGCGCCCCTTGTGAAAGATGGCTTTGATATTCCCTTTGAGACGTTCTTAGGATTTAAGGGCAATAAGGAGCCGGATATTGATTTGAATTTCTCCGGGGATTATCAGAGCAACGCGCACAAATATACGGAGGTTATTTTCGGGGACGGACAAACTTACCGGGCCGGAACGATCGGGACGCTGGCAGATAAGACTGCTTTTGGATTTGTAAAGAATTATTATGAGGAGCGGAATGAGAGAAAGAGAATCTGTGAGATCGACCGCATTGTGCAGGGATGCACCGGGATTCGGAGAAGTACCGGGCAGCATCCGGGCGGAATTATCGTGCTTCCATTGGGGGAGGATATTAATTCCTTCACTCCGGTGCAGCATCCGGCAAATGATATGTCTACAGACATTGTAACGACTCATTTTGACTATCATTCTATTGATCATAATTTGTTGAAGCTTGATATTCTGGGACATGATGATCCGACGATGATTAAGACGCTGGAGGAATACATTAGTTCCCCGGCAATGGATAATGAATATAATGAAACAGACCACCGTTTTGTGGCAACTGATATCCCTTTAGATGATCCGGGCGTGATGTCTTTGTTTCAGAGTACAGAGACGCTGGGAATTAAGCCCGCTGACATCGGAGGGTGTCAGGTGGGCTGTATGGGGATACCGGAATTTGGTACGGAATTTGTAATCCAGATGGTTATGGATACCAAGCCCCAGACCTTGTCGGATCTGATTCGTATTTCAGGGCTTTCCCACGGGACGGACGTATGGCTGAATAATGCGCAGGATTTAATACGCAGCGGCAAGGCGACGATTTCTACAGCAATCTGTACGCGTGACGATATTATGACTTATCTGATAAATAAAGGGATGGACAGTGAGGAATCATTTACGATCATGGAGCGGGTCAGAAAGGGCGCGGTGGCAAAAGGGAAATGCAAGGAATGGCCGCAGTTTAAGGAAGATATGGCGAAGCATGGAGTGCCGGACTGGTATATCGGATCCTGCGAAAAGATCAAGTATATGTTCCCAAAGGCTCACGCGGCCGCCTATGTTATGATGGCTTATCGGATTGCATATTGTAAGATTAATTATCCGCTGGCATATTATGCGGCTTATTTTAGTATTCGTGCAGACGCATTTTCCTATGAACTGATGTGCAGAGGAAAAGAACAGCTAAATTTTCATATTCATGAGTATCAGAACAAAGAGGCTCTTTCTAAGAAAGAGCAGGATACATTAAAAGATATGAGGATCGTGCAGGAAATGTATGCCAGAGGCTTTGAATTTCTGCCGATTGATTTGTATGAGTCTAAGGCGTCCCGGTTTGAAATCGTAGACGGAAAGCTTCTTCCGCCTTTTTCAAGTATCGAAGGCATGGGCGTGATCGCTGCCGAGGCAGTGGAAGCGGCTGCGGTGGATGGGCCTTATTTGTCCAGAGATGATTTCCGACAGCGGACGAAGGTGAGTAAGACGGTAATTGATTTGATGAATGATCTGGGGATTTTTGGGAACCTTCCCGAGAGCAATCAGCTCAGTTTATTTGATCTATAAATTATTGACAGAGAGGTATTTATCATATGGAAAAGAAACGGTATAAAGGGATTTTCTATATTATCTGCTCGGCGTTTTGCTTTGCCCTTATGAATGTATTTGTAAGGGCGGCTGGCGATCTGCCCTCTATCCAAAAAAGCTTTTTTAGAAATGTGGTGGCGCTTGTTTCTGCTTTCATTATTATGCGAAAAAATCAGATTCCTTTTCGGTGCAGAAGGGAGAATTTTAAATATTTGCTGATCCGGTCAGTATGCGGTACAATGGGAATTCTGTGTAATTATTATGCGATTGATCATCTGGTGCTGTCAGACGCGTCGATGCTGAATAAGATGTCTCCGTTTTTTGCTGTAATTTTCAGTTTTCTTATCCTGAAAGAAAGAATAGATATTCCGCAGGCGCTTTGTGTGGCCGGGGCGTTTTTGGGAAGCCTGCTGGTGATAAAGCCGACTTTTTCTAATATGGCTCTGGCGCCTTCACTTGTGGGACTGCTGGGCGGTCTTGGAGCGGGGATTGCATATACGTATGTGCGGAAAGCTACGCTAAATGGAGAGAAAGGACCGCTGATCGTATGCTTTTTCTCTGCATTTTCCTGTTTGGTAACCCTGCCGTTTATTTTGTTTGACTATGAGCCGATGACAGCAGTGCAGCTGTTATCGCTTCTTGGAGCCGGTATGTCGGCTGCCGGAGGGCAGTTTTCGATTACAGCGGCATACAGTTATGCCCCGGCGCGGGAGATCTCGGTATATGATTATTCTCAGGTGATTTTTGCTGCCGGTCTGGGCTTTGTGATTTTTGGGCAGATTCCGGATGCTTTGAGCTGGCTGGGGTACGCCGTCATCTGTACGATGGCGGTAGTGATGTTTTTGTATAACAACAGGAAAAAAGAGTAAGAAGTATCTTGCTGCAATCGGGGAATGCGAACTTAATAGATTTTTTCGGCGAAGAGTATACTTCAGTAATAGAAAGGCGAATATGAAAAAATACAGTGTAATTTATATCATTTTCATGCTGTGTGCATTTTTGGCGGGCGGCAGTGTGGGAAGTATTTCAGGAAATGACCGGGCGGCTGTTTGGAACCTTATATTTCTGGCAGTTCTTATTTTAGCGGGATGTCAGGATATAAGGGAGATGAAGATAGGGGATCAGTGGCATGTTCTGTTTCTGGGGCTTGCGTTAGTATCCTGCCTGTTTGTAAGGGAGCCTGGGCTTTTCTCCCGGACGGCAGGCTTTTTTTGTGTCAGCGCGCCGCTTTTTGTGACTGCGCTGCTGGTTCCGGGAGGGATTGGGGGCGGGGATATCAAGCTGACGGCTGTGTGCGGCCTGTTTCTTGGATGGAGGGCTGCGGCTGTGGCGGGGGCGGCAGGAATTGTCCTTGGAGGCTGCTTTAGCCTTTGTATGCTGGCTGCAGGGAAGCTTGGAAGAAAGGAACCTTTTCCGCTGGGTCCCTTTTTGTGCATGGGGATGGCTTTTGGAATATACGGGGGAGATCCTATGTTTGAACGTTTTTTTTGCCTGCGTTAATGAAAGCCGCAGATGTGAAATGCTTCTGCGGCTTTTGACGGCGCCGCAATGGGCGCCGCCTGATTAGTCTGGACATATCCTGCGGGATGGAATCTTACGTTTAACCGGCCTGGGTCCGGCAGGATACGATTTTGTCTAAGGTGTTGAGAAATAGGGCGGTTTCATTTTGGATCTGTTTCTTTTCGGCGGCAGTTTTTCTGTCCTCCAGATAGCTGTCGTACATGACGCAGAGCATAGCGTAGGCAAACTCCCGGTTCTGGCTCCACTGGAACAGCATCCAGTTCATAGCGTGAGAGCACCAGTATTTTTTCGGGATGCCGCTGGATTCTAAGACCTTTACATGGATCTCGGCTTCTTTGGCCAGTTCCGCCAGTTGTCCGGCATGTTCTTCCTCCGGCTTTTTCCGGCCGGAAAGCTTGCGGATGACTGAGCCTTTGCGGGCGGATTTGTCGTTTAGCATCTGGAATCCGGAGGCAACCAGTTCGTTCAGTTTGTTGGCGGCTTCCCAGAATGGTGCAAAGTTCGGTGAAAGCGGTCCCCGGTATTCCGAACCGCCTGACCGTTCGGCGGAAGTTTCCCTGCGGATTGGGTTGCGGATCCGCCGGTCGTAGATCCGGCGCTGTTCCGGGCTGCTGAGAATCTTATATGCATCAAGGATGTTCTGGATATAGGTAGTGGTGTCGTAACCGCTGTCTATATTGGCATCTGGATGCATTTTTTTGACAAGAAAATTCTTGGCGCTGACGATTTCTTCCTCTGTGGCGTCCATGGGAACGCCCAGCAGATCATAATATGTACAATCTTTCATAAAAATCTCCCCTTGATCAATATGTTTCATGGATACAGCCTGTATACTCCTTTTGATCCGTATAATTTAGGACGGAAATATGCGGGCGGCAGCCATTCTCCCCACTTATTGTAACATCATACGCTAATTTGAAGTGGAAATCAATAGGCTTGCGGCAACAAAAAATCTTGACATATATAGATTGCCGATATATACTGAAAGGGAGATATATAGATTGTCGATATAAGATTGGAGGTTGGAATTATGACAGTTGACAAAAGTCTGGTATCGGGAAGTACAACGATGCTTCTTCTTCGTTTGTTATCGGAGAAAGATATGTATGGGTATGAGATGATCGAGACGCTGCGGCGGCGGTCGAAGAATGTGTTTGAACTCAAGGCCGGGACTCTGTACCCGCTGCTTCACAGTCTGGAGAATAGGCAGGCGCTCCGGGTATACGAGAAGGAAGCGGGAGGGAAGGTCAGAAAGTATTACAGCCTTACGAAAGAAGGGGACAGGCTGCTTGCTGAGAAGAAAGAGGAATGGCTGGCCTATTCAGAGGCTATTTTGAATGTACTGAACATGGGAGGTGCTCTGGTATGAAGAAAGAAGAGTATTTGAACATTGTGGAAGAACAGATCCGGTGCAGGAGAGCCAGAGAAGGCGTGAGGAGAGAACTGGCGGCACATATTGACGATCAGGCAGAGTACTGCCGGTCACAGGGAATGGACGTTTCTGAGGCGGAAGAGGCGGCGGTCTGTGAAATGGGCGATCCGGTGGAGACGGGAAATAGGATGGATGAAATCCACCGGCCGAAGATGGCATGGAAAAGTATTGCGGCAATTATTCTGCTCAGTCTGGTAACCTTTATCCTGCAATATGTCCTGACGAACAGCATGCCGGATTCGCTGAATACTTATTCAGCGTGGCTTCCGGGAGGGGCTTCTAGAAATCTGCTGATGCATATTGCGGGCTGGGGCGTGATGATCGGGATCTGCTATCTGGACTATACCAGAATTGGGAAGTATGCCGGGCTGCTGATGATGGCGGGTTGTGTGGGAATCTGGTTTCTAGCAGAGTTTTGCTCTATGCCTGTGAATGGCGTGGATTATTTTCAGTTTGCCGGATATGGTGTTTCGGTACGAATGGTATGTTTCTTGTTCCTGCCGCTGTATGGGGCAGTGCTGTATCGGTACAGGGGATGGGGATATAAGGGGCTTTTTGCCGGGGCGCTTTGGATGATTCCGTCCCTTTTGATCCTCCGTTTGGAGAGCGCGATGATGATCATCGTCATTGTGGGAAGTACGTATCTGATCATGCTGACAGCGGCAATCTGTAAAGGATGGTTCCGGGTTTCGAAAAAGCCGGCGATAGCGGGGGTGTGGATAGGAGCCGGGTTATTGGGTTATGCCGGGATCAATTACTTTAGATTCTTTGGAGCTCCCTATCAGGCGGCGCGTCTGGAAGTATTTAAAGATGCGTTTTTCATGAAAGGAGGCGTTACCACCACGTCAATTATGATGCGTAAGCTTCTTGCCGGAAGCAGGCTTTTTGGTACGAAAGAGGGATTTATAGGAGATGCAGAAGGGATTATGCAGCCGGGGGAGTATGCGCTTAGTTTGATCTGCGCATTTTATGGAATACTGGCGGCGGTTATTTTGGCGGCGGGAATCGCCCTTTTATTTCTGCATTTTTTCAAAATGTCTTTCCGGCAGAAGAACCAGCTGGGAATGATCATGGGAATCGGCTGCAGCACGGTATTTCTTGTGCAGCTTCTTCTATATATAATGGGGAATTTGGGAATGCTTCTGTCGGGGGCGTCCTACTGTCCGTTTCTTGGATATGGGGGAAGCGCGGCCATGGTTACTTATATCTTTCTGGGTATATTGCTGAGCATTTACCGGTATGAAGATGTGGCGCCGGAGCCGGAGGCAGGGAAAGCGCTGCCGGTATATGCAAGGCGGGAGAAAGGGCGGGGATGATAGATGGATTGTTCGCAGATTACGTATTGGTGCCATGAGGTTATCCGCTCTCAGGTAAAGGAAGGCGGGCGCTATATTGACGCAACCATGGGAAATGGGCATGACACGCTGTTTCTGTGCGGGATTGCGGGAGAGAATGGACAGGTTACCGCATTTGATATACAGGAGCAGGCGCTGGAGCATACGCGGGCGCTTCTTGACAGTTATGGAATCGGAAAAAATGTCAGGCTGGTCTTGGACGGGCATGAACATATGGCGAAGTATGAGGAGCCGGGAACGGTCAGTCTCGTCTGCTTTAATTTCGGATATCTTCCTGGCGGGGACCATGAAATTGCTACGAAGGCGGAAACCAGCCTTCAGGCTGTTCAGGCGGGGCTCGGCCTTCTAGAGCCAGGAGGAATGATGAGTCTGTGCATTTACAGTGGGGGCGACACAGGGTTTGAGGAGAAGGAGAAACTTCTGGAGTTTTTGAAAGAGCTGCCGCCGAAGGAGTATACCGTTATTGTAAACGAATATTATAACAGAGAAAATCATCCGCCGACGCCGGTATTCATATGGAAGAAAAAAATTTAAATTTTCGCAACTTAATGCTTTAATTTGTGAAAGCGTTGTGTTATACTTAGTTACGTGATTATTTTGTAATGAAAAAAAGTATGGAGTATACGGCGCGGATGACGGAGCGCGCCGATACCGGCAGGTATGCTTGCCTGAAACGAAAATCACAGGTAGAAAGGATGAAGAAGATGTCAGAACCAAAGAAAGTGATTATGCTCGGTAACGAAGCGATTGCCAGAGGCGCATATGAAGCAGGCGTGAAGGTGTCTGCGGCATACCCCGGTACGCCAAGCACCGAGATTAGCGAATATTTAGTGCAGTACAAAGACGATGTATACTGTGAGTGGTCCCCCAATGAGAAGGTTGCCGCAGAAGTGGCGGTAGGCGCTAGTCTTGCGGGGACAAGGGCAATGTCCTGCATGAAGCATGTGGGCTTTAACGTGGCGGCTGACCCGGCTTACAGTGTTTCTTATATGGGTGTAAACGGCGGGCTGGTAATCGTGGTCGCAGACGATCCGGGACTTTACAGTTCTCAGAATGAGCAGGATACCAGAATGGTAGCCAGAGCGGCAAAGCTTCCGGTGGTGGAGCCTTCGGACAGTGGAGAGGCAAAGGAATACCTGAAGATGGCATTTGAACTGAGCGAGCAGTTTGACCGGCCGTTTGTTTTCCGGACCACCACAAGGCTGGCCCATTCGCAGGGAATCGTGGAACTTGGAGAACGCAGGACGCCGGAAGACAAACCCTATATAAAGGATATCCGCCGGACGGTCATGATGCCTGGAAATGCAAAACTGCGGCATGTGGAGATTGAGAAGCGTAACGAAGAGCTTGCGGAGGCTGCGGATACCCACCCGATTAACCGGATGGAAATGAAGGATACAAAGATTGGCGTGATTACCAGCGGTATTCCTTACCAGTATGTGAAAGAGGCTCTGTCGGAAGCGTCTGTCTGTAAGCTTGGCATGGTAAACCCGCTGCCGAGGAAGCTGATTGAGGAATTTGCCGCGAAGGTGGAGACGCTTTACATTGTGGAAGAACTGGATCCGGTGATTGAGGAGCAGGTGAAGGCGTGGGGAATTTCCTGCGTAGGGAAGGAGATTTTTACCGTTCAGGGCGAATACAGCGCCAACATGATCCGCCGGGCTGTTTTGGGAGAGACGCCGGAGATCGCGGCGCCGGCGGAGGTTCCGGGCAGGCCGCCGATTCTCTGTCCCGGATGTCCCCACAGGAGTGTCTACCATGTACTGAGTAAGCTAAAGCTCCATGTGGCCGGGGATATCGGCTGCTATACGCTGGGAGCAGTGCCGCCTCTGAGCGCGGTGGATACGACGATGTGTATGGGATCGAGTATTTCTACCCTTCACGGTATGGAGAAGGCAAAGGGGAAAGACTATGTGAAAAACTGGGTCGCAGCAATCGGCGATTCCACATTTTTACATACGGGCATCAATTCCCTGATGAATATGGTATATAATCATGCATCCGGGACGGTTATGATTCTGGATAATTCTACTACGGGCATGACCGGGCATCAGGACCATGCGGCTACAGGAAAGACGCTGATGGGAGAGCCCGCGCATGCGGTTGATATTCCGCAGCTGTGCCGAGCGGTGGGCGTGCCAAGCGTAAGAGTGGTGAACGCCTTTGACATTGGAGAGCTTGAAAAAGCAGTTCGGGAGGAACTCGCAAAAGACCATGTATCTGTGATCATTACCAAGTCTCCCTGCGTACTGTTAAGCAAGGAGAAGAAGCCGTTATATACCGTGCATGAGGAACAGTGCAGAAAATGCGGCATGTGCATGAAGCCCGGCTGTCCGGCCATGACTAAGAATGAGGACGGAACCATCCGTATTGACGATACCATGTGTACCGGATGCGGACTCTGTGAAAAGCTGTGCAGATTTGGGGCGATTGAATTAGTAAAGGACGGTGACAGGTAATGGCAGTGAAGAATATTATGATTGTTGGCGTAGGCGGACAGGGAACGCTCCTTACCAGCCGGATTCTTGGCGGACTTGCAATTTCCGGCGGTTATGATGTGAAGCTGTCGGAGGTTCACGGTATGGCCCAGAGAGGAGGAAGCGTCGTTACGTTTGTCCGTTATGGGGAAACGGTGGCGGAACCGATCGTGGAAGAAGGGCAGGCGGATGTGATCATTGCCTTTGAGAGACTGGAGGCGCTGCGTTATGCCCATTTCCTTAAGAAAGACGGCGCGCTGATAGTAAATGACTGGAGGATCGACCCGATGCCGGTGGTGATCGGGGCGGCTAAGTACCCGGACCATATTATAGAAGAGCTGAAAAAAGACCATAAGGTCTATACCGTAAATGCAACGGAGGAGTCCAAAAAGCTTGGAAATCCTAAGGTATTCAACTTGATTGTCCTTGGTATAGCCGCGCAGCACATGGATTTTACAAAAGAACAGTGGTATCAGGTGATTGAGGATACCGTGCCGCCGAAGACTGTGGAGATAAACAGGCAGGCGTTTGATGTTGGATACGGACTCTGATTTGCTGTCATCTGCCGGAAGGCAGTTAGATATACAGATGAAGGAGGTGTCATTTATTTTGAAAAAATGTAAGAGGGATACCTTCATGTTTGGGAACCTTCGTCTCGCTTAAGCGTAAAAGCCAACAGAGGCGAAGGGTATAAAAACTGGTTGGCATTGCCTGTGTATTCAGGAATAATGTAGAAAGTAAAACCCCAAAACCATGAGGGTAGAATAAGGAGAATAAGAAAATGGCGAAGGTTTTGTTGCAGGATTGGAAAGAACAGTATAGAGACAAAAAGATAGAATGCATGAGTAGAGATGAGATGTCTGCGCTTCAGAGCGAAAGGCTTGTGAAACAGGTAAAGAATGTGTACGAAAACGTGTCTTTCTACCGGAAAAAGATGGAGGAACTGGGAGTAGAACCCGGAGATATCAAAGGGATTGAGGATATACATAAATTGCCTTTTACCACGAAAGAGGATCTGCGGGATCATTATCCCTTCGGCCTGCTGGCTGTGCCGAAGGAGAAGATTGCAAGAGTTCAGGGTACATCTGGAACTACCGGGAAGCTTACGCTTGCAGCTTATACAGAGAAGGATGTAAAGACTTGGGGCGAGTGCGTGGCCAGAGGTCTTGTGATGGCCGGCCTGACTTCTGAGGACCGGATCCATGTATGCTACGGCTATGGATTGTTTACCGGCGGCATGGGACTGGATCTGGGCGCGCAGGCGCTGGGTGCGATGGCGATCCCCATGTCCTCCGGAAATACAAAGCGTCAGCTGATGTGTATGGAGGATTTCGGAGCGACGGCATTCGGATGTACGCCGTCTTACGCGATGTATTTGGCGGAGGCGGCAAAAGAGGCGGGGATCGTTGACCGGCTTCAGATTAAGGCAAGCATCAACGGCGCGGAGCCGTGGACCGACGAGATGCGGTTAAAGATTGAGGATATCTTAAATATTAATACGTTCGATATTTATGGACTGTGTGAGATTACGGGACCGGGCGTTGCAATGGACTGTATCCATCACAAGGGACTCCATGTGTATGAGGATCATTTCTATCCTGAGATTCTGAATCCGGCTGACCAGAGCGCATGTGCAGACGGCGAGACGGGAGAACTGGTATTTACTACGCTTACCAAGGAAGGCATGCCGCTTCTCCGCTATCGGACGAAGGACCTTACCAGTATTTACAGAGATACCTGTGAGTGCGGAAGAACGCTGCCGAGGATCCAGAAGTTCACAGGCAGAACCGACGATATGAAGGTAATCCGCGGCGTCAACGTATTCCCGACGCAGGTTGAAGCGGCTCTTCTGTCTATGGGCGGTCAGGTTGCGCCGCATTATCTGCTGATCGTTGACCGTGAGAACAATCTGGATGTGCTGACTGTCATGGTAGAGGTTACGGAGGAATATTTCTCCGACGAGATCCGTAAGATGGAATCGCTGAAAGAAAAAGTCGGAGCTGTTTTGAAGCAGGCTCTTGGCGTCTCTGTCAGAGTGAAGCTGGTTGAACCTAAGACGATCCAGAGAAGTGAAGGCAAAGCAAAACGCGTGATTGACAATAGAAATCTGTAGGAGGAATGAGATTATGAGTTTAAGCAATACAGTACAACAGTTATCCGTATTTTTAGAGAACAGAGCAGGACGTCTGGACGAGGTGCTTAAGGTACTTGCGGCAGGCGGGGTCAATATTGTGGCCTTAAGCCTTGCAGATACCTCTGATTATGGAATGCTCCGCATGATTGTGTCAGACCCGCATAAAGGGCGCGTGGTGCTGAAAGACGCAGGCATTACGGCAATGCTGACGGATGTAGTCGCATTCCGCGTGTCCCATGATACCGGATCTCTTAGCAAAGCGATGCATCAGCTTGTAGAAGGCGAGATCAATATTGAATATATGTATGCTTTTGCAAATGGAGAGGACGCCGCGGCTGTTCTTAAGAGCGATGAGCCGGTAAGAGTGGTGGATATTCTGTTAGGAAGCGGATTCGAGGTATACAGTGCGGACGAGGCGTATACAGCGAATGCATAGGCGCCCGGTCAGCGCACTAGCCGGAGAAGAAATGTTTGGACGGAAGCTGGAAAGTAAGCAATAAAATCATGAGTAACCAAAAAGGGATGTCAGATATCTGACATCCCTTTCCCGCATTCTAATGTATGCTTTTAAATATTTAAATTAATCCTTAAATAACGAAGTAAAAAAATTTACATATATAAAAGGTACATTCCTCAGGTCGAGAATGCGAAACTGGTTAACTTCTAACTACGTTAACAGCCTGAGGTCCTTTTGCGCCTTCTGTCACATCAAATTCAACAGCCTGGCCTTCTTCCAATGATTTAAAACCATCCATGGCAATACCAGAATAATGTACGAAAACGTCGTTGCCGGCTTCGTCAGAGATGAAACCAAAGCCCTTCTGGTTATTAAACCATTTTACTGTACCTTTGCTCATTACAATACCTCCATTACAATTAAAAATGTAAACGTAATCTATAGATACTATAGATATGATACCGTTTCACATTACCATAAATTGTGATAGAAGTCAATGAAATATCGAATGAAATCTATAAATTATCCGATGAAATTAAAAATAAAATTTATATATTTGTAAACTATTCATAAGTACTTGACGCGGTTAGAGTCAACGTGTAAAGTAAAGAGAGAGAAAGGGATATGTGCAGAAAAGGATCGGGAAGTATATGATAACATTAACGGGAAAAAAGATATCAGAAGGGATTGCAATAGGCAGACTGGCATTTTATAAAAGGGGAGCACGGGAGGTCAGACGCATCTATGTAGAAGACGTCCGAAAGGAGCTGGCGAGGTTTCAGAAGGCATGTGAAAAGGCATCCGCAGAGATTCAGGATTTGTATTCAGCTATGACCAAAGAGATTGGAGAAGTGAATGCGTCTATGTTCGAGATGCATCAGATGGTCTTAAATGATACGGAATTTCTAGATAATATAACTCGAATTATAAAAGAAGAAAGATTGAATGCAGATTATGCGGTAAAGGAGGCTACAAATCGTTTTATTGAGAAGTATGCTTCCAGAGATGCCAGTTACGTAAGAGGGCATGAAGCGGACGTCCGGGATGTGGCGGCGCGGATTCTTCGAATACTGGCGCGTATCCGCAAGGAGAAGATGCTGATAGACGAGCCGGTTATTATGGCGGCAAGAGAGCTGTACCCTAGTGAGGCCGCTCAGTTAGAGGTATCCAAGATATTGGGCATTGTAACGATGTTCGGTACGATCAATTCACATACGGCTACGATTGCAAGGACGAAAGAGATTCCGTCGGTTATCGGGATCGGGGAAGCCCTTAAACGAGAATATGAAGGCAAGACGGTGATAATAGACGGGTTTGAAGGCAGAGTATATATTGAACCGGATCAAACGACGCTTGCCAGAATGCAGGAGAAAAAGAGGACGGCTCTGCGCAAGGTAGAAACATTAGAAAGGTTAAAAGGGAAGGAAAATATCACTCAGAGCGGTCAGAAGATCGATGTCTGCGCTAACATCGGTGCGAAGGATGAGATTGAGAGCGTGATGAGGAATGATTCTAACGGGATAGGATTGTTTCGAAGTGAGTTTATTTATATGGAATCCGGTACAAGGTTTCCGACAGAGGAGCAGCAGTTTCAGATCTATAAGCTTGCGGCGGAATCTATGGGTGCGAAGCGCGTAGTAATCCGTACGGCAGATATTGGCGGAGAGAAGAATGTAGATTGTCTGGAGATAACAGGCGAGAATAATCCGATGATGGGATATCGCGGCATACGGGTTTCTTTAGATAAAGAGGAGATGTTTAAAGTACAGCTTAGGGCGATACTTAGGGCGTCTGCATTCGGAAATATTTTGATTATGTTTCCAATGATCAGTTCTATGGATGAGGTATTGGCGGCAAAGGATATACTGGAGAGAGTCAAACAGGATTTAAGAAATGAAAAAATACTGTTTGATGAATCGATAAAGACTGGCGTTATGATTGAAACGCCCGCGGCCGTTATGATTAGCGGCGAACTGGCGAGGGAAGTGGACTTCTTTAGTATCGGGACGAACGATCTGACGCAGTTTACGCTGGGGATGGATCATACGAACCGAAGAACTGCGGGAAATTATAATCCGAAGCATCCGGCGCTGATCAAGATGATCCGCATTGTAACGAATAATGTGCATTTGGAAGGAAAACGGATTAGTATCTGCGGAGATCTGGCGGCAGATTTATCTATGACAGAGCAGTTTATCAATATGGGAATTGATGAATTGTCAGTCGCGCCGAATCAGGTTCTTCCGCTTAGAAAACATATTCGTGAATTAAAATAAGATAGTCATATATAGGAAAATCGAAGGGAAAGCTGTTTTTTGCAATTGTGGGCAGAGAGCAGCTTTCTTCTGTTATGTTATATGGAAACAACAGCTGTGTAAGTTTCCATATTCTATGAATGAATTACATAGAATCGGTTATATCTATAACGTGTTTGTGTAAATGTGACAATTCCAAAATAACCTGTTTGTGGTAAAATATAAATACGTTAGGGGGTGTTAGGTTATGATACAGGCAACAATGGTGCTGGAGGGAGGCGCAACGAGAGGCGTGTTTACTTCCGGCGTTTTGGATTACCTGATGGAGGAGCATGTGGAATTATCCCATGTGATCAGCGTGTCGGCAGGGGCATGCAACGGCGTGGATTATGTGTCGAAGCAGATTGGAAGGACAAGAGACTGTACGATCCATAAGGAGAAGGAGTACAATTTTTACTTTGGTTTCCGGAAGCTTGTGAAGGAGAAAAGTATTCTGGATATGGATATGATATTTGACAAGTATCCCAATGAACTATTTCCCTTTGATTTTGATACGTATTTTGCATCAGAGACTGAATGTGAGATTGTGACAACCAACTGCCGGACCGGAAAGGCCGAATATATGACGGAGCGAAGCGACAGAGGCAGGCTTATGAAGCTGTGCAGGGCGTCAAGCAGCATGCCGCTGATCTCGCCCATGGTGGAGATCGATGGGGAATTTTATCTGGACGGCGGCCTTGCAGATTCGATCCCTATCGAGAGAGCCCTAAAAAGCGGGAACCAAAAGATTGTGGTTATCCTTACTAGAAATCCGGATTATCGGAAGAAGCCTACGTCGAAGGCCGCGGCGAAGCTGTATCGGAAGGCTTACCATTCGTATCCGGCTCTGGTGCGGACGTCCATCCTGCGTAACAGGAAGTATAACCGGCAGATGGAACTGGTGGAGAAATTGGAGGAGGAAGGGAAGATTTTTGTCCTAAGACCGCTGATCCCTACGGTGTCAAGGCTGGAGAAGAATTACGATATGCTGATGAACTTTTACGACCATGGATACTGCTTGATGCGCAGGGAGTATGACAGGCTGACGGAGTATCTGGAAGGATAAAACAATGCAGAAGGATGATAGCAAATTATTCTGGAGTATTCTTATTAGTGTTAATATTGTGCTTGCCGGGATATTTGTATTTGCAGGAACAGATAAAACCGATTATTCTGTAAATCAGAAGAAGAATTCGCATTTGATCGGCGTCAGTTATATGACGATGAACAATGAGTTTTATAAAATCATGAGCGAAGAAATCAACGCCCGGGTTGACGCGGAAGGGGACCGTGTGATTTTAAGAGACCCTGCGCTGGATGCAGACCGGCAGATCAGGCAGATTGGCGAGATGCTGGACGCGGGGGCCGACGTGCTGGTAATCACTCCGGTAGACTGGGAGAGTCTGACCTCTGTGCTGCAGCGGGCAAGGAAAGAGGGAGTCTATGTTGTGGTCGTGGATTCCAATGTATACGATGAAGAACTTGTGGACTGTACGATTACTTCTGATAATTATAATGCAGGCAGAATCATAGGGGAATATTTCCTGACCCAGTGCCGGAAGGCGAAGCTAGTGATCATGACCCATGAAACGGCAAAATCCGGACAGGACCGAGTGGAAGGTTTTCTGGATGCGGTGGAAGACTGCGCCGGAATTCAAGTAGTCTCAAAAATTGAATGTGAGGGGCAGACAGAAATCGCCATGCCGAGGCTTCAAAAGGAGATCAGTTCGGGGCTTGTTTTTGACAATGTATTCTGTCTCAACGATCTTGCGGCGGTCGGCGTAGTGGCGGCGCTGGACGAAAGCCAGATGCTGGATCAGGTGGATGTATACGGTGTGGACGCCTCCCCAGATTCAAAGGCGCTGATATATGAGGGTATGATGAAGGCCTCCGCCGCACAGTTTCCCACGGAGATCGGCAGCGAGGCGGCGGACGTCATCTATCGGCTTTTAAAGGGAGAGAAGGTAAGCCGCCATGTACTGACACCGGTAAAGCTGATAACCAAAGAGAATGTAGAAGAATTTGGAATTGACAGATGGCAGTAGCGGGGAGAATGCTCACAATGGATGAACACAAAGCGCTGGATTATGCGCTGGCGGTGATGAAAAATTTAAACTTGATTATAATTTTATATATGGGAATCCTTATATTTAGCTGTCTGCGAGGATATGTGCAGGAGAATTCGGCGCTGGCATTCTTGTCAAGGATCGATACCATTCCTCCCGCGCCGTGGAAGATTCCTGTCATAGCGGTTATGACCTATAGCGGATGTCTGCTGCTCATGCGTATCCGCGGGCTTGGCGGCGTTTCATTAATTGCTAAGGTGGCTGTGGAAATGACACTTTGTTTTTTGGTCAGCTATCTTCTGGGATTCGGCTATAACGGAATGCTGCTGCTGGTACTGGCTGATACCATGGGGGATATTCCGAAGATGAAACGACAACTCCCCTTTGCTGTGGCCATCTGTATGCTCTATCTTGTTGTTGATTTTGATTTGTTTTCGATTTATCATCATATCATACCTTTTGATACATATCTGGAATATTATCAGAGAGACAGCCGGGCGGCGCTCCTTGGGATTCTCAACATGGCGGCGTCGCTGAATACGCTGATTTTCATTATTTATATGGTTTTGCTGCTGCGCACTCAGATGAACGAAAAAGAACGGATCATGAGTCTGAATGACCAGCTTAATACTGCAAATGACGAATTGCAGCGAGCAAATGTCCGCTTAGAGGAGTATGCGGCGGCGGCTCCCAGGTTCCGGGATTACGACGATGCCGTGGCCGAGGTGGATCGAGCGGTAAGGGATATCATCGACGGCAATTCTAACATAAGCACGGAGCTTACGATCTGGAACCGGACGATTAACAGAAAATTAAAGAACCATGGATGGTAATTACATTTTTCACAGGGAATATGTGACAAATGTAACGGAGAATTAGTGACACTTGTGAGCTGTACAGGTGTCATTTTTTTTGTATAGTTTAAACAGGAAAACAAGGAAAGAAATGAGGTGTGGAAATGAAGTACATTGTTTTAGTCAGCCATGGTACGCTGGCGCCGGGACTGCACAACGCATTGTCTATGATCGCGGGAGAGAACCGCAAGGATATTATCTCTGCCAGTCTGGAAAATGGAATGGGTGCGGACGTGTATACGGAAAATGTGAGAAAATGCATCTCTGATATCACGCAGGAGGATGAGATTCTTCTTCTCGGCGACTTGATCGGCGGCTCTCCGCTTACCAATGCCTCCAATGTGATCGCAGAGGCCGGGCTTCTCTCTAAGACCGTGATTATTGGGGGAATGAACCTTCCGCTGGCATTGAACGCGGCCCTGATGAAGGATGCCATGGAGCTTCACGAGTTGGCGGCAATGCTGATGGCGGAGGCAAGAGAAGGAATTGCAGAATTTAAGGTAGAAGTTACAGAAAAAGAGGATGAGATTTAAAGGAGGAAAAGAATATGTCAGTTTCATTTATCCGTGTAGACGACCGTATGATCCATGGACAGACTTGTACAAGGTGGGCTTTGGAGTATCCTTGCGACGGACTGATCGCAGTAAACGATGTGGCTGCAAAGAATCCGGTGCTCAAGTCAGCTTATAAGAGCGCAAGCGGGAAGAAGACCTTCGTGTGGGGCGTGGAGGAATTTATCGCAAAGAGTGAGAAGGTGTTAAACAGTAAGGATCAGTATTTCCTGATTACCAAGAATCCGCTGGATATGGAGAAAATCCTTGTGGAGCACGGCTTTAAACCGGGGATCGACACGGTAATCATCGGGCCCTGCAACGACAGGCCGGGAACAACGAAGCTGGGAAATAACCAGTCTATTACACAGGAAGAAGCGCAGGCGCTGGAAAATATTATGAACGCGGGATATCAGGTAGAATTTGCGCTGTTAAAAGATGAAGCAATTGGGAATTGGACAAAATTCAGAGGCCAGTTTGGATTTCACTAAGTGAGGAGGGAATGAGATGCAGATAAGCTGGATACAAGCAGTATTACTGGGCCTGTTCGCCTGCCTGTCAAGTATGCCGGGTATGGGAGGCTCGTCAATTGGTAACTATACGTTGGGACGTCCGCTGATCGGCGGTCTGGTCTGCGGAATTATTCTGGGGGATATCCCCACCGGCATCATGGTGGGCTGCGCGATGCAGGTTGTATACATTGCTCTTGTTACGCCGGGAGGAACCGTATCCGCCGACGTGAGGGCGGTCAGCTACATCGGTATTCCGCTGGCAATGGTTGCTTTAAGCAGCTACGGGCTGAGCGCAGAGTCGTCAGAGGGCGCGGCCCTTGCGACCTCTTTCGGAACCATGGTTGGCACGCTGGGAACCGTTCTTTTCTATGGAACGGCAACTGTTAATCTGTTATGGCAGCACATGGGCTGGAAAGCGGTGGAGAAGAGAGACTATAAGAGGCTGTATCTGATTGATATGGGATTGCCGTGGATTTCCCATCTGCTCTGCTCTTTTATCCCTACCATGGTTATGTGTAAAATGGGGGCAAGCGTGGTAGAATTGATTAAGACAACACTTCCAATGGACGGCATTGCGATGAAGACGCTCTTCACAGTGGGCGCATTGCTTCCTTGCGTGGGAATTGCGATTCTGTTAAAGCAGATTGTAAAGAATGCGGCAGATTTTATACCATTCTTGTTTGGCTTTACACTTGCGGCGTCATTGGGGATCAATCTGGTATCGGCAACGGTGGTTGCAGGGATGTTTGCAATCCTGATTTACAGGCTGAAAATGCTGTCGGCAAATAAAGTAGCCGTAGCGGGCGGTTATGACGAGGAAGAAGAGGAGGATATCTGATATGGAAAAGAAATTATCGAAAAAAACGTTATTAAAATCCTTCCATAATTGGTACTATGGACATTTGACCTGTTTCTCACAGGAGCATATGCAGACGTTCGGATATCTCTGCTCGATGCTTCCGCTGGTAGAGGAGCTGTATGACAATGAGGAAGAAAAAGCGGCTGCAATGAATACATACACGGCGTTCTTTAATACAGAACCGCAGCTTGGAACCGTGGTTGTAGGTATTACCGCGGGCCTTGAAGAGGCCCGGGCAAACGGCACGGAGGATGTGGACGAGGAGACTATCAACGGACTTCGAGCAGGCCTAATGGGACCGATCGCAGGTATCGGCGATTCACTGGTAGTAGGAACGGTAATCCCGATTCTCTTAGGTATTGCAATGGGTATGTCGACAGGCGGTTCCCCCCTTGGAGCAATCTTCTATATTATCGTATGGAACTTGTTTGCATACTTTGGCATGAGATTTATGTATTTCAAGGGATATGAGCTGGGCGGAAAGGCCGTGGATTTCCTCATCGGAACACAGGGCGAGGCGCTTAGGGATGCGATTTCCACGCTGGGCGGCATTGTAATCGGTGCGGTATCCGCCACATGGGTAAGCGTGACCACGTCCTTGCAATTGTTAAACGATGCGGGCGAGCCGTATCTGGTTTTGCAGGATAAGTTGGATTCAGTATTTCCGGGTCTTTTGACGGCAGTATTTATCATTATCTGCTGGTTTTTGATGGCGAAGAAGCGGATGTCGCCGATCAAGGTCATGCTGGTACTAGTAGCGGTAGCGTTTGTAGGAGTTCTGGTTGGATTCTTCAATCCGGGATTAGCATATTAAGAAAAGGAGATAGGCTATGAATGCAGAAAAGAGAAGATTTTTATCGCGGGAGGCCAAAATGCAGAGGCAGGCTCTTCATAAAATTTCCCTCTGGAAGAATATTACGGCTGCTGTTTCCACACTTGGAATTGCAATGCTCTATGCGGGAGCCGAGGGACCGGATAAGAACCTTTTTCTCTGCATTCTGGGCTTCAGTGTCATGGCAGTGAGCTTGATCTGCGGTCTGATTTTGAATCTCGGCCTGAGAAATGGAAGAAGGAATATTGAAAAAATAATCGCTGTGCTGGAAGGCGGGAATGATGAATGAAGTACAAATTATTATGTATAGATATAGACGGCACATTGCTGGACGATCATAAAAAACTGCTTCCGCAAGTTGTGAAAAGCTTGAAAAAAGAGACGGAAAAGGACGTAAAAATTGCACTGATTTCCGGGAGGATGCCTGCGGGAACGAATCTAATCGAACAGGAGCTGGGCATCCCGTGCATCAAAGCCTGCAATGCCGGAAGCTATATCCTGATGGGCGACCAGTGCGTCTGCAGCAGGACGCTGCAGCTTAAGACCATGAAGATGATCTATCATGAAATTGCAAAGAAGAACCAGCTTCCTCTATGGATATTCCGGGAAGAGAAGTGGTATGTAACAGAAATTGATAAACAGGTTGAGAAGGAAATTGAAATTATAAGATATGAGCCTCAGGTGGTTGATGTGGAGGAACTGGCGTCCAGATGGGAAGAAGTAGGAGGCGCGCCCAACAAACTGTTGATTGCTGCAGAGGCAGACAGGATCCCGGCCCTCAGAGAGGAGATAAAAGCTCTTGGGCTTTCGGATATTGATCAGGCAAGTTCTGCAGACGTATTTATCGAAATCTTTCCGCATGGAATCGACAAGGGAGCGGCTCTCCGGGAAATATGCCGTAAGCTGGATATCAGAAGGGAAGAGGTAGTGGCTTTCGGAGATCATCAGCTTGATATTCCCTTGATTGAAGCGGCGGGAATCGGGATTGCGATGGGTAATGCAATCCCAGAATTGAAGAAGAAAGCTGATTTTGTAACAAAGACCAACAATGAAGCGGGAATCAGCTATGCGTTAGAGTATTTTCTGGCAGGAGAATAGGTAAAATGACAGGATTCAAATTGACAATGAAAAATCCCTCTGGATTGGACGCCAGATTAGCGGGGGCGCTGGTGAAAGAAGCGGCGAAATGTTCTGGAAGAGTCACAATCCGCAAAAAAGAAAAAGAAGGAGATGCGATGAGTATCTTTAACATTATGGCTCTTGGAGTCAAATGTCATGACGAAGTAGAAATTGCTGTGGAAGGAGGAGATGAAGGGGCGGAGGCAGCTATGCTGGAGGCTTTTGCAAAGGAAAATATGTAAGAATAAAGCTGTTGTATCAACCAGTCAGATACAACAGCTTTATTTATTATGTAATGGAGTTATTTTAGAGATATTCCAGCCGCTCTAATGCGTTCAGCACCATATGGCGTCCTGCGTCGGTACCGTCGATAATCCGTCTTGCACGGACTGCGTCGCCAATATTTAGGATTTCAACATCTTCATCCTCAAAGCCGGTTACGATGTCCTCCCAGAGCGGAGCGTGAGCCCGCATGCCAAGGCAGACAAATCCATAGTCAAAGGGGAGTTCCTCTTCGGTATCGCCGTATTTTACCTCGAAGGAGTGGGCGTTTACCTTCTGGAGCGCGGTGTTTACCATCTGGCGCACGCCGTGTTTCTCCATGCATTCTTTCATGCTTGCGGTAGAAGAAGCGTCAAGTCCCCGGCCAATCATCGGCATCATTTCGATGATGGTAGTTTCAGCTCCGCGGGGCGCGAAAAATTCTACCACGTCAAGGCCTACGGCGCCGCCGCCGATGACAACAACCTTCTTACCGGTCATATCTTCCGGATAGCTGTCCAGATTATTGATCATATCTTTGATAGAGTAAACCGCTGCGTCTTCCTTGCCAAGGTTGTCGTAGAGCCCGTTGATTGGCGGGAGAAGCGGCACGGAACCGGTTGCGTTGACAACTAATTGCGGATCAAAGGATTTGATCATATCTACGGTTACATCCACGCCTGTCTTGATGGTCAGGTTATCAAGCTTGGAAGCGCGGTGCTTTAAGTAGTTCGGGAAATCCGCCAGTCTCTTTTTCGCCGGAATCTTGGAGATCTCTACGGAAAGGCCGCCTACGTGGTCCTCTTTCTCAAGGAGTGTTACGTTGCATCCGACCTCGGCGGCTGTACATGCGGCTTCCAGACCGGCAGTACCAGCGCCGACTACAACTACATTGCAAGGCTTGTTCACTTTGTGCTTCTTATATTCTTCATTGTTGATGATATCCGGATTGATGCTGCAGCGCAGCGGCTTGTTGCCTCCGATACGGTTGCCTACGCAGCCTACGTTGCAGGAGATACATTTGCGGATATCAGCCACATCTCCGTATTTTGCCTTGTTGCACCAGTTGGGATCGGCGATCAGGCCCCGGCCCATGCCGATGATGTCAGCGTCGCCTCTTGCAAGGATGTCGTCGGCAATCTTCGGATCGCGGATGTTGCCGATGGCGATGGTTGGCTTGCCGAATTTATCCCGGACAGCCTTTGCCATGTATGCCCGCCAGCCGTCTTCTAAATAATTTGCGTCAATCTGGTACTGGATAGTCGGGTTCAGTGCAGAAGAAGTGTCAAAGATGTCTACTTCATCGTTCAGATACTCTAAGTATTCCAGACAGTCCTCTACATGGTTGCCGCCTTCTACCAGCTCGTCTACGCTGAGACGGAGGGAAATAGGAACCATAGGTCCCACCGCCTTGCGGACTTCGTCGATGACCATACGGCAGAAACGGGAACGGTTTTCGGCAGAGCCGCCGAACTCATCGGTCCTGTCATTCATGGTAGGAGACAGGAATTGGCTGATTAGGTAGGAGTGTCCCGCATGGATCTCTACCATATCAAAGCCTGCGTTCACCGCGCGCCTTGCCGCTGCGCCGTAATCCTTAGCGATGCTTTCCAGCTCTTCTTTCGATAACGGACGGGGCGCCTCTCCGCCTGGCTTAGACGGAAGGGTAGAAGCGGATACAGGCTGCATGCCGATCCGTGAGGACATGGCGGACGCGCCCGCGTGGTTAATCTGGACGCCGATCATTGCGCCGTGCCTGTGGCAGGCTTCTGTCAGGTTCCAGAGTCTTGGAATGTAGCAGTCCTGATCAATGCGAAGCTGTGTAGTTCCATTGGAGCCCTCCGGGTATTTTACACAGACATTCTCTACGATGATCAGGCCTGTGCCGCCGCGGGCCCGCTGCTCATAGTACTTGATATGCTCGTCGCTCAGCTCGCCGGTATGGCCTGCCAAATCGCTTCCCATCGGCATCATGGCAACACGGTTTGGCATGATCATTCCTCTGACTTTCAGGGGGCTGAAAATGTGTTTGAAATTGTTTTTCATTTCTTTGACCTCCGTTTGCTTTTTTCATTAAAATCATAGATATAAAAATATTATAGGATATTGTTAAAGGCAAAACAAATTCATGTTATTGTGAAAGTTAATAGAAAATATCTATGGATTTATCGACGGCGCTTGACAGCAGATAAGCCGTCCTGTACAATTTTCTTTTAACTGGAATCTGTACTGCGAGTTCAGGTTAGGGGGATATGATGAATATAGAACATTTAAAAGAGCATGGGATTGATATTGCAGTCGTTTCCGGTGAAGGGGTAGCAATTTCCGACGCGCAGTCAGCGCTGGATCTGGCAATGACTGTAAAGTATGAAACGGGCGCGGAGCGGATTGTAATAGATAAGAATATGATATGTGGGGATTTTTTCATCCTCAGCACAGGGCTGGCGGGTGAAATTCTACAGAAGTATATAAACTATCATATAAAAATGGCGGTTTATGGAGATTATTCGCTTTATACCAGCAAACCGCTGAAAGATTTTATTTATGAATCAAATCAAGGGCGGGATTTTTTCTTTGTGACAACGAAGGAAGAGGCAGTGCAGAAATTGACGGAGACATAGGTATGGAACGCGTACGGATTCCGGTTTGCAAGGCGGCGGATGCAGAAAATCTCTTGCGGAGGGCGGGAAATATTGCTATAATATTAAAGTTAAGTTAAAAAGCATGAAAAGAGCAGAATATAACGGCTGAAATTAAGGGAAGCATGTGAAGGAGAGAAAATTATGATGAACGATTTGGAACTTTACAGGGAACAGCTTGCGCTGTGCGACGATAAGATTATTGACGCGCTGGTTGAGCGGAACACTATTATTGAGAAGATTATGGGCTATAAAGAGAAATATGGCATGCCGATTATACAGCCGAGGCAGGAAGAAAAACAGAAAGAGCAATTAAAGGCGAAGCTTGGCGACAATCCGTACAAAGAAGAGATATATGATGTGTTCCGCCGAATCAGGCGCAACAGCAAAAAGATACAGGCAAGGAAGCTGTTCGATTATAATATTGTCCTGATCGGCTTTATGGGAGCCGGAAAGACGACGATTTCGGATTACCTGAGCGTGGCTTTTGCTATGAATATTGTGGAGATGGATCAGGTGATCGCGGAGAGAGAGCAGATGAGCATTCCGGATATTTTCGCTACCTATGGCGAGGAATATTTCCGTAATCTGGAGACAGATCTATTGATTGAGCTTCAAAGTCAGAAGAACACGGTGATTTCCTGCGGCGGCGGCGTGGCTATGCGGGAGCGCAATGTGGAAGAAATGAAGAAAAACGGCAAGGTTATTCTTCTTACAGCCAGCCCGGAGACGATTTATGATCGTGTGAAGGACAGTAACGAACGTCCAGTGCTAAATGGGCGCAAGAATGTAAAGGGGATTTCAGAACTGATGGAGCAGCGGCGGGAAAAGTATGAGGCGGCCGCGGATATCGTAGTCAATACGGATGGAAGGACGGTTCTGGAAGTCTGCGAGGATCTGGTGCAGCAGCTTATTGATGCAGAGGCGGAAGGATAAGCTATGTTTGATATGTTTTTTCCGGACAGATATGTGGCTTCCACATATGTCATAGATTTTGAAAGGTTGTATGAAAGAGGGTATCGGGGGCTGATTTTTGATATTGACAATACCTTAGTGCCCCATGGAGAGCCTGCGGACGAGCGGGCGGTGCGCCTGTTTGAACGGCTGAAGGGAATTGGATTTTCCTGCTGCCTGATTTCCAATAATCAGGAGCCGAGAGTGAAGATGTTCAATGAGAAAATACAGGTAGATTATGTGTATAATGCGCATAAGCCTTCCACAAAAAATTACCGGAAGGCCATGGAAATTATGGGGACGGATACGGATACGACAGTATTTGTGGGAGACCAGCTCTTTACAGATGTGTGGGGGGCTAAGAGGAGCGGCATCGCCAGTATTTTGGTGAAACCGATTCATCCAAAGGAGGAAATCCAGATTATCCTCAAAAGATATCTGGAGAAGGTGGTTTTGTTTTTCTATAAGAGAAGCCTTGCTATGGAAAAAAAGGTTGAAAAAAGGCATCATATATTATAGAATGGTAACAGGATTTCAAGGCATGGAATGCGGGGCAATCCGAGCCATGGAGTGATAACAGATCAAAGAGTGAACAATTGCAATGTAAGCGCGGCGGGCGCAGTTTAAGGAGGATAACGCAATGGCAAAAGTTTCAGCAGGAGATATCCGTAACGGTATCACAATTGAGGTTGACGGCAAGGTGTGTCAGGTGATTGATTTCATGCATGTTAAGCCGGGAAAGGGCGCGGCTTTCGTTCGTGTAAAGATGAAGAATATCATTAACGGCGGCGTTGTGGAGACAACCTTCCGTCCGACAGAGACCTTCGAGCAGGCACATATTGAGAGAAAGAAGATGCAGTACCTGTATAACGACGGAGAATTTTATAACTACATGGACAACGAGACCTTTGAACAGATTATGATCAGCGTGTCAGAGGCTTCTGATGCGATGAAATTTGTGAAGGAGAACGAAGAAGTAAGCGTAAGCTTCTATCAGGGCAATGCATTTGCCATTGAGCCGCCGATTACGGTTGAGCTTGTGATCACAGAGTCGGAGCCGGGCGTGAAGGGCAATACGGCTACCGGCGCTACGAAGCCTGCAATCGTTGAGACGGGAGCGCAGGTTATGGTACCGTTGTTTGTGGATCAGGGTGAGAAGATCAAGATCGATACCCGTACAGGCGAGTATCTGTCGCGGGCGAATTAATACACAAAGTATTAAGTTTTTCGAACCAGATTAATTATTTGTTGAATATATTTTTCAAAAAACCTTGCATTTTCCGCAAGGTTTTTTTATAATTAGGTTACCATAATATTCATTCTGCAAAGAATTGCAGATCTATTTGAATCTTTAGAATTCAGATATTCAGAAAGGCGTGCGTTCACACCGTATATCAAGATAATTAGTGTTATGACAATAGAGAAAGGAGATTTATGTCATACGAACAGTTTGTAGAGAAGATAGCGGCAGTTATAAGGGAGCAGGTGAAAGAACCGCTGTATTTATCCATTCATGCTACAATAAAAAATAATGGGTACGAGCGGAAGGGGATTGCATTTTCTGAGAAAGGAATCAATATTTCCCCGACAATTTATTTGGAGGAATACTATGAAAAGTTCATCCGGGGCAGCGATGTGGAAAGTCTGGCAGAACAGGTGCTTGAAATGTATTATAAGGTACGGGTTAAACATACATGGAAAGAGGATACGGTACAAGATTACCAGAATATAAAGGATAAGATTATCTACAAGCTGGTTAATCGGGAAAGAAACAAGGAACTCCTTTCGCAGGTTCCTCATGAGGATTATCTGGACCTGGCGGTATTGTTCTATGTGATGGTGGATATTGATGAAACAGGAGGGCAGATGGCAACCATGCTGATCCGGAATGAGCACCTTGTCTGGTGGAAGGTATCGGCGGAGGAGATCCGCAGAAGAGCGGAACTTAACACAGAGAAGCTTTTGCCTTATGAATTTAGCGCTATGTGTATGGTAATTGAAGAAATGCTGGGAGATAGGGATATGGGAGATGAAGACTGGAGAAATCTTAAGGAACAGGAGAATATGTATGTGCTGACAAATCATATACGGAGCGGGGGCGCGTCGGTACTCTTGTATACGGGAAGGCTTGAGGCAATTAGCGCATATTTTAAAGAAAATTATTATATCCTGCCCAGCAGTATCCATGAAGTAATTATTATCCCTGAGAGCAGAGCTCTTCCAAGAGAAGAGATGGAATGTGTGATCAGGGAAGTAAATGAGACTCAGGTACAGGCAGAGGAGTTTTTATCAGATCATGCGTATTATTATGACAGAGTAAAAAAGGAAATAACTGTGTAATAAAAAATGTCAAAAGTAGATTTTTTAATGTTTTAAGGCTGAGATAGAGGTTTTTTATGATAAAAGGGGTATCACAAACTGTGATACCCCAAAACCGTCTCTGACCAGAATCGAACTGGCGCACCCGCCTCCGGAGGGCGGTGCTCTATCCACTGAGCTACAGAGACAAGAATTATAATAGCATAACTTTAAAAAAAATGCAATGGAGAAAATCGCGCGATCCTTGACTTTCTTTTCTGGCTTTAGTATGATGTGAAGTGCTAAGCTGTACAACAAAGAAAATGGAGGTAGTCTATGAAAGAAAGACAGGAAGACCTCCGCGGTCTGCTTAAGGAGCACAGACGGATAACAATAGGGTTATTGGCATTGATTCTTCTAGGAGCGGCGGCAGTGGTCATGATGTGTCTTACGGAAGATGAGGAGAAATATAATTTTTCGGAAAAAGTACAGGGAGAGCAGGGCGGCGAACCGATGGCCGGTGAAGTGGTCAGCAATTTGCTGCTGAGGGAAAATATAGGATGCCGGGTGATGGAAGCGAATCCTCTTACAGAGGCATCAGATGAAGGTTTAAAAAAGGCCGTGTCGGATTATTATGAAACGCTGGCCGGACATGCTGATTTTGTTGAAAGCTATAACAATCTCAGCATTTATACTAAGCTTGGAAAATACAAAGGATCTTATATCGTATTTGTACGTTATGACATGAAGATACGGGATATCTACACGATGGTGCCGGGGCTTGGAACACTGTATTTGGAGGAAGATGAAAAGCATAATTGGCAGGTGGCGTCTAAGTCTGGGGACGAAGAGGTTCAGGAGTACGTAAGCGATATTGTAACTCACAAGGATGTGAAGGAATTAATGTCAGGGATTCAGACAGATTATGCGGAGGCTGTAGCGTCGGATGCAATGCTGGCGGAGGCGCTGCGTGATCTGAAGGATGCATATGAGAATCAGACGAAACGGTAGTATGTTTCAAATAAAGGTACAGTTTATACGGCTGTGAATGGAGGAAGAGGAATGAAGCAGATAATTGAGCTTATTGAGGCAGAGTTAGAGGAAGCGTTTGAGAAGGCGGGCTATGACAGGACTCTTGCCAAAGTTACGTTGTCTAATCGTCCAGACTTGTGTGAATATCAGTGCAATGGGGCAATGGCGGGAGCCAAGACATATAAAAAAGCGCCGATTATGATTGCAGAGGATGTAGTAAACTATTTGAAAGAAAACGTCTGTATCGCAGAAGCAGAGGCGGTAAAGCCCGGTTTTATCAACATGAAGCTGAATGAGGAATTTGCGGCCGGCTTCTTAAATCAGATGGCGGCGGATGAGAGCATGGGGCTTAACCAGGCAGAAAATCCAGAGATGATTATTGTTGATTACGGCGGGCCTAATGTGGCTAAGCCTCTTCATGTGGGGCATCTAAGAGCGGCAATTATCGGGGAAAGCGTGAAGAGGATCTGCCGGAAGATGGGACATCAGGTTCTGGGAGACGTGCATTTGGGAGACTGGGGATATCAGATGGGGCTGATTATTACAGAGCTGAAAAAGAGGAAACCAGAGCTTCCATATTTTGATGAATCATGGCAGGAGGAATATCCGCAGGAGGCTCCGTTTACGATTAGTGAACTAGAAGAGATTTATCCGACAGCCAGCGCCTATGCAAAGGAGCATGAGGATTACAGAGAGGAAGCGCTCCATGGGACATGGATGCTTCAGAACGGACATAAGGGATATACCGCGCTGTGGAAACATATAGTAAGGATATCGGTAAACGATATTAAGAAAAACTACGAGAGGCTGAATGTGGAGTTTGATCTGTGGAAAGGGGAATCCGATGCGCAGAAGTATATTCCGGATATGATTCAGGGCTTTAAGGATAAGGGACAGGCATATCTGGATGAAGGAGCGCTGGTAATTGACGTGAGGGAAGAGTCGGATACCAAGGAGATACCGCCTTGTCTGATTCAGAAGTCGGACGGCGCGTCACTTTATGGAACGACGGACCTTGCTACGCTGATCCAGAGGGAAGAAGACTACCGTCCGGACAGGGTGATTTATGTCGTGGACAAACGGCAGGAGATGCATTTTACACAGGTATTCCGCGCCGCTAAGAAAACAGGGATTGTGAGAGGAGAAACCAAACTGAAATTCCTAGGCTTCGGCACAATGAACGGAAAGGATGGTAAACCCTTTAAGACCCGAGAGGGCGGCGTGATGCGTCTGGAGAATCTGATCGCAGATATTAACGAAGAGATGTATAAGAAAATGGCTGAGAATCGGATGGTAGATAAAGAAGAGGCTGGAAATACCTCTAAGATGATTGGTCTATCGGCAATCAAATATGGAGACTTATCTAATCAGGCGGCAAAGGATTATGTTTTTGACGTGGACAGGTTTACCTCTTTTGAGGGGAATACCGGGCCTTATATTCTCTATACTATTGTACGTATTAAATCAATTCTGAATAAATATCAGAGGCAGGGAGGCACATTGGAAGGGCTTCAGTGTCTGGGAGCCTGTACAGACAGCGAAAAGGCGCTGATGCTGGAAGTGTGCAGATACAATGCGGCGATGGAAGCTGCATTTACAGAGACGGCGCCCCATAAGATCTGCGCTTATATCTATGAACTTGCCAATGCATTTAATCGGTTTTATCATGAGACAAAGATTCTGGCGGAGGAAGATAAAGAAAGACAGAAGAGCTACATTGCGCTTTTGATTGTTACCAGAAACGTATTGGAAGCATGTATTGACACACTTGGCTTTGAAGCGCCGGAGAGGATGTAAGGATACAGGGAGTAAGAAAGGATAAAGCAGATGGAACATACGGTAAAATTATTTTACGAAGATGCCGCTATGAAGGTATTTGATGCGGAAGTATTGTTCTGTAAGCCTGAAAAAGAAGGATATGCGGCAGTTCTTAACAGAACTGCCTTTTTTCCTGAGGGCGGCGGACAGTACGGAGATATTGGCTGGATTAACGGGATTCCGGTAACGGATACGAAAGAACGGGAAGGAATTATTTATCATTATATTGGAGAAGCCTTAGAAGAAGGAAAACAAGTGCAGGGAAAGCTTAACTGGGACGTTCGGTTTGAAAGGATGCAGCAGCACAGCGCAGAGCATATTGTTTCAGGGATTATTCATAGGCGTTTTGGATATGAGAATGTAGGATTCCATCTGGGGGCTGATTATTGCACCATGGATTTTAACGGTCCTATAACCAAAGAACAGCTAAAAGAGATTGAAGAGGAGGCAAACCGCGCAGTGTTTGCCAATCTTCCGGTTCATGTGCTGTATCCGGATAGAGAGACGCTGGCAAAGATGGAATACCGCAGTAAGATAGAGATTGAAGGACAGGTACGGGTTGTTGAAATTCCAGGAATCGATGTATGTGCCTGCTGTGCGCCCCATGTAGAATTAACCGGGCAGATTGGATTGATCAAGCTTGTGGATATGGCTAATTATAAAGGCGGAGAGCGTATCAATATGCTGAGCGGTATCCGTGCGCTTTCGGATTATCAGAGAAAACTGGAAGCAGCAAAAAAAATTGGAAATATTCTGTGCGAGCAGGAAGAAAAGCTTGTGGATGCAGTGGAGCACCTGAAGCAGGAGGGAGTCCGCCTGAAGGGGGAAATTGCAAATCTTCGGAAGCAGATTATGAAAAGGAAGGCTGAAGGAATAAATGTGACGGGCGAAATAGTTACGGTATTTGATGAGGACTTGCTAGGGAACGAGGCAAGGGAATTTATGAATCTTCTGTTAGAGCGGGGCGGAAAGGTGTGCGCAGTATTTGCAGGAACAGATGAAAAAGGGTATCGCTATGTGATTGGCAGCAGAACAGAGGACGTCCGTCCGCTGAATCAGATATTGAAAGAAAACTTTGGCGCCCGGGGAGGCGGCAGACCGGAGATGATCCAGGGCAGCCTTGCGGGCGCCAGAGATAAGATTAGAGTTTTACTTTGATTACATCTACATCCAGATCCCAGAGGAACTTGTCAAGATCCTTAAAAGAGAGAAATACGGTTGCGGTATTCTCCAGAGGGTGGATGCCAAGGCTTTTGCAGCGGCTTAGGCTTTTGTCAATGAAGAATTCAACGGCATGATCTGTATCGTTCATCAGACCGAAGGGCGATACGCTTCCTTGTTTCAGCCCAAGATACTTTTCAAGGCGGTCTTCAGAGGCAAAGCTTAAGGTGCCGGCGCCAAGAGCGCGTCCAAGATTTTTAAGATCGATTTTGGTCTTTTCGTCCGCAGTTACCAGAAAATGGCGTTTCCCTTTTGCGTCGCGCAGAAATAGATTCTTGCACAGGGTTCCTTTTTCAGGAAGCCCAAGCCTGTCCATATCTTCCATAGTGTGAACCGGCTCATGCTCTACAGTTTCATATTTGATTCCAAGTTTATCCAGTGCGTCGTATACGCGCTGTTTTTGATTTTCCATAATGATGTAAACTCCTTCCTTATATATTCCAAACTATTTGGAAATAAACTGTAATTATTATAGGGGAAATAGCAAAGAAAGTAAAGTGAGAAAATTTATGTTGTAACATAGAAGAAACAGCAAAAAATGTGAAAGAGTTGTGAAAGACGGAATATTAGTTGAATGTTCTGCGGGCTGGTAGTAGAATAAGAGAGATTTGATATTTTGAGTTGACAGCAAGGAGTGCATAAGTCTATGCAGATGGAAATTAAGATTCTTAGGAGCGGACGCAAAACTTTGTCTCTGGAGATTACAAAGGAAGCAAAGGTACTGGTCCGCGCGCCTTATCAGATGAAAGAGTCGGAGATTGAGGACTTTATACAGGAGAAATCAGACTGGATTGCAGAGCATCTGGAAATCATTCAAGGCAAATTGGCGGAGAGAGCGGCGGTACCGCGAATGAGTATGGAGGAGGTTCACAAGCTTGCTGATGAGGCTGTCAGAGTTCTTCCGGGGAAAGCGGCATATTATGCGCCAATTGCAGGCGTGACTTATGGCAGGATTACGATTCGGAATCAGCGTACCCGCTGGGGAAGCTGCAGCGGCAAGGGTAATCTGAATTTTAACTGTCTGCTTATGCTGGCGCCGGAGGAGGTACAGGATTATGTAGTGGTGCATGAACTCTGCCACAGACTAGAGATGAACCATTCGCCAGAGTTCTGGAAAGAGGTTGAGAGAGTGCTGCCGGATTACCGGACGGCAAAACAGTGGCTTAAGGAACATGGAGACGAGCTTATGGGCAGAATAAGCTGATGCAGATCAGACTTTGATGCGTTTGAATATAAGCAAGAAAGTGAGTAATGGAATGGATATGAATAATCAATATAACAGTCAGAGACCGCCGTCAGGCAGTGGAAAAAGGTTCTGGCATATATGGGGGCCGTTTTTGATTAATTGGGGAATTGGAACGCTGGCGGGTATAGTGGCGATGTCTGCATTTATGACAGTATATTTGGCAACGCATTCAACGGATTTATTATCATATTATCAGGATCAGGAAGCGGCGATGAAACTGGTTGAAAAAATGATGGAGATCCTGATGCGCTACGCAACCGAAATTCAAGGAGCGACAGCTTTTATCACCATTCCCGTTATGACGTTTTTGTATTTCAGGGACCGGAAGCGCGAGAAGCTAACCGGAATTGTACCAAATAAAAAAGCGGCTGCGGTTCAGTATCTTCCTATGTTATTTATGGCTGGCCTGCTGAATATTGCAATAAATAATCTGATTATGATTGGAAATCTGTCCAGCTACAGCGCAGAATACAGGGAGACATCGGAGGCGTTTTACAGCGCGTCTTTAGGGATGCAGATCCTTTGTCTGGGGCTTCTGGTGCCGGTCGCTGAAGAATTGGTATTCCGGGGACTTATGTACCGGAGGCTGCGGGAAGACACAGGGGTTGCGGCGTCGGTAATTTATTCAGCGGTTGTATTCGGACTCTTTCATGGAAATATGGTACAGATGCTATACGGAACGGCGATGGGACTGATGCTGGCATATGTATGTGAAAAATATGGTACGGTTGCCGCACCGATTGCCGCTCATATTACGGTAAATCTGGTATCGATTCTGGCAACATATTTTCATGTATATAATCGAATTCAGGAAAATATTTTGATTGTGGGAACGGTTACCGTGGCATGTGCGGCAGGCGCGGCAGGGATGTTTCTATCAGTGCAGAGAATTGATGAAAAACCGGATGCTTCAGACAAAAATAAAGAGCCTTTTGGAGAATCTAAATCTTAAAATTATCGAAAGTAGATTGAAAAGAAGCAGGATTTGTAGTATTCTTTAAAAGATAATAGGGAGATTATTGACAGATTGCAAGAGATTATGTCATAGCAATTATATAGGGGAGAATATCATGAATAAATACGGAAGAATGTTACTGGTTTCACTTATGGCCAGTTCTTTGATTGTAACTCCGGCGTGGGCGGCGCCTGAGACGGAGAGTCTGGAGTCGCAGAAGGCGGCGGCAGAAAATGAGGCGGACACATTGCAGCAGGAACTTGTGGAACTGCTGGACAAGATGGGAAGGCTGGAGGAAGATTTAATCACCAAAGGCGAGGAAATCATTCAGGCGGAAGAAGATCTAAAAAGCGCCAAAAAGCTGGAAGAAGAACAATATGAGTCGATGAAGCTTCGGATTAAGTACATGTACGAAGAAGGCACGGCGACAGCTTTGGAGACGCTGGTCAGCGCCGAGAGTTTCACAGATCTTTTGAATAAAGCGGAGTATGTGGCAGAGGTTCATATTTATGACCGCTCAAAACTTCAGGAATATGTGGATACGAAGCAGAGCGTAGAGGATCTGAAAGAGCAGTTAGTGGAAGAACAGGCTAATATGCAGACTATGCAGGCCGAGTATGAAACTGAGGAAACTACGCTTACTGCAACGCTGGAAGAAAAAAGGGAAGAGATTGCCGGATTTGACCAGAAGATTCAGGCGGCAGCAGAGGCGGCAGCCAGGGTAGCAGCTGAGAGAGAAGCCGCCGAGAGACAGGCAGATAACGCAGGCGGCAGTGATAACCAGACGGATACGTCCAGCGCGGAAAATACCGGCGCTTCGAATGTGGGAAACTCAAGCGCTGGCGGACAGACAGGCGGCAGCGGCAGTGCAGGAAGCGGCGGCAGCAGTTCGGGAACTGGCGGTTCTGGCAGTTCCAGTTCAGGAGGCGGCAGTGTTTCTTCAGGCAATACTTCAGCTGCGCAGACCATTGTAAATGCAGCCTATGGACAGATCGGGGTTCCTTATGTTCTTGGGGGTACCGGCAACGGAGGATGGGACTGCTCTGGTCTGGTACAATATTGCCATAGTGCGGCGGGAATCAGCCTTCCAAGAACTTCGCAGTCTCAGGGCGGATGCGGTATTGCAGTCAGCAATCCACAGCCCGGTGATATTGTATGTTATGGAACTCATGTGGGAATATATATTGGCGGAGGACAGATGATTCATGCTCCGAAGCCGGGAGATGTGGTAAAAGTTGCAGCAGTATATGGTTCGCCATGGTATAGGAGATGCTGGTAATTCAGACAGCGCAGGATAATAGAACAGAGCAGAGGTACAGATATGAGAAAAAGAATCGCACAGTCTACGATAGCGGCGCTGCTTGTCAGTGTGTTGGGTGTAACTCCTGTCTTTGCAGCGTCACTGGAGGATATGCAGGCCGATAAGGCCAGAGCGGAGAGCGAGGCAAGTTCGCTTCAAGAGCAGATTTCACAGACATTGGATAAAATCCATACTTTGGAGACGGATCTTGAGAATAAGCAGAAAGAAATTCAAGCGGCGGATGCTGAATTTGAAGAAGCGGCGGCAAGACAGTCAGAACAGTATGGGGCAATGAAGCTGCGTATCAAATATATGTATGAGGAAGGCGAGACAAGCTTTCTTGAAACACTTTTTTCGGCTACCAGCTTTTCAGATTTCATTAATGCGGCGGAATATATTCAAGAGGTTCACTCTTATGACCGAAGCAAGCTGAGCGAGTATGAGAATACTACGAAAGAAGTGAAAGAGCTAAAAGAAAGCCTTGAGGATGAATATGTCCAGATGCAGACCATGCAGACGGATTTAGAAGAAGAAACGGCATCTCTGAATGCTACACTGGAAGAAAAGCAGGAAGAGATCGCACAGCTTGATGAGAGTATACAGGCTGAGATTGCGGCCAGACAAGAAGCAGAACGGCGTGCAAGGGAAGAGGAAGAGCGTCGTGCAAGAGAGGAGGAAGAACAGCGGCAGGCGCAGGAAGCGGCGAGAGCGGCGGCAAGCAGTAACAGCAGTTCTTCCGGCGGTAATTCAAATTCAGGAAGTTCTTCCAGCGGCAGCAGTTCGGGTTCCGGCGGCAGTTCCTATGTGCCTCCTCAGGGTAGCGACGGCTGGGCCGTCGTGCAGTATGCAAGACAATTTATAGGTTATCCATATGTATATGGAGGCAACAGTTTAACGGGAGGAATTGACTGTTCCGGTTTTACTCAGCAGATTTATGGGGCATTCGGAGTATCCCTTCCGCGTGTAGATTCGGCGCAGGCGGCCTGTGGAGTAGAGATCCCTCTGTCTCAGGCGCAGGCGGGAGACCTTTTGTGTTATTGGGGACATGTGGGTATATATAATGGCTCGGGAGGCATTATTCACGCATCCGCTCCCGGCGTTGGAATTGTGGAATTTTCAAATTGTCAGTACCGATCGCTGAAGTGCGTAAGAAGGGTTTTATAGAAAATTGGGATGGGCAGTAAAAAGTTAGGTGAAAAAAACGTAAATGCAGTAGAAATACTTGCATTTACGTTTTTTTTATGCTAAAATTTTACGGTCGCAAAAAACACGTATGGGGATTCTCATGAAGGTGCCGGAGAGAAGAAAACGGTCTCATGAGAAGTGAGCCGTGCGGAAGTAAAACCAAATGGAGGAAAGAAACATGAGCGTAATTTCAATGAAGCAGCTATTAGAGGCAGGTGTTCATTTTGGACATCAGACAAGAAGATGGAACCCTAAGATGGCTCCATACATTTACACAGAGAGAAATGGTATCTATATCATTGATCTTCAGAAATCAGTAGGCAAGGTTGACGAGGCATATCAGGCAGTTGCGGATATTGCGGCTGAAGGCGGCACGATCCTGTTTGTAGGTACGAAGAAGCAGGCGCAGGATGCCATTAAGACAGAAGCAGAGCGCTGCGGTATGTTTTATGTAAACGAGAGATGGCTTGGCGGTATGCTGACTAACTTTAAGACTATTAAGAGCAGAATCGCACGTTTGAAAGAGATTGAGAGAATGTCAGAGGACGGAACCTTTGACGTGCTGCCGAAGAAGGAAGTGATCCAGCTTAAGAAAGAATGGGAAAAGCTTGAGAAAAACCTTGGCGGTATCAAGGATATGAAGAAGCTTCCAGACGCTATCTTTATTGTAGATCCAAAGAAGGAGAGAATCTGTGTTCAGGAGGCCCATACTCTGGGAATCCCGTTGATTGGAATCGCTGATACGAACTGTGATCCGGAAGAGCTTGACTATGTGATTCCGGGAAATGACGACGCGATCCGTGCGGTTAAATTAATCGTTTCCAAGATGGCAGACGCCGTTGTAGAGGCGAATCAGGGAGAAACCGGATACGAGGAAGAGTATGTGGAAGAAGCTGAAGAGGCTGTAGAAGAATAGAGGACAGAGGGGCGTTTGACAAATTCGCAGGATTAAAGACCAATCAGCCCCATATCAGATTAGGAGGATAGAGAAGATGGCAATTACAGCTAGTATGGTAAAGGAGTTAAGAGAATTAACAGGCGCCGGTATGATGGACTGTAAGAAGGCTCTTAACGAGACGAATGGAAATATGGAAGAGGCAATTGAGTTCTTAAGAAAGAACGGCGAGGCAAAGGCAGTTAAGAAGGCTGGCCGTATTGCAGCAGAGGGAATCGTTATGGCTGAGGTTCGTGACGATAAGACCGCTGCAATCGTGGAAGTAAATTCAGAGACAGACTTTGTTGCTAAGAACGCAGAGTTCCAGGGATTTGTAAAGGCAGTTGTGAATCAGGCAATCGCTACAGAGTCTACGGATATGGATGCATTTATGGCAGAGGCATGGAATGAGGATGCTTCGAAGACTGTTAAGGATGCGCTTACTGAGAAGATCGCAGTGATCGGAGAAAATCTGAATATCAGAAGATTCGAGAAGCTGGAGTCTGACGGATGTATCGTGGCTTATATTCATGGCGGCGGACGTATCGGCGTTCTGGTAGAGGCTGCTGCGGATGTGGTAAACGATGAGGTGAAGACATGCTTAAAGAATGTGGCTATGCAGGTAGCAGCAATGTCTCCAAAGTATGTATCTCGTGATGAAGTGTCTCAGGAGTTCCTTGATAAGGAGAAAGAGATTCTGCTTGCACAGGCTAAAAATGATCCAAAGAATGCCAATAAGCCGGAGAATATTATTGAGAAGATGATCGTAGGCCGTCTCAACAAAGAGATGAAGGAAATCTGCCTGTTAGATCAGGTATATGTTCAGGATGGAGACCTGACGGTTGCTAAGTATGTGGAGAAAGTTGCAAAAGAAACAGGAGCTAATCTTGCAGTGAAGAAATTCATCCGTTTTGAGACAGGCGAAGGACTTGAGAAGAAGAATGAGGATTTTGCGGCTGAGGTTGCGGCACAGATGGGAATGTAAGCGAAGTGTGCATTTGAAATAACTGTATAAAAATTATAAGGCTCCGAATGCCTTGTAATCACG
>CAJTYU010000025.1 GCA_910584095.1 uncultured Dorea sp. | reverse complement strand
TCTGGCAGAATATTTTATGCGCCGCAGGCTATGCGGTTGAGCTTGACGGCTCCTATGGTCCGGCGACGGAAGGTGCGACCCGGCAGTTTGAACTGTCGCGCGGCATTGTCGACGATCCGCATGAGGTAGGGCCGGCTGCATGGAAAGAAGGATTGGAACTGCTGGTAGCCGCGAAAACATTTTGAAAATAGAACAGAATTTTTCAGCCAAAACAAGGGTAAATATTTGTATTATTTAAACTAAAAACATTACGGATTAATATGTATTAAAATCAACGGTTAGCGACACATTAGTGACAAATAATACGGAAATAAGCGGTTTTTCAAGGCTTGATGCTAGAAAAAAATTAAGAAATCTTTAGAATTACTTTTGGCAATACTTAAGATGAGGAGCGTAGAATGACTGAATAGATTGAAGGAGAAGACAACAGGAGGGATTGGCAGATGGATAAAATATCAGTAGTTGTTCCATGCTGGAATGAGGAAGAAGCACTTCCCATTTATTATCGGGAAATGAACCGGATAATGGAAAGAATGAGCCGGAGGACGGACAAAGAAACTTTGGATTTTGAATTGATTTTTGTGGACGATGGTTCTACAGACGGAACATATAGGATTATGAAAGAACTGAATCAAAGGGATGCGCGCTGCAGATATCTTTCTTTTTCCAGAAATTTTGGGAAAGAGGCGGCGATTTATGCGGGATTAAAGGCTGCCACAGGAGATTATGTATCGGTAATGGACGTGGACCTTCAGGATCCACCCGCGCTTTTGCCGGATATGTATGATATTTTGAAAAATCAGGCGTATGACAGTGTGGCTACAAAACGATCTACCAGAACAGGAGAGCCAAGAATCCGCTCGTTCTTGTCGAAGAGTTTCTATAAGTTTGTTAACAGAATTTCCAAGACGGAGATTGTGAATGGGGCAAGAGATTATCGACTGATGAACCGGAAGATGGTGGATGCGGTTCTCGATATGAGCGAATATAACCGTTTCTCGAAAGGTATTTTCGGGTGGGTTGGTTTTCGTACCAAATGGCTGGAATTTGAAAATGTGGAGCGCTCGGCAGGGGAGACAAAGTGGTCGTTAAAAAAGCTGTTTTGCTATTCCATGGAGGGAATTACCGGATTTTCTGTCGCTCCTCTTTCCCTTGCGTCTATCGTGGGAGTGCTGTTTTGCGGACTATCGTTCTTTATGATTCTGGTGATTGTTGTCAGGACGCTTGTGTGGGGAGATTCGGTGTCTGGATGGCCTTCTTTGGCATGCATTATTTTTATGGTCAGCGGAGTACAGCTTCTTTGTACGGGGATTGTGGGACAATACTTATCCAAGACTTATTTGGAAACCAAACGCCGGCCTATTTTTATTCTGAAGGATTCCAGCGAGGAAGGTGAGAAAGAATGAGGAAAATCCGTGTGCCGAAACTTATGCCGTATGTATTTCTGGGTGTGCTGACAGTGATCGGCTGTTGGTGCTGTACCGGAAAAGAAGGAGTATTTGGCGTTAAGGTGGACTGGCTCAGCCAGCACAGCGTACTTCCGGATTATTTCCGGCAGCAGTTTTATGAGACCGGAAAGCTGTTTCCGGAATTTGCGGGAAATCTTGGCGGCGGGCAGAATATATATCATTTTTCATATTATGGACTATACAGTCCCATATTTTTATTATCTTACCTGCTTCCCTTTGTGAAAATGGGCGATTATCTGATGGCTGTTAGCGTCGCGGGGATTTTCGCGTCTGCGGGCCTGCTTTATTATTGGTTAGGCAGAAGGGGATTTTCGCGGGAAATCAGCCTGCCGGTATCGGCGCTGTTTCTTTTTGCCGGGCCGGTTATTTTTCAATCCTGCCATCAGGTTATGTTTATCAATTATATGCCGTTTCTTATTATGGCTCTTGTGGGGGAGGACCAATATTTTGAAAAGGGAAGATCTGGTCTGTATATGGTCAGCGTTTTCCTGATGATTTTAACCAGCTTTTATTTCAGCATCGGCGGTATGCTGGTATTGGCGCTGTACGGGCTTAGCCGGTATATAGAGCGAAAGGATGGCGCCGCATTTTTGCTGCCGATGATTACGGCAATTTTCATGAGCGGCTTTCTTCTGGCGCCGACGGCCTGTGCAATATTTGGGAAACGGGAAGGAAGCGCCGGTATTGATATATGGGAACTTCTTTTGCCAAGATTTCCGCTGGAGAGTCTGGTCCACGGCGTATATGGAATCGGGCTTACAACCGGGATTATAACGATATTGATTACAGGAGTATTCTATCGGAAATGGAGTGAAAGACTGCTGCATGGAGGATGTCTCATTATTTTTATTCTGCCTGTTTTTTGCTGGCTTTTAAATGGGGGATTGTATGTGCGCGGAAAGGCATTGATTCCATTTCTGCCTTTGCTCTGCTATCTGACAGCGGTGTATCTGGAAAAGCAGAGGCTTAAGGAAATACCTTTTGCGGTAAATATTGCGGCTTATTTTCTTACCATTGCGTGGTTATCTGCAGGACATTTTTACGGCAGGGAGTTTTCTGGAGAGTCGTCAAAATGGTATCTGCTTTTGATAGAGAGCGGTTTGTTATTTGTGTGTCTTTGTATATACCGGCGGCGGGGGAGGCTTCTGCTGCTGACGATTCCGCCGATTTTGTGTTTAGTTTTAGGTGGAAAAGACTACGGCTTCTTCAGCGGAGATACAGAAGAACTGCTGGATAAACAGACATACGCCAAGGTAACAGATATCAGAATCGGAGAATTGATCGGCCGGACTCTGGAAGAGGAGGAGGGATTCTATCGGCTGGAGCAGGCGGGGGATGAAGAAGAAAAATCGGCGGATCTGAACCGTATCTGGAATAATAGACAGTGGATTTCCTCGCTGTATTCTTCCGCTTATAACGCAGAGTATCAGAGTTTTAGAGAGAATATATTTGGAGTGGAAAAGTCCTTCCGTAATAATTTGATGCAGACGGCGTCAGATAATCCGCTGTATCAGAAGCTGATGGGCGTAAAATACGTGATAGGAGATGCTGAACATGAGAACGAAATGGCGTCTGCCGGGTATAAACGATATCTGACGGAGGGAGAATATGTTGTATATAAAAGTAGTAATACGGCGCCTATCGCCTATGCGTCGGATAAAGTGGTTGGCGAACAGGAATATGACAGTCTGGACTTTCCTTTCAACCAGACGGCGCTGATGGAATATGCAGTAGTAACAGACAGCCGGAAACGGGGCGCTTCGTGGAAAAAGGAGCTGGAGTCAGAGATAGTTTCGGCAGAAGTATCTATACCGGAAACGAACCGGGAGGGCTTGGCGATTGAGCGGACGGGAGGAGGTTCTTATCATATTCAGGCAGAGAAAAAGGGGCGCGTGATATGTAAAATTGATGTTCCAGATGGGACGATGGTTTTTGGGACAGAAAAGGGGAGTGTGTTGTTTTTGCGGTTTCGGTTGGAAAACAACCGCAGAAATAAGGATGCAGCAATATGGCTGAACGGAACACGCAATAAGCTTAGCGCGGCAAACCATGTCTATTATAATGGAAATACGATTTTTACGTATGCGGTTCCTTTAGAAGCGGGAGCGTTGGAGATTTCCCTTGATTTTGGAAAAGGGGACTATGAAATTCTAGATATGGAGTGTTTCTTGGGAGATGAGAGTCTCTTGGAAGATGGCGGGAAGCCGGAGGAAAGATTGTACCAATCGCCCTTTGAGGTGAATTGGGACGAGACAAAAGGAAATCTTATCTCAGGGAAAATGCAGGTTCAAAATACCGGGTATTTTATTACCTCTATTCCTTATGACGATGGGTTTGAAATCTTTGTAGACGGAAAGAGAACAAAGCCGGAAAGGGTGAATAAAGCGTTTCTTGGATGTTCGATTAAAAAAGGAGAGCATAAGATAGAGATAATTTATCATGCGCCGGGGCTGGCTTTGGGAAAGGCCGCGGCGTGTATTGGACTGCTGTTTTTCATTCTTTTGCTTGCAGCAGAGAAATATCGGGCAATCATGACTGCCGGTTAATTTTATTGACTATTGCTTAACCTTTCCTCAATTGTAAAAATGCGGACTGTCTGATATGCTTGAATCAGCAGAGGGCGACATGGATGCGGGATATGTTTATTTTTGGCGGACAGCATGCATGCGGCGGATCAAGGAGGTTATGTATATGCAGATTGGGCAGGTAATTCGAAAGTATCGGAAGGATAAGAATATGACGCAGGAGGAGATGGCTAATCGTCTGGGAGTAACGGCGCCGGCGGTAAACAAATGGGAAAACGAAGTATCCTTTCCCGATATTACGCTGCTTACACCAATCGCAAGGCTGCTGGGGATTACGGTAGATGAACTGCTCTCTTTCCATAAGGAACTGACAAACGATGAAATAGGGGACATCATCAAAGAACTGAATGCTATATTGAAGGAGAGAACCTATGAAGAAGTTTTTCAGTGGGCGAAGGAGAAGCTGGAGCTTTATCCGAACAGTGAGCAGCTCTTATGGCAGCTTGCATTGGTTCTGGATGTGAACCGCCTTGGCAGGGAAATAGAGAATGGCGGGAAGTATGATGAAATGATTAATCAGTGGTATTGCAGGGCGCTGGAAAGCAAAGATGAGAAAATCCGCACAAGGGCGGCAGATTCTCTGTTCGGATTTTATGAGAGAAAAGGACAGTATGAAAAAGCGGAGGAGTATTTGGCGTATTTTTCGGATCAGTATCCGGAAAAAAAGAGGAAGCAGGCGTTGATTTATAGCAAAACGGGAAGACGAAAGGAAGCCTATCAGGTTTATGAGGAATTGCTTTTTTCAAATTATCAGATGGATTTCTTGATATTTTCCAGTATTTGCATGCTTGCGGCAGAGGATGGGAATATGGATAAGGCGCATATGCTTGCGGAGAAACAAGGGGAGCTTGCCAGAGTTTTTGATATGGGAGAGTATCGGGAAAATATCTCGCGGCTTGAGCTGGCATCTATGGAAAAGAACGCGGATGCGACTATTGAGATAATGGAGAAATTGCTTGCGTCGGTAGACGGACTTAGCGATTATAATAAGTCGCCGCTTTATGAACACATGAAATTTAACGAGATAAGCGGAGAATTTCTAAAACAGATGAAACAGAAGCTTATGGAGTGCTTCCGGGATGAGGAGACGTATGGTTATATGCAAGACGACGGGAGGTGGAAGGAACTCACAAGGGAAAATTGATTCGATTATTTTTTTGTGATATATTGGGAAGGCGGGAGGTGGTGAAGCGATGGAACGGGAGCATATGTACATTGCGATTGATCTGAAATCCTTTTATGCCTCTGTGGAATGTGTGGAGCGGGGGTTAGATCCGTTGAATACGAATCTTGTGGTGGCGGATATAAGCCGTACGGATAAGACCATATGCCTTGCGGTATCGCCTTCCCTGAAGGCTTATGGGATTCCCGGAAGGCCGAGGCTGTTTGAGGTGAACCGCAGATTAAAGGAAGTTAATGCAGAAAGGCAGAAGAAAGCTCCGGGGAAGAAATTCACAGGGGCTTCTGCCCATGCAATCGAGTTGGAATATATGCCGGTACTGAAGGTGGATTTTGTAACGGCGGCGCCCAGGATGGCGCTCTATCTGGAATACAGCGGGCGTATTTACGATATTTATCTGAAATATGTGGCGCCGGAGGATATTCATGTGTATTCCATTGACGAGGTGTTTATAGATGCGACGTATTATCTGAATACCTACCAGATAACGGCAAGGGAGCTGGCGTCGAAGATGATGCGGGATGTGCTGGAGACTACGGGTATTACTTCTACGGCGGGAATCGGCACTAATCTGTATCTTGCCAAGATTGCTATGGATATCGTAGCCAAGCATCTGCCGCCGGACAAGTTCGGAGTGCGGATTGCAAAGCTGGACGAGATGAGCTACCGCAGGCTTTTGTGGAGCCACAGACCGCTGACGGATTTTTGGCGGGTGGGAAGAGGCTATGCCAGAAAGCTGGAAGAGCAGGGAATCTATACGATGGGAGATATTGCCTGTTGTTCGCTGGGAGGGGCGGACGACTATTACAATGAAGATCTGCTCTATAAGATGTTTGGAATAAATGCAGAACTTTTGATTGATCATGCATGGGGCTGGGAACCTTGCAGAATGGAGGACATCAAGGCCTATAAACCGGAAAACAGCAGTATGGGCTCCGGGCAGGTGCTGCAGAGCGCATATGATTTCAGGAAGGCCGGGCTGGTGGTAAAGGAAATGACGGAACAGGTGGCGCTGGAGCTGGTGGATAAGGGGCTGGTAACGGATCAGGTGATATTGACGGTAGGATATGACCGGAGCAGTCTGGAGGATCCGGATATCCGGAAAGCTTATAAGGGAGCGGTGACTACAGACTACTATGGGAGGAGAGTTCCGAAGCATGCCCACGGGACGGTGAATCTGGGAAGGAGAACGGCTTCTACGAGGGTCATTACCGATGCGGTTATGGATTTATACAGCCGGATTACGGATAAAAGGCTTTTGGTCCGGCGGATTGCTGTGACGGTGAATCATATCATGGAGGAAACGAAGGCGGGGGAGGAAGAAACTTATGAACAGCTGACCCTTTTTACTGATTACGACAAGCTGAATAAAGAGAAGGATGAAGAGAAAGAGGCATTTGAAAAGGAGCGCAGGCTTCAGAAGACTATGCTGGAAATTAAGAAGAAGTACGGGAAAAATGCAATCTTGAAGGGAATGAATCTGGAAGAAGGGGCGACGGCAAGGGAGCGGAATAATCAGATTGGCGGGCATAAGGCATGAATCGCAGCCTTTTTTTCAGGGAGAGGGTTTTCTTAAATAAGAAAGGACCGCAGAGTAGAAAAAGGATAGAATAGGAGGATGGCAAATGAATGAAAAAGAGCAAAAAAGGACGGGGCCGGATATCGGAAAGTATCAGGATATAATCAATCTGCCTCATCCGGTGTCGAAAAAGCATCCTCAGATGCCGTTAAAGGACAGAGCCGCCCAGTTCGCGCCGTTTGCGGCGCTTTCCGGCCATGGAGAAGTAATCCAACAGACCGAACGGCGCCATGTTGGGGACGATATGGAGCGAGTAGAGTATGAAGGAGAAATCTGATACGGTACAAGTGATCAGCGCGCTAGGAATGAAGTACCCGGTGCGCCAGAATCTGCACAATATCATTGATTGTTTCTTCCTTCCCATTTTTCTCCCAGTAAAGAAATACATTTAATAAAGCTCCTGCATAATAGTATAGATCATAGACGGAACCGGGATAGGAGGGGGCTACGTAAAGTTCGGCGTACTCGTTGATGGCATCAATCATCAGATAGTACAGGCGGGCTTTTTCTAATGTAATAAAGAGGAAGGCGTAACGGTCAAAATAGCACAGCGCATGGCGGATACGGTCTTCTTTGCGGAGCATGGCAAAGGTAAGGTTTTTCGGACATTCCTCCCGGTATCCGTTGATTACTTCATGGAGATAATTATTCAGAGCGTCCGTTTTGTCATGAAAATAATGGTAGAAGGTCATGCGCGATACGCCGGCCTTTTTCACAATGTCTGAAATCGTGATGGATTCAAAGTCTTTCTGGCGAGTCAGCGCCAGAATCGCTTCGCCGATACACTGTCTGGTAAACCGGTTTCTTTTGGTGAACTTTTTATTGATTAATTTCCGCATGTTGATTTCCTCCAGAAAATATTTACACTTTGCATCCCTTTGTAAATTGTATCATAAAATAAAAAAAGGTACAATTAACAAGTCGTAATAAAAACTACATGTTGAAAATAGAGTGTTAGTTTATAATGGATCCGGCCTGCTCTGCTTCCTATGCAGAAGCTTTCCGGGTAGGCCGGGGCCATCGTGAACTGTAGCAAAATGGAGGAGAATATGGATAAAATAGTGATTTTGGCGGAGACGGGTTCGGATATTACAAAAGAAATAGCAAAGGAGCATGAGATCGAACTGGTGCCGATGCACGTATCGTTCGGCAGCGAGACGAAGGACGACGGTACGTTTCCGGCAGAGGATATATATGGGTTCTATGAGCGTACCGGGACTCTGCCGAAGACCAGCGGCTGCGTGCCAGAGGATTTTACGAAGATATTCGGGGAAATCCGGGAAAAATATCCGGATAGCCAGATTCTGTATCTTGCTTATTCAGCAGTAACGACCTGTTCTTATCAGAGCGCGAAGATTGCGGTGGATACCGGGCATGTGGAGGGCGTGACCTGTGTGGATACGAAACAGGTGTCGGCAGGACAGTATGCGGTAGTTGTTAAAATGGCGGAGTTGTTGAAAGAGCATCCGGAGTGGACGTCAAAAGAAGCGGCAGAAGAAGCGGTCCGGCTGTCTAAAAGAGTTAAGATGTGCTTTGTCCCGGATACGCTGGAATTTTTGCGGGCTGGAGGAAGGGTCAGCAACGCTGCGGCGCTTGCCGGAAGCCTATTAAAGCTGCATCCGTGTATTGAAATCTTGGACGGTTATCTTCAGGCTACAAAGAAATATCGTGGGAATATGAGCAAGATCGTGCCGAAGCTGGTGAAAGAATATATTACGGCACAGAAATTGTCTATGGATGAGATCTACTTGATCTGGGCGCCCGGACTTTCGGAGGAGACGAAAAGGGCGGCGGAAAAAGCTGCTTATGAAACAGGAGTAAAAAAGCTGACCTGGGTGCGGACCGGGGGTGTGATCACTTGCCACGGCGGGCCGGGGGCGTTTGGGATTGTAGGTTTTGCAAAATAGCCCCGCGGCTGCTTTTTGCGGCCAAGGAATGACTTTCGTAAAGGGTCTACGAAGGTCATTCTTTTTGTGCTATACTATGTATAGGAACGGCAAGGGCGGATTAGCGGCGGCCGATTCCTGTGTGAAAGATAGTAAGATGATGGAGAAAGAGAGGAGATTCAGATGAAGATTGCAGTGACTTATGAGAACGGACAGGTGTTCCAGCATTTTGGGCATACGGAGAAGTTCAAGGTATACCATGTGGAAGATAAGAAGGTTGTGGATTCCGAGATCGTAGACACTAACGGACAGGGGCACGGCGCTCTTGCGGGCTTTCTGCTTGGCGGCGGGATCGATATGCTGATCTGCGGCGGTATTGGCGGAGGCGCGCGCATAGCTTTGGCGGAGGCGGGAATCGACCTGTATCCGGGGTGCTCCGGCGATGCGGACGAGAAGGTCGAACAATTTCTTGCGGGGACTCTGGACTATGACCCGGATACTGTATGCAGCCACCATGGAGACCATCATCAGGAAGGGCATAACTGTGGCGGACATCAGGAAGGGCATGGCTGCGGCGGGCATGGATGCCACTGATGACAGCCGGGGAATATCAGCATATCAGGCATGGTTTTGAGCCGGTCTATGACGGCCGTTCGCGCGTTCTGATTCTTGGAACCCTGCCTTCTGTAAAGTCTAGAGAACAGCAGTTTTATTACGGGCATCCCCAAAACCGTTTCTGGAGGCTGTTGGCAGGGATTGCAGGAGGGGAAAAGGTACCGTCGTCCATCCATGAGAAAAAAAAGTTCCTTCTGGAACACCGAATTGCCATCTGGGATGTGATTGCAGAATGCGATATCATCGGATCCAGCGACAGTTCCATTAGGAATGTGGTACCGGCGGATCTGGAAAGGATTCTTAAAGAAGCGCCGATTCAGGGAATCTATGCAAACGGTACGAAAGCCTATGAACTGTATATGAAGTACAGCTATGAAAGAACCGGGAGGGAGATCGTAAAGCTCCCGTCTACCAGCCCGGCTAACGCCGCATATCAGATGGATCGGCTGTTGTCCGTGTGGGGAGACGAGCTGTCCGGGATGATAGATTAGTTTTAGAGAGATATAAAAGACTCATAGTCTCATGAACAATGAAGGGACTGTGAGTCTTTTATTGTGAACGGATACTTTATCAGGATTTGAACTGATTGTAAAATATCAGCCATCCGGCCCTCCACCAGCGCATGATCTGCCACCATCCGGCCCCAGACAGGCCGTATTCTTTGATCAAGCCGCATTTGGCAGAGATACTTCTCACATCCTCGAACCATACCTCGTGATCTACGCCTTCACGCATATACTGGAAATAGGGGGACTGCGCCGTTTCGTCAAACTGGATCGCCGCGCCGTTTTGTACGGCGATCTGTACCGCCTCCACATTTCCGATGGTTACGGCTATTGTTGCATCCCGCTTATAGGGAAGAGGCCAGTCGTAACCGTAATTGGGAATCCCAAGGCGGATTTTTTCCGGCGGGATCTCGGCGACGGCATATTCAACGACCTGACGGACTTTGTTCAGGGGCGCGACGGCCATGTTAGGGCCTTGCTTGTAACCCCATTCATAGGTCATAAGCAGGACAGAGTCGGCGGCAGCGCCTAGAGCGGCGTAATCTTTGCCTTCATACAGAAGGCCCTTCTGGCCTGCTGAGGTTTTTGGGGCAAGGGCAACGCTGACCGTATAGCCATAGGGGCGGACTGTTTCAGTGAGTTCTGTTATAAATGCGGTAAAGGCATCCCGGTCAGAGCTTTTAATGTATTCAAAATCAATGTCTATTCCAGCGAAATTTTTTGTCTGCAGGGTTTCTAAAAGCTGGTAGATTAAGTTCTGTTTGTATGCTTCGTTCTGTATGACGGAGGTGATCAGATTATTATTGAACCGGCCGGAACTGTCGAAGGGAGTAAGGGTAAGGATCGGGCGGGCATTCATATTTTGAGCTGCTTGGATTATCCATTGGTCGTCCATGGGCGGAAAGACCAACGTGCCTTCCGGGGTAAAACCATAGGAGAAAACAAATAGCTCGGTCAGGAAAGGTAAGGTCTGATCCAGCACCCAAGGGCTGATGTAGGTGTAAGCGTATCCTCCGGACTGGATGGAAGGCTTTGGGAAACTGCCGGTTTCGGCAGGGGCGGGGATTTCTCCCGGATAGGTAATAAGAAGAGCCTGCCCGACGGCAAGAGCGTAGGGGTAGACCAGCTGATTGTCGTAGATGATGGAATCGGCGGATGTGCCGAAAGTCATGGCAATGCTGTCAACAGTATCGCCGGGGGATACAACGTGGATATCCATAGGAGTCTCCTGGGCATAGGTTCTATTCAGTATATGGAGGGTGATAGAATGTGTTACAGCTCAGTCTGCGGCCTCACTATTACGAAATTATCACATTTTACAGGCAATATCCTTGACCGCCATTTTGGATACGTGTTAAAGTAGAAAGTATAGATTTTACTATAAGAAAAGAGAATGAGAGGGTTACGATTATGAAGAAAAATAATCCAAAGGCGCTGCTGCCGATTGGTGTTTTCCTAGTGCTGTATTTGGGGCTGGGAATTTTGTTTGAATATGTGATGAAGATTCCTATGGGGTTTTATAATATCCCCATTGTGACTGCTTTTCTGGCTGGAATCCTGACGGCCTGCCTTCAGAATAAGGAGCTGAAATTTGACGATAAGCTGGGTGTGATGGCACAGGGGCTGGCGGATAAGAATATTATCACCATGCTGCTGATTTTCTTAGTGGCAGGAACCTTTGTGGGAGTTGTAGGGAGAAGCAGCGCCGAGAGCGTGGCGTATTTTATGCTGTCGATTATCCCCGCAAGATTTGCGGTAGCGGTACTGTTTGTGGTTGCCTGCTTTGTATCTACCGCAATGGGAACCTCCGTGGGGACGATTACGCTGATTACGCCCATTGCGGCGGCGGTTTCCGCAGCTTCCGGCTTCAGCCTGCCGCTGTGCGTGGGCTCGGTCATGGGCGGCGCGATGTTCGGCGACAACCTGTCTTTTATTTCTGACACAACGATTGCTGCCTGTAACGGACAAGGCTGCGCCATGAAGGATAAGTTCCGGGAAAACTTCGGCATTGCCTTTCCCGCGGCGCTGGTTACGCTGATATTGATCTTGGCGCTTTCCATGAGCACGGACCTGAGCGGCGCGGTAACGCAGGAGTATAACCTGATCCAGATCATTCCCTACGTGCTGGTGCTGATCGGGGGAATCGTTGGAATTAATGTATTTGTCGTGCTTCTGGTGGGAATTGTGTCTGGAGCAGTGATCATGCTCGCTACAGGACAGATTGCTCCGGTAGATCTGATTGGCAATATGGGTTCCGGCGCTTCCGGGATGTTTGAGACCTGTATGGTAGCGGTTTTGGTATCTGCTATGTGCGCGCTGATTCGGGAATACGGCGGCTTTGAAGCCTTGCTTTCCGCAATCCGCAAGGTGTTCAAGGGAAAGAAAGGCGGCCAGCTTGGCATGGGGCTTCTGGTCTGCGCGATGGATATTGCTACGGCGAATAATACGGTTGCCATCGTTATGGCGAATCCAATTGCATCCGAGATGTCGGAAGAATACGGAATTTCAAATAGAAAAGCGGCCTCTATACTGGATACCTTTTCCTGTATTTCCCAAGGGGCGATTCCTTACGGCGCGCAGATGCTGGTGGCGCTGTCTGCGGTAAATGAGCTGGGCTATGAGCTGTCGGCCTTTGATGTGATACCGAAGTTGTTCTATCCGGGACTGCTGCTGGTTAGTTCTTTGATATTTATTTTTGTAATTCCGGATAGGAAAAGTTTGTAAGTCGCCTGAGGGGGCTGCATGCGGCAGAGCGGTTCCGAAGGCTGCTGGACTGGAATGTGGGGATTTTTTTCCTCACAATCCTGACCCAGTACGTGCTGGAGGGGTATTAATATCAGGCTGTTGACTATATCATAAAGCTGGTCAAATACGTGCGTTTAAAGTCAAAGCCGCGCCGGTTTCTGGCAGGATTCCGCTGGATATTTGGTTTATAGTATATTTTCTCTGCTAAATTATTATTTCAATTTGGTTATCTTCTAAATCAATCAGACAGCTTTCATAATATCCGTCCCCGGTCGTCCGTGGATCACTGATTATGCGATATCCGTCTTTCGTTAACTGTTCTGTCAATATATCGACTGCCTTTTTTGTTCCTGCGGAAAGAGCGATATGAGCATACCCTGTACGGGCAAGCGGCTTTTCTATATGTTCCGTTTCGGGGTTACTCATAATCTCTAATCTACACTCTCCTTGAAAGGAAAGAAAATAAGATTGGAAACAGGTTTTTGGGTTATGGCACTTCTCCCCCGCCTCTGCGTGGAAATAATGTATAAAAAAATCTTTTACTTGTTCTAAATTATTTACATACATTGCAATATGTTCAATTTTCATGTTATGTTTTCCTCCATATCAGTCCAAGATTCTGTACCAAACTTTCTTTTTTTAAAATAGTAAATTCTATCTTTTTCTGCTTTTTTTCTCTGTTTTTTGTTATAATTATAGTGTTTTCTTTTCGCTGATTCTAACAGAATTGTCTTTAAAAAGTATAAATATTGTATTTGAAACAGTTATCTTTCAGCTATGGAGTAACTTGTTGCAGTGCAGAGAATTGGTCATTCGAGATAGCAAAAGTGATAGTAACAGTGATTTGGAAATTCAAAAAAATATGGTGTCGTTTATTTACCAGCACTATGCAGAGCAAATATCATTGAATGAAATCTGAAAAAAGCATTACGGAGATAGCTTTTAGCTGTGGATTTAATCATTTAAGTTATTTTTCAAAACTGTTTATAAAGAATTTTGGCTGTATTCCGCGGCAATATCGTAAGAATATATGAGATTGAATAAGAATTTTGAGATTTATGATAAGTTTAAGGTGGTATTTTGAAAAAGAATTTAATTAATAAATATAATGAATTTTTATACAATCCTTGTTTTTTTGTGATATTACAAAAAAGGAAGGATATATCTCATTAGTTGTAATTAGTGTAGGAATGATATGTTTTTTGTGTTTAGTAATATTCACAGATACTAATGATATTTCTTTTTTTGGAACACTTTTCTTTCTTTTATTTTCATTAGTGTTAATTGTACCAAACAGAAAAAAACTGCATACATTAGGATTTACGAAAGAAAAACTAAAAATATCTTACATAGCATTAATATCCTCCTTTTTGTTTTCAATTTTTTTAAATGCTGAATTGATATATACTAATAAAGCTGCTGTATAGGATTTGGCTTTTAACGCATTATTCTATTTAATTATGTTAGGCTTTTCAGAAGAACTTGTTTTTAGGGGGTATTTATGGCCAAGATTAGTTGTTTTATTTGGAAAACATAGAGGCACTATAATGTGTGGAATATTTTACGGATTTATGCATTTGATTTCTGATTGTAAATATGAAGATATTAATTTAGACTTTGTTTATATTTTCAATTCTATAAGTTCTGGAATTATTGGACAATATTGCTTTTTGTTTTTTTATTGCTATGCAAAAAATATCTATCTTCCAACTGTTTTACATGCCATACCACATTTTTTTGCAATTGAGCAAAGTCCAGAAAAAATATTAAAGATAGTAAAAAGGATTTTTGAAATACTTTGATGAATTGATAAAAGGTAAGCGCTAGGATCGCAATCGGGGATAAAGATACGCTATCAGGAGGATGAATCTGTACGCCTGTTCTTATAGGGTTCCATGGGGCGCTTGCCGGGAATTGACGGTTCAGCTTACGCTTAAATGGCGGATATAAATAAACTTTGGTTGACTTTCCCTTGTATCTGTGCTAGTATTGACTTTAATGGATAAAAGCGTTAAAGGGGTAAAGTAAAATGCCGATTACAGAAATATTAGAAGATAATTGCAGGAAGTACGGAGAGGATATCTGTCTGGTAGAAATCAATCCGCAGCAGCCGGAGGACAGACGGATCACATGGAAGGAATATGAACTGATGGAGCCTACGCCTTTCGTGCATTACCGCAGGGAGATCACATGGAATGTATTTAACGAAAAGGCGAACCGATTTGCCAATCTATTGTTGAGCCGCGGCGTAAAGAAGGGGGACAAGGTGGCGATTCTCTTGATGAATTGCCTGGAATGGCTGCCGATTTATTTTGGGATATTAAAGACCGGAGCGTTGGCGGTACCGCTGAATTTTCGCTATTCGGCGGAGGAGATCAAGTATTGCGTGAATCTGTCGGATACAGATGTGCTGGTTTTTGGGCCGGAATTTATCGGGCGTGTGGAGGAAATTGCAGATTCGATCGTAAAGAACCGCCTGTTATTTTTTGTTGGAGACGGCTGCCCTTCTTTTGCGGAGAGTTATGTGCATCAGACGGCGAACTGCTCTGGCGCGTCGCCGGATATTAAGCTGACGGATCAGGATGACGCGGCAATTTATTTCTCATCCGGAACCACGGGGTTTCCTAAGGCGATTCTCCATAATCATGAGAGTCTGACGCATTCCTGCAAGGTGGAGCAGAACCATCACGGACAGACAAGGGACGATATTTTCCTATGTATTCCGCCGCTTTATCATACAGGGGCGAAGATGCATTGGTTTGGCAGTTTCCTGACCGGATCGAAGGCAGTGCTTTTAAAGGGGACGAAGCCGAAATATATCATGGATGCCATCTCGCAGGAAAAATGTACGATTGTATGGCTGCTGGTTCCGTGGGCGCAGGATATTTTGGACGCCATTGACCGGGGCGATATTAAGCTGGAGGATTATGAGCTTGGTCAGTTAAGGCTGATGCATATCGGAGCCCAGCCGGTACCGCCGAGCCTGATCAAGCGCTGGAAGGAATATTTTCCGCATCACCAGTACGATACCAATTATGGTTTGAGCGAGTCCATCGGACCCGGCGCGGTTCATCTGGGCGTGGAGAATATCCACAAGGTTGGCGCGATCGGCAAGGCTGGCTATGGCTGGAAAACAAGAATCGTAGATGAAAACGGCATTGAGGTAAAGCCAGGCGGCGTGGGTGAACTGATCCTGCAGGGGCCGGGAGTTATGACCTGCTATTATCATGATGAGGAAGCTACGAAGGAATCCCTAAAGGACGGCTGGCTCTATACCGGGGATATGGCGCAGGAGGACGAGGATGGATTTATCTTTTTGGTAGACCGGAAGAAGGACGTTATTATCAGCGGCGGAGAGAATCTGTATCCGGTGCAGATTGAGGATTTCTTCCGCGCCCATAAGGCCATTAAGGATATTGCGGTAATCGGTCTGCCGGATAAACGTCTGGGTGAGATTGCGGCGGCGGTTGTGGAGATTAAGGAAGGCGCGGAATGTACGCAGGAGGAGTTGGAGCAGTTCTGCAAGAAGCTTCCAAGATACAAACGTCCGCACAAATACATATTTGCGGAAGTGCCGAGAAATGCGACCGGGAAGATCGAGAAGCCTAAGCTGCGGGAGATTTACTGCGGCAAGCGGCTGGTAGAGATGCAGAATAAAGGGTAAACGTATTAAGAAAGGACATCACATCTTTGGGTTAGATGGATGTCCGTTTCTATTTTTCAATATCTAAAAGTGTTTGAACCGTGAGTATTACGAATCCATTCGTCCTTCCTACAGTTCAAACTGCTCCAAATCATCCGGCACATAAAGATTCCCATGGTAATACATGGCGCCTTCTTCGGTATACAGCCGTTTCCGCTGGGCAAGATGGGTTTCTTCCGTATGGTAGAGGAGGAGATTTGGGATCTTTAGCCTCTGGGCAAGCTGGCAGGCTTCCTTTACCGTACTGTGGTGTTTTTCGTAAGGTTTAAACTTATCGGCTTCGCTAAACAGGCAGAAGGCTTCGTGAAGAAGCCAGTCGCTGCCCGTTACATAGTCGTAATTGCATTCATTATAAGGTTCGTCGCCTGCGCAGGTGAATTTCTTTCCGTTTGGAAGCTGCATGGTGAACCCGAACTGTTTCGCCTTTGTGGAGGCAATGTCAAAAAAGGTTACCGGGCATCCGAGGATCCTGCGGGTGTCTGCGTGCTCTACAATATCGAACCGGATTCGTCCGCCCATATGCCTGCATACTTTCTGCTGGATCGTCATGCGGGCGATGGCCTGTATTTTTTCCGACAGCTCGCTGTGGCAGTAGATTGTCAGCACGCCGTCATATTTTCCCTGATTCATGCGCTGTCCGATGATCCGTATGAGCCAGATAATGCCCAGTACATGATCTACGTGCTCATGAGTCACAAAAATATCGTGGATATCGCAGATGGAAATGCCGGTATCCTTCAATACTTTTAAGATCCGGTTGCCGCCGCCGGCGTCTATGAGAAAGTGGGAGTCTCCCTCGGAGATGGCAAAGCATGTGTTGTAACATTCCGATACAGCGGCATTTCCTGTTCCTAATACGGTCAGTTTCATGAATATTCTCCTTGTGTATGCGATTTAAACAGTTTTTGCATTCTTTTCTGTGATTTTTAGGAATTTATCAGATTAATTTGCAAAAATCTCCATATACTTTTGGACAACTTCCGATACGTACTGCATCTGGTTCAGCGCTGCCACCGACAGGTGGGGATTTTCCCGCTCCAGAAGATTTCTGGTATGCTGTACGGTATAGTCGGAGATTTCCGTATTCACATTAATCTTTGCGATTCCGTTGGAGATACATTCCTTCACCTTTTCCTCCGGCGTTCCGCTGCCGCCGTGAAGCACTAACGGCATATGGAGTTTTTCGTTGATTGTCTGAAGGATGTCAGTGCGTATATTGGGCGTTCCCTTGTATAATCCATGTACGGTTCCTATGGAAACAGCCAGAGCGTCTACGCCTGTCCGGTCTGCAAACTCCTTGGCGGCGTCCGGGCTGGTATAGACCTCCACGTCGTCGGCGGAGCCTTCATGGGAGGCTTCTCCCGCCGCAAGGCTTCCAAGTTCAGCCTCTACGCTGACGCCGCAGGCGTGGGCGATCTCGCAGATCCGTTTCGTATTGGCGGCATTTTCCTCAAAGGGGAGGGCGGAGCCGTCATACATCACAGAGGTAAATCCGGCGCGGATCGCCTGATAAATAATATCCATATTATTGCAGTGGTCAAGGTGCAGGCAGACGTCCGTCTGGCAAAGCGCGGCGGAAGCGGCTGTGATGGCCTTTACCTCCTCGAAGGACATATTGGACAGATATTTTTTGCCAAAGGATACAATGACCGGCGTATCCATCCGTCCGGCAGCCTGAAGGATGCCTTTTAAGGTCTCGTAGTTATAAAAATTAAATGATCCGATTGCTTTTTTCTGCTCATAAGCAGCCTGAAGCATAGAATTAAAATTAGTAAGCATTGCATTTCCTCCCATAAGTACACTAGAACCCTTGTATTTCTACCTTATTAAAATATAATAAAAATCAAATAAATTCAATGAAAATCTTGTAATATCAAAATTCTGTGTTATAATAATAGTAATTATTACTAATTTAATTAAATGGAGGACAATGAAATGGAATTAAAGGGAAGCAAGACGGAAGCGAATTTACAGGCGGCGTTTGCGGGAGAATCACAGGCGCGTAATAAGTATACATATTATGCATCCAAGGCAAAGAAGGACGGATACGTGCAGATTGCTAATATTTTTGAAGAAACTGCGGCTAACGAGAAAGAGCATGCGAAGATTTGGTTTAAGCTGCTGCATGGCGGCGCCGTACCGTCAACCATTGAGAATCTGAAAGACGCGGCAGAGGGCGAGAATTATGAGTGGACCGATATGTACGCCGCATTTGCCAAGGATGCGAAGGAAGAAGGCTTTGACGAGATTGCAAGCCTGTTTGAGCAGGTGGGAGCCATCGAAAAAGAGCATGAGGAACGATACCGGAAGCTGCTGGCCAATATCGAGGGCGGACTCGTGTTCTCCAGAGATGGGGACTGCATCTGGCAGTGCGCCAACTGCGGACATATCGTAGTCGGCAGGAAGGCTCCGGAGGTGTGCCCGGTATGCGCGCATCCGCAGGCATATTTCCAGATTAAAGCAGAGAATTATTAATATTGTAAGGGAAAAGAATAAGTATATAAAAAGAGATAAGAAATATATGGAAACAGCCATGGAGACGCGGTTCGGCGGCGTTTATCACAAAAGCTGAGGCGGCAGAGAGACGGAGAATAAAAGTAATGGCAAGAAATGGGAATGGAAAATTTAGGCTGTTGTACTTACAGAAGATTTTTTTGGAGCGTACGGATGAGGAACACGGCATTACGATGCCGGAGATTGTAAAGGCGCTTGAAGAATATGGGGTTTCCGCGGAGCGGAAGAGCCTTTACGGGGATATTCAAGCGCTTCAGGAGTACGGGATGGACATTGTAGGGGAGCAGAAGGGCAGATCATATAGTTACTATATAGCAAGCCGGGAATTTGAACAGCCGGAGCTAAAGCTTCTGGTAGACGCTGTACAGTCTTCTAAGTTTGTCACGGAGCGCAAATCCAATGAACTGATTCGTAAGCTTGAGAGCCTTTGCAGCAGGCATGAAGCAAAGAAGCTGCAGCGGCAGGTCTACGTATCCGGCAGGATCAAGACCATGAACGAAAGTATTTATTATAATGTGGACGAGATTCAAAATGCGATTAGCAATAACGAGAAAATCAGGTTTCAGTATTTTCAGTGGAATGTAAAAAAGGAAATGGAACTGCGCCGGGGCGGGCGATATTATCTTATCAGCCCGTGGGGCGTGTCCTGGGATAATGAGAATTATTACATGATTGGCTATGACAGCGACGCTGATACGATAAAATATTTCCGGGTAGATAAGATGCTGAAGCTTGCGGCAGCCGGAGAAAAGCGGGAAGGGCATGAAGCATTTAAAAAAATGGATCTGGCGGCGCTGTCGAAGAAGACCTTCAGCATGTTTGCCGGAACAGAGCGGTATGTGAAGCTGGAATTTGTAAATGAGATGGCGGGAATTGCAATCGACCGGTTTGGCCGGGACGTTTCTATGATCAAGAAGGACGAAGGGCATTTTATCGTAAATGTTAATGTAGCGGTCAGCAGGCAGTTCTTGGCGTGGATTGTTTCGCTGGGAGACGGTGTGAGGGTATTGGGACCGGATACGATAGTCCGTCAGATGCGGGAAGAGGCAGAAAGGCTGGCGGCAGTTTATGGAGGGACGATATGATAGGAACGGTTGTAAATACCTGTACCATTGCGGCGGGTACCGTTGCGGGCAGTATTGTGAAAAAGGGAATCAAACCCCAGTATCAGGAGTCGTTGTTTAATGCTATGGGATTTGCGGCGACAATGCTTGGAATCAATGCAGTGGTCAATCATATGCCGGACAGTAACTATCCGGTGCTTTTTATTGTGAGTCTGGCAGTCGGAAGTCTGATAGGAGCGGTAATCGATCTGGACGCCAAATTCCAGAGCCTTGTCGGAAGATATGCTTCGACAGGATTGGGGCAAGGTCTTTCCAGTGCGGTACTTCTTTATTGTATTGGAACCTTGTCAATACTGGGCCCGGTGATGAGCGCGGTATACGGAGACCACACCTATCTCTTTACCAATGCGGCGCTGGATCTGGTTACCTCTATGGTGTTTGCTTCCACTTATGGGATTGGAATGATATTTGCGGCGCCGATTCTGTTTGCATGGCAGGGAAGTATTTATCTTCTGGCATATTATGGGGCGGGGGCGTTTTTTACTGATGAATTGATGTGTGAGCTGTCGATCGTGGGCGGCGTATTGATTGCGGGGTCCGGCCTTGGAATCCTGAAAATCAAGGACTGCAAGACGATGAATATGCTTCCGTCGCTTCTGGTTCCCATAGTTTTTTTTCTTATAAAGGGATTGACTTTTCCATAAAATTTCAACTTTACTTTAGCGTGCTACTATGCTACAATACTACTTGGCTATTAGAGTAAAATGAAAAATGATATATGGATGGAGGAGAAGGCTATGAAGAAGAAATTAATTGCATTGATGTTGTGCATGTCTATGGTATTTTCCATGACAGCCTGCGGCGGAAGTGATTCAGAGAGCAAGAAGGATTCAGGAAACGGTACAGAGGCGGCGGATGATTCAGGGAGCGATGTAGATTACATAAAGGGCAAAGGGACGCTGGTTATAGGAATTACAGAATTTGAGCCTATGGATTACAAGGATGAGTCCGGCGAATGGATTGGATTTGATGCGGATATGGCTAAGCTGGTTGCGGAAGAGCTTGGAGTTGAGGCGGAATTTGTAGTGATTGATTGGGACAGCAAGATCATGGAGCTGGATTCTAAGAACATTGATGTTGTCTGGAACGGTATGACCCTGACTCCAGAGGTTACCTCTGCAATGGAATGTACAAAGGCTTACTGTAATAATGCGCAGGTAGTGGTAGTGCCGGAAGAGAAGAAAGGCGTGGATTTAGCCGATCTTACTTTTGCGGTGGAGGCTGGTTCCGCCGGCGAAGCTGCCGCAAATGATAAGCAGTTTAATATGAATTCAGTTGCATCTCAGGCGGACGCGCTGATGGAGGTGAAATCGGGAACCTCCGACGCAGCGATTATTGATCTTTTGATGGCGGGCGCGATGATCGGAGAAGGAACCAGTTATACAGATTTGATCTGCACGGAAGAGCTGACTACAGAAGAGTACGGCGTAGGCTGCCGGAAAGATTCCGATCTGGCCGAGTTTATCAATGGGGTTTTTGAAAAGACCTACGGAGACGGACGCATGATGGAAACTGCGGAAGCCTATGGCGTTCAGGAGGCTGTCGTAGAGCAGTAGGATACGGAGAACAAGGAATGTTTGGAACAGTAACATTAGAATTGATGAAGGGTCTGTCGACCACATTTCAGATATTTATTCTGACGCTTATATTTTCACTGCCGCTGGGGCTGATCCTTGGGATCGGAAGCACAAGCAGATGGAAGCTTCTGCGGTATGCGATACAGATTGTTGTCTGGATTATCAGAGGAACGCCTTTGATGCTGCAGCTGATTATTATTTTCTATGGACCGGGCCTGTGGCTTGGCCATAATATCTGGAGCGGCAATGAGGCGGGGCGGATTACCGCTACAGTCGTTGCGTTTGTGATCAATTATGCTTGCTATTTCTCAGTGATTTTCCGCGGGGGCATTGAAGGCGTGCCTGTGGGACAGAGGGAAGCGGGGCAGGTTCTGGGCATGACCAAGAGCCAGATATTTTTTAAGATCACGCTGCTTCAGATGGTAAAGCGCGTGGTGCCGCCAATGTCTAATGAGATTATCACATTGGTTAAGGATACTTCTCTGGCGAGGATCATTGCGGCATATGAGCTGACTTTCGCAGGATTTTCCTTTATGAAATCAGCGGGTATCACATGGCCCCTGTTTTATACCGGCGTGTTCTATCTGGCGTTTATCGGTATATTGACGCTGCTGTTTAATTATATTGAGAAAAAACTGGATTATTTTAGATAAGAGGTGCGGATGGAATGGCGATTTTAGATGTGAAGAATATTGGAAAACATTTTGGAAGCACCGAGGTTCTGAAGGATGTGAGTTTTTCTCTGGAAGAGGGCAATGCGCTGGCGATTATCGGTTCCTCTGGTTCAGGGAAGACGACGCTTTTGCGCTGCCTGAATTTTCTGGAAAAGCCAAGCCACGGTAAGATTTTGGTGAAAGGCAATGCGGTATTTGACGCGTCCCGGCCGGTTAAGATGACGGAGCAGGAGCTTCGCAGGAAGCGTCTGCATTTCGGGATGGTGTTTCAGGCGTTTCATTTGTTTCCCCAGTATACAGCGCTGGAAAATGTTACGCTGGCTGAGAGGCTTCTTGCTCAGGAGCGGGAGGACTACAAGGGAAATAAGAAACAGATTCTGGAAGTAATTGCGGAGCACGGCAATGCGCTGCTGGCTCAGATGGGTCTTGCAGACCGTGCGTCCCACTATCCCCATCAGTTATCCGGCGGACAGCAGCAACGGGTGGCGATTGCAAGAGCGCTGGCGCTTAAACCGGATATCCTATGTTTTGATGAACCCACGTCGGCGCTTGACCCAGAGCTTACCGGCGAGGTGCTGAGGGTGATTCGGGGCCTTGCGGACCAGAAGACGACGATGATTATTGTGACGCATGAGATGGCTTTTGCGAGGGATGTGGCCGATCAGATCATATTTATGGATGAGGGATATATCGTAGAGCAGGGAGATGCGAAGCAGGTAATCGATCATCCGAAGGAAGAGCGGACCAGACAGTTCCTCTCCCGATATTCAGAAGGATAGCAGGGAATGTGTTCCTCTTATATAATAAAATCAAAGAATAAAAAACGGACTTCATATGCTGAGAAGTCCGTTTTTTCTGGGCGTATGACAGTTGTTTTAACTTATATAAAATTTTCTTTTCATTCCTCTTAGTCTATGGTCTCATTTCTTTGGGAATAAATTAACTGGGGAGACAAATTATTGTATTTTTACTTATTACAGGAAGAAGGTTGACGGTTTAGACCGGGTTTTTATCTCTGTGTCCCTTAAATTTATGCAAAATCTCGAATTTTCAGTGGAATAAAGAAGTTTTTTCTTTCATATTATGAATTGAATGCTTCTTTGGACAGGCTTAAAATAGAGGAAGGTGATGAAATGTGGAACAGAAACAAAAAACAAGAGAATATCTTTTTGACAATTACAAAGTGCTGCTGATCGTGCTGGTAGTGATCGGCCATTTTATAGAACCCTGTTACGGGCAGAATCCATTTCTGTATGAACTGAAGTGGGGAATTGTGGCATTTCATATGCCGGCGTTTATTTTTGTGTCCGGGTATTTTTCGAAGAAAGAGCCTTCGGTAAAGAAGCTGGTCGGAAGTTTGATCATTCCTTATTTTGTGTACGAGGTGATCTATTATCTGGTGTATACCCTGTTGCTTGATAAGGATACGGAGCTGTATTTTACAAGGCCGAAATTTACCCTGTGGTATCTGCTGGCGCTGTTTGTGTGGCGTCTTGCGGCGCCTGTAGTAAAGAGGATGCCGTATTACCTGCCGGTATCCCTGATAGGAGGGCTGCTGATCGGACTGGCTGATATCGGTAATTTCTTGTCGATTCCAAGGATTGTATTCTTTTTCCCATTCTTTCTTGCGGGAACGGAATTTGACAGCGCATGGCTTGAAAAATACAGAAATATCAGAGGTTATACGGGAGCGCTTACGATTTTGGGATTGTTTGCGGTGTATTTATTTTCGGACAGGTATCACAGAGGACTGCCGGTGAAGATATTTTATGGACGGTATTCGTATGAAACCTTGGGAATGGAGGCGGCGGAGGGGATCGCGGTCCGGATCGTCTGTTATGGGATTTCTTTTCTGCTGATCTATCTGTTTATGCTGGTGCTCCCTTCGGAGAAGAAATCTTATTCTTATCTGGGAGAGCGGACTATGGCGATTTATATTTTCCATGGAATTATCTATAGCTGCGTAAAGCACGAGTCGGATATCCTGCACTCCATCAGGAGCTACAGGGGGAGTGTTTTGCTGATTATATGCTGCATGGCGCTGGTGTGGGTGGTGTCGAGGAAACCTTTTGTACGGTTTACCAACCGGATCGCGCATCTGATTTAGGGAGGGAAAGATGGAGAAGAAATATGTGAAAGAATTATTTCAGTTTATTGAGGATAGTCCGACGGCCTTTCATGCGGTGGATACGATGAAGAAAATATTAGAGAGGAATGGCTATCAGGGGCTTTTGGAAAGCGAGAAGTGGAAATTAGCGGACGGAGGCAAATACTATGTTACTCGTAATGGTTCTTCTCTGATCGCATTTCGCATTCCGTCGGCAGATTTTAAGGGATTTCAGATCATGGCGGGCCATAGCGACTCACCCTGTTTGAAGATCAAAGAGAATCCGGACATGAGGGTGGAGCAGGCGTATATAAAGCTGGATGCGGAGAAGTACGGCGGTATGCTCTGCGGGTCATGGTTTGACCGGCCTCTGTCGGCGGCGGGCAGGCTGATGGTTCGCGACAATAACAGGATTAGGATGAAGCTGGTAAATGTTGACAGGGATCTGCTGATGATTCCAAGCCTTGCAATCCATATGAACAGGGAGGCTAACGACGGCTATAAATACAATGTGCAGAAGGATATGCCGCCTCTGTATAAAATGTATGCCGGCGGAGAACAGGAAAGCTTTATGGAAATGATCGCGCGTGAGGCGGGTGTAAAAGAAGAGGATATACTGGGAAGCGACCTCTATGTGTATAACCGGATGCAAGGGAGCGTATGGGGAGCCGGAGGGGAGTTTATTTCTATGGGAAGACTGGATGACCTGGAATGTGTATATTCTTCCCTAACGGGATTTTTGGACGCGGAGGATGGGTACGGTGTTCCGGTCCATTGCGTCTATGATAACGAAGAGGTGGGCAGCAGTACCAGACAGGGGGCCGCGTCTACATTTCTTGCAGATACGCTGTTTCGTATCTGTGAATCCTTTGGGATGAGCGGAACGGATTACCGCAGGAGGCTGGCTTTGAGTTTGATGGCGTCCGCGGACAACGCACATGCGGTGCATCCAAATTATCCGGACAAATCCTGCCCGTCGAATCGTCCGATTATCAATCAAGGAATCGTGATTAAATTCAGCGGTAATCAGCGATATACATCTGACGCGGTGTCGGCGGCGCTGTTTAGGGGAATCTGCGAGATGGCGGAAGCGCCGGTTCAGGAATTTACGAACCGCTCGGATATGTTAGGCGGTTCTACGCTGGGGAATATTTCCGGCACGCAGGTTGCGGTGAATTGTGTTGACATCGGGCTTCCTCAGCTGGCGATGCATTCCAGCTATGAGACGGCTGGCGTGAAAGATTTGGAATATCTCATCCGCGCCGCAAAGATCTTTTATGAATCTTCGGTTGAGGAAACGGGATTTGGAGAATATAGGATTTTCAGGAAAGAAAAACGGTAAATAACAAGGCAGGAAACATGGAGAACCTGCCTTAAAATAAGGCGATGGTATTAAATCTGCTTATTTCGACATAACAATTCCTAATATTAGTATTGCACATTGACAAAAAATAAACTATAATAGTTGTGTAACTTATTGGGTTTTGAGGTTTACTCTTCTTTATCGGGGAAAGAAAGAGCAATCGTCATTAGCATCATTTTGAAGAGAAAAGGAGAGAGCTATGATTAATGCTATTATTTTGGGAACGATTATTCTATATCTCTGTTTGCTGATTGGAGTCGGCGTTTACAACGGAAAAAAGAATAGCAATACAGAAGATTTTTATCTTGGCGGAAGAAGAATGGGTCCGCTTGTAGTTGCTATGAGCGCTGAGGCAAGCGATATGTCCAGCTGGCTTCTGATGGGACTTCCGGGAGTTGCCTATGCGACCGGCCTTGCAGATCCGTTTTGGACGGCAGCGGGATTGGCGCTTGGTACATATTTTAACTGGCTGCTGGTATCAAGGAGGCTGAGAAGGTATTCATACAAGGTGGATGCGATTACGGTACCGTCTTTCTTTGCGAAACGTTTCCATGATAAGAAGAATATTATTACCGCCCTTGCGGCGCTTATCATTGTTATATTCTTTATACCTTATACAGCGTCCGGCTTTGCTGCCTGCGGCAAACTGTTCCATTCTTTGTTTGGGATACCGTATATGTCAGGCGTGTTGATTTTTGCGGTGGTTATTGTGGTCTATACCATTATCGGAGGTTTTAGTACGGTTGCTACCAATGACTTTATCCAAAGTGTAGTTATGTCCATTGCATTAATTTCTATTACAATATATGGAGTGACTCATGCGGGAGGTTTTGGAGCTGTAATTGATAATGCCAAAGCGCTTCCCGGATATTTGAATCTGAATCAAAGCTTTGACGCTGCTATGGGGGCTGCGGTAGAGTATCCGGCTTTAAAGAGTGCGTCCATGCTTGCATGGGGCTTCGGATATTTTGGTATGCCTCATATTTTGGTAAGGTTTATGTCTATTGAAGACGAAAAGAAGCTGAAGTTATCCAGACGTATCGGTTCGATTTGGGTAGTGATCGCTATGACGGTAGCCGTATTTATAGGTATCGTGGGTCTGGCAATGTCCAGCGTAGGCGCAATGGAGAATCTGGAGGACAGCGAGACGGTTATCGTTGTGATTTCAAGAATGCTCAGCCAGCATGGCGCGTTTGCAGCAATTCTGGGCGGCGTGATCTTAGCGGGAATACTTGCGGCAACGATGTCAACGGCAGACAGCCAGCTTTTGGTTGCGGCTTCCGGTGTTTCCGAGAATATCATTCAGGATTTCATGGGCGTGAAGCTTACCGAGAAGAAGAGCCTGAGTATTGCGCGTATTACGATCCTTATTATTTCTGTAATTGGCGTAATCCTTGCGAGAGACCCGAACTCCAGCGTATTTGGCATTGTATCCTTTGCGTGGGCGGGCTTTGGAGGTTCCTTCGGAGCTGCTATGATCTGTGCGCTGTTCTGGAAACGTACGACGCTGCAGGGTGCGCTGGCAGGAATGATTGCCGGCGGCGTAACGGTATTTGTATGGAAATATGCAGTTGCTCCTATGGGCGGTTTGTTTAATATTTATGAGCTGCTTCCGGCATTCTTCGTATCTCTGGCATTTGTAATTGCAGTAAGTCTGCTTACGAAGGCTCCGGGTCAGGAAGTTATCGACGAATTTGAATATGCGAGGGCAAAGTCAGAGTAAGATTAGAATAACGCGCTAGTCTACACCTTGAAAAAAGTGATGGAGGAAGTATAGGCTTGAAGATAAGCCGGGTAGAATTGCGGGAGTCACAAATACCGATATTGATTTGGTAAAAAAGGTGATTGTGATGAAACAGCAAAAATGAAAAGCAAATAAGGACAGAAGGCCGGGACAGAGATGTTCCGGCTTTTTCTGTTGTGAGCGGAAAGGCGGAAAAGAAAATGGAGCAGACATCGGGTGTCTCATATCGTCTGTGTTAGATGGCCTCCCATCTCCCTGAAGCGCCGCAAGGCAGGATGAGTCCGGTCTTAGATACCGGAAGCCCGATTTCTTGTGATTCAACGCTGCCGTGGAATATTTTGAGTTCTGTGGCGAGCATATAGGTAAGCACCGCCGGAGCTAGTCCGGTGGTATAGGAATTTACGAGGAAGAACAGCGGTTTATCAGAGAGCAGGCGGACGCATAGTTTAATAAAAGAATGAATGGAATCTTCAATCTTCCATATTTCGCCCTTTGGGCCTCTTCCGTAGGAAGGCGGATCCATGATAATGGCATCGTAATGGTTGCCGCGGCGGATTTCACGCTCTGTGAATTTCACACAGTCGTCTACCAGCCATCGGATGGGGGCGTCCTTAAGGCTGGAGGATACGGCGTTCTCTTTAGCCCATCCCACCATACCTTTAGAGGCGTCTACGTGAGTTACAGCCGCTCCCGCTGCCGCTGCCGCAAGGGTAGCGCCGCCGGTATAGGCGAATAGATTTAGAACCTTGATCGGCCTTCCGGCAGTTTTTATTTTTTCGGAAAACCAGTCCCAGTTTGCGGCCTGCTCTGGAAAAAGTCCGGTGTGTTTAAAGTTAAAAGGCTTCAGATTGAAGGTTAGTTCCCCATACTGAATGGACCATTGCTTAGGCAGGTCAAAAAATTCCCATTCGCCCCCGCCTTTTTTGCTGCGGTGATAGTGGCCGTTGATCTGACGCCAGCTTCTGTCTTTTCTCGGAGTATCCCAAATGACCTGAGGGTCTGGCCGTATCAGAAGATAATCCCCCCAGCGTTCTAACTTTTCACCCTTGCTGCAATCAATTACTTCGTAGTCGGTCCATTTGTCTGCAATCCACATAATTTATCCTCTTTCTTGTATTTGCGTTAACGTATGCGTACATTGTAACATGGGGGGATGTAAAAGACAAGGCAGACGATATTAATTGTAAATGGGTGTGAGCAGTGACTTAGATGTCTCCTATAAGACGGATGGTATAGATGAAATTTATAAAGTCGGTTATATATAGAGAACCTCTATTTGAACAAATGTATAGAGGAGAATATAATAAAAAGAACTAGAAAAATATTTATTTTTTTCGCTTGTGATGATAGAATATATCTATAAGTGTGAGCGGAAATGTGGAGAAAGGTGGAAAAACATGATTACAGTCAACGCAATAGGAGATAATTGTCCAATTCCAGTAATTAAGACGAAGAAAGCGATGCAGGCATTGACGGGGCCGGAGACGATTGAGGTTCTGGTAGACAATGAGATTGCAGTGCAGAATGTGATGAAGATGGCGTCTTCTAGCGGCGGGAAGGTAACTTCAGAGAAGCTGGAGGAAAAAGAGTATAAGATTACGATTGCCATGGAAGGCGCGCCGGCAGCCGTTAAGGAGGAAGAAGCGTCGTGCATTCCCGATATAAGGGATAACATGGTTGTGGTAGTATCCTCTGATCGCATGGGCGTTGGAAATGATGAGCTTGGAAAGGTATTAATGAAAGGTTTTATCTTTGCGGTTACCCAGCTTGATACGCTGCCGAAGACCATGCTGTTCTATAACGGCGGCGCAACCATAACATGTGAAGGCTCAGATTCGCTGGATGATCTGAAATCATTGGAGGCTCAAGGCGTTGAAATTCTCACTTGCGGGACATGCCTTGATTATTACGGGCTGAAGGAGAAGCTTGCGGTAGGTTCTGTGACGAACATGTATAGTATAGTAGAGAAAATGGCGGGAGCGGGTAAAATACTGAAGCCATAAAGGTTTTTAAAAGGAGATTTTGCAATGAAGAAAGACGTAAAGCTGACAACCCTCAGTAAGACGGCGGGGTGAGCGGCCAAAATAGGTCCGGAGACCCTTGCTCAGGTTCTGAGTAAGCTGCCCAAATTTCAAGATGACAGGCTGCTGGTCGGTATCGAGACTTCCGATGACGCGGCTATTTATAAGGTGACCGATGATATTGCCATGATCCAGACAGTGGATTTCTTTACGCCTATTGTTGACGACCCGTATATGTTCGGCCAGATTGCGGCGGCCAATTCCCTGAGCGACGTATGGGCCATGGGAGGAGAGCCGGCGGTGGCGCTGAATATCGTGGGTTTTCCAAACTGTCTTGATCCGGTAATTCTCGGAGATATACTGGCGGGAGGAGCCGATAAGGTGAAGGAGGCGGGCGCAGTTCTTGTGGGAGGTCATTCCGTTCAGGATGACGAGCCAAAATATGGATTGTGCGTGTCCGGTTTTGTACATCCTGACAAGATTTTCAAGAACTTTGGCTGCAGAGCGGGGGATGCGCTTGTCCTCACGAAGCAGATTGGAAGCGGGATTGTAAATACAGCTATCAAGGCAGACTTTGCGCCGCCTTCTGCCATTCGGGAGGCGCAGACAGTGATGGCGTCCCTGAATAAGAAGGCGAAGCGGGTTGTAGAGAAGTATGATGTGTCAGCCTGCACGGACATTACCGGTTTTGGGCTGCTTGGACATTGTGCGGAGATGGCGTCGGCCAGTGAAGTAACCTTTGAAATCCGCGTAAGGGATATCGCATACCTTGCGGACGCGATAGATTTTGCAAAGATGGGTCTGGTTCCGGCGGGGGCGTATAAAAATCGGAGGTATTCTATTGACCGGGTTGAATACGGAAACGTTGAGGAACATTATCTGGATCTGCTGTATGATCCTCAGACTTCAGGAGGGCTTTTGATCAGTGTGAGACCGGAGAACCTTTCTGAAATGCTTGCGGATTTTGCAAAGGCAGATATGGACACTGCGTTATCGGTAATCGGCCGAGTGTCGGAAAAGAGCGATAAGCTGATAAGGCTATATTAAAATCTAGGCGCGCGGCATGGCGCGCCGGAATGAAAGGCGGGAACATATGAATAAAAATATGTTATATCGAAGTATTCCGAAGGTTGATATTCTGCTTCAAGACGAATTAATTGGGGAAATAACCGGGCGGTACGGCAGAGAGTCGGTTATGGCGTCTATTCATGTGGAGCTGGACAGGCTGCGGAAATTCATTGCCGACAGTGAGAGTGAAGCCGAGGCAGAAGAACAGATTCGGCTTCTGGTTTCTAATATTGTCCGGACGGTGGAGGCAGCGCATACTCCGAATATGAAAAAAGTGATTAATGGAACCGGCACGATACTCCATACGAATCTAGGACGCGCTCCCATCAGCGCAGCGCATATGGAGAAGGCTTTTCGTATTGTGACGGGATATTCTAATCTGGAGTATAATCTGGAAAAAGGCAGGCGGGGAGAGCGGTATTCGCATTTTGAGGAGCTGCTGTGTAAAATTACCGGCGCTGAGGCGGCAATGGCGGTAAACAATAATGCGTCTTCCGTGCTTCTAATTCTCAGCTCTCTGGCAAAAGGGGGAGAAGTGATCGTATCCAGGGGCGAACTGATAGAGATCGGCGGGAAATTTCGGATTCCGGATGTAATGGAGCAAAGCGGCGCGGCTCTGGTAGAAGTGGGTACAACGAATAAAACGCATTTCAGCGATTATGAAGAGCACATTACGGAAGAAACGAAAGCGCTGCTGAAGGTTCATACCAGCAATTATCGGATTGTAGGTTTTACTGAGTCGGTTACAATTGATGAACTGGTTCCGCTTGCAAGAGAGAGAAAAATCCCGGTAATTGAGGATCTTGGAAGCGGCGTATTGATTGATTTGTCAAAGTATGGCCTGAGCTATGAGCCTACCGTTCAGGAATCTATTGCGAAAGGCGCGGATGTGGTGTGTTTTAGCGGAGATAAATTATTCGGAGGACCGCAGGCGGGCATCATCGTTGGCCGGAAAAAGTATATTGACACAATGAAGAAGAACCAGCTTACAAGGGCTCTTCGGATTGATAAATTTACGGCGGCAGCGCTGGAACTGGTGCTTCAGGAATATTTATCCGAGGAAAAGGCGGTAAAGAATATACCGGTGCTCCGTATGATTACCGAACCGTTGGACGAAGCGGCCAGACGGGCCAGAAGCCTTGCAAGGGCGGTTCGCGCGGCGGGAATAGAAGGAAGAGTTGAGGTAGTGTCCTGCGAATCTCAGATTGGCGGCGGTTCCCTTCCTTTAGAGAGGATTCCCAGTATGGCGGTGGCGATCCGGCCTGAGGGGATCAGTGTGCCGGAAATGGAAGAACGGATGCGGCGTCTCCCGGTTCCGATTATTCCAAGAACAGTAAACGATACGGTAATGCTGGATGTGAGAACCATTGAGACTGAGGATTTCAAGCTGGTAGCGGCCGGCATTCGGAATCTGATGGGGTTGGAGAATTAAGAATGAAGAATGTAATTATCGGAACGGCGGGACATATTGACCATGGAAAGACAACATTGATCAAAGCGCTGACTGGACGCAACACTGACCGGTGGGAGGAAGAGCAGAAAAGGGGAATTACCATTGACCTTGGTTTTACTTGGTTCGACCTTCCGGGAGGAGACCGGGCTGGGATTATCGATGTTCCGGGTCATGAGAGGTTTATTAATAATATGGCTGCGGGCGTTGTGGGAATGGATATGGTGCTGCTAGTGATTGCGGCGGATGAAGGGATTATGCCGCAGACCAGAGAGCATATGGATATTTTGGGTCTTTTAGGAGTTGAAAAAAGTATTATTGTTCTTAATAAATGCGACCTCGTAGACGAGGAGTGGCTGGAACTGGTAGAAGAGGAAATACGGGAGGAGCTGGAGGGAACCTTTTTGGAAGGATCTCCGTCGGTAAAGATTTCCGCGGCCAGCGGCCAGGGGATCGACGAGCTTGTTTCTTTGATAGAGCATATGATGAGGGACGAGGTGGAGGAAAAGGATATCACTACTATTCCAAGGCTTCCGGTTGACCGGGCATTTTCGCTGTCGGGGTTCGGCACGATTATTACAGGAACTCTCCTGTCCGGCTCTATTTCAAAGGACGACGTCTTAGCTGTGTACCCTATTGGAAAAACCAGTAAGATTCGCAGCATTCAGGTACACGGCGAGGTTAAGGACAGATGCTATGCGGGACAGCGGGTGGCGGTCAACCTTTCAAATATTAAGAAGAGAGATATATTCAGGGGATGCGTGCTGGCGCCGCCTAAGAGTATGAAGAACACAGATCTTCTGGATGTGAAGCTGAACATACTGAAATCTTCTATGAGAGTGCTGACAAATCATACCAGACTGCATCTGTTTACCGGAACCAGTGAAATCCTCTGCAGGGCGGTACTGCTTGACAAAGAGGAAATCGGTCCGGGTGAGAACGGATATGTACAGCTTAGGCTGGAAGAGGAGATTGCCCTTCGCAGAGGGGACAAATTTGTGGTACGTTTTTACTCGCCGATGGAGACCATAGGCGGAGGCGTGGTATTGGAGCCGAATCCATCCATTCACCGTAGATTTCAGGAGGCGGTGCTCGAGGATTTGAGACGGAAGGAATCCGGGACGTCGGCGGATGTGATTGAGATGCACGTTAGGGAGCATGGCGACGGTCTGGTAACGCAGGCGGAGGTTGCAAGGCTGACAGCGCTGTCTTTGGAGGAAACGGCGGAAGCCTTAGAGGAATTGGAAAACTTAGGAACCATTCAGTTATTTACTACCCGCAAGGATATTTATGCGTGGCATTCCGGCTCAGAGCGTCTGGCAAGACGGTCTATTTTGGATGCCCTTGCCGATTATGAAAGAAAATATCCGTATCGTTATGGCATGAAGAAGGCGGAAGTGCAGGTGACATTTTTAAAGAAGATGAAGCCGGTGGTGTTTGACCAGTATGTGGAATATCTGGAAAAGGAAGGAGTCATAAAAAGATTTCGTGAATATTTGTGTACGCCTGATTATCAAGTCCGCAAGGACGCCGTTTATGATAAAGTGGCAGAGCAGCTTTTGGATACAGTAAAACGGGCAAAATACGATTTTGTCCGGTATTCGGATATGTCCTTTGACGGAGCGTCTGACTCGGAGGCGGATGATATACTGAATATTCTCATGGAGGAGCGCCGTATTGTGAAGGTGTCGGAAGACTTATATACTTTGACTGAATATATGGAACAGGCGAGGAAGATGATACAGGAGGAGTTTGAAAAAAGAGATGTTATTACAACGGCGGAGGTACGGGATTTATTCCAGACCAGCCGCAAAAGCGCGAAGCCTATTATTGAATATATGGATAGCATTAAGGTAACAAAGAGAGCGGGAGCGGAGAGTGAAAGGATAGCGTACTAATGAACTTGAAGCAGTTAGAAGCATTTGTAGAGGTGGCAGAGGGAGGGAGCTTTTCTAGAGCGGCCAAGAATCTATATTTGACACAGCCGACAATCAGCGCGCATGTGGCCGCGTTGGAAAAAGAACTGGAGGTGCGGCTGTTTGTAAGGAATACGAAAGAGGTTAGTCTCTCGGCGGAGGGTCAGACTCTTTACAAATACGCCAGTCAGATGATTGATCTGGAAAAGCGCATTGAAGAGGAATTTGGAGAGAGAAGGAAGCTTGGCAGGCAGTGTATTACCATTGCCGCATCTACGATTCCATCCCAGTATCTCCTGCCGAGGATTATGACCAGATTTAATGAGAAATATCCGGGGGAACAGATTAAGCTGTTGGAAGCGGACAGCGCCCGCGTGGTCAATCAGGTGGTCGAGCATATGGTGGATATCGGATTTACCGGGACTGTTCTAGAAAAGAAGCACTGCAAATATATCCCATTTTACAGAGACGAGCTGGTGATTATTACGCCGAATACAGAGGAATACCGGGAGAGGAAAAAGGCTTCAGAGGATATTTCGTGGCTTTTGAAGGAACCTGTCATTATGAGAGAGGAGGGCTCCGGAACCAGAAAAGAAGCGGAGAAACAGCTCCGTGCCGTGGGAGTGCGGCCAGAACAGATGAATGTGATTGCTAATATTGAGAATCAGGAAACGATCAAAGAGTCTGTATGCCGTGGAATGGGGGTTTCCATTCTTTCTAAGCTTGCCGCTGTCGATAAGATTGAAGATGGCAGCGTGTTGGAATTTGGGATTCCTGGTGCAGACAGAGGACGTAACATCAATGTGGTGTATAATAAAAATAACCAGCTTTCGGTTTCGGCAGAACGGTTTTTGAAAGTGGTACAGGAAGTTTATCCGAAAAACGACGCTGGGAGCGAAAATAAATAATATAAGCAGAGGATAATATTATGATATATATGGATAATGCTGCTACTACGATGCGTAAGCCTGATACAGTGATTCAGGCAGTGGCGGCGGCTCTTGGATCTATGGGAAATGCGGGAAGGGGCGCTCATGGCGCTTCCCTTAGCGCTTCTAGGACGATTTATGAGACCAGAGAACTGTTGTGCAGGTTCTTTGGAGGAGCAAATCCCAGACAGGTGGTATTTACCAGCAATTCCACGGAAAGCCTGAATATTGCAATTAAAGGGCTGTTAGAACCGGGAGATCATGTGATAACAACGATGCTGGAGCATAATTCTGTGCTGCGGCCCCTGTATGAATTGTGTGGAAAAGGCGTAGAGCTTTCTATTATAAAATGTGATAAAAACGGGGTTTTGGATCCGGATGATATTGAAAGCGCAGTAAATTCAAAGACAAAAGCGATCGTATGTACCAATGGTTCCAATCTCACAGGAAACTATGTGGATATAAAGAAAATAGGAAGAATTGCAAAGAAGCACGGACTGTTGTTTATAGTGGATGCCTCTCAGACAGCGGGAGTATTTCCTATTAACGTTGAGGAAATGCAGATTGACGTACTCTGCTTTACGGGGCATAAGAGCCTTCTTGGACCGCAGGGAACCGGCGGAATGTATGTGAGGGAAGGAGTGGCAGTGCGGCCTTTAAAAAGCGGAGGGAGCGGAGTGCAAACCTACAGTAAGAGCCATCCTTCCGATATGCCTACAGCATTGGAGGCGGGGACGCTGAATGGGCATGGGATTGCGGGTCTCCATGCGGCGCTGGAATATCTGAATAAAGAGGGGATCGATAAGATCCGTGCACGCGAACAGGAGTTGATGCGGCGGTTTTATGAGGGGGTAAAAGAGGTTCCGGGTGTGAGGATATACGGCGATTTCAGTTCTAGTGAGAGATGTCCGATTGTGGCGCTTAATATCGGCGATTATGATTCTTCCGAGGTTAGCGACGCGCTTCTTACGGAGTATGATATCTCCACAAGACCGGGAGCTCACTGCGCGCCTTTGATGCATGAAGCTCTGGGCACTGTGGAACAGGGAGCGGTACGGTTCAGTTTTTCTCATTATAATACGGAGGAAGAGGTAGACACAGCGATTCGAGCGGTCCGGGAATTGTCGGCGGAAGAACGGTAACCGGAAAAGGGAATGAAACAAGGAGGAAGCAGGAGATGAGAAAAAAAGAATTAAGGCTTGTGATTACCTTTCATACGACAACAGAGGCCATGGCTATGGAAAAGGCATGTAAGCAGACGAAAGCTCCGGGACGCCTGATTCCGGTTCCAAGGGAGATTTCGGCGGGCTGCGGACTTGCATGGTGCGCGGAGTTGGATGACCGGGAGGCCGTGAGGAAAGTAATGGACAATATCGGAGTGCGGGAACAGGATATGCATGAGGTGATGGTCTGAAAATAAAAAAATGTGTTTTGGTTTCCGGGCGGCAGCAAAAATGTCCAATTGCTGCCGCCCGAAGACTGAAATCCAGCCTGTGGGAGGAGGATTGTCAAAGTCCGTTTATAAAACCGTCCAGTACGTGAGGCAGAAGCTTTCCGCTGTATTCTGATAAAGAATACTTTCCCCTGAACAAAGACCAGTCATATAGAAGCGCTCTTTCAAACATGGCATAGATGTTCATCAATTCTTCTGCCGTAAAAGTATCCATAAATTCGCCGCTGTCCAGTCCGTCCTGCATGATTTCCGTCAGCCATGAAAAATAGAACCGCTTATGGTCGGAGAGAGAGCGTTTGTCTTTGGTAATGAGCTGAGCGGAGTACAGATAAGCAATCAGACTGTAGTCAATACTTGTCTCAATCATGTAAAACAGTTCGTGGTTCAGGAAGATTAACTTGTCGTAGGCTGATAGCTTCGGATCGATAATTCCGGCCAGTTCTTCGTATTTTTCATCAAATAGCTGCGACAATGTATTTAGGAGTCCTTCTTTACTCTTGAAATAATGATAAAAGGTTCCCTTAGACGTCTTAGAAGCATTGATGATATCTTCTACGGTAGTCTCGTCATATCCGTTTTTGTAAAAAAGATTCCATGCAGCTTTGATAATGCGGCTTTTGGTTGATTGGCGTTTTCTTGGCATAGTATTCATTCCCTTCGTTCGTTGTTACAGCGAGTTTCGGGAGGATAGCATGGCCGCCTGATAGGCTGCGGACTGTATGCTAATGACGATTGCTATACTGTAACAGAAGATATTTAAAAAAGGCAGGCTCAAATAGAACCCGCCTTTGTTTTCCGTACAGTAGTATATCACAGATTAGCCAATTAAGAAACCATATTTTAAAGAATCATCCGGATCAATCAGGTATGTGCCAACGCCGGTAAGGTAAGCAGAGCCTGTGATCATAGGAATAACAGCATCGAAATCACCAATCTTAGTCTCCTCTTTGATAACTCCCTTGAAGGTTGTTCCGATAAAGCTCTCATATACAAATTCTTCGCCTACTCCAAGTTCTCCCCAGCCGTGAAGAGTTGCAAGCTTTGCGCTTGTGCCGGTTCCGCATGGCGAACGGTCCGCCTGAGCATCGCCGAATACAACCACGTTTCTCATGGTGGCCTTGTCCGGATTCGGGGTTGGGCCGTAGAATTCAACTAAGTCAACCTCTGTGATATCCAGAGTCGGGTGCTGGATCTCTACCTGCTCGTTGATCAGGGCGCGCATCTTCATTCCAAGCTCTGTATAAGCGGGAACGGTCTTAGAATTGATCTCGCCGATGTCAAGCTTCGTGGTGTCAACCAGTGCAAAAAAGCTTCCGCCGAAAGAAATGGTGTAAGGAATCTCTTTGCCGTCTACATTAACAGTCAGGTTGTCCTTATAAATGAATGCGGGTACATTCGTAAGGGTAACGCCTGTCACTTTGCCGTTCTTAACTGTAGCGGTGGTACGGATGATTCCGGCAGGAGCTTCCAGAACTACTGTATTCTCGCCTTCGTGTGATTCAACAAGTCCTGCCTCGATAGCAACGGTAACGCCGCCGATGGTGCAGTGGCCGCACATATTCAAGTATCCGCCGGTATCCATGAAAATAATACCAAGGTCAGCCTCGTCGCTGATTGGTTTGCAGAAGAAAGCGCCGAACATATCGTGATGTCCTCTTGGTTCCAGCATAAGAGCGGTGCGGACATGGTCATAATTCTCTTCTAACCATTTCTTCTTTTCAATCATTGTGTTTCCTTCTGGTTCCGGGAATCCGCCGATTACCATACGGCAGAATTCTCCGACTGTGTGAGCGTCGACTACCTGAAGCTTCTCTTCAAAGCGGTCAAAATTCACGGTTGCTTTTAATTCCATAGCAATGTCCTCCTTGTTTAATAATAATTTATAGATATCTCCTATAAATACAAAGGTAAAAATAATAAGAAATATTGATGTAATCTATATAGTACAGTTCATAAATTCTGCAAAATACGACAATCCGTTAACAAATAGACTACATTCTAGAACGCGGTCTAGGATATGTTCTAGTACCGGGTTCATTTTCTTATATTCATTATGCGTTAAAAACCTTGAAAAGTCAATGATTTTTTGATATTATAAAAACAAAGAAAAAGGTGTTGAAAAATAAAGGATTATGTGCTATTGTTAAGGAACCTTAGGAAAATTATGGGGGTAGTTGGGTAACTGGTGTGCCTCCTGGTCTTCAAAACCAGTGTGGGGCGTTAGGAGCGTCCTGGGTGGGTTCGATTCCCACATGCCTCCGCCAGAAAGAATGAAAAGGTTTGTCAAAAAAATGACAAAATTTGGCTATAGATATTTTCTATAAATAAGTAGGCGGAATAGTGAGTAATATTTCGTTTTTTACTTAGAATAAAAGTATGAAGAAAAGGAGATGTATGTGTCATGGGAAATGTACAGATTTTACTGCGTCAGCATGTAGGTGCGCCGTGTGCTCCCTGTGTTGAGGTTGGGGCAGAAGTAAAAAAGGGTACGCTCATTGCTGCGCCGACAGGCTTGGGCGCGAATATTTTCGCCAGCGTGTATGGTAAAGTGACCGAGATCACAGACGACCGGATCATCATCAAGCCCGCGGCAGAGCAGCCGGACGAGTTCGTGCCGATCGACGTACCGGAAGGCGCTTCCAAGCTTGACATGGTAAAAGCAGCCGGCGTTGTCGGCCTTGGAGGAGCAGGGTTCCCGACAGGGATTAAGCTGGGCATTAATCTGGCCGAGCAGGAGATGGGAGAGCTTGACCCGGAGATCAATCCGGAGCTTCCAAAGGATTTCAAGCTTGACTGTGAGAGAGGTTATATCCTTATCAACGCGGCTGAATGCGAGCCGGGACTTGCCCACAATATTAAGCAGATTGAGGATGAGTGCGACAAGGTGATCCGTGGAATTAAGTATTCTATGGAGATTACCAATGCAGATAAGGCAATTATTGCCATCAAGAAGAAGAATCAGGGTGCGATTAAGACTTTACAGAAGGCGCTGGAGAGCGAACCGGCAATCAAGATGCATCTGATGCCGGATATTTACCCAATGGGAGAGGAACGTGCAGTCGTAAGAGAGTGTCTTGGCGTGAATCTTACTACGATGCAGCTTCCGTCTGCAGCGAAGTCTGTTGTAATCAATCTGGAGACGGCCTGCAAGATTGCGGAGGCCATTGACGAGAAGAAACCATGCATCAGCAAGAACCTGACAGTCCGTGGACGGATCAAAGGTGGAAACGCGGCTCATGTATTTATGGACGTCCCGGTTGGAACAAGCGTGGGCGACCTGATCGAGAGAGCGGGAGGTATTGAGGAGCCTTTCGGAGAGATTATCATGGGCGGAGCTTTTACCGGCAAGGCGACGGAGCTGGATGCGCCGATCACCAAGACGACAGGCGGTATCATTGTTACGGTTGAGTTCCCGGATCTGCACGGTGCGAATACAGGTATTCTAGTATGTGCATGCGGCGGCAATGAGGAACGTATGCGTGACATCGCAGCGAAGATGAACGGCAAGGTTGTATCTGTATGCAAGTGCAAACAGGCGATCGAGAACAAGCCGGGTGCGCCGCTGAAGTGCCTGCGGCCTGGCAACTGTCCGGGACAAGTTAAGAACAATATGCAGTTCAAGAAAGATAAGTGCGAGTACATCATTATCGGTAACTGCTCTGACTGCTCTAATACCGTTATGGCATCCGGACCGAAGATGGGACTTAAGGTATTCCATCAGACCGATCATGCTATGAGGGCTGTCGGACATGCCCTGTACAGAACGCTGAAGGTATCGAAGCAGGTAAGTCAGGATATTGATTTTTAAGTTTTATGAGGATTCTATTTAAAGGTATTACTGCTGCGGATAAAAAGTCGAAAGGATACCCCCGATTTTCCAGGAGATTTAAGGGTTTAGGGAGCCCGGTTTATCCAGCGGCTGTATATATACTTTCCGATGTTCTACACTTATGGAACGGCTAATGTTCAATAAAGTTACAGGGGATATCGGAGCAAACCATATAAGGAGGGAAATAATATGTCAATCACAGCTGAAACAGCTAAAGCACATGCTCATGATCCAGCGGTACTTTGTTGTAGGGCCGAAGCAGGCATTACAATCGAGCCGGCCAATCTGGAAGATCCGGCGATCTTTGATGATTTGGTAGATTCAGGATTATTGAACCTTGACGGCTGCTTAACGATCGAGGAGGTTCTGGGAGCAAAACTTACAAAAACTTGTGATTCTCTTGCTCCGCTGACTGCTGATGTTCTGGATGGCGTAAAAGCGCCAAGCACACCTGCAGCAGAGGAAGCGCCGGCAGAGGCAGAGGAGGCGCCTGCAGCAGCGGCGGCACCTGTAGCGGCACCGGCAGCAGGCGGAATTCTTAAGATCCACATTGGAGAAGGCAAGGACATTGATCTTCAGATTCCTGTCGGCGCTCTTGGCGGAGGCGCGGCAGCAGTAGAGGTTCCGGCAGCGGCAGTACCGGCAGCAGCAGGCGCGGCAGCACCGGAAGCAGAGGCTGAAGAGAAGGTTGTAAGATCTTTAACAAGAAAACATTTCAACATCACAGAGGTTAAGAGAGGACCGGAGACAAAGATCGAGGGAACGACTCTTACCATCCGTGAAGGAATCGAAGCAGACGTTATCGCTGATCAGGAACTGGTTAAGGATTTCCATCTGGAGATTATTACTCCTGATAAGTACCATACCTATTCTGAGACGATCATGGACGTACAGCCGATCGCTGCCAAGGAAGGCGACAGCGAAATCGGCGAGGGTGTTACAAGAGTGCTTGACGGCGTTGTTATGATGCTGACAGGTGTTGATGAAGGCGGAGTTCAGATTGGTGAGTTCGGTTCGTCCGAAGGATATCTGGATGAGAACATTATGTGGGGCCGCCCGGGATGTCCGGATAAAGGCGAGATCTTTATCAAAGGTAACATTGTAGTTCAGGAGAAGACGAACATGGAGCGCCGCGGACCTATGGCTGCTCATACAGCATTTGATATCATCACACAGGAAATCCGTGAAGTGATGAAGAAGCTTGACGACAGCCTTGTAACTGAGACTCAGGAGCTTAAGCAGGTTCGCCGTCCTCATAAGAAGAAAGTCGTTATCGTTAAGGAGATCATGGGACAGGGAGCTATGCATGATAACTTCATCCTTCCTGTAGAGCCTGTTGGAGTACTTGGCGCAAGAGCTAACGTAGACCTTGGAAACGTTCCGGTATGTGTATCTCCGCTTGAGGTACTTGACGGATGTATCCATGCTCTGACCTGTATCGGACCGGCTTCTAAAGAGATGTCCAGACATTACTGGAGAGAGCCTCTTGTACTGGAAGCTCTTCACGATGAGGAAGTAGACCTTTGTGGCGTTGTATTTGTTGGTTCTCCTCAGATTAATGCCGAGAAGTTCTATGTATCCAGACGTGTAGGCCATACCGTAGAGATGATGGATGCGGACGGCGCTTTCGTTACAACAGAAGGCTTCGGAAACAACCATATCGATTTCGCAAGTCATATCGAGCAGATCGGTATGAGGGGAATCCCGGTAGTAGGTATGTCTTACTGTGCAGTACAGGGAGCGCTGGTTGTTGGTAACAAGTACATGCAGTACATGGTTGATAACAACAAGTCTGAGTCCGGTATCGAGAACGAGGTACTTGGATGTAATACCCTTTGTCCAGAAGACGCAGTCCGCGCACTTGCTATGTTAAAGACTGCTATGGCTGGCGAAGAGGTTAAGGCTGCAGAGAAGAAATGGAATCCGAACGTGAAATCTACAAACGTTGAGTTAATCGAGGGCGCTTATGGCAAGAAGCTCGAGCTTGTTGAGAATGAGCAGTCACTCCCGATGAGCCAGAAGCGTAAGGAGAAATACGACTAATTCAAGGACTTGAAGGATGAATAATGAACGTTTGAAATATGGCGGAAGAGTCATTTATATGGAGGGCGTCGTTGTAGATGTTGACGACTGCAGTATCAGCGTTGACTTAAAAGGACGTCTTGGGTTCTTTAAAGCGCCGAAGCGGATGTTCATCTGCGATACTGAGCCGAAGGTCGGTCAGGAATTTGGGTGGAACATGAGCTTTCCGGAACAGCTTGGCCCGGAGGTAAATGACAAATACGTCAGTAATATTGAAAAAGAACGGCGCAAACAAGAAGAAATGCGCAAACGTTTGGATAATAAGGAGGACTAAAAATGAGTTTAACGGTTGTTAAAGGTTTACAATCAGAAATATTCGTTCCTATTACTCCACCGTCAGTATGGACCCCTGTTACAAAAGAGCTGAAGGATATGTCTATCGCTCTTGCTACAGCGGCAGGCGTTCATACGAAAGATCAGGAGAGATTTAATCTTGCCGGTGATTTCACATGGAGAAAGATAGAGAACACGACACCATCTGATGATTTGATGGTATCACATGGCGGTTACGACAACAGTGATGTTAACAAAGACATTAACTGTATGTTCCCGATTGACAGAATCCATGAGTTAGCAAAAGAAGGATTTATCAGAGCATGTGCTCCTGTTCATGCAGGATTCATGGGCGGCGGCGGAAACCAGGAGAAATTCAAAGGCGAGACTGGTCCTGCTATCGCGCAGATGTTCAAAGAAGAGGATGTTGACGCAGTTATCCTCACCGCTGGATGAGGTACCTGCCACCGCTCTGCAGTATTGGTGCAGAGAGCGATTGAAGAAGCTGGAATTCCTACTATTATTATTGCAGCTCTTCCACCGGTTGTTCGTCAGACCGGAACTCCTCGTGCAGTTGCTCCATTGGTACCTATGGGTGCTAATGCAGGTGGACCGCACAACGTTGAACAGCAGACACAGATCGTTAAGGCGGCGCTTGAGCAGCTGGTAGAGATCCAGACACCTGGAAAGATTGTTCCGCTGCCATTCGAGTATGTAGCAAAGATCTAATACGCTGGATGCGTAAAGATGCTTTCTCAAATTTAAGAAGGCATTGTACAGAGGGCAGATGTCAGGCATCTGCCCTTTTTTGAAAATTACAGGTAATATAAGAGTTGGAGGTGTGGGCATTGGCTGATGAAGTAAAAGATCTGAGACGTCTTGTTATTAAGGCTTTCCATATGAGCGAAGTGGAATGGGGAGAGCATAATGATATTACGGTAGACGGACATATGACGGTTAGTAAAGAGATGATTGACGGGCTGGTGGCTGAGGAAGAGCATCTGGAGAAGATTGATATTCAGATTATCAAGCCAGGCGACCATGACAGATGGACGAATACGATTATGGATATTATACCGATTTCCACCAAGGTGCTTGGCAGGATTGGAGATGGTATTACACATACAATTACCGGCGTGTATGTAATGCTGACAGGTGTGGATGTGAATGGCAAACAGTGCCATGAATTTGGTTCCTCCGAGGGGAATCTGAAGGAACAGCTGTACCTGAACCGGGCAGGCACACCGGGGGATGCGGATTACATTATTTCCTTTGACGTGACGCTGGCGGCAGGCATGGGGCAGGAACGGCCTGGGCCGACGGCGGCTCACCGGGCTTGTGATAAGTTTATCCAGAGTTACAGGGATAAGTTAAAGAAGTTTAAAGGTGAGAAGTGTACGGAGCGCCATGAGTATCATGATATTGTAAGGCCGGGAAAGAAACGCGTGCTGATCATCAAGCAGGTTGCCGGACAGGGAGCAATGTATGATACCCATTTCTTTGCGGACGAGCCTTCGGGAGTGGAAGGCGGGCGTTCTATCATCGACATGGGGAATATGCCGATTATGGTAACACCGAACGAATACAGGGACGGAATCATCCGTTCTATGCAGTAAAGGAGGCGAAAAGAGTATGGGAATTGGACCATCGACAAAAGAAACTTCATTACACCATTTCAGGGATCCTTTGCTGGAAGTAGTGGCGGAGGATACAGATCTTGACCTTATGGGGATCCTTTTGGTGGGTACGCCGGACGGCAATAAGGAAAAGATGCTGGTTGGCACAAGAGCTGCGGTGTGGGCGGAAGCTATGCGGGCGGACGGCGTCATTATTTCTTCCGACGGATGGGGCAACAGCGACGTGGATTATACCAATACCTGCGAACAGATCGGTATCCGCGGCATTCCGGTGACCGGGCTGAATTTCAGTGGAACGGTTGCGAAATTCGTAGTGGAGAATGACTATCTGGACGGAATCGTGGATATCAATAAGAGCGCGGACGGAACCGAGACGAATGTAGTCGGAGAGAATAATATGGTGCGTCTGGACTGTCTGAAAGCGAAAGCTTTGCTCAAATTAAAGATGCGGCAGAAGGATCAGCAGGAAGGCCGGTAGATAAACTTTGTTAAAAGGAGGTGATTTTTAGATTACCTCCTTTTTTGGTTTGCGCGCCATGGACGCCGCCGCAAGATAAACAGGGACTATGAAAAAAAGTCTGTAAAAGTTATTTAAGCAATGAACGATTAGGTCT
>CAJTYU010000024.1:11216-44849 GCA_910584095.1 uncultured Dorea sp. | reverse complement strand
AAAAGAAGTGTTATAAAGAAGGGACGGATTCTTACGGCGGACAGACATTAGACGCTTCAAAATATGGAGTATATAACGTTTATGAGGCTTCCCTGCTGTTTGAAAAAATATCTGGATTATAAAAGGGGAAAGGATGAAAAGGAACCTAAGACCATGAATACAAATCCTATGAAAGTAGTTATCCTCGCTGGCGGTATGCCCAGCAATATAAGTGAAGAAAATGACAAAATCCCCAAGCCGATGGTCAAAATCGGCGAGCGCCCTCTCCTGTGGCATATCATGAAGTCCTATTCCAGTTACGGCTTCCATGATTTCATCGTATGCACCGGCTACAGGGCCGAGCTTGTCAAGGAATATTTCCTTGATTACTATATCTACAGTTCCGACATCACTGTAGACTTACAGAACAATGACGTCATGATTCATAACAAGGTAAGCGAGCCTTGGAAGGTAACGGTAGTGGATACCGGGCTTAACGCCACCACCGGGGAGCGTATCCGGAAGATCCAGAAGTACATAGACGACGACGCGTTCATTGTCTGTTACGGCGACTGTATTACGGATTTGAACATCAGCGGCCTTTTATCGGCCTATCATGAAAGCCCTCATCTGGTAACCATGGCGGTCGCCAGGCCTGCCGGGCGCAACGCTGTCCTGAACTTAGATGCCGACGGCAACCTAGCCTCCGACATTGTGCTGCAGAATAATTATGCGGCTGATGCATGGGTAAATACCTGCCATATGGTGTTAAGCAAGGAAATCTTCTCTTATCTGGCTTCCAGAGAGAGCTTTGAGACGACCACGATTAACCGCCTCAGGAAGACAAGGAGGGTGGCTACCTACAAGCATGAGGGCTTCTGGATGCCGGTGGAGACCATGAGGGACAAGCTGTTCCTTGAGGAGTTGTGGCAGAGCGGCAACGCACCATGGAAGGTATGGTGATGGCATGAAGGCAGTAATCTTAGTCGGCGGGAAGGGGACAAGGATCGGAGAGGAATCCCAGTTCCGCCCAAAGCCTATGGTAGAGATTGGGGGACGCCCCATCCTGTGGCATATTATGAAATGGTACTCGCGCTTTGGTTTCCACGAGTTCGTACTGTGCTGCGGGTACAAAGGGCATATGATAAAGCAATATTTTGTTGATTATTATTCCCGTTATTCCGACGTAACCATTAATTTGGAAAGCGGTGAGAAAGAGGTCTTAACAAGTAAGATAGAACCATGGAAGGTAACGCTGATCAATACGGGGCTCAACACGCTGACGGCGGGGAGAATCCTTAAGATTCGGGAGTATGTAAAGGACGAGGAATTTCTGTTTACATACGGGGACGGGGTTTCCGACGTTGACGTCCCGAAGCTGCTGGAGTGCCACCGCAGGTATAAAAGGACGGCCACGATAACGGTGACAAAGCCGGACGGGCGTTTCGGCGCGGTGAAGATAGACGAGCCCTCGGAATGTATCCTGAATTTCAAGGAAAAGGCCCGTTCAGACCAGTCATGGGTAAACGCTGGGTTCGGGGTCTTTACGCCGGATATCTTTGATTATCTGGGAGACGGCTCCGATATGCTGGAAGGGAGGCCTTTTGAACTGCTGGCGGAGAGGCAGGAGATGACCGCGTACCGTCATCAGGGCTTTTGGTCGCCGATGGATACGCTGAGGGATAAAGAGTTTCTGGAGAAGTTGTGGTATTCCGGAAAAGCGCCGTGGAAGGCGTAAGGGAAATAAAAATGAGGAGAAGGTAAATATGTGCCTTCTCCTCATTCGTATTATAAGCTTTAGAATACGTTTTTTAGTATTTATCCATGTTATTTCGGAATGGTACCGTTCCAGAGGATGACGCCGCGGGGGTATGGGCCTTAGGCGTTTTTTCCGGCACCGGCGTATATTCCGCCGTTGGTTCTGGCGTTGGCTGTGATACCGGGGCGCAGGAGAGATCCAGTTCCCCGACCATGCCGGAATCTGCAGAGGTATAGTCTGACTGGAAATTACTTGCTGCAGGTTCTGGTTCCGGCGCTATATACATGGGTGTAGACATTCCCTTAAGGTGGAAACGGTTTACTAAGGTCCGAAGCAGGTTCGCCTGACTGGATAATTCTTCGCTGGCAGCGGCGCTTTCTTCCGCCGTTGCAGAGTTAGTCTGGATAACGGAAGAAATCTGGTCGATTCCGATGGTAACCTGCTGGATGCCCTCTGCCTGTACGTCGGAGGCTTCGGTAATCATCGCCATGTTAGAAGAGATCTGTCCGGCGCTTGCCACAACCTTTTGTAAGGACTTCTGGGTCTCGGCCGCGATATTGTTGCCTTCCGTTACCGCTGTCAGGGAATTACTAATTAGTGCAGTTGTTTCCTTTGCGGCTTCCGCGCTCTTGGAAGCGAGGCTTCTTACTTCGTCGGCAACGACAGCAAAGCCTTTGCCGGCTTCCCCTGCTCGCGCGGCTTCAACAGCGGCGTTTAGCGCTAGGATATTGGTCTGGAAAGCAATGTCTTCAATGGTCTTAATGATTTTTTCAATTTCGCTGGAACAACTGTTAATCTTGGTCATGGCATCCATCATGGACTCCATCATCCGATTGCTGTTGTTTACTTCATCGCCGGTTTCGGCAATCAAAGTATTGACGTCGCGGGAATTCTTGGCTGTCTGGTTAACCTTGCTGGACAGTTCGCTTAAGGTAGCTACCAGCTCTTCTACAGAACTTGCCTGCTCGGTCGTGCCTTGGCTAAGGGCTTGGGCGCCGCTGGATACTTGTTCGGAGCCTTCGGCAACCTGTTCGGAAGAAATCTCGATCTGCCCAAGCGTATCGTTCAATGAATCGATAATCTTATTACCGGAATGTTTGATGGATTCAAACTCCCCAAGATAGTCCATATCCATGGAAACGGTCAGGTCCCCGCTGGCAAGCGAGTCCATCCTGCTGCAGATATGGCTGATATATTCGGACAAAGTTTTTAATACAAAACGTAAGTTTTCCGCCAGTATGCCTAACTCGTCGTTGGATTGGTATGTAACTTCTGAATGCATGTCTCCTTCTGCCATTGCTTTGACAGCGCGTTCGATCTCGGCAATCGGATAAGTTAGGTTTCTTATAATCTTAATAGCAATGAACAGGGTTAAGATGATGCTGATGGCCGCCAATGCGATTAAAGCGCTTGTGCATACCTGCTTTGTCTTCGCGCCGGAAGCGTAATAATCGTTCGCATTGGTTTGGGCGGCCTCAATTACTTTGTCAATGGCAGTCTGCAGTCTGGTAGTAGCGTCGGAATAATCACCGTTTAAGATCGTGTATGCATTTTCAAGGTCTTGTTCTGTGATATATTCAACAGCCTGCGCCCGCATGCTGCGCGTTTGCTCAGATGCTGAAAGGACCTCTTGGAGCAAGGCGGGGTCTCCTTCGTATGATTTCTCAAGGGCATCCAGCGCGCTCATAAGTTTTTCGGAAGTCGGTTCAATCCCGCTCAGGATGGACTGGACTTCGGATTCTGTTTTAACTAAGCTGGCGCGGTATACGTCTGCCTGCATGGTTTTTGTAGCAGTCTGCGCTTCCAACGCCGATTCAACCATCGGGTAAGGAACTTGATAGAACTTTTCCAAGCCTCCGAAAACACTTCGCAGCCCAATAATGGATGCGATGACAGCAATAATATAAAATAGTAGTATAATACAGTATGAGAAGAAAAGCTTACTCCTCACTCTTAGGTTTTTTAACACGGTACATACCTCCTCAATCCCTTATTATTATAGTATATAAATACGTACAGTATTAAATATATTCTATACCTGAATGGATGGAATGTAAATATTGTTTTGTGATTTTATGTCAGATTTTATTGTGTATTTCAGCTTGAAACGTTAATATTTAGCTGGTTGAGGTTTTCCGCACTGGAAGAATCTTCAATTCGTTCCATAAATTCTACAAAATTTTTAATTTTCCAAAAATTATTTACAAAAATATAATAAAAAAAACTTTATTTTAGCGCCGAAAAATGGCATAATGATATTGGTATGCAGTTTTGTGCTGATTAAGTGTAAACTTATTGGCATAATCTGGATATAACATACTATATATAGACAAACAGGCACAAGCATAGGAGAAAGATATGGTGAATAACAATATTGCATACACGAATTTATATGGCTATATGAATAGTCTTTTATACCAGATACAATCTGCGGCGGGAAGCGGCGGCCAGGCGGATCGGGGCGCCAAGCCGATCGGGAACCAGAAGTCAGGCGGCAGCTTTGCGGAGACATTTAAGAATACGTCCCAAAGACTTGGCGTGCCGGAGGGCATGGATTCCATTTTTGAGGAAGCGGCGCAGACATACGGGGTACCGCTGACGCTTCTAAAAGCCGTTGCTAAAGCCGAATCGAATTATAATGCGAATGCGGTATCGGCGGCAGGGGCCCAGGGGGTGATGCAGCTTATGCCGGCTACGGCAAAGTCTCTTGGCGTGGACAATCCTTTTGACGCAAGGAGCAATATCATGGGAGGAGCCAAGTACATATCCCAGAAGCTTGACCAGTATGGCGGAGATATAGAACTGGCGCTGGCCGCATATAACGCGGGAAGCGGAAATGTTGCCAAATATGGCGGGGTGCCGCCTTTTACGGAGACAAGGAATTATATTAAGAGAATTAAGGAATATATGGGCGGCGACTTAGCGGCTGAACAAATGGAACGGGATCGGGCATATGAAAATGGAACAAAGACCGGAGGCGGGATGGATGCTTCCGATGCCATGGAGGTTACAGAGCTTGCGGCGCAGTATCTGCTGGGCAGGATGCAGCTTCAGATGCAGGATCAGATGAACAGCCTTTCCGCATCGCTTGCGGGCGAGGAAGAAGAGGAAGGCGCCTTGCTATAAATTATATTATTAAATATTTTGGAAAACGAAAAAGAAGCTATAGAAAATACTGTAAATAGCATAAAAAAACTTGAATTTGAATTAGGTTCGTTGTAATATAAGAGATGATGCATATTTATAGGCATTTGTAAAGGTTGGTTACATATTATAATATAGAAGGAAGTGACATTACAATGTTAGGAAATTCAGCTTCAATATTTGGAAATACGATAGCTTTGGCGCAGAAGGCGATGGATATGTTGTGGGTGAAGCAGGAAGCGATTTCGAACAATCTATCCAATGTGGATACGCCTGGATATAAAAGAAAGCAGGTTAGTTTTGAGGAGGCGTTCAGAAAGAGGCTTCAAGCGGCTGGCGGGTCTGACGGCAGCACAAGCATGAGAGACGCCATTTCCGGGGCGAATTATACGGTGACGAGCCGGGATGATTCGGCAAGAGTGGATGAGAATAATGTAAATGCAGACGTTGAGAATACAGAGATGACGCGGACATGGCTTCATTACTACTATCTTACGTATAGTGCGAATGCAGATATTAAGAGACTTCAGACGGCGATTAAAGGACAGTAATATTTACTGAGTTTACAGAAAGGACGGAAGTGTAATTATGGCGGAGATGTTTATTACCCCTATTCAGTTGATGGATCCTGTCGGACAGACTGTCAGGAAGTCGGAGGCGGAGACAGCGGCGCAGGACGTTATCTCGTCTTTTAAGGGGATTTTTGAAAATGCGATTAATGATGTAAGGACGACGGATGATACTTTGGCTAAGGCGCAGTATTTGCTGGCGACAGGACAGACGGAGGATCCGCATTCGGTTACGATAGCGGCATCGGAAGCACAGCTTGCTGTGGATATGTTAGTTGCGCTCAGATCCAAAGCTTTGGAAGCTTATAATGAGATTATGCGTATCAGTTCGTAGATGTAGGAAGTTTACGAACTGAGTTTTTTCGCTTTTGCGGATAAATCACAGTAGGACATAAAGAATCTATAAAAGTTGAGTGGGTTTTGGATCATGAACATGAAAGAGAGAGTAGGGCAATTAAAAGAATTGGCCGGAAAACTGAGCGATAAGACTAAAAAAATAATCATTGCCGGGGTGGCTGCTTTAATTGTCGTGGCCATAGTGATAGCGCTTATTTTGAATAACCAGCCGTATGAGACCTTGTTTACCGGATTGGGACAGGACGAGGCGCAGCAGATTACTAAGAAGCTGGAAGAGGACGGCATAGAGTTTAAATATAACGGAGATACCGAGATCATGGTTAAGAAGGATATTCTTGACCAGACGAAGGCGGCCCTCGTACAGGAGGGGTATCCTAAGAGCGGTTTTACATATGACACATTTAAGGACAATGCCGGGATGCTGACCACGGACGCAGAGAAAAGTACCTTCAAGCTGTATGAACTCCAAGACCGTATCGGCGCGACGATTGGGCTTTTTGAAGGGGTGAAAAGTGCGAAGGTTACGATTGCCCTTGGTGAAGAAAGCAAGTATGCGCTGAATGATAACGAGCAGAACCCTACGGCCACGGCGGTAGTGACTATGAAGGACGGCGGTTCCCCTACGGCGGATCAGGCGGTCGGAATCCAGAGGCTGGTTGCAAAGAGTGTTCCGGGGATGGAACTGGCGGATGTGGCAGTGTTCGACGGGAACGGCAATGATGTGTCCGTAGAGACGGAGAACGGCTCTTCGACATCGGCCACCAGCTCGGATGCAGAGGAAATTGCACAGATCGTTGAGAACCAGATTGCAAATAATGTTATGAAGGTATTGGGGCCGATTTACGGGCAGAATAACGTACGGGTTTCTGCAAGAGCCCAGATTAACTTAGAGAACCTGGTGCGCGAGACGATTACATATAATACTCCGGAGAAGATTGACAGGGATGATAAGAGAGGGATTGTCGATCACGAGGAAGGCTATACGGAAGGGTCTGGGGACGGCGCCGGAGCCGGAGGCGTCGCGGGCGCTGAGACTAACGCGGATGCGGATGAATATAATACGGACAGTACGGTCGGGGACGGTTCCTCTTACAGCCAGAGCTATTCCAGAGATTACTTGGTGAATCAGATTAAGGAACAGGGACAGGTTACGCCGGGGGCGTTGGATGACCTTACGGTTTCAGTCGCGATTAACGGGGACAATTTTGGAAGCTTGAGAGAAAACCAGCTTCTTGCATTGATCGGAAATGCGGCGGGTATTGCCGCGGCGGAGCAGAATGAGAAGATCGCAGTTGCGTGCGCGCCGTTTAGCGAATCGATTGACGACGGAGCGGAGGAAGAGAAGACTGGTTTTGCTAAGCTGATTGAGAGCGTGCCGATTTGGGTATTTATTGTAGGCGCAGTGCTTTTGGCGGTATTGATCGGTTTGGTTGTGCTTTTACTTATCAAGAAGCGCAAGAAGGATGAAGAAGAGGAAGAACTGGAGCAGGTAGAGGATGCGGTAACGGGAGAAGAGCCGGTATACGATCTTAACCAGGAGCTTCAGGAGATTAAGAACGATAGAGGTATGGAGCTGAAGAGGAGTATCCGCGAGTTTGCAGAGCAGAATTCGGAGATATCCGCGCAGTTACTCAAGAACTGGCTGAATGGAGGCGGTGGAGATGGAGAATAGTACGAAGCTGACGCAGGAACAAAAAGCGGCGGCAGTCATTGTTTCCCTTGGCGCCGATAAAGCATCAAAGATTTACAAACATTTAAGCGAGAGCGATATTGAGAAGCTGACAATAGAGGTGGCGAAGCTGGGACATATTACGCCGGAGCAGATGGAAGACGTCTTGGATGAATTTTACAAGGTCTGCCTGACGCAGAAGGTTGTAACGGACGGCGGTATGGAATATGCAAGGGCGGTATTGGAGAAGGCCTTTGGCGAAAGTACGGCCCAGTCCCTTCTTGATAAACTGTCAAAATCCTTGAAAGTTCGTCCGTTTGAGTTTGTGAGGAAGAGCAATGTAAAGAATTTGGTGTCGTTCCTGCAGTATGAGAGACCGCAGACCATTGCATTGGTGCTTTCCTATGCGGATTCGGATCAAGCGTCTTCTGTTATCAGCGAGCTGCCGAAGGAAAAACGTATTAAAGTTGTAGAGGCGATTGCCAAGATGGAAAGCGCATCGCCGGATGCAATTAAGATTGTAGAGGCGTCGTTAAAGAAAAGGTTCGAGAGTATCCTTACAACTCAGGATTACACGAAGATCGGCGGCATTGATTACATAGCAGACGTTATGAACCATATGGATAGGGCGAATGAGAAATACATCTTTGATGAACTTGGCAAAGAGAATGAAGAATTGGCTGAGACTATCCGGAAGAAGATGTTCGTATTTGAGGATATTGTATCTATGGACAACAGGTCTATCCAGCGGTTTATCCGCGAGTGTGACGTTAAGGATATCGTTTACGCGCTTAAAGGCTCTGACGATAACATCAAAGACCTTGTATTTGCGAACGTATCTACGCGTATGGCTGAGAGCATACGGTCCGACCTTGAAGTTACAGTTAATGTCCGCCTGAGGGATGTCGAGGAGGCTCAGCAGAGGATTGTCGGCGTAATTAGAAGACTTGAGGAAGCCGGCGAACTGATTATAGTTAAGAGCGGAAAGGATGAGATTATTGCCTAGGATTGTTAAGGATCCGGAAAAAGGACAGGGGATCAAGCCGTTTGATTTTTTTGCCGGGTTCAAGATTCATGAAGAGGAACCGCCGGAGGAGCCGGACGATATACAGGAATCGGATGATGAAGAAGAAGCGGCGAAGGCCATAACCGCAATGGAAGAAGAAATTTTGTCGAATGCCAGACGGCAGGCGGATAAAATTCTTGCCGACGCACGTGAACAGGCGGAGATCTTGCGTGAACAGGGGTATCGGCAAGGCATGGAGGAAGGGTATACGGAGGGCACCAGACGGGCTTTTGAAGAGCACAGAGAAACCCTTGATACCGAACTTCATACATTAAGACGGAATATCAGAGAAGTTGTGGCGGATGTGTCGATTGAGAAAGAAAAGCTCCTAGAGCAGTATATCGATGATCTGAAACGGATTTCGCTGGCCGTGGCTGAGAAAATTATCCAGACCAGCCTTCAATCCAGCGGAGATATTATTAAGAGGATGATTATATCTGCTACCGATAAGATGCAGAGGAAGCAGTGGGCAAAGATCTATGTCACAAAGTGTGAGACCGGCATATCTATGGAAGTAGACACAGAATTTTTGGATGCCTTATCCAAATTATCAGATAATGTTAAGCTTATCACGATGGATAACGGAGAGCCGGGAACCTGTATTATAGAACTCCCGGATGAGATTATTGACGCCAGCGTCAGCACACAGTTGGAAAATATTAAAGACATATTAAACAACGTTAGAGTATAGCCGAGGTGAAAAGGTATGTTTTCAAAGCTGCCGGAGTTAATCCAGAAGTCAGAGACGGTGAGTTACATAGGTAAAATTGAAAATGTTGTCGGAATGGCTATGGAGTCTTCGGGGAACAGGGCCAGTATTGGTGATATTGCCATGATATATAACGAAGAAAAACATCGGCAGATACCAGTGGAGGTTGTTGGCTTCCGAGGAGATAAGATGCAGCTTATGGCATATGAGAACATCAGCGGCGTCGCGGCGGGAAGCTTTGTAAGAAATACCAAGAGGCGTTTAAAGATACCGGTTGGAGAGTTCCTAAGGGGAAGGATTATTGACGCTACGGGAAATCCCATGGATGATTTGGGGCCGTTTCCGTCGCCTAGGTATTATTATGTTGAGAATACTTATATCAATCCCCTGAAACGGCCGCCGATCACGGATACCTTGGAATTTGGGGTTAAGGCGATTGACGGGTTAAATACAATTGGCAAGGGACAGCGTATCGGTATTTTTGCCGGGAGCGGCGTGGGAAAGAGCACGCTGCTTGGAATGATAGCAAAGAATGTGAAAGCAGATATTAACGTTATTGCGCTGGTAGGCGAGCGAGGCCGGGAGGTTCTGGAATTTGTTGAGAAGGATTTAGGGCCTGAAGGATTGAAGCGCAGCGTCTTGGTTGTGGCGACTTCGGACCAGCCGGCTATGCTCCGTATGAAGTGTCCGTTGGTGGCGACGACGATTGCGGAATATTTCAAAGACCAGGGCAAGGATGTGCTGCTTATGATGGATTCGCTTACGAGGTTTGCCATGGCCCAGCGTGAGATTGGGCTTGCAACCGGAGAGCCGCCGGTTGCAAGAGGATACACCCCGTCCATTTATGCAGAATTTCCGAAACTGTTGGAGCGCAGCGGCAATTTTGAAAAGGGTTCTATTACCGGCGTATATACCGTATTGGTAGAGGGCGACGATACCAACGAGCCGATTGCGGATACGGTGCGAGGTATCTTGGACGGACATATTGTTTTGTCAAGGAAGCTTGCCAATGAAAACCATTTCCCGGCTATTGACGTAAATGCAAGTATTTCCCGTCTTATGACGAATATTGTAGCGGATGAACACCGTACTGCAGCGGCGTGGATGAGAGATACGCTGAGCGTTTACTCGAAAAACGAGGATTTGATCGCTATAGGCGCTTATAAGTCGGGAACAAACCCCCGGCTGGATAAGGCAGTAGCTAAGATTGACCGGGTGAACGAGTTTTTAATGCAGAAGATAGACGAGAGCTTTTCGATAGAAGAGTCGGTAGAAATGATGAAGAGGATAATGAAGTGAAGAAATTCTACTTTGCATTGGACACGGTGCTCCGATATAAGGAGCAGGTGCTTGACGGCTTGAAAGCGGAGCATGCAAGGATACTGGCAAAGGTCAGGGATTGTGAGCGCGCGATAGAAGAGCTGGAGCGGCGCCATCAAGATTGTACCGAGGAACTGCGGCAGAATAAGATGGATGGAATAACTGTCAGGGAAATCCATACGTATGAGAATTACCTGGAGTCCCTTGGGCTTCAGATCCGGCAGAAAAGGGAATATCTGGAACAGCTTAGGAAAAAGGAAGAAGCTAAGAGGAATGAAGTGGTGGAAGCCAAAAAGGAGACCTCGTCGATTGATAAGCTGAAAGAAAAGAAGCTGGAAGCTTATAATAAAGAGGTTCAGAAAGAAGACGAACAATTTATTGAAGAGTTTGTAGCCACTAAGAGGGCTATGGCGAGACTTAGCGGGTAATCCTGCATTTGCAGATTACTATAGATATTAATAAGAGAAAGGAGGAGATTGCAATGGACAAAATCAGCGTAAAGATGTCAGACATCAATTTACGCGGGACAGACAGCGTGAAGTCTTCGGGGCAGGTCAGGGAAACCTCTGACGATTTCAAGAAGCTTCTTAAGGGCCAGAATGACAGCAGCAGTAAGGATGTATCGAAGGATACGAAGACAGATAAGGCTGAGCCGGCAAAAGAGCAGAAGAACGAAGAGCCCGTAAAGACGGATGATGCGAAAGAAGAGGCGGGAAAGGAAGAACAGGTCCAGAACAACGGACTGCTTGCGGCCTACCAGATGGCGCAGAATTTCCGGCCGGAGGTAATTCAGGCGGAGCCGGAGATCGTCGTCGAGGAAGCGCTGCCGGAAGAGATCCAGCTGCAGCCTGAAGCGGAGTTGGTTCCGGACATGACGGCGCAGACTGCAGAGGTACAGATGGCCGAAACGGTTCAGGTACAGCAGACACAGCCGGAAAAGGCAGTAGAAGAGGCGAAGCCGCAGGCGGAACATCTTGTACAGGAGGTTCGGACAGAGAAGGAGCCGGCCCCAGCCCCGGTACGGCAGGATGCCGAGACATCCGGAGAAGGGAAGGATATGCCGCAGCCCGACAATCATTTGGCGGGGCAGGCGGTAGAGGTGCAGAATCCGGAACCGTCCGTACAGCCCGCGGTGCAGGAGATGAAGCTGCAGGAACCGGTAAGAATGCAGGTGCCGCAGCCGGAGGAACTTCCGGAGAAATTGACTGATCAGCTTATGACGAAAATTTCTGAGGGAATCCGAGAATTTGAGATACATATCGAGCCGGCAAACCTTGGAAAGATCGCAGTGAAGATTCTTTATCAGGAGGGTCAGGCAACGGTATCTATTATGTGTTCCGAGAAGAAGGCGCTTGACATTTTGGGGCGTAACGCAGGCGAGATCGGCCAGATTATTGACAAAAACCTGGGAGGAACAACTACAATCGTTGTGGATAAGCAGGAGAATGATTATCTGAACCAGACTAGGGATGAGAATCAGAAAAATAATCAAAACGACGGACAGAGGCAGTCGGAAGAAGGGAAGAAGGAGAAGAATCCGGAAGATGCACAGGACTTCCTCCAGAAACTGAGACTCGGTTTGACCGTATAGCATCCGCAAAGAAATGAAGAAAGAAGGAGAATAACAAGATGGCAGTAGAATCAACTACATTGATGAGCGATGCGGCCAAGTATATCTATGATTCCACAAAGGCGACGCAGGCATCCTCAACATCCAGCAATACATTAACTACGGATGATTACTGGAAACTTATGGCGGCGCAGCTTCAGTACCAGGATATGACAAATCCTATGGATAACAGTGAAATGATGAATCAGATGACGCAGATGTCTTCTATGAGTACCATGGAGAAGCTGTCCGAAGCGGTCGCAAACTTTTCAACCGTGACAAATAATCTATCAACGGTAACGTTAACAAGCTATTCGACAGGTCTTCTTGGAAAGGAAGTAACGGTTGCGGTTCCGGATCCGAACGGAGAGAAGGACGAGGACGGCAAGACGAAGCTTACTTATACAAAGGGCAAGGTGACCGGCGTTGACCTTACAGGAGCAACCTCCGTATACGTAGACGGCAGGAAGTATGAATTGTCGCAGGTAATGTCTGTAGGAGATGTTCCGGAGACGACGGAAACGAAAAAGTCATAAAGCAGGCGGTAAGGGCGTAGAGTTAAAGGCGGTGGATCATTGATGAACAATGTGAATCAGATTACGAATGCCGGCACACTTAAGCTGCAGCATGCGCAGTCAGCGCTGCAGACAAGAGCAAATACTGGTAGTCAAGTACAATTTGCGGAGATCCTGCAAAATAAAACGAATAAAGCGCAGTCCGTCCAGTTCTCTAAGCATGCGGCGCAGAGAGTGCAGCAGAGGGGGATTGAAATGACAGACAGCCTTCTCGCCAACCTGAACCAGGCGGTGAAGAAAGCGCAGGCGAAGGGTGCGAAGGACGTAGTTGTCATCGGCGAGAGCGGGGCCTTTATTGTAAATGTTCCTAACAATATTGTAGTAACGACGATGTCGGGGGCAGAGATGAAAGAAAATATTTTTACAAACATTGACAGCGCTGTCTTAATGTAAGCCGGACCATTTATGGAGGTTTGGGCATCTGTGCGATTCACAGAGGCCGATAGACAGCGGATGAAACAAAGAAAGGAAGTAATGAGAAATGGTCAGATCAATGGTTGCGGCAGTCGCAGGACTGAAGACGCATCAGTCAAAGATGGATGTAATTGGTAATAATATTGCAAACGTAAATACATGGGGTTTTAAATCATACAGCTTCAACTTCCAGGATTCCATGTATGCAAATTCGATCAATGGTTCTGGAGGAAGCGCAATGGCAGGGGCAGCCGGCGGACGTAACGCGTCCCAGGTTGGTTATGGTTCCACCCTTTCTTCTATCACGAACGAATTTGGAACAGGGGCGCCGTCCCCGTCTTCTAATCCCTTGGATTGTATGATTGACGGTACCGGATTTTTCTTGGTAGGTAATATGGTAAACGGAAGCTTTACAAATGTAGCGGATTCCGGGTTGTTCCTGTCAAGGGTTGGTATTTTCCGTGTGGATAACAACGGATATTTGGTAGATGACCAGAGAAGCTATGTATATGGATATGCATTGGTAGATGGAACGGGTATTCCGGAGACGCCATCCACGAAAGCAGAGTATAAGGCGGATCAGACGCAGGTAACAGTTGCACCGGCTACAGCGCCCGCAACGGGAGTTACGGTTACGATAGGAGGCGTATCTTTCTCGAGCCAGTCGACGGACTTTGAGGATCAGATCAACGATTGGATCGCGGCTGCGGTTACCGCGGGAAATGCGAATGCCACTCCGCCTATTCCAGCGGGTCCCCTTTATGGATATACGGTTGAACCAAGCTATCCGCAGGAAGATGGGAACGGCACAGGAGGAACGGTTAATATTTTGGTTACAAGGAATGCAAAAGGTCCGGACCCGGCGCCGACTACAGTTACAAATATTTTTGGCGGCGCGGTTGTGACAGACGGAAAAGCACACGTGGCAGGAAGCCCGGCCCAGTACGCAGACGAGTTGTCCGCTATCCGTATTCCTACAGATCCGAATACCGGAAGGCAGTATGAGATCCAAAGCTACAAGATCAACGAAGACGGAACCATAATCGGCGTGGATAAGCAGAACCGTTCCATTGCGATCGGCCAGCTTGCCCTTGTTACCGTAGAGAACCCAAACGGTCTGGAGAAAACCAGCGGCTATTACTATACGCCGGGCGCCAATGCCGGGGACGTAGAGGCCGATAAGCCGAACGGCGGTCCCTCCGGTAAGATTATGGGCGGATATTTGGAGATGGCGAACGTAGACCTTGCGAATGAATTCTCCAGTATGATTACAACCCAGAGAGGGTTTCAAGCTAATTCCAAGATTATCACGGTAACAGACGAGATGCTGGCGGAATTAGTCAATATGAAGAGATAATGCTGATCGGTAAACAATAAATGTTATTTCCGGCATACCGGGATATTCAGGTAATATCCCGGATATGCTTGAAAAATGCGAGGATGTGTATTATGATAATGCTGACAAAGCTGAACAACCAGCAGGTCTTGTTGAATTCCGCGCAGATAGAGGCTGTGGAATTTATTCCAGAATCTAAAATTGTACTGATGAATGGAAAATTTTACCTTGTGAAGGAGAGTGCGGAAGAGATTGTAGAGAAAATAATTGAGTACAATGGAAGAATTCATTGTTACCATACAGATAGATAGAGAAAGATTAAGGCGGTGAAGATAACGTGGATATTACTAGTATTTTAGGGTTTGTCATAGGTATGGTGCTGATTATATTCGTCGGCATTACCCCTGCCAAGCTGGGCAACTTCTGGGATCCGGAGTCGCTCGCGATTGTTGTGGGCGGCGCTATTGCGGCGGTGGTTATGAGTTATCCGCTCTCAATGTTAAAGACAATACCGGGACATTTTAAGATGCTGATCCAAGGGAATAAGTATAATATTCCAGAACTTGTGAATACGCTGGAGGAGATGGCGCAGCTTGCAAGGAAAAACGGTTTGCTTGCATTGGAAGAGAAGGCGAACGAGCTTGACGACCCATTTTTTAAACAGGGAATTATGCTGATTGTAGACGCGACCGAGCCGGAAGAAGTGCGTTCCCTGATGGAGAACGACTTGGATGCGATGGCGGCAAGGCATGAAGAAGGAATCGGCCTTTACAATAAAGCGTCGGCATTCTCTCCGGCGTTTGGTATGATCGGTACGCTGGTAGGTCTGGTAAATATGTTAAAGGGTATGAATCTGGACGGCGACGGGGCGTCCGATATCGGGCCTGCGATGGCGACGGCGTTGATTACTACGTTCTACGGCTGTATGCTGGCGAATCTGTTGTTTTCACCAATTGCGAATAAGCTTGGCGTGAGAAATGATGAAGAGATGTTGTACAAACAGATTATGATTGAAGGTATCCTTGCAATCCAGGCGGGAGATAATCCGAAGTTCCTGAAGGAAAAGCTTGTTACATATATCTCCCAGAAACGGCGTGCGAAAGCCCTTGACCCGGATGCTGTTCCTGAAAAGGGAAAGAAGGGTAAAAAAGGAAAAGACGAGGAGTAGGAGGGCGCTATGAAAAGAAAAAAGAAGGAAGGCGGCGGCGCCAATTGGATGGACACCTATGGCGACTTAGTAACGCTGCTGTTATGTTTCTTCGTACTCCTATATTCGATATCAACCATTGACCAGGCGAAGTGGATACAGATTGTTAAGAGTTTTAACCCGGATGCAAAGGAAGTTTCGCAGATTGCGCAAAATCCTGATATTGATGCAAATGACGAAGTGCCCGGGGGAGTCGATACCGACCAGATGGATATGGATGAGTTCGACGAGTTGTATGAGAGCTTGAAAAAGGCAGTGGAGGAAGCAGGGCTTGATGGAGAAGTAGAATTGTTCAAGGGAGACGGCTATACATTTATTACCTTTCGGGATAATGTATTCTTTGACGGGGACAGTTCTATTATCAAGGAAGGCGGAGAGACTATTCTGGCACAGTTCTCTGCTATTATTGCAGGAGTCAGCGATTCTGTAAAAGAGATCCAAGTGCTGGGTCATACTACACAGGCAGATCCAAATGCTCCAAACGAACCGACGGGGGACCGGGTTCTTTCGGCTGAACGCGCGGCGAGGGTCGCGGCGTATATCCAGCAGCGGATTAATGTGGCGCCGGCGAATATCTCTGCAATCGGCTATGGGCAGCACCGCCCCATCGCGCCGTTTGATACGGAGGAAAACCGGGCGAAGAACCGCAGGGTTGAGCTGTTGATTACGAAGTCAGATTCCGTAGAGCAGAGCCTTGAACAATATTACGAAGAAATGGGCCGGCAATAATGAGATGAAAGTAGGAAGTTAGAATGGCAGATGTATTATCACAAAGTCAGATAGACGCGCTGCTGAATTCGATGCAGAACGGTGACGCCGACAGTGCACCGGAAAAACCGAAGCAGGTCGAAAAAAACCATAAAAAGTATGATTTCTACAGCCCGAAGAAGTACACGAAGGATAAGCTGAAGATGCTTAGAAGCATCTATGATAACTATTCGAGGGTGGCAGCCTCGCAAATTAACGGATTGTTTAGGGTGGCAAGCGAAGTAGAGGTTGTAGATGTAGAAGAGCAGAGGTATTATGAGTTTAGTAATGCGTTGAATGAGACGGACGTTATTACGCTCGTAAATGTAGGTTTGCAGGATCATTCCACAAATCCGCCTATGGTATTCCATATTGCTCCGTCCCTGATGGGGGCGATGATAGACCGGATGCTGGGCGGAACGGGGACGGATATGACGGTTGACCTATCCTATACCTACACGGATATTGAATTGGATTTATATGGGAAGATCATTCGTTACCTGGTGGCGATTACAAGGGACGTATGGGCGAACTATACAGAACTTGAAGTAGAGTTTAGCGGCGTGGAAGAGAATCCAAGCATGTTCCAGGGGATCAGCGTAGATGAAACGGTTGTGATCGTTATGCTTAGGATCCAGATGGGCGATATCGACGGGGCTATGAATATTTGTATCCCTGGGACGCTTCTGAGCGGTATTTTTGAGATTATTGATAAAACCAAGCATCTGGCTAATAAGGGCGCGAACGCACTTCGGAATAATAGAGACGATATTATGGAGAATATCAGAGAGTCAAAGATGAATGTGATGGCACAGCTTGGCACGGCGCAGCTTAGCCTTGACGACGTATATAACCTGCATGTGGGCGACGTCATTGACCTGAATAAGCCACAAAATTCATTGATCTCGCTGTTCATAGAAGGCCAGCCGTGGTTTAACGGCCAGCTTGGGGTACATAATAAGAATGTCGCAGTGAAGATAGAGAATCGTATACTGGAAGCGAAGAGCGAAGATATAGCAGTATAATTACCAGATAAATCTTTTGAATTATCTGAGTATATAAATTATAATTACAATGAGTAGAAAAAAAGAGAGGTAAAAAAAATGGCAAAAATTATGTTAGTAGATGATGCGGCATTTATGAGAATGATGTTAAAGACTACTTTAACACAGGCGGGATATACTGATCTTGTTGAAGCGGAGGATGGCGCAAAAGCCGTTGATTTGTATGCCGCTGAGAAGCCGGATCTTGTATTTATGGATATTACAATGCCGAATAAAGATGGTCTGGAGACCTTGAAAGAGATTAAGGGCATGGATCCGGGAGCGACAATCGTTATGTGTTCTGCCATGGGACAGGAAACAATGGTTATGGATTCCATTAAATCCGGGGCAAAGGACTTTATTGTTAAGCCTTTTAAGCCGGAACGTATTCTGTCTACTGTTAAGAAGATCCTGGGATAATTTGAAGGGGGAGCGAGTATGTCTTTTTTGAGTTCATTTGACATCAGCGCGTCGGGTCTGACGGCTGAGAGGCAAAGGTTGGATATTGCAGCCGAGAATCTTTCTAATACGAATACAACCAGAACGGAAAGCGGCGGTCCCTACCGGAGAAAGATGGTAGTTCTGCAGGAAGTACCTTCTACCTCATTCCGCACGAAATTCAACAGCCTTTTGAATAGAAGCGCGTCTGCTGCGAAGGGCGGGGTAAAAGTGACAGAAATCATAGAAGACCAGAGGGATTTAAATCCTGTATATGATCCGGACCATCCGGATGCGGATGAGAACGGCTATGTCATGATGCCGAATGTCGACCCGGTTAAGGAGACAATAGACGGCATGTCTGCAACCAGGTCTTACGAGGCGAATATTACAGCTTTCAACGCAATTAAACTGATGGCGCAGAAGGCATTGGAAATTGGAAAATAAAAACGGCGGATAAGTTCCCCGGAAAGAGAGAAGGGTTAGTATGGCTTCTGAATGCTTTAGTAAAATGGAAATAGATGCGATAGGCGAGATACTAAATATCAGCCTTGGCTCCTCTGCGACAGCAGTTTCCACGATGTTGAACGCCAGAGTAGACATTACAACACCGGTTGTAAATGTCGTGTCGAAAGAAGAATTTAAAATGGATAAGGTAGAACCGGCTGTCGGTGTTGAAATAACCTATGTTGCCGGTTTGGAAGGTGAAAACGTTATGCTTCTTAAACGGCATGACGTAAAGGTAATCGTGGAGATGCTTATGGGCATGGAGGTGCCTGACGAAGAATTTGAATTGAATGAGATTAATATCAGCGCGGTCTGCGAGGTTATGAACCAGATGATGGGCGCGTCTTCAACTGCGCTGTCAGAATTCTTAGGGAGAATGGTAAATATCTCTACGCCTATTTCTTTTGAAGTAAAAGATGAGCAAGAATTTATTGACAAGTATTTTATAGATGACCTGCCGAAGGTTGTAGTAGTATTTACCCTTAAGATTGCTGATAAGCTTGAGAGTGAATTCTTTAACGTTATGCCGATGGAGCTGGCCAAGGGCTTAGTAAGGGGATTTTTGCCGGAAGACCAGATTGTTCAGATTAGCGCGGACGGAAAGCCGCTGGCTTCGGAGCCGGCTAGTGAACCGGCGGCGCCGGCAGGCGGTACTTTGTCTCAGGATGAGATTGAGAAACTGCTGGCAGGAGGAGCGGCGGAGGAGCCCGCAGCGCCCGCACCAGCGCCAGAGCCGGCCGGAGGCGGCACGTTGTCTCAGGAAGAGATTGAGAGACTGCTGGCAGGAGGAGCGGCGGAGGAGCCCGCAGCGCCGGAAGTTCCCGCGGCGCCGCCACAGCCAGCGCCTGTACAGCCGGCGGCGCCTGTGCCAGAGGCGGCAGTACCGCCTGTTCAACAGCCGGTTATGCAGCCGGTAGCGGCTGCGAATCCAGAGCTTTCTATGATGCAGATGCAGATGATGCAGCAGATGATGCAGCAGATGCAGACGATGCAGCAGGCAATGCAGGAGTCGATGCAAGAAAAGAAGAAAGCGCCGGAGCCGAAGATGATCCATGTTCAGAGTCCGTCCCAAACCAATTTAAAGCCGGGTACCGATATTGTGCTTGAGGCTGAGCAGGAAGAAAACATGGAATTGATTATGGGCGTGCCTCTTGAGATTTCTGTGGAGATTGGAAGAACGAAGAAATATGTGAAGGACATCCTTGATTTCACAAAAGGTTCGTTAGTAATCCTTGATAAATTGGCTGGAGAACAGGTGGATTTGTATGTAAACGGACAATGCATTGCAAAAGGCGATGTTGTTGTTGTTGAAGATAATTTCGGAGTCAGGATAACAGAGATTACGAAGGTCAATTTACTTGCATTAGAGTAAGGAAGGAATTGTATGTGGAGAGTGATCGCTACATTTTTTGTAGTTCTGCTTATTATTTACGGAAGCTATCTGGCAAGTAAATATATAGGCAGGGGACTGTCAAAGAGCAGCAGTTCCCGTTATATGCGTCTGATTGATCAGATTACGATGGGACAGGACAGACATATTGCAATTATTCAGGTCAGCGGCAGATACCTTCTTGTGGGAATCACTGCAGGTCAGATCCATGTTCTGTCCGAACTCCAGGATGAAGAGCTTTTTCCACTTGCGCCGGATGGGGATGAAGACGGGGCAAACGCCTTGGATTTTAAAGCAATGATGGAAAAGCTCGGTGACTTGGGCAAAAAGAGGAGGTAGAGACTAATGTACGACTCACTGATTAATGTTAACGGCAGCCAGGTTCCTACATTAGATATATTGTTACTTCTGACGATTATATCACTTCTGCCCTCTCTTCTGATTATGATGACCTCATTTACGAGGACCATAATCATTCTTTCTTTTTTGAGAAATGCGCTTGGAGTCCAGCAGACACCGCCCAATATGGTGCTGGTAGGTATTTCTATCTTTTTGACGCTTTTTATTATGGATCCAATTATCGGTGAAGTTAATACAGAGGCCTATCAGCCTTATCAGAACCAGGAGATCTCTACAGAGGAATTTTTTGACCGGGCACAGATTCCAATAAAGCGGTTTATGCTAAAAAATACGGAAAAGAGTTCCCTTGCATTGTTCACGGATATGGCTGAGGCGGATATAGAGGAAGTGGAGGAGCTGACGGACCTTTCGATTACGGTTGTTATTCCTTCATTTATGACAAGCGAATTAAAAAGGGCGTTTACGGCGGGATTTTTGCTGTATATTCCGTTTTTGCTGATAGATATCGTAGTTTCCAGTACGCTGATGTCGATGGGAATGATGATGCTTCCGCCCGCAATGATCTCTCTTCCGTTTAAGCTTTTGCTGTTTATTACAGTAAATGGATGGGAGTTATTGTTTAAAACGATTGTGGACAGCTTTAACTTTTGACGAAGGGGGAAGCGTATAGATGACAAACGGAGAAGTTGGGGATCTGATGTATGAATTGTTTGTGATGGCGGTACAGCTTGCCGGCCCGCTTCTGGTTATTAGTATGCTGGTAGGTATATTGATTGCCATTTTCCAAGCTGCAACACAGATCCATGAGCAGACGATTACTTTTGTGCCGAAGCTGCTGGTAATAGGTATAATCCTTGTATTTACAGGAGGTTCGATGCTTCAGTCGCTGCAGGATTTTACGGTCAGGATATTCCAGATGATAGAGGGATAGGACGGGGAGTGACGACATGGCGTTTGACACGACTGCACAACTGGCCCTGTTTTCTCTGATTATGATGAGGATGTCAGGGTTTATACTGTTTAATCCGATATTTGGAAGAAGAAATATACCTATGACGGTAAAAGCCGGGGTTATCATGGCGCTGACGCTGACAATATATTTCGCATCCGTCGAATCGGCTTTTGAAATAACCAGCATGTTTGAACTTGGGTTTCTGCTGATGAAGGAATTTGCCGTAGGATATATAATCGGATATGCGATGGAATTATTTTTCTTTGCGATTACATTTGGGGGATATATTATCGATTTCCAGCTGGGATTGACGATGGCCACAGTGTATGATCCCCAGAGTAATTCACAGATAGCCGTAACCGGAAGCGTGCTTCAGACATGGTTCGTACTGTTGTTTTTTGCAGTGGACGGACATCTTGCACTAATGAAAATACTGCTTACATCGGCAGAAATTGTTCCCTATGGAGGGATTGTGATTACTCAGACCCTTGCCGCGAGGATGACGGAGTTATTTCTACAGTGTTCGGAGCTGGGGATAAGGCTTTCGCTCCCGATATTGGCGGCGGAATTTTTGGTACAGGTGGGCATTGGCATTATGAATAAAGTGGTGCCCCAGATCAGTATATTTGTTATTAATATTCAATTGAAAATTATTGTCGGGCTGGGCCTTTTGGTTATTCTGCTCTCGCCAATCGGCGACTTTCTCAGCAGGATACTGACCGAAATGATGAAAACGCTCCAGGGAATCCTGACATTCGTATAGATTGGAAGTGAGTAAAGTTGGCAGGCGGCGCAGGTGAAAAAACTGAAAAAGCCACGCCTAAAAAGCGGAGGGAACAACGAAGGGAAGGTAATGTGCCTACCAGTCAAGACGTAATCGTTGTCGTTTCGCTTTTCGGTTGTTTTTATTTCCTGCAGATGTATTTCCCAGTGATTTATAAATCAATGCGGAATATGATGATATACCTGATATCATCAATCAGCACAGTAGATTCTTTATCATTAGGTATATTGCAGGAGATAGGCATGGCTTCAGTTGCAGAGCTTTCAAAATGCATTTTCCCAATAGGGGTTGTCTGTATGGCGATCGGCATCATTGTAACAGGCATCCAGACCAGATTCCTGTTTACTATGAAGCCTGTGGGATTTAAGCTAAAGAACTTAAATCCCTTAAATGGCATTAGGAAACTGTTTTCTGTAAAAAATATTGTGGAATTGCTGAAAGCGGCCTTAAAGATAAGTATTCTGTCTATAGTGCTTTACAGGATTCTAAAAAACGAGATCATAGTGATTGCCCGTATGATGGATATGACTGCAATCTCAAGCTTTTCCTATGTATTGAAAGAAATTTTGGGAATGGTGCTGCAGATCGGTTTGATTTTTGCGGCGATTGCCGGATTTGACTTTTTCTATCAGAGATGGTCTTATGAGAAGGGCATCAAGATGAGTAAGGAAGAGGTTAAAGAGGAATACAAGCAGACGGAAGGTAATCCGCAGATCAAGAGCAGAATCAGGAGCCTGCAGCAGAGCATGGCAAGAAACAGGATGATGCAGGCCGTACCGGATGCGGATGTTATTATCCGTAACCCTACGCATTTTGCTGTTGCACTAAAGTATGATATCGACCATGACAATGCTCCGGTTTTGATTGCAAAAGGACAGGACTATATAGCCCTTAAGATTGTTGAGATTGCAGAGCAGAGCAACGTTACGGTTATTGAGAATAAACCGCTTGCAAGGGGGATCTATGCATCGACTCCGCTGAATAGTGAGATACCGGCGGAGTATTACGGAGTCGTTGCTGAAATCCTTGTTAAGGTATTTCGTATGAATAAAAAGCTGGGGTAGAACATGAAGAAGATAATGAATAGCGCGGTGTCATTAATCGTAGTTATGATTGTATTACTGCTAATCATACCGCTGAATACGTTCTTGATAGACGTAATGATTATTTTAAATATTTCTCTGTCGATGGTCATACTTCTGATTAGTATGAATATTAAGGAGCCGCTGGAGTTTTCGATTTTTCCATCCATGCTTCTTATTACGACTTTGTTCCGTATTGGGCTGAATATTTCTACGACAAGGAGTATTCTTGGCAATTCTGGTACGGCAGGAGCCGTGATCCGTGCGATGGGAGATTTTGTCCTGCAGGGTAACGTGGTTGTCGGAGTTATTATTTTCCTGATTATTGTATTAGTCCAATTCCTCGTTATTACCAAGGGTGCGGAACGTGTTTCCGAAGTAGCGGCAAGGTTTACATTGGACGCTATGCCGGGTAAACAGATGGCTATTGATGCGGATCTTGGAAGCGGGCTGATTGATGAGATCGAGGCAAAGGAGCGGCGCCATAAGATCCAAAAGGAAGCAGATTTCTATGGCTCCATGGATGGTGCTACGAAGATCGTAAAGGGCGACGCGATCATGTCCCTGATTATAACGGCCACTAATTTTATTGGAGGCTGTATTATCGGTATGGTGCAGGGCGGAATGGGATTTACAGAAGTTCTGCAGGTATACTCTATTGCGACGGTTGGCGACGGTTTGGTGTCGCAGATCCCATCGCTGCTTATTTCTACGGCGACCGGTATGATCGTAACCCGTGCCGTTGCGGAGGATAGCCTGAACCTGGATGTGACAAAACAATTTATGGCGCAGCCGAGGGCTATCATGATGACCGGCGGAGTGCTCGCGATTCTTCTTGCGGTTCCGGGAATGCCGAAATTCCAGCTGGCAGTTGTCTCGCTGGCGCTTATGCTTGGAGGCTGGCAGCTTTCCCGCCGTATGGAGGAGATGGCGGTTTCGGATGCTCAGGGAACTGCAATGGGAATAGCAGACGGCGAGCAGATGCAGGTTACGGAGGAAGAAGATTTTAAGGATATCAACAGTGTATATTCACTGATTACGGTAGAACCGATCGAGATGGAATTTGGTTACAGCTTGATTCCTCTTGTGGATGAGGAAAGCGGCGGAAGGATGATTGACCGTATCGTTATATTCCGGAGGCAGTATGCCCAGGAGATGGGCCTTGTAATTCCCTCAATCCGCCTGCGCGACAGTTCCAGTTTGAATACAAACCAATATGTAATAAAGATTAAGGGGGAAGAAGTAGCCAAAGGAGAGATCCTGGTTGATTACTATCTGGCTTTAGAGCCGCCGAATCCGGAGAAAGAGCTGGATGGTATCGATACGATTGAACCTGCATATGGTATACCAAGTAAGTGGATTACTGTGGATAAAAAAGAGATGGCGGAGATATACGGCTATACGGTTATCGACCCACTGTCTGTTATGCTGACTCACTTGTCTGAAACGGTGAAGAAGCATGCGCATGAACTGCTGAACCGGCAGGAGGTTGTGCGTCTGGTTGAAAATATGAAGAAACAATCGCCTGAGCTTGTGGAGGAATTGATTCCGACATTGATTTCTTATGGAAACTTCCAGAAGATTCTGACGAATCTATTAAAAGAAGGGATTCCAATCAAAGATATGGAGACGATTATGGAAACAATCGTCGATTCGTCCATGACGGTCAAGGATATTGAGAGTATTACGGAGAATATCCGCGTGGCGATGAAACGGACGATTACAAGGAAGTTCTGCGAGGGCGGAAGCATGAAGGTAGTAACGCTGGACGCAGAATTGGAGAAGAATATTATTACGAGCCTGACCACGGGAGAGCATGGAATGTACCTTGCGCTTAGTCCGGATGTGATGCAGAATGTGATTACCCAGTTGTCGGATGAGGTGAAGAAGTTCCATGATTTCGGACAGCCGCCGCTTGTGCTGACCAGCCAGGTGGTGAGGGTACATTTTTACCGACTGATCGAACAGTTCTTCCCGGATGTATATGTGCTGTCCTTTAATGAGATCAGCAATAATATCCAGATACAGGCGATCGGCAATATTACACTTTAAAACAGCGATTGATGGAGCGGCAATATGGGGACACAGGAATTATACAAAGAGAAGTCGAATGAAGAGCTTTTAAAATTGTATAAAGAGACGGGCAGCCTTGAGATCAAGCAGGAGATTGTCATGCGCTATATCTATCTTGTGAAAAGCATTGCACTCCAGATGCGGGATATTTATCTTAGTTTTGTGCAGGTGGACGATATTATCAATGAAGGCGTGATCGCGATCATGTCTGCAATTGATAAGTTTGACATTGAAAAGAATGTAAAATTTGAAACTTATATATCCAAGCGGATTAAAGGCATGATTATTGACCTTGCAAGAAAACAAGATTGGGTGCCAAGAAGTACAAGAAAGAATACAAGAGATATTGAAGATGCGGTGACAACGTTATATAATAAACTTGGATATTATCCTTCTGTCCAAGAGGTAACGGAGTATTTGGATATTTCGACAGAGAAGTACCATGATACCATGAGGAAAGCGGCGCTTTTCAATATACTTTCTCTGGATATGGTGCTGGCGGAGGCTCAGGGGAATGAGATTGGCGTAAGGCTGACCCATGGGGATTCGCAGGAGCAGCCCGAGGATAAATTCCTAAAGAAGGAATTGGCGGAAGTTTTGGCGGCGGGAATCAACAAGCTAAAGGAGAATGAACAGCTTGTGGTATCCCTATATTATATAGATGAGCTGAATATGAGGCAGATTGCGGACGTACTTCAGGTCAGTGAGCCGAGGGTATCGCAGATACATGCGAATGCGATTAAGAAACTACGCAGGCACATGGAAAAATTCAATGAAGAAAGGGAGAGGAAAGATGTTTCAGGGGTATTATGATTTAGCTTCAAACATGATCACGCAGAACCGGAATATGAATATTATCAGTAATAATATATCCAATGTATCTACTCCGGGTTATAAGGAAGACCGGCTGATTGAAAGCACTTTTCGGGAAGAGATGATTTATCGGTATGACCAATTTGGGAAAACGCAGGTAGGTACCGTGTCCCGGATGAATATTGCGGATGAGCGGGTGACCGATTATAGTGAAGGCGGTTTAAGGGAAACCGGAGGAGCGTTGGATGTGGCTTTGACGGGGAATGGTTTCTTTGTCGTCCAGACGGATAACGGCGTTGTTTATACGAGAAACGGTTCTTTTAATCTGGATGACCAGAGATATCTGGTACTGCCGGGAATTGGGCGCGTACAAGGGACAAACGGACCGATCCAGCTTACTACGGACGAAGTGGCTATTGATACACAGGGGAATATTACTACGGAGGATGGCCTGCAGAACTTTGGACGCCTTCAGGTAGTTGATTTTGCTGATTATACCCAGCTTACCAAGATTACCGGAGGAGTATTCCAGGCGGCAGCTGCGCCGCAGGCGTCGAATGCGACGGTAAGCCAGCGGTATACGGAATATTCCAATGTAAATATGGCGGAGCAGATGACTAGGATGATGAGCGGCCAGCGTGTGCTTCAGGGCTCGGCCCAGATCCTGAAGATATATGACCAGTTAACAGGAAAGATTGTTACGCTGGGCGCCGCAACATAGGCGAGGGAACTACGATAGAAATAGAAGCTTGAGAGGAGAGACCATATGTACACATCATTTTACACGGCAGCCAGGGGCGCGATGGAAGAGCAGAGGAAGCTGGATGTAATTGCCAATAACTTTGCGAATGTAAACAACTATGGCTATAAGGCTAAGACGGCGGTTTTTTCGGATTTAATGTATTATAACCTGAATAATTATAATGGGGAAGATACTCCGCTAAAAGCAGGAACCGGCGTGGTTGTGGAGAAAACAGATACGAATTTTGAACCGAAGGGATTTGTTCCCAGCGAGGGCGATTATGATTATGCAATTATAGAGAAAGGCTTTTTTATGCTGAGGAGTCCGATTACCGGCGAGATCACATATACAAGAAACGGGCATTTTAGCTTATCAAAAAGAGGCGATGAATTTTATTTGGTGAATGATAACGGTAATTTCGTATTGGATCAGAACCAGAACCCGATTCTAGTTACAGACGGCGAGCTGGGCGGCGAAATAGGCGTGTATGGATTTGATGTTTTGGACGGAATGTTAAGCGTGGGTAATAATGAGTTTTCCCCGGTCGCCAAAAATGGCGCGCCTTATCTGATGCCGGGCGCAAAGATGAGGGACCATATTCTGGAAATGTCCGGGGTTGATACGGCGGACGAGATAACCCGGACGATCGAGGCGCAGAGAGCATATTCTCTTGCGCTCAGGATGGTGACTACATCCGACGAGATCATGGGTACGATTAATACACTGAGATAATAGAGGGGTGAGATATGGCGATAAAAAAATATGAAGAAATGAATGCATTGGAGTTGGATATCTTAAAGGAGATTGGAAGTATCGGCGGCGGCAATGCGGCGACGGCATTGTCCAGTATGATGAACGCCAAGGTTATGATGTCCCTTCCAAGGGCTGAGATATTGGGATTTAATGAAGCAATCGAAAAAATGGGGGATCCTGAAAGTGTTGTTGCGGCGATCTTCGTAGAGATGAGCGGAGAGATCCAAGGAATTATGCTGTTCATCGTACCGCAGACTTTTTCGGATGATATTCTTTTTCGGATGCTTGGGAAAACAGGATTGGATCTTCTGGAATTAGAGGAAATCGATACTTCCGTACTCACTGAGATTGGAAATATCGTAATTTCTTCTTATGTTACGGCATTATCGTCGTTAACTAATGTGGAAGTTGAATTGTCGGTTCCTCAATTCACCGTGAATATGCTGGGTGGTATATTGAGCGTGCCGATTGCAATGATGGGTCAGCATTCGGATAGGATTATGATGGTGACAGGAGACTTTAAGATTGATGAAAAGGCTTTACATAGCAGCATGCTTCTTCTGCCGGATGTAGAATCCCTGAATATTCTAATGAAAAAGCTGGGAGTGAGTTGACAAATGGCCAAGAAGATATCGGTTGGGATAGCGGATATGAAGATTGCAAGGCAGGAAGGAGAACTGATCACCTATGCATTAGGTTCCTGTATAGGGATATCCTTTTATGATCCCATGATCAAACTGGGAGCGCTTCTCCATATTATGCTTCCGGAGAAGAGCGCTACGGATAGCAATATATTGAAATATGCAGATTCAGGGATTCGTGAGACTCTGCGCAAGCTTTATGCATTTGGAGCCGTGAAAAAAAGGATGGTTATTAAAATCGCGGGCGGCGCGAAAATGTTCGAGATGAAAGGTCCGGGGGGACTTGGAAATATCGGGGAAAGAAATGCACAGAATGTTAAGAGAATACTGATGATGGAGGGATTGCGTGTGTCGGCCGAGGATACGGGCGCGAATTACGCAAGGACGATGTCACTGGATGTAGCGACCGGGCAGGTGTATGTCCGGACAGCCGGGAAACCAGAGAGAAAGCTTTAAAAAGCTTAAGATATAAGGATTTTATGTCGATAAATATGTAATAGTAGAATATAAAGGAGAAAGTGGTTATGGCTGATACAGAGATTTTATTGGAATCGGGAACGAATGAGATTGAGATTATGCAGTTTACTATCTTTGGGGAGCTGTATGGTATCAATGTAGCAAAAGTACGGGAGATTATGATGGCGGATAAAGTAAAGCCAATACCTCATTCTCATGAGGCAGTGGAAGGGATTTTCAAGCCGAGGGAAATTCTTATGACTGTAATTAATCTGCCTAAGTATCTTACAGGCGAGGTTGCTGATACGAAGGACCGGGATTTATTTATTATTACAAATTTTAATAAAATGGATATCGCCTTCCGCGTACATACGGTAGTGGGAATCAGCAGAATTTCATGGGAGGATATACAGAAGCCGGATAAGACGATTACAAGCGGGGACGACGGCGTTGCTACTGGTATTGCACAGTGCAACGGCAATCTGGTAACGATTTTGGATTTTGAGAAGATTGTTGCAGAGATTGCGCCGGAGACCAGTATCCAGGTAGAGGAGATTGACAAATTAGGCGATCGTATTGCAAGAGAGCACAGTATTATTTTGGCGGAGGATTCCATCCTGTTAACAAAGATGATTAAGGATTCGCTGATCCGTGCGGGATACGCCAATATTAAAAACTTTAATAATGGCAAAGAAGCATGGGAGTACCTCCTGTCTGTGAAAAATGAGCCTGACTTTGACGACCGGGCGGCGCTTTTGATTACGGATATTGAGATGCCGGAGATGGATGGACACCGACTGACGAAGCTGGTGAAGGATGACGAGATTATGAAACGGATTCCGATTATCATCTTCTCGTCCCTGATTAATGCTGAAATGAGGATTAAAGGAAAACAGCTCGGCGCAGACGAGCAGCTTTCAAAACCGGAGATCGGACGTTTGGTTCAGGTTATGGACCGGCTTCTGGAGGAAAGAGGGATGATGTAACATGGAAAAGTGCGTAGTAAGACAGGCGATTAAAGATGTTCGGACAGATGCGGTTATAGGCTATGAGTTAATGATTCAGGAGGATCAAGACAGCTTGTATAATCCGAGTACGGACAGTGTTGCGGCGAATGCGATGGTATCCTTTTTATCTGAGAATTCCGGTTGTATTTTTAAGGATAAGAAGACGTTTATGACCTTTACGCCAACGCTGCTGTTCCGTAATACGCCAAAGATTTTTGACAAGGATAAGGTTATCATCCAGATAGAAGATAATATTGTTGTACATTCTCTTGCAACTATTATTATCGGCAAGTATAAAGAAGACGGTTACCATTTTGCCATTAATGATTTCCAGTTTACACCCAAGTATTTCAGTATGCTGGAGTATGTGGACTATATTAAAGTGAACATTTCGAATAAGATGGATGAGACACAGCGCCGTTCCATCGTGAATCTGGTAGATATGGCCCATGGTTTCCAGAAGGAATTTATTGCCACAGGTGTAAATACAAAGGAAGTTTACGAGTATGCCAAGGGGCTTGGGGTAGATTATGTAGAAGGGAATTATATTTCCACTGCCACCATGACCAAGACGAGTAAAATGGATTTTATGCAGGGCAATTTATACCAGCTGATTATGGAGATTACAAAGGATGAGCCGGATATCGAGATGCTGGAAGAGATTGTGAGAAGGGACGCGTCCCTGACTTACGCCCTTCTGAAAATGGCAAATTCATCATATTTTGCAGCCCATCAGGAAACTACGTCTGTGCGTCAGGCGATGGTGCGGGTTGGAATCAATCAGTTGAAGCAGTGGGTATACCTTTTGAGCTTTGAGGATAATGCGGCGGACAGCTCTTCCGAGGAGCTTCTTAAGACTTCTTTTATGCGCGCAAACTTTGCGTCCAGATTAGTAAGAAAGCTTAGGAACTTTGTAATCAATGCTTCTGATGCTTATCTTCTTGGGATGTTTTCTACATTGGAGTACATGATTGACGCACCGATGGAAGAGATCCTGGAGGATATCCCGATTGTAGAGGAAGTGAAAGCCGCCCTTATTTCTAACGAAGGCCTTGCAGGAAAACTCTATGAACTGCTTCTTTCCTATGAGAGGGCGGAATGGTCTGAGATAAAAAGCTTAGCGGATGAGTTGGGACTCCACACGAATGAGATGGCACAGATTTATATGGAATGTGTGGAGGAAGTGAACGGTATATGGGATAATGTTGTTGGAAGCAGGGGATAAGGAAGTCTGGTTTGGAGTGAGGAGGCGAGATAATGGTAGCAGGGATATCCGGAATAAGTCCATATTCCTATAGTTACGGGCATTATGGTTCCATGCGGACGGCCGGGGTTTCCCAGATAACCAGGGTACAGCCGGTGCAGAGGACAGGGTCGGTCCCCGTGGTAAGGCGGGCGTCGAATATTGGAATGCCGGTTGAGCCGATCCGCCCAATCGGGGCGGTGAATGCGAATGCGGCAAGTGAGGTTGGATATGCAATTCCTTTTTTAAGGAAGGGAATGGATCCGGCGGAGCTTGCAGTGCGGATGCGTATCCAGTATGGAGATGGAACGCAGGCGGAGACGGCTGCTTTCAAGGAGGAAGCTTCCGATGAATTAACAGGCGCGGCCGCCGCTCAGAAAGCTTTGGAGGAAGGCGAATGCAAGACCTGTGAGGAGAGGAAATATCAGGACGGTTCGAACGATGCGGGAGTATCCTATAAGACGCCTACGCACATTTCACCGGAACAGGCCGGAACGGCAGTGCGAGGGCATGAGATGGAGCATGTGTCCAGAGAACAGGCTAAAGCTGTACGGGAAGGCAGAGAGGTTATCAGCCAGTCAGTGACCGTGCATACTGCTATTTGTCCGGAATGCGGGACGGCTTATGTATCCGGAGGGACAACGAGGACAACAACGGCAGAAAGCCAGGAAGCAGTGAAAGATTGATTAAAACGAAAGGGGATATACCATTATGCGGAAAGGCATTAAAACAATGGTTGGAATACGTGTAGCTTTTGCACTGGTTTCTGTGCTTTTGTACAGTATTTTGATTACAATAAACATTTATGCTATTAAGGATACACAGAAGAAGAGTATTGAGGCGAACGCCTTATTGGAACGGATTCAGAGTGCAGAGGTAGCGCATTACAAATGGTCGTCAGGGCTTAGCAACGCCTTGTATGCAGAAGCTGAATTTACAGGAAGTATTGACCCGACCACTTGTGTTCTTGGCCAGTGGGTTTATGGGAATGACAAGATAGAGGATACCGCGGTCAAAGCGCTCAGGGACCAGATAGAACCATTGCATAAAGAGCTTCACGAGTCGGCCACTTATGTACTGGAACTGTTAAAGGAGGATCCGGATGAGGCGCATAAGTATTATCAGGAGACAATTCAGGCGAATCTGACAACTTTGGTAGGATTACTGGATGAAGTTGTAGCGGAGGTGACCGAGCAGAATGAGATTTGCAAAGCGGATATGCAGCAGACAATTCATGTTATGCAGGTGATCTCAGGAGTCTGCTTCGTACTGGTACTGGGATGTCTCGCAAGCCTGGTTCAGTATGTGCTTGCGCGTATCGTCAAGCCAATTATACAAATTACGGAAAAGACGAAGCCTTTGCAGGATGGACGGCTTGAGCTTGATCTGGAACGGAAAGAGAATAATGAGCTGGGGGATTTGATAGTAACGATAAAGGATTCCCTGCAGCTGATCCACAAGTATGTGGCGGATATTAACCGGATTATGGGTATGCTGTCATCAGGAAACTTTGATGTACATACTTCAGAAGAATATATCGGTGATTTTAAATCAATTGAAGAATCAATAGATAGTTTTACGCGGAACATATCAGGGGCGTTTGGAAATATTACTCAGGCAGAACGTCAGGTATCCGGTCATGCGGAACAGCTTTCAAGCAGTGCGCAGTCATTGGCACAGGGCGCGACCGAGCAGGCAAGCGCAGTAGAAGAGTTATATGCAACTTTGGATGAGTTGTCAAAGAATGCGGCAAAGAATGTAAAAGATGCGGCTGAGGCGCAGGAAAATGCGCGTCTGACAGGCGAGCAGGTAACTGTAAGCAGCGAGCAGATGAAGAGCATGGTGGAGGCGATGAATGATATTACTCAAGCTTCCCAGCAGATTGGAAAGATTATTGCGACTATCGAGGATATTGCTTTCCAGACCAATATATTGGCTTTGAACGCGGCTGTAGAGGCAGCGCGTGCAGGAAGCGCGGGGAAAGGATTTGCGGTGGTTTCCAGCGAAGTGCGCAGCCTTGCGTCCCGTTCGGACCAGGCGGCTAAGGCAACCAAAGAATTGATTGAAAATTCTGTTCAGGCGGCAGAGCGGGGAAGTCAGATTGTGGATGAGGTATCCGGGACTTTAACTAAGACTCTGGATCTGGTAATGCAGTCTAACAATATGATTGGCACGATTGCTGAGGCAGTGCGCGGCGAGGCGGTATCTATTGCGCAGGTAACAGAAGGAATCAGCCAGATTTCGGATGTTGTACAGACTAATTCGGCAAGCAGCGAGGAATCGGCGGCAGTCAGCTCAGAATTGTTTAACCAGGTGCGATTACTGCAGAATCAGACAAATAAGTTTAAATTAAGATAAAATGGATATAGAAAATGAGAGCCGGTCAGGCTCTCATTTTTATAATGATACCCTCAGTGTACGCTGAGGGTAAAATAATTAATGTCTTGGATTATCTTTTACAATCATACACGCTTTGGTGGCTTCAACTGTTACGTCTGAAATCAACCTATTTGTGTAATAGCTCATAAGCGGGTCAACGGCTGCAGGAGTGGTTACAATGTACTTCGGCAGCAGCCCGTTCATGGTGAGGGCTATTGTATCATTAACACAGCGGCCGCAGGTACATACATCGAACTGGCGCATAAAATAAATAATTTTATCTTTTACAATCCCTTCCATTACATTTAGCCTGACAAAATCCGGTTCAGGTTCCGAAGCGGAAACAGGACTTGACGCATCGTCAGGTTTGGTTTCGGAAACCGTGACGGCCTCGGGTTCAGGCTCCGAAGCGGAAACGGGACTTGACGCATCGTCAGGTTTGGTTTCGGAAACCGTGACGGCCTCGGGTTCAGGCTCCGAAGCGGAAACGGGACTTGGCGCATCGTCAGG
>CAJTYU010000024.1:0-11116 GCA_910584095.1 uncultured Dorea sp. | reverse complement strand
TGACGGCCTCGGGTTCAGGCTCCGAAGCGGAAACGGGACTTGGCGCATCGTCAGGTTCGGTGTTGGAAACCGTGACGGCCTCGGGTTCAGGTTCCGAAGCGGAAACGGGACTTGGCGCATCGTCAGGCACGTTTCCATGGGTGGGAACAGTATCAGAACTTGGTTCGCCTACGGAAACGGCGCCGGTTTCTGGGGCTTGCGCATCCTGTGGATTTGCCTGCTGCTCAAATTCGTTGGATAATTTCTGCTGGATTAAGTCTGCAACAGGATCTTCTTCCGTGGTATCTATTACAGCAATATTCTGCGGCGCCGCGCTTGCAGCCGGAGCCGCCTGTGCGGGCTGCTGCGCCGCTGTCTGTTCGGCTTTTGCAGAAGCTGTGCCGCTGTTTGGAGTATTTGCTGAATCTGCATCGTCTTTACCAGCATCGTGCCCGGCTATAAGATTCAGTACATGTGCTGTTTTATTGCTTTTCCTAGCCATCTGTCATTACCTCCCGTCCGCTGTTTTTGAGGTTAGGTTAACTACCTCTTTAACAAAATGTTTATAATCTTCCGTAGGTTTGCCGGAAGGGGAATGGTCAAAAATACTAAGGCCGTGGGCAGGCGCTTCCGCTACGGTAACGCTTGTCCGGATCTGCGTATTGAATACCCGGGTCCCGGTTTGGGAAGCAACGTTTTCCGCCAACTCCTTTACTTCCCTGGCAAGTAAGGTGCGTTTGTTAAATTTGGTAAGGATAATGCCAAGTACGTTTAGATTAGGATTGACACTTTCACGGACAGAACTAATGGTTTCCATCAGCTGCGTTACGCCCAAAAGGCTTAAGATCTCAGGCGCCATAGGGATAACCAAATAATCGGCTGCGGCATATGCGTTAACTGTAAGAATATTCAATGCAGGAGGGGTGTCGATTATGATATAATCATAGTTCCCTATAATCGGTGCAAGCGCTTTCTTAAGTAAAAGCTGCCTGTCGGAAGAAGTAAAATCTAGTTCTGCACTGCTGAGCAGGATATTGGAAGTGATAACATCACAATAATCGGTCATCTGGATTGCAGCTTGGATCGAGACCTGTCCGGTCAGTACATCGTGGATGGTCTTGCAGTCTTCGATATCGAGTCCAAGACTGAACCCCAGGCTTCCCTGGGGATCCAAATCAATAGCCAGAACTTTTTTATTATAAAATGTAACCAGGCCGGCTGCCAGGGCGCTGGATGTAGTAGTCTTGCCTACGCCGCCTTTCTGGTTGGTAAGCGCGATGATAGTAGCCAAAATAATTCCTCCATTCATAATTAAAACTCGATTTAACTATTATTTAAAGTATACTATATGCCGATAAATAAGTACAGGATAAATTTTAATTTGTAAAAACGCGGCGAAAAGGCGCTTGCATATGGTCAGAAGGGGATCGTAAGGGTTGTGCCGCAAAATACTAATAAAAAGGAGAGATTGATATGTCAACAACAATAGGCAGTTTAAGCAGCTCGACGACTAGCAATATTAGGGGTTACGGCGGATTGGCCAGCGGATTGGACAGAGACACCTTGATTGAAGGCATGACTTATGGAACAACCAGTAAGATTACACAGCAGCAGCAGAAAAAGCAGCAGCTGGAATGGAAGCAGGCTGCAGTCCGCAGCATTACCGATATGATGGTTAAGTTTGCGGATAAGTATACGTCATCATGGAGTTCAAGTTCACATTTGTTCAGCTCAACTTTCTGGGGAAGGTCTAACATAACAACAACGGGAGCGAACAGCAAGTTCGTATCTGTTTCTGGAACGGCAAGCTCTTCTAATGCAATTAAGATTATGGGAGTGAAGCAGCTTGCGAAAAAGGCACAGTACAGTTCAGCGGCGGGAGTATCGACGAAGGCTCTAGAGACAGGCGCGATTGATACCAGCGATAAGACGGTTGAGAATCTGATAGGAAAGAAGATATCCTTTGCTTACGGCGGCTCAACACACACCATTATATTAAGCGCAACAGATAAAGCCGGCAACGAATTAAGCTATGGCACGGCACAGGACGTTGCGGATTCTATTAATAAACTTCTGGCAGATGAGGACATCGGCAACAACAAGACGCTTAATGACATTATAAAGGTAAGCGCCGAAGGTATGGACGCCGCTGGAAATGGCGGGAATATTACGTTTACGAATCTGGACAAAGATGGAAACAGATGCGAGATAACCGGAGGTAATGCATTAAGTTATTTGGGATTTGAAGAGCCGAAGGCATCGGGCGGCGAGGACGCGCTGAAAATAACTGCCGAAGGTACAAAAGGCGACAAGGAAGTGAATGACCTTACAAGGCAGGTTTCGTTTGCGGAAAAGATTGCCGGAAAAGAATTGACCTTCAGTTATAATGGGAAAACTGTAAATATAAAGGTGCCCAGCCAGGAAGAATTGGAGAAAAACGGCGCTGACAACGTGCTGACAACCCTGAAGGATTCCCTTCAGAAAGAACTGAACAAGGCTTTTGGAAAAGACAGGATCCAAGTAGATTTAAAGGCTTCAGGCATAGACAGTACTGATCCGACGAAGCTTGATAAACTTACCTTTAAGACAATGAACCCATCCGGAGGAGAGGATACTACATCGGTGCTTACGCTTTCGTCAGGAAGTACGGATCTTGTGGGCAAAAACGGCGCGCTGAACGTGGCGTTTGGTGAGTCGAACCGCCTGAACTTAAATTCTGTGCTTGCGGAATCCGGCCTGAACTTAAACGGCGTGGATTTAACGGCGCAGGGAACAAAGATTAATATTAATGGTGTTGATATAGAGGTTACGAATAAGGATACGGTCTACACTTTGATGGAGAAAATCAATGATTCTGAAGCGGGTGTAAAAGTCAGCTATCAGGAGGCGGCAGACAAATTCGTTTTCACGGCTACAGACGATGGAGTCAGCGGCACGGTTGATTTCACTAAAAACAGCACTGAAGGGGCGGCGCTGCTTAACGCTATTTTCGGAGCGGGTACATCGGATGTGTCGGCAAGAGGCCAGGATGCTATTGTTTCTGTAAAATATGCAGGCTCCGATGAAGTGGTCGAGCTGACGAGGGGTTCTAATTCCTTTACATTAGACGGCCTTACAGTGAGCGTAAAGGGTGAATTTGGTTACCTTAAGGATGACGCGGGTAATGTGACCGACAAGCTTGATCCGGCGTCAGAGGAAGTAGGGATTGATGCAAAGGTAAATGCAGATTCCATTGTGGATGCAGTTAAGACGATGGTGGAAGAGTATAATGCGATTATCGACCTTGTTAATAAGGAACTTTCAACAAAGCCGGACCGCGATTATACGCCGCTTACCAGCGAACAGAAGAAGGAACTGTCTGAGGATGAGATCAAGCTGTACGAAGAGAAGGCAAAATCAGGCCTGCTTTTTGGAGACAGTGATTTAAGAACACTGAGTTCCGATCTCCGTTTTGTTATCAGCGCGGGATATTCTCAGGCGTTAGAAAATATTGGAATCAGTACGTCAAGCACATATTCGGACAATGGAAAGCTTACATTTGATGAAAGCAAATTCCGTGCAGCGTTAGAGAGTGATCCGGAGTCTGTAGAGAAGTTGTTTACAGATAAAGGCACTACGGATAAGAACGGCAACACGAACTTTGGTCTCGCAACGAATCTTGAAAAGGTTATGGATAAGTATGTTAAGACAATGGGTTCTTGGGAAACGAAGGGTATTCTTATCCGGAAGGCAGGAACTCAGAGTTCGCCGCTTAGTCTTACAGAGAACTTTATGTATAAGGAGATCGCGGAGATTGATAAGATGATTACAAAGCTGCAGGCAAGGCTGGAGTCAGAGCGGGATCGCTACATCAAGCAGTTTACAAGTCTTGAGTCGTTGATTTCGCAGATGAACAGCCAGAGTAATTACTTGGCTCAGATTGGCGGCGGAAGCTACTAAACCGAAGAAGGGAAAAGATATATGTATCAGAACGGATATGAACAGTATAAAATGCAGTCTGTTAACACAATGACGCATGGGGAGATGCTTTTACTCCTTTATGATGAGCTGATCAAACGGCTTACCAGAGCGCAGCTTGCATTGGATGACAAAAATTATGAGTCCTTTGATAAGTCGGTTCAGAGATCTAAGGATATCGTGCATTATCTGGATAAGACCTTGAATATGGAATATGAGATCAGTTATGAGCTTCGGAGGATGTATGAATTTTTCCTATACGAGCTCAGCAGACTGCAGGCTGGAAGGAACAGCGCTGTAATCCAGGAACTAAAGCCGCTTGTGGCGGAGCTGAGGGACGCTTTCAGGGAAGCGAGCAAGACGGCATCCGTATAGGCAGGAGGGGTGTATGGATAATAGAAAAGAGGAGCTTCTGTCGGAAGTCTTGAGACGGACAAATAGGAATTGCGCTCGGATTGTTGAGATAGAACGGCTGACAAAAGAATTGGGAGACGCGCTGTCTCGGAATGATCAGGAATCAGCGCAGCTGCTTCTAAAGATGCGGCAGGATGAGATGGAGCAAACTGCAGAAACGAAGCTTGAGATTCGGATGCTCCTTCAATCGTCGGAGCCAGAAGACAGGGATAAGCTTAGAAGTTGGCTTGCCGGGGAGGATAAATATGAGCCGGATTGTTTTGAAGCTAGAAAAATTCTTGAGCTAAGCGGCCAGATGGCGTTAGTACTGAACCGGACAATTGAAATTGATAAGGCTATCAATCAGAAACTTGCAGGTAAGGATTCTTATTATTATAAGGCAAAATAAAAAAGAAAGGTTTGCAGCCAAAAGCTGCAAACCTTTTACTATGTTCTTATTTTAGGGAAGTATAGCGTGTAGCCGGTTTATTTTGGAGAAATGCTCCAAAGCGGACCGCCGCCGTTTGCTCCATATGCCAGCTCGTCTATAAGGGTCTGGACATCCCAAGGAACCTGGGTGCGTTCTAAGCTGGCGGGATCAGCAATGCTTACCTGATTTCCGGACCAGTAATTATATATAATGATAAAATGTCCCACGGCAGTAAACTGTCCCGGACCCATAAGGGCAACTAAGACATGCCCGTTTTTTAATTCGGCGATAATGCCCTCCGGTGTGAAATTCTGGAAGGAAGATGCCTGAAAACCAAATGCAGAGGCGCCTTCCAGAAAAAAATTATGTTTGGTGCCAGACCCGGCGGACCAGTAATTATTAGAAGCCGCCCAGTTTGCCATATCAGCGGGAGTATACGTATTGCTGGTAAAGCTGGTTACCAGCATGGCTAGGGCGGTGGGACCGCAGCCATAACTGGCGATAGGATCCATTCCGCCATAAAGGGCATCCGCCCATCGGACATCATTTTGATTATAATAAGTAAGAAGCCCTACGCTGCTTGTGAGAGAAAGGGTGTACATCCCGTCTGAGAAGACCGGAGATTCCGGCGGATCGGGAGCGGCCTCTGGCAGCGCCAGCGGTACCTTTAGGACACCGGAAGCAAGGTCGAGCCGGCAAAAGGGAGTGCATAGCAGAAGGATAAGGGCAATTATTCCGCATATCAGTTTCTTCTTCATTTTTTCTCCTGTTTTAAGAATCTATATTGACTGCTTTAGTCTAAAACAGTATAGTGTACTTATTGGACTGCTAATGTCCAATAAGGTATACCATATCGGACATTAGTAGTCCGATAAGAACGCCATATCGGACGTTAGCAATTTGATAAATGTCATTTATCGGATGTTAACAATTAATAAACATATAATATAAATATCGGAAGTAATTGAAAAAAATTAAGGAAGGAAATTATGGCACAAATTATTTTTGAGCATGTGACAAAGAAATTCCGAAAAAAAGCGGTGCTGGACGATGTTTCATTTGAGATTGAAAAGGGTGAATTTGTCTTTATAATAGGAAAGAGCGGCGCTGGAAAAAGCACACTGTTGGATTTAATTATGAAGCAAGAGGAAGTGACTTCGGGGACGATTACGGTTGAAGGGAGAAGGGTCGACACGATGAAGCGAAGCAGGATTTCGGCTCATCGAAGACGTTTGGGGATTGTGTCTTCAAATGTCGGCCTTCTGAACGATCGGTCCGTTTATGATAATATTGAGCTTGCCATGCTTGCGACAGGGAATGACGACGGAAATATGAATGCTAGGATTATGAAACTTCTGGGACTTGTGGGACTTGCAGGAAAATATCAGTCGAATCCATTGGAATTGTCTGGGGGGGAACAGGCAAGGATACTGCTTGCAAGGGCGCTGTCCGTCCGTCCGGAGATCTTGATTGCGGACGAGCCTACGGCGAATTTGGATCCGGATTCTGCATGGGACCTGATGCAGCTTCTGGAAGAATTGAATTATCAAGGCATGACGATAGTGGTGGCCAGCCATGCAAGGGAGTTGGTTACGATTCTGAAGCGCAGGTGTATTACACTGGTGGCCGGCCGGCTGGTTGCAGATGAAAAGCACGCAATATATAATATGAAAGCAACTGATATATTTGAGGAAAGAAGAATTTTGCAGGAAGCAAAAAGAAATCGATAAAAGATATTATTTTTTTTTTAAGTTGTCCGATAATATATTAAAGGTATGATTTATGACAGGTGGAGGGAGGGACTGCTATCAATTATGAAATAAGGTATATGTTAATATTGCTTGCGGCAATTGTAAATCAGAATCCGGTCCAAAAGCTGAGGAGGGCCGTAAGCTGGGAGACAATTTTAAAATTATCCGACTTTCATAATATTACGAATATTATCTATCTGGGATCCATGGGAGTGGAAAAAGAGATTTCGGAGGACTGTAAATTACAATTCTATCAGGGCTACAAAAGAGAACTCCTTTTGCGCGAATCATACCATAAAGCAGAAGAGGTAATCCTATGGCAGCTTGAACAGCACAGAATTGACGCACTGCTTTTGACGAGTGCGGAGGCTGCTGAATTGTATGATAAGCCGGAGATGGCCTATACAGAACAGATAGAGTTTCTTGTAGGAAAGAAACATTTGCCCCAGATACACAGGTTTATGCGAGATATGGACTATGAGCAGCAGGAGGACCGGCTGGTTAAAGGCACTGTGTATGTAAGGGTGCCAGGTATCCGGATCGTGTTTTACGAGACCGTACCGATTGAGAACAACATTGTAAAGCGGTATTTTTCCGGGCCAGTTAGAAAATACCGGCGTGTTGCAGACCATAAATTCATTTATACCCTGTCAAGGGAAGAGGAGTATTTATACCGCGTGGGCAGACTGGTCGAATCATATGCCACGGGGATGTTGAAAATAAGGGAAGTTCTGGACTTCTGGCAGTTTCAGAGACTTCTTGCTGAGACCTTTTGCCGGGATGTGCCGGCAGAGTATGTAGCAAAAGCGGGATGGGAGGAATTTATCCGTCAGATAGGGGTTCTCGCTACATTGTGGTTTGAAGAAGGCGCAAGGCAGGAGTATGGGCTTGCGCTGGAATTAGAGGAATATATTATAGTTCGAGGTAAGAATAATAAGCAGCTTGACAAGGCGCTTTTGCCGAATGAAAGGGCAAGGCTGGACTTTTACTGGCGTGACCGTGAAGGCGAATGGGCGGCAAGGAAAAGAGAATGGCTGTTTCCGCCAAAGAACTATATGTTCCAGTTTTTTCCAATATTAGGGAAATATCCTTTTTTACTGGTTTTTTGTTGGCTGGTCAGGGATTTTCGATTCATGAAGACGATGTGCGTTAACCGTTGCAGGAAGATATGGCTTGCTGTCCGTGTCAGATTGCTGGACGCAAAAGAACGATTTCGTGAACGACTGAAGAAGGATGAGGAAAAAGGAACAGAAGATACCATACAAAATATAAATGATAAAGAGACGTAAAGGAGAGAAAGATGTTAAAGAAATTGAAAATCAGAAGTAAATTACTTGTATCCTTTGGAGTTGTGCTGCTATTGACGGTTATGATATCTATTTTTTCAATTATGCAGCTCCAGAAGGCGAATAATAACCTAAAGGATTTTATTAACGGCGTAGTTGCCGCGGACGATGCAGTAAAGGTATGCCGGATTAATACATTTATGGCGGCAAAGGATGTGCGCGATATGGTAATTACCGGAAGTTCCGACGCGCAGACCAAGCAGGAGATCGACAGTAATATTGCAACCATCCGTGAGAATCTGGAGATTGTCCAGAAGCTGGATGTTCTGGATGAGGGAAAGGTTGCAGAGCTTTCAAAAGCATTAGAAAGCTGGTTTACGATTGCGGACGATATTATTTCAGATTTGGATAAGAGTGATCAGGCTACCGCGGGAAAAAAGATCATATCGGATTGCGAGCCCGCATTGAACCATGTAATTGAGACAATTAACGCATTAATTGATGAGTCTGTAACAATCCGTGAGGAAACTGCTCAGAAGAGCGTTGCAACAACGAACCAGAGTTTGATGATTCTTTTGGCAATTGCAGCGGTCGCCATTATTCTTGCGATGATTATCTGCGCAAGAGTGACAAGGACTATTGTTAGGCCGGTACAGGAAATCGAGGCTGCAATGGAAGGCCTTGCAAGCGGCAATATGAAGCAGCAGCTTGATTATGAATCAGCCGATGAATTTGGGACGCTGGTAAAGAGTGTGCAGGCTACCTGCCACGGACTGGAGGATGTTATGCGCGACCTGTCTTATCTGTTGGATGAGATGGCGGGCGGCAACTTTAACCTTTACGCCAAAGAAGAAGTTTACATTGGGGATTTCAAGCCGCTGCTTGAGTCTATCCGCCATATGAACCTCAACTTAAGCGAGACCATGAGGCAGATCAACGATGCGTCCGATCAGGTGGCAAGCGGGGCGGATCAAGTATCCTCCGGCGCGCAGGCATTATCACAGGGAGCTACCGAGCAGGCAAGTTCTGTAGAAGAGCTGGCGGCTACTGTTAATGAGATTTCAAGGGAAGTAACGACTACAGCAAGCAATGCAAAAGAGGCAAGCAGCAAGGTAGAAGAGGCCCAGGAGAAGCTGACTGTATCGAATGAGCAGATGCAGGATATGATCGTAGCTATGGAAGATATCAGCCAGAAGTCAGGGGATATCGGTAAAATCATTAAGACGATTGAGGATATTGCGTTCCAGACGAATATTTTGGCGCTGAACGCGGCCGTAGAGGCGGCTCGTGCAGGCGAGGCCGGCAAGGGATTTGCGGTTGTAGCCGACGAGGTGCGTAACCTTGCATCTAAGAGCGCGGAGGCTGCAAGTAATACAACGATTCTTATCGAAGGTACAATCCAGGCGGTTGAGAATGGAACTGAAATTGTAGGCAGGACGGCAGAGGCGATCCAGGCAACGGTTGAAAGTACCAAGAGCGCTGTTACATATGTGGATGAGATTTCGACTGCGGCAGACAGGCAGGCAGAAGAGATATCACAGGTAACGACAGGCATGGATCAGATTTCCAGCGTTGTACAGACAAATTCTGCTACGGCAGAAGAGAGTGCGGCGGCCAGCGAAGAATTATCCAGTCAGTCGCAGCTTCTGAAGTCTTTGGTTGCACGTTTCAAATTAAGAGACAAGAACAGATAAAGGAAAGTCTTAATATTTGTATCTGAGATGTCGATATAATATATGTAGAAGATAAATAGAACTACGAGAAAGGAGGGAAAGATATGGCAATCAATGGAGTAAATTCCCGTATGGGATATTATAACTATCAGTCTTCGATCAATAATTTTCGCCTGACACAGGCGCTTTCAAGAAACCAGCGGTATATGGAGGCGATTTCTCCGGTATCCAGAGTGTCGAACTCATACCGGAATACATCTCTTACATCCAGCATGGCATTTGTTAAGAATTACAGCAACAGCATGTCTGATCTGATGAGTTCGGCAAATGCGCTTAAGAGCTCTAACCAGAGCGGAGTCATGAACGATCTGGTAGTTAGCAGTTCAAATTCATCTGTTGCAACGGCTACAGAGAAGCTTCCGGTTAGAAATGCACAGCAGATAGATGTAGATGTTCAACAGCTTGCAGCTGCACAGGTCAATGTGAGCGAAGGCGTAAAGGCTTCCGATAAGGCACAGTCTGACATGGACTTTACAGTAGGGAATGCTTTAAATTCTGTAAATGTTAAAGTAAGCGCTGCAAATGCAGACGGCACGGCTAAGACAAATGCGCAGATGCTGAAAGAGGCTGCAGACCAGATTAATAACGGTTCATCGAATGTGAAAGCCAGCGTAGTGCAGAAAGACGGCGTTGCATCGCTGCAGCTGGAAGGCAAATACACTGGCGCTGCAAATACATTTGATGTGAGCGGAAATCTTGGCGCGGCAGCCGGGGCTGATACCGTGAAGACAGAAGCGGCTAATTCAAAGTATTCCATTACCACAGGCGGAAAGACAACGCAGCATGAATCCTACAGCAATGATGTTTATGCAGATTCTTATAGAATCGGTATAGAGTTGAAGGGTGTGGGAAAAGCATCCATTAAGGCTGATGTGGATTCTGATAAGATTGCCAGTGCGCTGAGCGACCTTGTTGGTTCTTATAATTCATCGTTGAAGCTTCTCAACGATAATTATGACAGGGGAACCGGCGTGGACAGACAGCTTCGTAACCTTGTTGCAGGGTTAGGATCTGAACAGTCTTTGAAACAGCTTGGAATTACTGTGAATAAGGATGCGACCCTGAAGTTTGACAAGGACACATTTGCGAAGAACATGAAGGATAATCCGTCTCTGACAAAGAGCTTGATTTCCGGCCCTGGCGGAATTGCGGATAAAGCCTTTAATAAGGGAAGCAGCGGAATGAATGTACAGTCCAGCTCCCTAATTAACGGAGATTTGATGGGCGCACAGGCAGATTCTATCACGAATCCGATGAATGCGTTTGGTTCTTACTCAAGAAGCGGCGCTTATTCTATGAATAATTACGCAGCAGTTGGTATGATGCTGAATTATTTAATTTAGGCAGCTATTTGAATTTTATCAGGAGGGGTATCCGTTATAGGGTATCCCTTCTTGTTTTGCAAACTGCAGTTTTCAGACCGGAGCAGACAATGTGCGAATAGGAATCAAAGCATTGTGCGAACAGAAGCATTTGTAAAAAATCATTGACAAGAGCCGGTGGGTCTAGTATAATAAAGACTGCTGGAGAAATACTCAAGAGGCTGAAGAGGCGCCCCTGCTAAGGGTGTAGGTCGGGTAACCGGCG
>CAJTYU010000023.1 GCA_910584095.1 uncultured Dorea sp. | reverse complement strand
GCAGGAGATAGGTAAAAGCGAGATGAATAGTTTCTTGTATGCAGTTTTGAAGGTACATGGCTAATTGAATAATCCTCGATAGCTCAATGGTAGAGCACACGGCTGTTAACCGTGGGGTTGTTGGTTCGAGCCCAACTCGGGGAGTTTATTTAATAATTTAGTGAAAAGCTGTAAACGAAGTTGTTTACAGCTTTTTGTGTATGAGAATTTGGAACAAATATATTTATAACAAACGGAAGATATGGAAATAGGCAGGATGAAGATAATAACACAATATAAAGGGCTGCGAAAGGAGAATTATATACTTTGTTTCGGACGTCTGGTTACCGGTATGGGGTCGATGATATGGCCGATGTTTACCATGATACTGAGTCAGAAAATGGGGATGAACGGGACACAGGTTGCATGGGCAATTGCGGCGGTGGGATTTTTGCTGCTTCCTGCTAATCTGGCCGGCGGAAAAATAGCGGACCATTTTAATAAAAAAATGAATATTGTATATCTGGATATGATTTCCGTAGTATGCTATATAATCTGCGCAGTGATTCCCTTATCTGTAGTGTCATTGGTGCTGATGTCTGCCGCCGCTATCTGCCAGAATATGGAAGCTCCTTCCTATAATGCGCTTACGGCGGACATTACTGTTACAGAGGATAGGGAACGGGCATATTCACTGCAGTATCTTGGAGTGAATCTTGGATTTGTCATGTCTCCGACCATAGCGGGATTTTTGTTTCAGGACTATCTGTGGCTGGCATTTCTGATCAGTGGGATTGCGATTGGATGTTCTTCTGTTTTGATTTATGCGCTTGTGAAGGATATTACTCCTGTAATAGAGGAAGGGGAACAGACGGTATATCAGGCTGACAGAAAGGGAGAGAGCCTGTGGCGGATACTGAAAGAGAACAGAATAGTGCTGCTCTATATACTGGCGATCAGCGGTTATTATGCCAGCTATCAGATGTATAATTATCTGATGCCGCTGGAGCTTGCTAAACTTCATGGTGAGAGTGGGGCTGTGATATTCGGATCTGTTACCAGTGTGAACTGTGTGGTAGTTGTGGTGTTTACACCGCTGATAACCAGAATCTTTCCGACAGTTTCTGAACCGGTAAAAATAGTTTTTGGACAAACGTTCCTCTTGGCAGGCTTTGCCGTATTTATGGCATATGCAGGGTATATTCCGGTTTATTATATTGCAATGGTCATCCTGACATGGGGAGAAATTTTCGGAACGCTGGCTGAGAGTCCTTATATAACCAAACGTTTGCCTGCCAGTCATAGAGGAAGGATTAACGGGCTGATGGCGGTTATCCGGACAGGGGTTACCAGTGTCTATCAGCTTTTGATCGGATTTATTTATGAGGCGGGGAAGTCTGTTGCGGCATGGACGGTAGTTCTTGCGGCCGGCGGAGTTATTGTGCTGGTGGGTATCTGGCTGGCGGTGAAGGACAGGAAGGCGTATAGGAATTTATATATTACTTAATAAAAGTTGCAAAAAAAGGAGAGGCTGGTATGAGAAGGAGATTAGAAGTATGCGTTGATTCAGTAGAATCTGCGGTTATTGCCAAGGAAGGCGGAGCGGACTGCTTGGAGGTTTGCTCGAATCTGGTTATTGGAGGGACAACCCCGGGAGTAAGTGAGTTTAAACAGATTCGCAGGGCATGTGATATAGAATTAAGCGTTTTAATCAGGCCAAGATTTGGGGATTTTCTGTATACGGATGCAGAATTTCGGATGATAACGGAGGATATCCGTCTGTTTCGTGAACTTGGGGCAGATGGAATTACAGTTGGATGCCTTCTGGCGGATGGCGCGCTGGATATAAAGAGAATGGGAGAGATCAGAGAGTGTTCTGGTCCGCTGGAGCTGACGCTTCACCGGGCTTTCGATGTTTGCAGAGACCCGTACGAAACGCTGGAAGAAGCAGTTGTGCTGGGAATAGACAGGCTCCTTACTTCAGGTCAGGCGCCGGTCTGTACAGAGGGGATTGGAGTTTTAAGAAAGCTGGCTGAACAGGCGGGAGAGCGGATTGAGATTCTTGTAGGAAGCGGGGTAAACGCTGAGGTAATCCGTCTGCTTGCAGAGTCACTGCAGTCGGTAAGCTTCCATATGTCCGGAAAGCAGAATATAGGCAGCGGAATGATTTACCGTGAAAAACATGTTCCCATGGGAATTTCTGGGTTCAGCGAATTTGATTTCCTGCGTACGGATAAAGAAGCAGTCAGGAGGGCGAAACAGGCGTTGGAAGACTGGGATTTCTGAGATCTAGAGCCTTCTGTTTTTTTAATCTGGCTCTGAGGTTTTTTAGAAATCGTTCGTTTTCGATTACGGTAAGCATAGGGCCGAAAGAGAGTACCTCGATCAGCAGTTCCGTTTCCATACTTTGGTTATAATAGATCAGGCATTCATACGTATCGTCGTCTATTTTTACCGTATTTTTTTCATAATTTGCAAAATGCAGCATCGCCCGCTCCAGAGCGTTACGGCGATTGATTATACGGAGTTTTACAGGCTCTTTGTAATAGGAGTTTCGAATCAGGGTATTTAGATCTGCGGGGGAGGAAAGTATTTGGTCAGTCAGGCGGACATTTTGGATCCGTGCAATGTTGAGAAGCTCAAGCTTCATCTTATTTCCTTTACTATTTTTTAAGGCCAGCAGGCGGAATTTGTCGTTTTTTACGGAATACTCCAGACGTGCGGGCACATAGTAATGGTGGAGGCGTCCGCCTTTTGGGGACTGGTATTCGATTTCTACATATCTTGACTCCTTCTGAGCCTGAAACATCAGCCGGAAATGCTTGCGGTAGGATGCGTCTTTAAAGGGATCTCCATCTGCAAAGCGGTCATAATAGCAGAACTGCTCCGGCGTCCATAAAGGAGAGGTATCTGCCAGAAGTCCGTTTAAGGTATTGCATTGTACGTCCGTGAGAAATAATCCGATCCGCGGATCAGATAAAAGAGCTTTTAAATATACTTTTTCAATATTGGAAATAGGTGTGGCAAAGGTGGAAGAGAGTCTGGAAAGGTAGAGATTTCCCTCTCGTTTGAATAGATTCCATGTGCCGTCCTCCAGCTTGGGGATGATGGACAGAAGACTTTCCTCAAAGCCCTCTGTGCAGATCTGACGCTGGATATCCTGCAGGCTAAGGGGAACATTCCGCTGGAGGAGATGCCGCATTACTTGATAATAGCAGCTATATATTTCCGAAAATAATTCCATAAATTGCCTCCTGTAACTGTTACATTTGTTAAAGCTGGTACATCTGATACTGCGTCTGCAAATCTCTGTAAAATTTATCTTCTACGATTTTGGAAGTGCATTTTAGCGATAAGATCCTTCCGGTAAAGGTGCGGATCCATGGCAGCATCTCGTTGCAGTCAAAGACAGATATTTCGTAGGTATAGGCGTTTGGAGCTGTCCTTGTAACCGTACCGCCCCGGCCTTCCCGGATTAAGCGTTCTACGATATAGTGTTCTTCCGGTTCCAGAACCTGAAGAGTCATTGTTAAGCGGTCGAGGCGGCCCTCTGGGCCCTGAAAAGAAACACCCCAGAGCTTGGGCAGATTTCGTTCTAACTGGCCGTACAGTTCATCGTATCTGTTTGAATGCTCCAAAGGAAGCGCTTTCTTGATGGAATCCAGCCGATAACAGGTAAAACGCTTTCCTTTTTCGGTAAATCCGCATAGGAATCTCCGGCCGCTTCTGGTGCTTACAAAAATCTTAAGCGGGATGCAGTCTGCACAAAGGGCAGTCTGTGTCCGGGAGCTTTTCATTTCCAGCCGGATCCGCTGCTTTTGTTTCATTGCACCTAAGAGCTTCAGCAGAATCTCATCTTCCAGAGTATGTACGAAAAAGCTGTGCTTGACACGGAAGCTGCGGCTGCAGGAATCAAGCTGGTCTGTCAGGTAACTGCCGATGATGCCGAAACACTCGGCTATCTGATAAAAGGCAAGGGCATCCGTTACTTCTTCGTTGGTTTTCAGCCAATGAATAAGCCCGCTGTCAAGGGAAAAGAGAACCGTCTTTCCGGATTTTTTCTTATCCAGCAGGCCTTCCCGCGCATAGGCATTACATTTCCGGCGGACAGTCTGGGTATCGAACAGCGTCTCATATTTAGAAAGGAGGCGGTCTGTGATCTCATCCGCAGTTAGAGGACAGCCATCCTGAAGCAGATTTATGATTAGAAAATGAAGGACGATATCGTTGTCCGTAAAGCTTCTGGTTTTCCACACCCGGAACAGGGGATTATCGTCTAACAGGTTACTGTCTATGGCAAGGGAAATGTTGGAACTCTTTGACACATAATCCTTCCTGACATGGGGAGAGAGCCAGCTTTCTAAACGCCGCCGTTCATTGTCGTAGGTCCGGGGACTTTTTTCTTTGAATTCGTTCCGGGTTTTGAAGCCGTATACGAAAAAATCCCGGACATATTCTCTTGTTTTTGGGAAATTTTTTATCAGTTCGTGAAAATCAGACATATCATCTGTCTCCTTGCGGACGCCTCGCCATCCTTGCGGCATTAACGATTTTTATGTAGAAATCAAAGGTTATTTTTATACTTTTCAAAGGCTTTCTCTTCGTCTAAATGTACATCTTTAAAAAATATGATCAGGAATATGACAAATGCGGCGGCAGCAAAATATTTTGAGATATAATATGACAAAACGGCTCCGGTTCCTAAAATGACAGCCCAGATCAAAAAGGCGTTTCTCTGGTCCCTGCACATTTTTTTCTTATCATATAATTCCCGCTTTTCTTTTGGCATTGTGTTAAAACCGCTGATCAGCATAGCAGATTTTTCTTTGAAAATCGTAAATATCAGAGCAAAAAGCAAGCATAGTAAACATGCGCCGCCGCAGGAAATAAAACCAGTATTCATGAGACCATCCCTTTCGTTTTTTGATTCCGGCTGTTTCTGCGAATATGAATGAAGCGTAAAAGGTCGCGGTACAAATCCGCGTGATCCTCTAAGTCGGCCGTCAGCCATCTTTGGCCGTTCCCTTCCGGGGTCTGATGGTACAGATCCCGCATTTCGGATGAACATCCGGGAAGTATTTTTTCAACAGATTCCTTTTCTTTTCTGCCTACAACAACCATAACTGTAAAATAGTATTCTCTGAGATATGTCGTCAATGCGTTTCATCTGACCGTCGATCCATCCAAAGCAGAGCGCTTCTTCAAGGGCTTCGGCGGCCTTTAACGTTTTCGGCCCTCCGGCTTTGCCGAATAACAGCCAAACGCCGTCGTTTGACATGCAATGCGAAGAAAGCCATTTCCGAAAATCCTCTCTGCTGGTAAATTTCAATAGTTCGCTCACTATGCGTGACTCCTTTCTCCGCTGTTTTTACGGATTCCAAAGACATATATTAACATGCAGACATGTCATATATGACCTTTTAACCCTAGTGTTATATAAAACAGTATAACACAAAATAAATAGAACATGGGACACTGATTGAATGTTTATGAGAACAATTCTGCAGTTCTGTCCATAGATATCTCCGGCGCTTTGTGGTAAAATTTACATTATATTGATAATACGGGAAAAAGTGCAGGCGAAGGATTTTGACAGGGAAATCCGCTGCATAAGACATAAGAAGGAGAGTAGGGGTATATGAAAGCAAGAAAGAAGATTTATCTGTGTTTGATTGCGGCTGTATTGCTGGTTTATATTGCTTTGCTTACCATTCTCTACTGCTCGGAATCAGCAAATAACAACGCTATGATTCAGACCTTTGGAGACGCGTTCTGGTATTCTATTGTGACGCTGACAACGGTAGGATATGGAGACCTGATACCGGTGACCCCGCTTGGACATGCGGTGGGGATGATCTTTCTGTTTCTGTCCGCCGGGATAATGGTGACCATGCTTGGGGCTGTCATATCCTTTATTACCAGCGAGGGGATGCCGTTTCTTATGCTGAGCCTGCAGCGGCATAAGAATTGGTACTATTTTGCAGACTGCGGGGTGGAGTCGGATGCGCTTGCCGGAAATATTTATAGGGAAGATCCGAAGGCGCTGATTATTTATGGGGAGAGAAGAAGCATCCAGAGTGAGATCCCCAATTACCCTTGCGTGTATCTGAGCGCTCCGCTGGACAGAATTGTGGTGAAAAAGAAGGGTATCGGCGCTAAGTGCAAGGTTTTTCTGATGAAGGAGAATGACATCGGCGTGAACCGGCGGGCGGTCAATCTGCATGAATTGCCGGTAGAGGTTTATGCCAGAACCACAAACGGACAAGATAAACTCTCTGGGAACATTAATTTCTTCCACAGCTATGAATGCTGCGCCAGACAGTATTGGCGTTCTAAGCCGTTGCGCCGTCATGAAAATACAATCGTACTGATTGGTTTTGGGAAGTATGGCGGCAGTATTTTAGAACGGGCGATCCTGACCAATGTTATTTCCATAGAGCAGCATGTGGCGTATCATATTTTCGGAGATGCAGAGGAATTTCTTGCAGTCCATGACTGCCTTGGGGAGTTGTTTTCCATGAACGAGGAATCCGAGACGAGAGATTCGCTGATTTTTCACAATGAGACATGGGCAAGGAACCGCCGGATTTTGGAGCGGGCAGACCGTATTATTATCTGCGATGATGATGAACAGAATGGCTGGAGCATTTTCTGGACGTTAAATAAATATTATCGGATCTCCGGACGCATCGACCTGCGCAGCAGCTGGAGGGTCCCGGATATTTCTTACTTTGGGGCAAATGAGGATATCTATACGCCGCAGCAGATTATCCGCACGAGCCTGAACAAAGCGGCTGTTATGATCAATGATATTTTCCGGAGGGCGGTTTCTTATCCCACGAAAGACTGGAATGATCTGGATGATCTCCATCGGCAGTCTAAGATCGCGGCGGCGGACCATCTTCTGATGAAAACGAGGCTTCTTCTGGAGGACGAAGAGATTACAGAGCTTAGCGCAGATGCGGTAAAGAAGGCTTATGACAGGTATCGTAAGACAAAATCTTCCGAGACGGCAAGGGAGACGTACCGCAAGCTGGATCACATGCGGTGGCTGAGGTTCTATATTTTCTATAACTGGAGATATGGGCCGTATAGGGACGATGGGGCAAGGCAGCACCCTATGCTGTGCAGATATGAGGAGCTGACACCGGAACAGAGACAGGAACGGGATGCGGCATGGGAACTGATGGGAATGATTTATGCGGAACTTGAGTAGCATTTTCAGAAAGATATCCTGCACAGGGCGGTATGGCCGGCAGAGTGCAGGATAGGGATTGTTTAAATAATGTCTTGCTTTTGGTATATTTTTACTGCAATTTTAAAGGAGATAAAAAAGCAGATAAGGGCAATTGCAAGTACGGTATAGAAGGCGAACAGGATATGGTCTTTTACCGGGATAAACAGATTGATAAAAAGGATAAGCCCGGCGATGATTCCGGTTGACGCCATGAAGGACAGCATAAAGATAATCTGTGATTTTTCCGGGTCAGACAGATAGGCGCAGGGCAGGCTGACGCCGCCTGCAAACAGCGCCTCGCTCATGCCGGCGGCGCCGTATAAGCACAGTGCCTGCGTTGTAATATCGATATCCAGTAAGGCGAATATCCCGCAGGGAATCAGTGCGGCGGCGGTCCCAAGTACGGCGAGGATGATATAAAAAGAATATTTCCCGCCGATAATCTGGCTCCTTGAGATGGGCATGGCGATTACATTTTTATTCCACTTGGAGGCCGCGTCGCTTGTGATGCTGATAAAAACCGCCGTGGTAGAAGCGGCGGGGGCGAGCATAAGGAGCGCGCTTGTTTCAAGCAGAAACGAAAGCCCGAAGCCCAGAACGATCAGACTGACAACCGTTACAAGAATATTGCTCTTTGCAATATACAAATCTTTCAATAAAATACCTTTCATCACTTTTCCCCCTTTACATAGAGAAGCATAATTTCATCAATCGACGCCGGTACGATCAACGTATCCGGGTATTTCCGCTGCATTTCCTGTCTGTCGGAAACTAAAACCTGCCATTCATAATCCATTTTCCGGTATACGATGATATCGGATTTATCTAACGCGTCGAATTTTGCCGCGCCGCATTTGAGGATTCCATACTGTTCCGTTAATTCATCCTTTGCTTTGGTAAAGATCACTTTTCCCTTATGGATAAATACAATATAGTCTGCAATTTTCTCCAGATCACTTGTGATATGGGAGGATACCAGTATCGAATGCTCCTCGTTCTGAACAAAGTCTAAAAGCATATCTAAAATGTCATCCCGGACAATCGGGTCGAGGCCGCTGGTAGCTTCGTCCAAGATCAGAAGTTTGGAGTGGTGTGAAAGGGCTGCACAAATGGCCAGTTTCATCTTCATACCCTTTGAAAAGTGTTTGAGCCGTTTGTCAGGGGGCAGCGATAACTGTGTTAACAGGCGGAAATAGGCAGTCTCATCCCATGAACGGTAAATATGTTTCATGACCCGGTTGATTTTTCTGGGAGAAAGAATCTCCGGATAATTGCTGCCGTCGAAGACGACGCCTATTTGTTCTTTTATCCGATTGTCCAATTCTTCTTTTCCGAATACCGAGATATGGCCCGACTCTTTCTGAATCAGCCCTAAAACCGCATTGACTGTCGTGCTCTTCCCAGCGCCGTTTTCGCCGATCAGCCCGACGATAGAGCCGCTTGGAACGCTGAAAGAAACCTGGTCCAGCATAAAGTCCTGATAGGTTTTGGTAAGCCCTGAAACGGTTAAAGCATTCTTCATTGTCAATCCTCCTCGTATAGCAGCGTCAATAAGTTCAATAGCGTATTCAGCGGTACTCCGCATGCCCGAGCCAGTTCGATCGCTTCACTGAAATGTCTCTCGATCTTTTTCTGCTGTTCTTCCAGATAGAAATCTTGATTCCGGGCAGATACAAAACAGCCTTTTCCGGCCGTTGTTTCGATGAATCCGTCCTCCTGAAGAAGATCGTATGCCTTCTGCACGGTCAGAACGCTGATCTGCAGCGATTTCGCAAGAGAACGGATGGAGGGAAGCGCTTCCCCGGCTGTTAGTGTGCCATTCATAATTTGTGTTTTGACCTGCGTCCTGATCTGTTCATACAGTGGACGGCTTGTCTTATTGCTTACAAAAATTTCCAATGATTCACCGGCTTTCTGTGCTTGACTGTATTACTTCGATAAGCACAGTGTAATACAGAGCATAATGGATGTCAAGAGAAGATTTATTTTCTGGGAAAAAGCCTGCTTCGCAGCTTTTTTAAAATGATAATCCAAAATACGCCGTATATAATAAGTACAGCAAAGGCGAAGAAGAAAGGGGAGAGTTTTATGTTTGTATTATATAACAAGAATATGAGGTTTCCGATAAAAGTCTGGCTGGAAGAGGAAAGCCGGATGGAGAGCAACTGTCTGGAGCAGGCGTACCGCTTATCGCAGCTTCCCTTTCTGCATAAATGGGTCTGTCTGATGCCGGATACCCATGCGGGGAAGGGAATGCCCATCGGAGGGGTGATCGCGGCGAAGGACGTTATTATCCCGAATGCAGTGGGGTCTGACATCGGCTGTGGGATGGATTTCATTTCGACGAATATCCGTATGGAGGAAATACAAGATATTCAGACCGGAAGCGGTTCTGTCATTCAGGCGATTGTGGGAGGGATTATGAGGGCGGTGCCGCTGGGGACGGACAGGTACAAAACGCCGCAGCCGTCGTCTGCGCTTGACAGAGCGAAAGAGGAGAAGGAGAAATACGAAAAGAATCCGGAACTCCTGCCCCTGATTGAGGATGGGTATTTTCAGGCGGGGAGCCTTGGAGGCGGCAATCATTTTATTGAGCTGCAGGAGGATGAGGAAGGAAGGCTCTGCATTATGATTCACTCCGGCAGCAGGCATTTGGGGAAGGCGGTCTGCGATTATTTCCATAAAAAGGCTGTGGAACTGAATCGGAGATGGTACAGCGAAGTAAAGGAGGAATACCGTTTGGCATTCTTTCCAGTGGAGACGGAGGAAGGGCGGCAGTACATCCGCTGGATGAAGCTGGCGCTGGACTATGCCTTCGAGAACCGGGCGGCTATGCTTGAGAAGACCTGCGCTATTGTAAAGGAGACTATTGAGAAGCACGCGGGCAAAGCGGTAGAATTTGGCGGCGAGATCAACTGCCACCACAATTATGCCGCGCTGGAGAATCACTACGGAGCGAACGTATGGGTACACAGAAAAGGCGCTGTTAGAGTGAGGAAGGGGGAGCTGGCCGTGATACCGGGGGCAATGGGGTCTTACAGCTATGTGGTAGAAGGGAAGGGCAATCCGGAATCCTTCTGCTCATCTTCCCACGGCGCGGGTAGGAACTATTCCCGGACCGGAGCCATGCGGGCATTTACCACAGAAAAGGTGATGGTGGATTTAAAAGAGCAGGGCGTGGTACTTGGGAAGCGGAAGAAACATGACGTGGCAGAGGAGTGCCGGTTTGCTTATAAAGATATTGAGCAGGTCATGGCACAGCAGACGGATTTGGTTACGCCGGTGAGGAAGCTTAGGACGGCCGGCGTAGTTAAGGGTTAATTTTGGAAATATTTTATATAGCCTGGGTATTGGAGGTTACCTCCTGCCCGGCGGTGCCGGCAGCGTGCTGCCCGGTATGCCATAAATATTTCACAGGTATCCTGATTTCGGCGTTTCCCATATCTGTGGAAGGATACAGCCAGCCTGGATATGACGGCCCAAAGCATAAGGACGTCTGCCAGAGAGGGGCTGTAACGGCCCGGTTCAGCGTCTGAAGAATTAAGGATACCGCAGACAGGAAGGATAAACAGCAGCCTGAAGAAGAAAATATCCGGAACGGTACCGGTTGCACGGCCGCCGCTATGGGGCCGGAGAACGATAGGTTCGGAGAAGGAGTATTTTCCAGAGCAGAGCAGCCCCTTATTCCCGCGAAGCAGCGAGTCCGGAGGCCATGTCCGCATGGATATCCGGCGGCTGCCGGGAGGGTCTTTCACTCCTGTATTACGGCTGGCCGCAGAGCCATGCCTAATATTTCTTAAGCGCCGGGATCAAGGATATTATCCTGCCGGGAGAAATCCGGGAAATTATGAACTCGGTGCTGGTGGCGGAGAAGACGGCTCAGGCCAGCGTGATTGCCAGAAGGGAGGAGGTGGCGTCCACCAGATCGCTGCTGAATACGGCGAAGCTGATGGATGAGAACCAGACTCTGTATAAACTGAAGGAGTTGGAATATTTGGAGAAGATCTGCGGGAAGGTCGGAGAGATTTCCGTGAACGGCAGCGCGGGGATTTTAGAGCAGCTGGGGAAAATGATGGGAACGGTTCCGAAAGACTACGCTTTACAAACAAATTCAAATACGGTAAAATAAAAAAAGAATTACTGTGAAAGGGGCAAGCGAAAATGGAAGAAAAAAGAAACGACCGACGCATGGGCCTGTCAGCCAAGCTGTTGATTAAGAATATGAATGATGCGGAGTCGCAGGCGGAAGAAGCGGCGATAGAGGTACTGGACGTATCCAAGTCAGGAGTGGGCTTTATCTGCGATAAGCCGCTGTCAATCGGAGCGGTGTATGAGACACAGTTAAAGATATGGACGGATGAGATCATCCATGCATTCCTGAAGGTGGTAAGGATCGAACAGACGAAGGAAGAGCGGTATGTCTGCGGAACGATCTTTATTGGGCTTCCGGAGATGAATGCAAAGCGTATTGAGGTTTATGATCTGCTGGGCAGGATCAACAATGAAGAAGCATAGAATTACAGTTTAGACTGTTGCAAAAAAGGAGATTCTGCCGCATATGAGGAATGGAGTTTTATTGTCCAGCTCCTATGCGGCGTACCTGCTTTTTTTGCAGCAGTCTTCGTGTTTTTGTGTTACATTGGCGGACGCGGCGCTGCGGCTGGCTGCAGGAGGAAGTATGCAAAAGATTGATATGAATTTATGGGAACGGAAAGAACTATTTGAGTTCTTTTCCGGGGTGTCCCAGCCTTTTTATAGCGTTACATTTACAGTGGATGTTACGAAGCTTTATGACTACGCAAAGAGTAAAGGACTGTCTTTTTATTATGCGCTGGTATACCTGTGTACGGAATCAGTTAACGAGACAGAGGCATTTTTGTATGTTCTGCGTGAAGGAGAGCTATATAGAATCAACCGCAGGGAGCCGAGCTTTACGGATTTGAAGCCGGGCTCGGAACTGTTTTATATTGTGACAATGCCGTCCGGTGAAAGCATGGAGGAGTTTTGTCTTGCCGCAAAAAAGAAAAGCGCGGAGCAGACGTCTTTTATTGATGGGGAGCGGGAAACAGACGATTTGATTTATTTCAGCTGTCTGCCGTGGATAGAGATGACTGCGCTTACAAATGAGAGGGACTTTTGCGCGGATGATTCCGTTCCTCGGATTGCATGGGGGAAGTACCGGGAGGAAAATGGAAGTAAAAAGCTGCAGATGTCGGTGGAACTCAATCACCGGTTCACAGACGGCGTACATGTGGGAATGTTTTATACGGCGCTGTGCAGGAGGATTGAGGCTCTGGAATGGGAGAAATAGCGCTTTTGGCGGATTTCTCCGCTGATTAAGTTTTTTCGAATGATAAAAATTGCTGCGATGAACGGCCTTACGGGTCGCGAATAACAGCTAAAAACATGAATCCTCGGGCTGTACGGCCAGTTTGGGGATTCGTTTCTATGTCTGCATGGATTTTTCGCGGTGAAGAACAAAGCGGTTACTCTTTGCCGGTAAGAAATTCCTAAATTGGGGGATTATATTATACTGTGGAACAGGCAGGTGTTAACGATGAAAACGACGATTCGGATTGGAAGCAGGGACAGCCGTCTGGCTGTGGCGCAGACGGAGATCATCCGGGATATGATACAGAGACGCCATCCTGAGTTTAGCATTGAGATCGTGACGATGAAGACCACCGGGGACAGGATCCTTGGAAAGAGCTTAGAAGCAATCGGGGGGAAAGGATTGTTTGTCAAAGAACTGGATATGGCGCTCCGTGACGGAAGGATCGACCTTGCCGTACACAGTCTGAAGGATATGCCTATGGAACAGCCGGAGGGGCTTCCAATCCTTGCTTATGGGAAGCGGGAAGACCCAAGGGATGTTCTGGTGTGCCGCGGTGGGGTTGCAGAGCTTCCGGAGAGCCCATTGGTGGGTACTTCCAGCAGAAGACGGATGCTGCAGCTGGAGACGTTATATCCGGGCGTCCGTTTTCAGGGGATCCGGGGAAATGTGCAGACGAGGCTGAAAAAGCTTGCCGAGGAGGGAATGGACGCCACGATTCTTGCTGCGGCGGGTCTTAACAGGCTTGGGATGCAGCAGCTTGCGGCAAGATATTTTTCTGTGGAGGAAATGGTTCCGGCAGCGGGACAGGGGATTCTGGCGGTACAGGGGAGAAGCGGTACCAGCAAAGAATTGCTCTTGGGGGTTGATGATCCGGAGTCAAGGGCATGCGCCGCGGCGGAACGCGGGTTTGTAAGGGAGCTGGACGGAGGCTGTACCTTTCCGGTTGCAGCCCACGCAGTGATAAAAGGAAGCAGTATGATTCTTTACGGCTTATATTACAGGGAAGAAGACGGCGGGTGGTTTCGGGACCAGATGGCGGATGAAACCCGGAAGGCAGGTGAACTTGGCAGAAGGCTTGCCTGCCGCATGAGAGAGAAAGGAGGCGTCTGAGATAGAAGAGAAGGGTAAGGTCTGGCTGGCCGGGGCGGGTCCCGGGGACGCGGGGCTTTTGACAGTAAAGACGAAGGAATTGCTGAAAAAGGCGGACGTGATTGTGTACGACGCGCTGATCAGTTTGGAAATATTTGGGCAGATACCTCCGGGCAAAGAATTGATTTATGTGGGAAAGCGTGTGGGAAACCATACTTATTCCCAGACGGAGATCAATGAGACGCTTCTTAGGGAAGCGGGGAAGGGGAAAAAGGTTCTTCGCTTAAAGGGAGGCGACCCTTTTATCTTTGGGAGGGGCGGAGAGGAATTGGAGCTTCTCGCAAGGGAAGGCGTGCCCTTTGAGATCGTTCCTGGAATCACTTCGGCGGCAGCGGCCGCCGCGTATGCCGGGATTCCGGTGACTCACAGAGACTATGTATCTTCTTTTCATGTGATTACCGGGCATGCAAGAAAAGATGGGGAAAGCAGGATCCAGTACGAAGCCCTTGTGAAAGCCGGAGGGACGCTGGTATTTTTAATGGGGATTGCCGCCCTAGAGCGGATCAGCGGCGGACTGCTCCGGGCGGGGATGGACAAGGAGACGCCGGCGGCGGTGATTGAACAGGGAACCACTAGTATGCAGCGGAAGATAACTGCTAAGCTGGATACTATCGCAGAGAGGGCAAGGAAGGAGCAGATACAGGCTCCCGCGGTGATTGTGGTGGGACAGGTCTGCGGGCTGGAGAAAGACTTTGCATGGGCAGAGAAACGGCTCCTTGCGGGAAGGCAGTTTCTGGTTACCAGACCCGCCGAGCACCAGCCGGCGCTTGCGGGAAGGCTTCGCAGCATGGGGGCGCAGGTGATTGAGATGCCGGCCATACAGGTACGGCCGATGGAGGAGAATGTTAAACTGGAACAGGCTCTGCGGGAACAGATCTTAGATGAACAGGAAAAATGGATGGTATTTACCAGTTCCATCGGAGTGAGGATTTTCTTTGAAACGCTTGGGAAAAGCGGTCTGGATATCCGGGATATTTTACGGGGCCGGGTAAAGATCGCGGCAATTGGCCGGGCAACGAAAAAGAAGCTTTTGGAATATGGCTGGCAGACCGACTTGGTGCCGGAGGAGTATTGTGCCGGGGCGCTGGGGAGAGAACTGGCAGAGAGGGCGGCGGAAGGGAGCAGCGTGCGGATTTTCCGTGCAAGGAAAGGCTCGGAGGAATTGCTTCCGCCATTGCTTGAGCGGGGACTTAGGGTGGAGGATATTCCACTTTACGATACAGAACATCAGATTTACGGCGAAGAACGCGGCAGGATTAGGGAAGGTTTTGCGAAAGGGCATATCGATGCGGTGACTTTCACCAGCGCTTCCACAGTCCGGGGCTTTGCGGAAGCCATGGGGGATATGGACTATACCGGCTTAGAGGCGGTCTGCATCGGGAGGCAGACCGCAAGGGAAGCTAAGAAATACGGAATGAGGATCCGGATATCGGAACAGGCGTCCATAGGAAGCATGGTAGAATTGCTGATAAGCGTCTATGGGAACCGGGAAAATGAATAGAGAAAAGAGAGAAAAATGCGCTGCCGCCATTCTGGTGGTAAGCTATGGATGCAGAGGAAGAACGATGAGGGAAAAGACCCTTGACAGAATTGAGGCGGATATAAGGAACGCCTGTCCGGAGTATGTCGTCCTCCATGCATGGACAAGCGGAAGGCTCCGTAAGAAATGTTTCGAGCAGGAAGGTATCCGGATTCCCGGAGTGAAGGAGGCTATGGAAGAGTTATTGCGGCGGGGGATCCGGGATGTGGCAGTTTTGCCCACCCATGTGCTGGGAGGTTTGGAATATCAGGGCATGAAGAAGGAACTTCAGGCTTTCGAGGGCAGGGGGTCAAGAATCCTTACCGGCGTTACGCTGCTGTTTAGTGAGGAAGACCGAAGAAAGACCGCTAAAGCACTTGCCGCAGAGCTTGAGCCCGGAGCAGATGAAGCGCTGGCATTGGTAGGACATGGGACGAAGGATGGGCTGGATACAGCGTACCGGGAATTGGACGGGGCATTTAGGAAACTGGGTTATGGGAATATTTTTGTGGGAGCCATGGAAGGGGAGCCGGATTTCCAGTCTGTACTTGACAGGATCCGGAAGCGGAACCCGGAGCGGGTAGTGCTGGCGCCTTTGATGATTGCGGCGGGAAAGCATGCGGCCAGAGACATGGGCGGCGGCAGTTCTCATTCATGGAAAAGCAGGCTGGAAGAGGCCGGATTTCCCACAGTATGCATAATGAAAGGCATGGGGGAATACGAGGAGATCCGCCGGATTTTTACAAGGCGCGCCGAGGAACTGGCGAGTTTTTTAGGGATGTTTTAATTCGCCGTGCTCTGACTGCATTCTAGGGGAGTAAAAATTGACAGGAGGTATGAAGGACGATGAGAATAAGGCCAAGAAGACTGCGGAATGGGGAAACCCTCAGAAAAATGGTGCGGGAGACGCGGATAGACGTTTCTTCTCTGATTTACCCTCTATTTGTAAAGGAGGGGAAAGGGGTTATGGAGGAAATCCCCACGATGCCGGGACAGTATCGTTATAGTGCTGACACCATGGGAAGGAAATTGGAGGAGCTGTTAAAGGCGGGGGTTTCTGCCGTAATGTTTTTTGGGATTCCGGACCATAAGGATGAAGTGGGAAGCGGAGCCTATGCAGAGGACGGCGTCATCCAGAAAGCCCTTGCGCGGGCAAAAAAAGACTACCCGGAGACGTATCTGATTACGGACGTCTGTATGTGCGAGTATACCTCTCACGGACACTGTGGGGTATTAAGCGGCCGGGAGGTGGATAATGACGAGACGTTAAAGCTTCTGGCAAATACCGCCCTGTCCCATGCGCAGGCCGGGGCGGATATGGTAGCGCCTTCCGATATGATGGACGGCAGGGTGGCGGCGGTCAGGAGTCTTTTGGATGCGAGGGGTTACTGCAATACTCCGATTATGTCTTACGCAGTAAAATATGCCTCTGCATTTTACGGCCCTTTCCGGGAAGCGGCAGGCTCGGCGCCGGCCTTTGGCGACAGAAAAAGCTATCAGATGGATTACCATAACAGCAGGGAAGGCATGAAGGAGGCCTTGCTGGACATCGAAGAAGGGGCGGATATTATCATGGTGAAGCCGGCCACGGCGTATCTGGATATGGTAGCCCGGATCAAAGAAAGAGTCCATGTTCCGGTGGCAGCCTACAGCGTCAGCGGAGAGTATGCTATGATTAAGGCCGGGGCGCGGCTTGGCTATATTGATGAAGAGAAGATCATCTGTGAGACAGCCGCCTGCGCCTTCCGCGCGGGGTGTGACGTCTATCTGACGTATTATGCAGAGGAGATCGCGGGATATATACGGGAAGGAAAGATTGGGTAAAATTGGTGAGGTAAGATGAAACACAGATATTTTCCATTGTACGTAGACATCAGCGGAAAGGATATCCTGATTGTGGGAGCGGGAAGGATAGCGCTGCGTCGGCTTGAGACGCTGCTGAAATTCGAGAGCCGGATTACCATCGTGGCAAAGGAAGTCCATTCTAAGATCCGGGCTTTCGCGCAGGACGCCGCCTGCGTGAGGATCGTTCAGAAGGAGTATGGGGCGCAGGATTTGGAGGGAAGGGACTTGGTTCTTGCCTGTACGGATTCTGGAGAAATAAACAGGGAGATCGTGAGAGAATGCCGTGAAAAGGGGATTCCGGTAAATGCTGCAAATTGTAAGGAGCTGTGCGATTTTTATTTCCCCTCGGTGATTGTGAAAGAGGAGCTGGTGGTGGGGATCAATGCGGGAGGAGAAAACCACCGGGCGGTGAAGGAGACAAGGGAGTATCTGGAGAAGATGCCGTGATGATCCGTTTTATGGCTATTCTTTTTTGCTCAGAGGTTTTACTTCTTACGGCCAGCCCCAATGAAATTAAAATATATGAAAAATATTTCTTCTATAAGAAACATGACGCATAGTTGTCATGTTTTTTGTGCTATAGTATAGATAACTCTTTCGATTGGCAAAGGAGCGGAAATGAAGATTGACAGACTAATTGGGATATTATCGGTTCTGCTGCAGAAGGATACGGTGACAGCCCCCTATCTGGCGGAACAGTTCGAGGTTTCGAGGCGGACCATTAACCGGGATATTGAAGATTTGTGCAAGGCGGGCATTCCGATTGTGACCAGACAGGGGACAAAGGGCGGGATTTCCATTATGGGAAATTACAAAATGGACAGAACCCTTCTGACCAGCATGGAAATGCAGGATATCCTAGCGGGCCTTAGGAGCCTTGACAGCATCAATGAAACCAGCCGTTATAGTCAGTTGATGGAAAAGCTTTCGGCGGGGTCTTCAGATTTTATGGCTGGGAATCAGTCGGTATTAATCGACCTGTCTTCATGGTATAAGACTTCCCTTGCGCCGAAGATTGAACAGATCCGGGAGGGGATTGACCGGCGGATCCGGCTGGAGTTTCTCTATTATTCTCCGAAGGGAACGGCTATGAGAAGGATTGAGCCTTATTATTTAATTTTCCGCTGGTCCAGCTGGTACGTGTGGGGATGGTGTATAGACCGGGAGGATTTCCGGTTGTTTAAGCTAAACCGGATGGATCAAATGAAGTTGTCGGGGGAAACTTTTGAGAAACGCCATGTTCTGCTTCCGGATCTGAATACGGAGCAGATTTTCCCCGGGGGAATACAGGTGAAGGCGGTGTTCGAACCGGAGTGCAAATGGCGGCTTGTGGAGGAGTTTGGAGCGGACTGCTTTGAGGAACTGCCGGAAGGAAGGCTGCTGTTTCATGGGAATTATACCAATAAGGAAAATCTGGTGACGTGGCTGTTGTCATTCCGGGATCAGGTGGTTTTGCTGGAACCTGAGGAGATAAGAGAAGAGCTGACAGAATCGCTGGAACGGATGCTGGACAGGAATCGGCGTGCAGCCGTACTAGCCGTACAGAGAGAAAGAAATACGACATAGTCGTTATCTGCTGAATAATGTACTAACAGGAAGAATGAGGAGGAAGGAAGATGGGGTATACGTGGATCGACGAGTATTTAATGGAAAAAAGAGGAGTGACCAAGGATCTTCAGGAGAGTTGGAACTGGATTCGGTATCACATCGGGGGGAAGATGTTTGCGGCGGTTTGTCTGGATGATGAAGATAAGCCGTATTATATTAATCTGAAATTGGAGCCTGCGGAGGGAGCCTTTTTGCGGGAGCAGTATGAGGATATTATCCCCGGTTACTATTCTAACAAGCTCCACTGGAATTCTATTAAGCCGGACGGCGAGGTGCCGGACGAGCTTTTAAAGGATCTGCTGGATAAATCCTATCAGCTTGTACTAGAAGGGCTTACGAAGAAGAAGCAAAAAGAAATTATGGAGATGGAATAGAAAGCGGGGTAAGAGCATGGCATTTGATTATAAGAAAGAGTATAAGGAATTTTACCTTCCGCCGAAGAAACCGGGGCTGATTGAAATACCGGAAATGAATTATATCGCAGTCCGGGGGAAGGGGAACCCGAACCAGCCGGAGGGAGAATACAAGGCGGCGATGCAGCTGCTGTATGGAATCGCGTTTACCATTAAGATGAGTTACAAGAGCGGGAAAGAGATTGAAGGATATTTCCCCTATGTGGTTCCGCCTTTAGAAGGTTTGTGGTGGCAGCAGGACGTGGAAGGGATTGATTATGCCCATAAGGAGAGTTTTGAATGGATTTCCATGATACGGCTGCCGGAATTTGCGGAGGAAGAAGTATTTGGCTGGGCAGTCAGGGAAGCGTCGGAAAAAAAGAAAAGCGATTTTTCCAAGGTAGAATTTTTTACCTATAAGGAAGGATTGTGCGTACAGTGTATGCATATTGGAAGCTATGACGCGGAGCCGGAGACCATAGCGCGGATGGATGCTTATGCGAAGGAACAGGGATATAAACCGGATTTCTCAGGAACACGTTTCCATCATGAGATCTATCTTAGCGACCCGAGACGGTCGAAGGAGGAGCGGCTGCGCACGGTGATCCGCCATCCGGTAAGGCCGGTATAGGTTTACAGGATATATGCCGCCGCGGATTCGCAGACAAAAACCACCGCGCAGCAGAGCACCGCGATGCTGATCATATTCATACCCTTCCAAGCCGCTGCGATTCCTATCGCTAATGCGAGGATTCCAGCGAATGGGATCTGAGGCGCGGCAACAATCGCGGGAAATGTCATAACTGCAAGCGTTACATAGGGTACGTAGTAGAGAAAGGACCGGATGAATGGATTCCTGATCTTACCGCGGATCAGCGTCAGCGGCAGTACGCGGATCAGGCAGGAAACAACCGCTGCGGTTAATATGTACAGATAGATATTATGCGTCATATTCAAGCGCCTCCTTTGTAGTGTTTTTTGCATCTGCTTCCGTGTCTTTTACAGGGAAGAAAAAAGCGGCGAGTCCGGCAATGAGTACAGTCAGGAGACTGATTTTCATGCTGTCGGACATCTTGTTGAACAGGGAAATCCTAGATACAAGAAAGCTTGCAAGAAAGCTTAAAATCACTACGCCTCCCACAATCTTATTGGTCTTGGATACTGGAACGATAATAGCAATAAACATGCCATACAGCGCAACGCTGAGGGCGCTGACGATAGAAACAGGCAGGATATTGCCCGCTACGATTCCAAGGGCGGTGCCAAGGGACCAGCTGGGAAGGGCAATGGCCATAGCGCCGTAATTATAGTATGGATTTAAAGCGCCGGCCCTTCCAATACTGATTCCGAAGATTTCATCTGTGATGCCGAACCCCACCAAAAGACGGTGGAACAGGGAGGTGCCTAAGTCAAACTTCTGGCTCAGAGCGCAGCTCATAAGCAGGTAGCGGATATTGGTCACCAGAATGACAAAGGCCATTTCAATATAGGGCGCGTTTGCTATAATAACGGTAAATTCTGCGTATTCTCCGGCAGAGGCGTGGTTCAGCAGACTGGAGATGAAGCCCTGAAAAGGATTCAGTCCTGCCTTTTTTGCCACAATTCCTAGAGAAAATGCCACCGCAAAATATCCAAGGGCAATGGGAACGCCGTCCCGTATGCCATTATAAAAAGCATTTCTATTTCGATTCATCGTTTGTCACTCCAAATAATTTTTTGTTCAGGTAGGGCTTTCCGCTCAAATCCTTCCAAGTAAATAGTCCGTCCTCGTAGATCATATAGCTGTGGGCGCTGCCGTTTTTCGGAATAGAGATAGATCCGGGATTCAGATAATATTTACCGTCAAATTCTTCAGCGGCTGGAATATGGGTATGGCCGTGAAGCAGGACGTCTCCTTCCTTCAGCATAGGAGGATTGCCGGTATTGTGGCGATGGCCATGGGTGGCAAATATCAGATGTCCCTGATCGTAGAGGATACAGTAATCTGCCATAATTGGAAATTCCAGCACCATCTGGTCTACTTCCGTATCACAGTTTCCGCGGACGCATAGGATTTCTTCTTTTATATGATTCAGCAGTGTAATCACCTCTTTCGGCGCGTACCCTTTGGGAAGGCTGTTCCTCGGACCATGGTAGAGGATGTCTCCCAGCAGAAGAAGCTTGTCCGGCTGCTCCGCCTTGTACTGTTCAAGGAGCAGCCGGAGATAATGGGCGCTTCCGTGTATATCGGATGCAATCATTAATTTCATAGGTAAAAATCCTTTCTTTATCTAGTAAAATCAAATATATACTGCGTCATCATTATAAATTGCAGTATCAGTACAACGAAAATAGACAAGCCAAACTACCAATTACTTATATTCGTTGTACTAGCTTAGTATAGCTTGTCTTAGGCGGAGATTCAAGTGTCAGAAAGGCCGTGTTATGGAAAATGGATTCAGATACCGTGCAGAAAAAGAAATATAGAAATTAATTTCAGAAAATTGTCCCTGAAAATAGCATTTATTCCTATTTTCAGTGGCAGAAACTTGTTTTCTAAAACAGAGCCTCCTATAATATAATTGTAAGCACTTCAAGCATTACGGTTCCAGAAGATTTGCGAGTTGATGCCGCAGACCGGATTGGAAGCCGTTAGAAGAATATTCCCGGGAGTAAAAAATATGCGGAAAATAGTAAATGACCACAGGTTAATCTATAAGTGCTGCAGCTTATATTATGAGGACAATATGGGGCAGAATCGGATTGCAGATTATTTGGGGATTTCCAAGTCGTCGGTATCTAGAATGCTGCAGATGGGAAGGGAGCTTGGAATCGTTGAGATCAAGGTCCACCATGTAAATCAGTACATGTATGATGATCTGGAGCGGGAGCTGATGGAGAAATTTCATCTGAGAGACGTGATCGTTGCGGAGAGCAGTCCGCTGGATTCCAAGGAAGACCGGATTACTAAGCTCAACGAGCGGGCGGCGGATTATCTTGACAGGCTTTTGAAAGATGGAGATTATGTAGGCGTGTCTGTGGGAAGCACTCTGCGCAATATTGCGCATACCAATTTGGAATGCAGAAAGCGCAGCTGTACCTTCGTTCCGATCGTAGGCGGACTGGGAACGGACGAGGTACAGTCCGGACAGGTGGCGGAAGCCTTTGCAAGGAAGTTCGGAGGGAAGCATATTCCATTTTTTTCACCGGCAGTATTTTCCAACGAAGGATTGATGCGGGAATTTCTAAAGGAAGAATCGGTAAAGCATATATTTGATTATTTTAAGAAGTTAAATGTTGTTATATCAGGTATGTCACATAAAAGCGGCGGAGATTTAAGCCAGCTTACGATTGAACGGCTGGGATTTGTGACGGAAGAAATGGCGGCTCAGTATGTAAGGCAGGGCGCGGTTGCAAATCTGGTTGTCCGGTTTATTGACAAAGAAGGGCGTACTGAAGCTTTTGATGAATTTAACCGAAGGGTGGCGGCTATTTCTATGGAACAATACCGAAAAACGGCGCTTAAGCTTTTGGTGACCGGAGGAAGCGGTAAAACGGAAATTGTAAAAGCTTATATCAGAGGCGGATATGCAAATATATTAATTATCGATGTGGATTGTGCCAGAGAACTGTTGTCCTAGGACTGGCCGGCGCTCCGTATTAGCACAAGGGCTTTCAATACAGAGTACCGAAACGCGGGGCGTTTTGAAAACATAGGAGGGATAACTTTATGAAGTGGAAAATCAGAATATCGGAAGTAGGCGGCGAAGTAAAAGAACTGGTTGAGTCGTCAAAGCAGTTTGATCTGGTAATAGAGGGAAAGAGGAATGATATGAGGGATTTTACCGTTCATTTTGACGGAGGATTCCCGGTGGAACCGCTAAGGGAGGGCGACGAGTTTATGATCGGCGGTACAAATTTGTACATTGTCGCTCTGGGGGAACAGGTGAATGAGCATATCAAAAACCATGGAGCCTGTACGGTTGATTTTTCCGGAGGGCTGGCGCCAAGCGGACCCTGTGTGATAATGCTGGACGGAGCCTATGAGAACTTTGATTTCCTTCGGGACAGGGCAGTGATTACCGTGAAATAACGAATCAGACAATATTATATATCTTATTGAACTACTAATGTTCAATAAGGCATACTTAAATGTAGTATCCATATCTGGGCGCCGTCTTTCAGCTTTGTTAGCGGGACGGCGCTTGGGTGCGTCTGCAGGATGAGAGATTATTGTTTGCGGATCTGTGCATTTACCGCACAGACCGTAAGAAAGTGATTTGGGAGCAAACGAATCCCATTCTTTCAGGTAGTGCTTGCAATGAACGGCCGAATGGATTAAACTATGGAAGGAAATGAAAGGATTGAGGTTACCGTGCGGTGCGGACGGTAACGGATGAATATTAGAACGAGGAGAACGTACAATGGTTAAGTTGTTAGTCACAGATGTGGATGATACGGTGGTTCCGGAGGGAGGCAGCACACTGAATCCGGAATATTATGAGGTTATCAGAGAGTGCAGAAGACGGGGCATTCTCATCGGTGTGGCAAGCGGCAGGCAGAAGCCTTGTGTGAAGAAATTATTTGAGCCGGTCTTGGATAAAATCTTTATTCTGGCCGACAATGGAACAGATATCTGGGAGAAGGACTATAAGACCTCTATGGCGATTGCGGATGAAGACTATCAGAAGCTGGCGGAAGAAGTCCACGAACTGTGTCCGGGGCATGCTATTATGGCCTGCAGGCCGGATATGGGATATATAGAGTACGGCGAGGAAGAGTATTACGAGACGATGCGGGCGTATCCTTATGATCTGGAGTATGTGGAGGACGCCGCCAAACTCACAGGGATCTGTAAGGTATCCGTGTGGCGGGGGAAAGGAGTAGACCCGCAGATTGCATCTATGATGCAGGAGCGTTGGTCGGATAGAATGGACGTCTGTCTGGCGGGAGAAAATTTTCTGGATTTTACAAACAAGGGTTGTAATAAGGGAAAGGCATTGTCTATTATTCAGGAGCATTACGGAATTAAGCCGGAGGAAACGGCGGCATTTGGCAATGCGGATAATGATATTCCCATGCTGGAGAGGGCGAAATTCGGATATGCGGTAGGGAATGCCAGCGAAAATCTGAAGCAGACGGCATATGAGGTGATCGGAGAGGTAGGAGAGGATGCCGTCCTGAAGAAGATCAAAGAGATCTTAGAAAAAGAAAGTTGTCCAGGCGGGACTGGGAGGCAGGAAAAATGAGCGGTAAATTTAAAAAAATGGTAGCGGTTGAACCAGTGAATCTGACGGCGGATGCAGGGGAACGCCTGAAGGCATATGCGGATTATGTTGAACTATATCCGGATGCGCCGGAGAACGAGGAGGAGATCGTACGGCGCATCGGCGATGCGGACGCTGTTTTAGTGAGCTTTACGACCTATATAGGAAAGAACGTGCTGGCACAGGTTCCCAGTGTGAAATATATCGGCATGTGCTGCAGCTTGTATGCAGAGGAAAGTGCGAATGTGGATATTGTATTTGCAAGAGAGCATGGAATCAAGGTGACTGGAGTCCGGGATTATGGGGACCGGGGCGTGGTGGAATACGTGATTTATCAGCTGGTGCGGATTCTGCACGGCTACGATTACCCTTGCTGGGCGGAAAAACCGCTGGAGCTGACAGACCTGAAAGTGGGGATTATCGGACTTGGCACCTCTGGCGGTATGGTAGCGGAGGCTCTTAATTTTATGCAGGCAAAGGTATCCTACTATTCCCGGACCAGAAAACCGGATAAGGAAAAAATGGGAATCCGTTATATGGAGCTTGAAGAACTTCTGAGGGAGAACGAGGCGGTCATTACCTGCCTGAATAAGAATGTGATCCTGCTTCACGACGCAGAATTTGCGGCGCTTGGAAATAAAAAAATCATGATCAATACCTCCATCGGCCCGGCGTCCGATATGGAAGCGCTGAGAAAATGGGTCGCTGATCCGTCCAACATCCTCTGCTGCGACAGCAAAGGCGCCATTGGAGAAATCGCGGACGAGATACTGGCTCAGGACAATGTTATCTGCATGAATGGCTGCTCTGGAAAAACATATCAGTCCTATGAGCTTCTCACAAAGAAGGTACTGGAAAATATGGAGCGTTTTCTGGCAGAATAGATAACAAAGAAAATCCCCGCCTACTGAAGAAAGGCGAGGATTTTTGTTATGTATGGGGTTAAGATGTCATTGGAAGCGTTGTAAATCTCATGTTTTGCATCGGGAACACGTACCAGTTTGATCAGTCCCGGTGAATGGTGATGGATGAGCCGTACAAATTGTTCCTGCGTGCCGGGGCAGACAAAGGTATCCTGTTCCGCCTGAAAGAACAGCGTGGGAATCCGGATGTTTTTCCATCCTTTTGTCATCAGGTAATGCTCCATATGCGCCGATTCAGCCAGCCATTTATTGGAGGCGCCGCTCATCTGGAACAGAGGTGCGGACCGTTTCTTTTTCTGGTAATATTCAAACCGGGCTTCGGAAGTGGCGGCGCTGTCGGCGAAAACTTCGGAGCCGTCGTAAGGATGATGGCCGGATAAATATTCCGTTCCTTTTCCCAAACGGATTTTCACAGACAGGACTGCTTTTACCGCCGTCCAAGGAAGCCGTCCGGTTTGAGGGCGGATCATGGGGGAGGACAGCACAAGCTTGGCAAAGGCGTCAGGATCTTCGGCGGCGGCGCATGCCGCAATTCCGCCTCCCATGGAATGACCGTACAGATATAAAGGGAGTCCGGGATAGGTATTTCTTGCGGCAGATGCCATGGCTAAAAGGTCGTCAGTGTAGGCGCGGTAGTCCTCTGTGTGCACGAGGGACAGATCCTCCACCAGTCTCGTGCTTCGGCCGTGCCCTAAATGTTCCGGGATATAGATATGGAATCCGGATTTCAAAAAATAATAGGCCAGTTCAAAATATTTGTCGGCAGTTTCGGTAAAGCCGTGGGAGATCAGGAGCGTTCCTTTTGCTTCATCCGCCTGATAGCGGACATAATAGACAGACCTGTCAGATTCCCGTTTAAGAAAGGCTTCCTGCCGCCGCTTGGCAAGATAAGGTTCAACGACGAGTTTCATCTGCCGGGCATAATCTTGTTCCTTTATTATCATACGTCTAGCCATCCTTTTCTAAAATAAATCTTTTTGTCGTTTTATGAAATATCCTGTCGTACTCTTGGGATATGCATAGTATTGTACCATGGAATTACAGTTTCATAAAGAGAAAGAAATGAAATCTCATGAATTGCTGCAATAATGTTAACCAATATATAAAATATGGTTGACAATTAATGTTTCTGTACTATATAGTATATGTGGACTTTTATAAAGGGGGAATGATAGAATGGAACAAAAGGCTGTGAAAGCATTATCAACAAAGGCGCTGGTACTTGGAGGAATGTTTACCGCTCTGGTGGCAATCGGTGCGTTTATTCAGATACCGGTACCTTATATGGATTATTTTACACTGCAGTTTTTCTTTGTCCTGCTGGCCGGCATCATACTTGGCGGAAAAAGAGGGGCGCTGGCAGTTGGATGCTATGTGGCGCTGGGGCTGATTGGAATACCGGTCTTTGCGGCGGGCGGCGGGATTGGTTATGTTTTCCGTCCAAGCTTTGGATATCTTCTGGGTTTTATCGCGGCTGCCTTTGTAACAGGGACGATCTGTGAGAAGAGGAAGAACAGCTATGGAAATTTCCTTCTGGCATGTCTGGCAGGATTTGCAGTAACCTATGTAATTGGTATTTTTTATAAATATTTGATATTAAATTTTTATGCGGATACGCTGGCGGCCCTGGCGGTAATCATCCTGTCCTGTTTTCCGCTGGATATACCGGGAGATTTGGTTTTGTGCCTGCTGGCGTCAGGGGCGGGGCTTCGGATGAAGAAGATTGGATTTACGCTGGAGAGTTAAGAGGATAAGAAAATGGAATTGATAAAACAGATCAAAGAGAAGGTATTAAAGGAGGAGCAGATAACAAAGAAAGAGGCGCTTGCACTCTATGATACGCCTCTGGAGGAGCTTAGCATAGCGGCAGATGAGATCCGGAAACATTTCTGCGGCAATGCGTTTGATATCTGCACCATTATTAATGGAAAGAGCGGCAGATGTCCGGAAAACTGTAAATACTGCGCTCAGTCAGCATATTATCATACCGGCGCAGGGGAATATCCGCTTCTTGGAAAGGAAGAGATCCTGCGTCAGGCGAAGTATAATGCGGACAGAGGCGTACTCCGGTATTCGATTGTTACCTCAGGACGGGCGCTTGGGGATTTGGAGATTGATGCAATGTGCGATGCAATCCGGGAGATTAAGTCCCGGATAAAGATAGAAGTGTGCGTATCCTTTGGACTTCTTACGAAGGAACAGTTTGAAAGGGTGAAGGAAGCGGGAGCATCAAGGGTACATAATAATCTGGAGACATCGCGAAGATATTTCCCCAATGTCTGTACAACCCATACCTTTGAAGACAAGGTAAACGCGATACGCGCGGCAAAGGCGGCGGGGCTTGCGGTATGCAGCGGAGGTATTATGGGACTGGGGGAGACAAGAGAGGATCGGATTGATATGGCGTTTACGCTGAGGGAGCTTGGGGTGAAAAGCGTGCCTGTGAATATGCTGAATCCCATCGCCGGGACGCCTTACGAAGAGAATCCGAGGCTTACGGCTGCGGATATGAGAAGGATTGCTGCCGTTTACCGGTTTATCCTGCCAGATGCGTCTATCCGTCTTGCAGGCGGGAGGGGGCTTCTGGAGGATAAAGGGAAGTCTTGTTTTCGTTCCGGTGCAAACGCGGCCATATCCGGCGATATGCTGACCACCTCCGGATACACGATTGAGTCAGATCTGGAGATGATTCACCGTCTGGGTTATCGGGAGGCGTTGTGCAATGAGTAAGGGACTGTTTATTACCGGAACCGGTACGGATGTGGGAAAAACCTATGTGACGGCGCTGATCGTAAAAAAACTGCATCAGGCCGGGCTAAGAGTCGGATATTATAAGGCGGCGCTGTCCGGAGCATCTAGTATCACAGACAGCGACGCGGGATATGTGAAGCGGATTTCTGGAATTTCTCAGCCGGAGGAGGAGATGGTGTCCTATCTGTACCGGGACGCGGTATCTCCGCATCTTGCGGCAAGGAGGGAAGGAAATCCGGTATCTTTCTCAAAGATTAGGAGAGATTACGGCAAGGTTTGCGAGAAATATGATTATGTTGCAATGGAAGGAAGCGGAGGAATCGTCTGTCCCCTCCGGTGGGATGATAAGGAGCAGATTCTGTTAGCAGATGTGGTGAAAAAACTAGAGCTTGCTGCGCTGCTTGTGACGGACGCGGGGCTTGGCACGATCCATAAAACAGCAGTCACAGCAGAATATATGCGCAGCCATGGACTTTCAGTAAAGGGGATTGTTCTGAACCGCTATATGGGCGATGAGATGCAGAAGGATAACCTGCAGATGATAGAGACGCTTTCAGGTGTTTCGGTGATTGCCTGTATGGGCGTGGGAGAGAAGGAATTTCCTATGGATATCGAAGGATTGACAGGATTGTTCGCATAGGAGTTTGCTTGTTGACTCGATGAGGAAGATTGGATATACTTTATTTATGATATTACAATAAAGAGGCGGAAAATAATGAGTATAGAAGTTAATCAGAAGAAATCTGCATCAGGGGTTCAAAAAATGACTCATGAAGATCTGCATGGGGCGGAAATTCCACATGAACATCCGGAGGATAGCGGGCGTGTCCATGGAATGGCTTCGCACAGGCATGTCCACAGCATAGAAGAGAAGAAAGCAGTCATAAACCGTTTGTCAAAAGCGATTGGCCATTTGGAAGCGGTGAAACGCATGGTGGAAAGAGACGACGACTGCAGTCAGGTACTGATTCAGCTGGCGGCGGTGCGTTCCGCGATCAATAATACCGGGAAGGTTGTATTGAAAAACCATATTAATCATTGTATTGTAGAAGCGGTGGAGGAAAACGATAAGGAAGCGATTGATCTGCTGAATCAAGCGATTGATAAATTTATGAAATAGGGATGGAAAACGGGATATAAAGTTTGTTACTATGAAGACAATACATCGCAGCAGAACCAGAATATGGCAGAGCTGCGATGTTTTTATTTTGCGGTACATTCCTGAAAAGCTTCCGGCAAAAGGATTTTAGAGTGTTCAGGTATCTAGATGTAAGATAAGAGTATCTTATCTGTTTACTTCTTTTTTTCTTGTACGGCCCAGTAAGTAATCGGTCGAGCAATTATAATAATCGGCAAGGGACACAAGTATATCCAAAGGTAATTTCCGGCTTCCGCTCTCGTAATGAGAATAGGTTCTCTGGCTGACATTAAGCTTTGAGGCAAGTTCTGTCTGTGTCAGGTCGTTATCTTCACGCAAGTTTCTAATACGTTCTATATTCATAGATTTACCTCCGATAATCATTATATGTAGAACAAAATGTTCTATTGATTTATAGAACAAAATGGGCTATTATTTATTTGAAAGTCTGAAAAACAGAAAAATGACGAAAGAAGAGGGTGTAGAGATTTTGCGGTACATCCAGTTGGTTTATCGTTATGATAATTGTGGATAAGGAGAAAGGATATGGAATGGAGATATGACGATAATGCTGCGCTTGCACTAGAGAAATACTATGAATACTATGATGAATTTGTGGAAAAGAAGAAGCATAGTGAAGGCGTAAAAAGGGAGCTTGCAAATCAAAAGAAGGAGCTGGAAAGGAGCAAGGCAGAATTAGAGAATATAGAAGACCGACTGAGTCAGCTTGAGGAATATTGCGAGAAGGATATTGAGCAAAGTATTCAGGGTTTCCATCAAGATTGCGAGAGCGGAATAGAAGCATTAGAGATTACATATGACGGTAAGAAGAGGGAACTGGCTGAAAATAGGGATAAAGCCATCAAAGAAAATGATACGCTGCTTGCAGAGAGGCTGGAACAGTTTTCAGGTGAGGAGATTGGAAGCGAAGAGGAACTGGGCGAGACGGAAAAGAAGGCGCTTGGATTTGAACGGAGCAGGCAGGAATTTATCAAGGAATCAGATGAGCGGATCAATGAATATCAAGATGGGATTACGCAGGAAACACTGGAGTATAAATTAGAAACAGGAGGCTGGAAAGAGGAACAAGACGCTCTTTATGAGAAGTATGCGCCGGAGATTGACAAATATGAGAGTATCATAGATTCCATTTATCAGAAGTATCAGGAAGAGGTTGATGCATGTGAGGAAAATCTGCAGATCAAAATCTATGAAAGAAATGAAGAGATAGAAGAAATAGAGCTCAAAAAGCAATATGAGAGCCGGACGGCAGAGGAGGAAATAGATAGCTATAGGGCGGATTATAAGAGAATAGAAAAACAGTATAACGAGCAGATTAGGAAGGCAAAATTCCAGAAAAGACCGACAACGCAGCTGCAGAATAGTAAACTGTCCCAGTTAAATAAGATTAATGAAAATATTACAAAGGTATCTAACCGTATGAACCGGACGGTCTCTAAGCTTGAACAAAATATAGATTCCGTAAGAGGAAAACATCAAAAATATATTGATAAGGCGCAGCAGAAGCTGGATCAAGTAATAGAAAAGAGAGCGGGGGAATTGGAAGAACCGGTCCGGGAGCAGAAGAAATATCTAACCGAAAGAGATGGGTTTGTGGAAGAACTGCAGCAAAAGATCAATGCGAGGGTTCAGCAGAACAGCCGGAAAACAGAAGAACTGAATCGAAGGATCCAGCAGGAGCAGCGCTTGCAGACGGAGCATCATCAGAAAATTGACGGAGAGATCATGGAATTTGCCATGAATGGAGAGACGTGCTTTGATGAAATGCTTAGGGAAGCATATATTCCGTTTGCCGCACTAGAAAGCAGAGTTACGGATTGGAAAAAACTGCTTGTAGAGATTAGAAAAGCTAAGATTACAGAAAAATATACGGCGGAGTATCAGAAGCAGAAGGAAAGTCTTGGCGGCAGAACTTATGAGGAACTGCTGAAAGAAGTGGAGCAGGCAGGGGAATTTGAAGACAAGGTCAGTTTCCTTGCACAGAATAATGAGGTTTGCCTGACTATTGGAGGGATCATGGGAGGTATATCTGCAATATTGCTGGTTATACTGCGCGTCGGGCTGAAATCAGGTACGGCACCCGCCGCTTTTGTGCTGGCTGCCGCCGCCGTGATCCTGTGCGCATTTACGCTCATAAAGACAAAGCGGGAATTTTCGACCATATGCAGATACATCATACTTGCTTGTGAATACCGGGATTTTCCGGGCATCAGAGATCATTCCGTACAGCGTACGCAGGAAAAAGAGACCGATCAGATCAGAGAGATCGGACGCAGGCTGTACGAGCAGTATTATGGTATAGAATCCGCCCGCATAGCACATGAGGCGAAAGATAAGGATATAAAGGCGGATTATCAGAGAGATCTGGAATTGCTCCATGTAGAATTTAACAGTGAAAAGAGCGAATTGATCCGGAAAAGGGATAAGCAGGCGGGAGACGTAAGGAAAGAGGCCCGGTCTGAGAAAGCCGCCCATGAAGAACAGGTAGCCGAAGCTGCAAAAAATAAGAAAAATGAGGAAAAGAAAATCGGTACAATTCAGAAGATGATAGAGGAGATACAGTCTGAGATTGATAAAACAGAGGACTTTATGAATGAATTCGAGGAACAGTATCAGTGGCTGGATCGGAAATTAGAGGATGAGAATTGGCTGACGCCTATGAAGGGAACCGCCGTGCTCCCTGGAACCCATGGAAAACTTAGCGGGGAGCTGTATGTTATCCGGGAAGGGGAAAAGGATGAATATGGCCATAAAAGGATTTTCAGGCTGGAATATAGGAAGAAACCATTGGTTATTATGTATGATATCAGCAGGATAGATACAGATAATAGTTCCTTGCAGGAGGAGGCGGGGAAGATCATCCAAGAACTGTTGTTTGATCTTATGTACGCGGTCTACCGGATGAACAGCAGGGACACCTATTCCCAGATCATAGTAGACGAGGTGGGAGGAAGCGAAGGGTTAAAGGCCAGGGCTGTGAAGAACGCATTTAATATCGCTGAGGTTGCCGGGAAAATAGATGAAGTAAAAGACAGGTTAAAGGCGTTCTGGAGGCAGAGAGAGCAGCTTGCTGAAAAGGGAATCAGTATCGACGATATCAATGAAAAGAGATTTCAAAATCAGGAAAGGCCAAGGACGTATAACATTCTGTATCTGGTCTTTAAGCCGGAGGAACGGAAGGGGAAACTGAATGAGGATATTGCCCGGCTTATGCCAGAGTGTGATAAATATGGTTTTCTGCCTATATTTATCTGTGAAAGGCAGACGTGGGAGCAGGAAAGCGCTCAGCCAGGCAATATGTATAATGAAATCAAAAAAGCTCTTAATAACTCTGTAATTCTATATGATGCGCAAGGTTACAGCAAATATTAAAACAGGAGGTTAGAAGGAAAATGGCGGGAAATATAAAGATTCATGTTGATTTATCAGAAGATGTGCAGAAAGAATTGCCCCAAATTTATAAGGAATTTTGCGAGTCTTTGAAAATGACATTGGAAACGATGCATGGCGACTTAGAAGAGATATGTAAAAAAACACACTATGAGCCTATGGTAAAGGCAGTGAATCAGACAATCGAACATTTGACAGGGGATATTAAGGAGAGGGCGGATTCTGTACTGCAAGAGTGGCTTGATGGGGATGGCAGTTTTGTAAAAGCAGCGGAACATAGTCGGGCCGGGGAGGATGCAGAATCTAGCGCCCAAGCGATTGAAAGCGAGATACGCGATGCTTTTGAAGCATTTTGGAATCTAAATCCCATGGGGGATGAAATTAATGTGGATACCAGCCGGCCAAAAGTGGAAGAGCAGGATTTTGATGAATTAGCAGAAACATATCAGAAGGTTTCTAATGTAATTGACGAGGAGGGAGAGAATAAAATTAATGAACTTAAAAATAAAGGGGAAGATTCTCCCACATATTCTCTTCTCATACCAGCCGTCATAGCGTTGTATGAACCGTTGAAAACTGCGTTTGAAAAGTTTCAAGAGGATATTGCAAAGGCAAAAGGAGATAGCCAAAGTTTGGCGAAGGCTCAGATGAAGATGAATGACGAAGCGGCGACAAATACGAAGACGGCAGCATCGGCGGAAGATATCGCGGCAGCCCTGAAGATGTTTGATGATTAAGGCGGTAATAAGATGGGATTTTTAAATGCGGATAAAGCGGAGGAATCGTTAGGCAGCGACGGGAAGCTGGATTTGATTGAATTTGAGAGAAAATTCGCCGAGAAGTTTAACGATATTTCTATCGTAAACACAAACTATCTGGCGGAAGAATTTGGCCTTGCGTTTGATAAGAAAAATAAAAAAGCCAAGGTATATGAGTATGATGATGGGGAGACGATCACCATATGTCCGGAGCCTATAAAATTTTTCCGGGAATTTGATGATGTGAGCGATAATACTTATGAGGCAAATAAACTATTTGTAGACAAGAAAAAGGAATTTCAGAAAATATCGCTGGATAAACGGCCGATTCTCAGGGTAGGGGAGGGGTATGGAAGCTGTATATGGAAGAATAAGACGCTGACCGGCATTAATCTCCGCCCCGGCCTTGAAAATGCCGATGATAAGAAGTTCACACCCATCCGGATGTGCGACGATAATGTACACGGTCTGATCGTAGGGAGAACAGGATCGGGTAAATCGGTATATATCAACGCTCTGATTTTGAGCTTGATTACGGAATATGCGCCATGGGAGCTGGATTTGTATCTGGCTGACTTCAAGAAGGTAGAGCTGAGCAGATATATGAATAATAAGGATGAGGAGAACGGAGGCATAGCTTACACCCCTCAGGTGAATGCCTGCGCCGCAACCAGCGAGATCCGCTATGTGACATCGTTGATCCGGCATCTTGTAGACTGTATGAATGCCAGAAATGAGTTTTTTACAAGACTGGGCGTGACTAAAATACAGGAATTCAGGGAAAAGTACAGCCTTGTCCTGCCGAGGGTACTTTTAATCGTGGATGAATTTCAACAGCTCTTTACAGAGGCCACCAACCGCGAGGCAGAAGAAATTCAAGTAATGCTTAATTCTATTACAAAGCTGGGAAGAGCAACGGGATTCCATCTGATATTTGCTTCGCAGGAGATGTCGGGAACCCTTAGGGGAAACACACTGGCCAATTTTAAGATCCGGATGGCGCTGCCCTGTAACCGGGAGATTTCTGTTGATATTCTTGGGAATAAAGCGGCGGCGGAGCTGGAGAGAGGGTATGTGCTGATTAATACAGAGTCGGGCAGCGAGCTTGAGAATATAAAGTTTAGAGTGCCTTTTATTGAAACAGAGAAAAAGGATGAGGATGAGAATAAGGAAAAGACGCCCTTTTATCAATATTTGGACAAGATCAAGCTGGCCAGCCGGATTTATGATTTATCATATAAAACCGATACGCAGAAATTTTACAGAGAAGAGCTGCAGGAAAGCAAGAAGGATTATCTTAATGATTTAGATAGGATCCGGGAAAAGAAAAATAAGCTGGTCAAGGAAAACCGTACGATCTATGACGGAATTATACTGGGCAGAACAGTGCTTTATTCTGCCGGGAAAAATGATAAGGTATCGTGTTACATAGAAAAAGGAAGAAATAAGGGCGTTATGATCGCAACTCCCAATCCGGATGACGCAGCAAGGATTCGGAAGCTTCTTGCGGAGAACCTGCTTCGCTCAGACGCACCGACATGGCATATTGGCATGGAGTTAAATAATCTGATATGGGAACGATATCGGTTTGACAAGGCAGTAGAAGAGTACAAGCCGCTGCACAATTATCAGAACTGCGACGCAGAGACAGGCATGAAGTGCCTCCAGATGATCTATTATTTGCGTCAATGCGCCTTTGAATACCTATCGAAAAAATCCAAAGAATTCCATGCAGTAAGAGGTCTTGAAGAGAAGCTGAAAGGATTGTATGCGGAGGAAGACAAGGTTCGGGGATACCATGAATTTGTGGATAAGAAGGAGAGACTGGAGAGGCAGATCGATATCCTTACGAGTGGTATAAAGGAGGCAAGATCTGCGGCGGCGGAGGCAGCGGCAAATCCCGCCGTTAGTTTTTTGGAAAGATGCTCGGCGGATATTATAATGCTGCCCAAGCATGGAACCAGGGCGGATCTGTCAGGCCTTAGGCTGTATGGGACGATCGTTGAAAATTTTAATACGGATCTGGATATCGCCCGCGCGGCAAAAAAGAATCTTGGATTAATAGAAAAGAAACTGGAAGAGCTGACAGAAAAGGATAATCTGGCAATTTTACAGTACAAGATCTTTCAGAGGGCTATTTTATATTATCTGGATCGTTATGAGGAAAAAAAACCGCAAAAAAATTTTCTTTCCGATGATTTAGAAAAGTGCTTTTTTAATGTCAAGGTGCAAACGGCGAGATATAAGTCGGAGTATCAGGCAAGAAAAGAGGCGGATGAAGAACTGTTAAAGAAGACGGAGATGCTCCGCCAAAAACAGGAGGAACTGGAATTTCTTCTTATGGAGTCTGATGAAATATATCAGGCAAGAGAAAAACTTGCAGGATATGTGAATAACTTTGCAAAGGCCATGCATGAAGGAATGTGCGTAAAAATGGGAGTAAAAAAAGCCTATTCGGAGACATGGGATGCGGGCTGTGAGATGAATGAGAAAGATGGGAGTGTGGACTGGAAAATCCACAGCAAGGAAAAGAACCGAACGTTAGAAGCATGTCTGAACAATATTCTGGACATGTTCTTGTGCAGATGCCGGGATGCGGGGACAGACAGCGGCAGCGATACTGACAGGATTGATGCTGATAAATTTGAGAAGAATATTTTCTGGATTAACGGTATGGATGAAATTAATAGAATATCCAATGCAGTTATGGATATTTTTAGGACAGCGATCCATTACAATATACTGATCATTGCCATTATTACCTCAGAGCTAAGGGATACAACGATACGGAAAGCATTTGACTATGCGTTCGTTACAGGGAATATTGAGAAGTTCTATTCCATGTTTGACATGAAATATACGAGGCAGTCTCTGGATTCTATTGTTGTGAACTTTGGAATACGAAGTAAAGGACTGGAGATTCCGTTTAAAATTTATAAATCAGACCTTGAAGATGTGCAGGAACCGGATTTTATTGATAAATTGCTTGAGGAATCATGAGGTAGGATATGAATATCAATTTGCGTGAGGAAGAGACAGACCAATATATCATTTTTTTTCAGGGCTTCCTGGAGCGGATACAGGACCTAAATAACCGGGTGGCTGAAGTATTGGCGGAAGAACTAAGGGACAGTAAGTACGAACGGCTTCAGAGAACGATCATCAATGTGGTTGACGCTTATACGGAAGTCATTGTAAAAGGAGTAAAGAATAATTCCTTTGAAAAATGGGAGGCGTCGGAGGCGTCTCTCCATGCTTGCTTGGACAGGTATAAGGCGGGGGAATGGGCGCACGGAACCTGTGTCCGGGTTGAGAAGAAGATAGAAGAATTGATGGAAACCATGCTTTATATTGAAAAGAGGGAGGCTGTGATAACAGACAGGCCTATCGTGAGCGACAGCGGCATGGATCGTATTGAAGATATCATAAAAGCGTCTGCCTTCGAGGCGGAAGAGATCAAAAAAGAATTTGCCGGGCGGGCAGAGGCGAAAGAGGAAGAAAATGATATCTATGGAACGCTGAAACCATTGATCCAAAGCGTGTCCATGAATATATCCGCTTTTCTTGAACAGTCCCTGATAACCTTTGAAAAGCTTCATGAAGAAGTTCGGGAAGCATCGGCGGCAACAAGAGCTGCAGCAAAAGAAGCGGCTCAGTACCGTCAATCGGGACAATCGGCAGATCATCGGAAGGCGTCGGGAAGCGTCGGAGGAGAAAATGCTGCTGCGGGAACGAGGAAACAGATTTTAAGTGAAGAAAATAGAGAAGAAACGATGCCTGAAGGAGAGAGCAGCGCCGTATTTGTGGCGGTTGTAGAAAAGATTATTACACAGATCGAGATCATAGAATTGAACCGGTATGCGAAGAAGCACTATGATTCCTTGAACCGCAATATCAAATCCTGTTCTATAAAGATTAAAATGCCAGAGAGACCAAAGCAACCGTCTCAGAAACAAAAGGAACAGAAAGCGGAAATAAGAAAGAATCTTTACGGCCGTTATATCGTCACGCACAAGTCCGTTTGGCTTATGGAGTATTGGTGCGGGATAATGGATGCAGAGCTGGAAAAAAGAGACCAGTTCTACAAAGAGAGATTTAGCAAACGGGAAAAGGGCTTTGAGACGGTAGGCAGAATCCTTCATGAACTGACATCTTTCATGGAGCTTTGGAACAGGGGGAAAGAGGAGTTCACAAAAGAATTCTCGAAAGATGATTCCCTGAAAAAGATACTGGATACCATCCAAAAGGGAATGACTGCGCTCCAGTTCGGCACAAAGACGGGGCAGATGCTCACTGCGGGAGCCCTGACGGTTAAATTTTTGGATAAGGCGCTTCCTAAACTAAAAAAAAGCAGGATTCTTGCGTCTGTGGATGAGTGTGTATGGCAGCTTGCAAGAAGCAATATGCAGACGTCTTACGCCGGACGGATGATAGATATGTATATGATGGAGCGCTATGAATTAAAGCATGGGATCTCCGGCGGGAAGAGCGGGTGGTTTGAGTATTTCCATGAGGTGGTATTGAAGCTGAAAAATGAGTACTGGAGGCGCCAGTTTGAAAACGCGGTGTTTGCAGCTGATTACATCGTCATGCCATATTGTGTGATCGACGGAGCTTTATGGAGAGAGAAACGGGAACAATATTGCGGCATTTTGCTGAATCTGGTTCGCTCGGGATTATGCAGCAAGCAGAATATGAAAGCAGAGGACGCTAATAAGCTTGTAGATCAGCTGTATGATATTTATGTGAAAAAAGAGGGGAATACCCCGCGAGTAGATATCGACCCTATGAAAAGAATAGTCAGGAATTAAAAAAGGAGGATGGGATATGTATTGTACAAGATGTGGGAATCGATTAGAAGATGAGTCATTGTTCTGTGAAAAATGCGGCGCAGTGTCTAAATCGGCCAAGGCGGTAAAGCTGCGTAAAAGGTGGAAAAAAGAAAAAAAGCTTGCGGCTTTGGTTACGCTTGCGGCGGGACTTGTGATGGCGGCAATCTGGACTTTTCTTGTCGTAAGGGAAGGGGGCGTATCCGGAACGGGAAATGCAGAATCCCAAGTTCAAAAGAAGGAACAGGTATCCACGGAAGGCGAGGATGAAAAAGGAATCCGCGAAATCACGCAAAAGCCGGAGGAAGACGTGCCGGAGTATATCTTTGAGGATAGCGATTCTAGAATATTGACGCTGGAGGAGCTAGAGGCTTTGGATAAAAAACAATTGTCTCTTGCAGGAAACGAGATTCTTGCCAGGCATGGATATATTTTTGAGGAGGAAGAAGATAAGGAATATTTCAGAGGAAAAAAGTGGTATCAGGAAAGCATGGAAGGAGAGGAGTTTGATAAATTCAGCGTTTTAAATGAGTTTGAAAAATATAATCTGAATAATATTATGTTCTTTGAAAATAAATCGGTTGAATTTGAAAATATTGCCGGTACATACTCCGTGTATGTGAGTCAGCTTGGCGCATATCTGTATCGTTTTATTTATCCGGATGGAATTAATATTAATTATTATGCAGTAAATAATACCGGCTATTTATATTCGGAGTATATGGAAAAAAAGGGCGGCGGAATTATTATAAATGCGCACGGAGACACTTATTCAGAGGATGATTACATTACTGTGACAGATACAGGCATCATTGTCGGCGGTTATACGTATAAAAAGGAATCGGATCAAATCGTCAGTACAGGAGAACTTGGAGTGAATAATAATACGTTAACGATTTTTGACGATGGAAGCGGAGCCTTAGGAGATACAAAAGGAGGATGGTGGACGGGAGAAGACGCTTATGATATGGAGCTGGGACTATATACGGCAGATTACGCGCATCACACAAAGTATTTTACCTATAATGACTGCTTGTTTTCATGCGCAATATATGATATCAAGGAACAGTGGAATATGCAGGTCGGGGTTTATGAACGCCGCGGCGATGAAATAGGCGGACTTGAAAGCCATAGCGAAAAAGAGCAGTTTGCTACAGTACTGACGGCGCCATCGTACTATTTATCGACAGAAAAGCAAAGGGCGGAATTATAATTTTTCAGAGAGGCAGGGTGAAGAAGATTGTTTTGTTATCAATGCGGAGAAGAACTGAAGGATGGCGCGAAATTTTGCCCCAAATGCGGTTTGGCGGTTGAAGAGGATGTGCAGGAGGAGACTGCGGCGCCTAATAAGAAGAAAATTAAAATAGCTGTAGGAATGATACTCGGAATCATGGCGGCTGCGGCTATTGTCATAGTAGTTTTGGTGAATAGGGCAAAGGATGATAATTTAGATATAAAGGAGAAAAAACCGGAGACAAAGAAGGAAAATGTGAAAGAAGATGCCCCGGAGGATGAATACATATTTCCGGACAGCGATAAGGAATATCTGACGGACGCTCAAGTTGCGCCGTTGACAGAAGAAGAACTCGGCTATGCGAGAAATGAGATCATGGCAAGGCTGGGCAGGATCTATAAGGGTGGTCAGTATGAAATTTATTTCAGCAAGAAAAGCTGGTATAAAGGAACGAAGGATGCGGATACCTTTGATGCTAACTATGAAAATGAATTAAATGACATTGAGAAGGCAAATGTAGAATTGATCCTAAAGTATGAAAGAAGACTTCAGACAAACCGGGCGGCTGGAGAATATTATGCATCTATACTTGAGGAATATCAGAACGCCGAAGCAGAAGGGTATCGGAATATGGAAAAATATCCCCGCGTAAACCCGCTTCTCTTTGATTATATGGGGGAGCGGCCGATTTATTATACATTGGTGGATTTGTGCGGAGACGGAATACCAGAATTATTTATCGGACAGCTGAGTGATGAATTGGATCCAGGATATGTAATTTTAGGTATGTACGGCTGGTCGAATGGAAAGACACGCACCTTTTCTGTCAATAGGGGCGATACTTCCGAATTAGTGGATTCTATACTTGGGGAGCGAGACCGATATTATATTTGTGAGAATCTTATGGTCAAAAATGTGGGAAACGGAGGCGCGGGCTACAGTGGAACTGTTTTCTACCAAATGAAGGAGAACACGGCGGAATTATATTATGTAGAAGAAATCACGCAGGATATGGACAAGTATTATAAAAGCAGCGACGGCGTAACAAAACAGCCTGTTTCAAAGGATGAATATGACAGTATCAATAATAAATATTCTGTAAAAGACAATATGCAGTGGTATAGGGTCGCGGAATTTGAATAAGAGGTTAAGAAAAGTGATTCTTCGCCGGAGGAATGCTACGACTATATTATACAGCAGTACCGTGATAATAAAGGACTGCTCCAGACAGGCGAGGACGTAGATTTTACAGATAAGTATCCAAATGTAAATTGGAATGTATTTAATAATGACGGAATGATCCCGGATGGACTCAGCTATGCCATGATAGATTTAGACAATAATGGAATCGCAGAGTTGTTTATCGCGGATGTTTCAGATAACGCGCCGGAGCAGTATGTGGTATATGGCATCTTTACCTGTGTAGATGGGAAACCGGCAGAATTGTTTGGAAATAGCGACATGGGAGGGCTTGCCAATTGGAAAGTGATGGTTAAATTTATGATGAAACCAGCCAATTTAAAAGGTTTCTTTCCCGCAGCTTCGGATTGCCCACAAAGAATTTGATTTTATTGTAGAGCATGTGTGCGAGACCATAGGCAACTTGTTCCGGGCTGATCCGGCCTGAGGAGGCGATGAGGGGTTCAGTAAAAGGGTCGTGGTATTTGATGAAAATATGATGTCCCAGATTATGAATGGGTTCCCAAACCTGCAGATGGTATGTCGGGAAATCCCGGTGGTATATACTCCGTCTACTGTGCTTTAGGAGGGCGTGCCGCACTACATAGATGTGGCGGAAGAATTCGGCCTGCCTTCCGAAGTACGTCACAGGGCGGTGCGCTAGGGTGTGCAGGCTCAATATTACACAGCTTTTCCGATCTGGCTTCAGAACTGCTGGGGGCTCCTGCCTTTGATCGATATGTTAAGCCTTACTTCCACCAGTTATTACGGTGAGGATGATATGGAACAGGCATACTTGGATATGCCGGGGCTATACATGAAGATGAATATGCGAAACCGTTCCAACGGCGGCGTTTTTGCTGAGCTGGATTGTGTACTTTTTTAATCTGGATATGAAGGCATCCGTGCATCTGAAAAAACTGATGGACAAGGTTTATGATATGCGGAAACGTGACCGGAGGCTGTAAGCGTAGGGGCAGAGGACATTCCTCTGCCTTTTTGCTCTCATTGTATCTGGTAAGCGGCCGGCGGAAGGATATGTAGGTATTCATTGGGCAAGCCTGCTTTAAGCCCATGTATCCCGGAGATAATCCGGCATAGCTTCGTAGAAAATCCCAGCCATCTGCAAAGGCGTCATAATATCCGGCTCGTTCAGTCAGTCCTGAAGGATGCAGACGCAGCCGTGGCAGTAATGACCGATCACATAGCGGTTATGGGTGGAGAGGGCGTCTGTCTTTGAATGTCTCAGGTAACGGTGCTCAACTATGCTGAAGGACTGCCAGATACGCTGTCTGGCAGTAGCTTGCGAACCCATAAGACCCTCCTGTTTAATATGGCGGATAGTAATTCTGAGTGCAGATGGAGCGTAAGCGTCCTTTTGTGCGCCAGGGTACGGTTCTATTTAACGAATTGGAACTTTTTTTACAATTCGGTTGCAAACTCTTTTTATTTGTCTTAGTATGGAAGTTAACACGCTTGAAGAAGGAGGAATTTCATGTGAATGGATTTAAGAAATTATTTGCTCCGGTTGATATGACGGTGGGGAAACCATGGGAGGATATCGTAATTTTCACTGTGCCGATGCTGATTGGAAATATTGCCCAGCAGCTATACAATACGGTGGACAGCGTGGTAGTGGGCCGGTTTGTGGGGGATAATGCGCTGGCGGCGGTTGGGAGCGCCGGACCGATCCTGAATCTTCTGATTGTATTGTTTGTGGGAATCAGTATGGGCGCGGGGATTATGGTGTCTCAGTATCTGGGCGCGAGAAACAGGGAAGCGCTGTCTAAAACCATAGGAACGTCGATTGTGCTGACAGGGATTGCTTCGCTGCTTGTAATGGTGCTGGCGACGCTGGCGGCAAGGCCGCTTTTAGAGATTCTGAATACGCCGGAGTCTATCGTTGACTGGTGTACGTCTTATTTACGCATTTTGTTTATCGGTGTTGCCGGTATGGCATTTTATAATATCTTAAGCGGAATCCTGCGAGGGCTTGGGGATTCCATGTCGGCGCTTGTGTATCTGCTTGTGGCAAGCGGACTGAATATCGTGCTGGATCTTTTATTCGTGGCAAAACTTGGGATGGGAGTTTCCGGCGTGGCGCTGGCTACGGCGATTGCCCAGGGAATTTCCGCGCTGCTGTGCATCCGCAGGCTGACAAAGCTAGGAGAGCTTTTTGATATGGAGTGGAAATACATACGTCTATTTAAGCAGTATGCGTCCGGGATCATACGGCTGGGGGTTCCTTCCGGCGTGACTCAGGCGATCATGTCTATGGCTATGCTGGTTGTCCAGTCCTTGACTAACAGTTTTGGGGAATTATTCATTGCGGCAAATGTAATCGTAATGCGCGTGGATGGATTTGCTATGATGCCGAACTTTTCCTTTGGAACGGCGATGACTACCTACGCGGGACAGAATGTGGGCGCCGGAGAATATGAGAGGGTATCCCGGGGCGCAAAGCAGGGGACGTTTATGGCTATGGGGACCTCTGCGGCGATTGTGGGCCTGATCCTTTTGTTTGGAAGGCATCTGATGAAGATTTTTACCAATACGCCGGAGCTGGTTACGCTCAGTATGCAGATGATGACAATTTTGGCGGCGGGATATGTAGCGGTAGCGGTAACTCAGACGTTGTCGGGAGTGATGCGGGGAGCCGGGGATACCATGACGCCTATGTGGATTTCCATGGTGAGCACGATTGTGATCCGTGTGCCTTTGGCCTATGGGCTGGTGTATTTATCGAAGACGCCGGAACTTCCCGAAGGAGAACGGGCATGCATCTTTGTGTCGCTGTTGATCTCGTGGGTGCTGGGAGCAGTGATTACAAGTATTTTCTACAAGAGAGGTAAATGGAGGAAAAAGGCAATCTTGTAGAGAAGACAATTTTCAAATACGTGTTAGCGAGGTATCCGCAGGCAGCAGCCTGCGGATACTGCTGCATTTGCTTCTTCATCGGTCAGTTCCAATTCAATCCCAATCTCTTCTTCCACAGGGCATATCAGTGGGTGCTCGGTATAATGGCGGATGCCCCATAGCGGAGACTCTAGTGTGATTTCGCCCAATGGAAGAGCGGTTTTCAGCTGTTTCATTTCCAGCGTCTGTCCGTTTTTTAACTGATAGCAGCGTTCAATAATATCCCCGGTGGAAGCGGGGATAGAAGAGGGGTCAGGATAGTATTTACGGAGATTTTCAACAACAAAGTTTTGATAGGCGGCATGGCAGCCAGAAATAGCAGGCAACATAAAATTGCCTCCAATCGAAAAATATGTCATATAAATAAGGGCGTAAAGCGCTGCATTTTTCGATGGATTTGTCAATGTTTTTGGCAAAAAAGCGGGGGATTTTTATGAAAAAGGAATCTGAAAGCCTGATATTTACTGGTTTAAAGATTCCGAGAGATTATCAATATCACAGGAGGGCTTTTTTTTCTTAAAGATTCGTGTTATGATAATGTAGAAAAGTCTGTTATCCATAGTAGGCAGACCCTTTTTAAGGGGGATTGCCGAATGGGAAGTGGGCCTTTTATTATGTTTAGGGTAAATGTTAAGGAAAAGGAGTAATGTGAAAATGGGAACGAAACAGTCAGACTCCCACATTAGTCGAAAAACGAGGAAGAGTCTTAACGGAAGGATTTTGAGGAACACCACACTCAATATTTTGATTTTGGTGGCAGTATGTTGTGTGATTATGGTGCTTTCCATGCAATCGCTGGCAAACAGTATTTTACTGGACAGCCTGCAGCCAATGGCTAGACAGTCAGCTAAGACAGTGGAGGCAAATATTCGCATGCTGGCAGAACGCATGATGATGCTTGCCGGCGATTCGAGAATGAACATAGTTGATATAGGAGGAAGCGTGACGGAATCCGGGCATGATGGAAAGACGGAAGCAGACGGATGGGAGGCTGTTTTGACAGAAGCAGCCGAGATTTACGAATTTTATACGATTGCCCTCTATGACTTAAGCGGCAGACTGGTCCAGGGAATAGACGGCGCGCCGGAAAGTCTGGATGACGGCTTTTTTGCAATGCTTAAGGAAACAGATAATCTGACGACTTATAACAGTACCATTTTTCAGGATAATCTGGGCATCACTATGGGGATGCCGGTAAAGGAAAACGGCGAAACCGCTTTTTATTTGGTAGGCGTCTATAAATACGATATGCTGAATGATGTGCTAAGCAGTATAAACATAGGAAAAAACGGTATGGCTTATATGGTTAACCGTGAAGGAATTGTCACAGGCCATCCGGACCAGTCAAAGGTTCAAGCCAAAAGTACGCTGCTGCAGCTTGGCGGTGGAAATGAGGAAGCGATTAAAAGTGTGACGACAGGGGAGACTGGTTCGACAGAATTTGACATTGACGGACAGCAGATGCTGGTGGCTTTTTCACCCATTCATGGCACACAGTGGGCTTTGGTCATCCAGGTGCCAAAGTCGGATTACAATAATCTGATAAACGGGGCGATGATAGTTGCAGGAATATGTACGCTGGTGGTGCTCTTTATATCCATTCTGTTGATTCTGCGGATGGCCCGGTCAATATCCAAACCGGTGAAGAATGTGACAAACCGGATGGTCGGCCTTTCCGACGGTGATTTGCATACAGAGGTGGCGCATATCAGGTCAGGGGATGAGCTTGAGATTATGACTAGAACATTGGCAGATACGGTAGGAAGTGTTAACCGGTACATATCAGATATCCATCAGGTATTAAGCGGTGTTGCGGACGGCAACCTGCAGATTGAGCCTCAGGTTCAGTATGAAGGTGATTTCACGCTGATTCGTAACAGCCTCGGCACGATTCTCGCGTCCATGAATAAGACGATATCGGGATTTCGGGCGGCAGCGGCCCGCCTTGCCCAAATGGCAGAAGAACTGAGCGGACAGTCAGGGCAGCTTCATCAGGCATCTTTAGAACAAAATCAGGCGACCGAGGTACTGGTTGATGAAGTGACCCATGTCAAGGAACAGCTTGCCGGTGTAATTAAGAGCAGTGACCAGACGCATACTATGACCGGTGAAATCACCAGAAAGGTGCAGGAAGCGAATACGCAGATGGACGCTCTTTCTAACGCAATGAGCAATATCAGCTCCAACGCCCAGGAAATTACGAGTATTGCCAAAGCCATTGATAATATTGCATTCCAGACCAATATTTTGGCGTTGAACGCATCTGTGGAGGCGGCGCGTGCCGGAAGCGCGGGCCGTGGGTTTGCCATTGTGGCTGAGGAGGTGAAGGAGCTGGCAGGTAAAAGCGCCCAGGCAGCTCAAAGTGCGGTGGATATCGTAACAAATACCAAGGCTGTTATCCAAGAAGGCGTGGAACTGAACGCCAGTACGGCGGAATCTTTGCAGGCCATTTACGGTGTTTCCGCTGAAATCAGTGAAATATCAGACCAGTTAGTAGCGGCAGTGCAGGGGCAGGAGAATGCGCTGATTAGCATGGAAGAGAGGATTGCGACAATTTCATCCATCGCCGACCGGAATCTGCAAAGTGCCGTTGGAACAAGCCAATCCAGCGAGCTTTTGGCAAAGGAAGCCGAAGAGCTTCAGGTGCAGGTAAAGAAATTTGCTTTGAAGGAGGAATAACGTTGAAGAAGATAAGAGAAATGATGAAATGGATGTTTGGTATAGCGTTGATTTTCTCAGTTATGCTGCTTACAGGCTGCGGCGAGCAGACAGGTCTTCAGGATGGTTATTATACTGCTCAGGCTTCAGAGTTCAGCCACGGCTGGAAAGAATATATTACGATTATGGTCAAGGGCGGAAATATTGTTTCAGTGGAATATAATGCGGAAAATGCCAGCGGTTTTGTCAAAAGCTGGGATAACACCTATATGCAGGCGATGCTGCATGACGCCGGAACTTATCCGAATGAGTATACCCGCTTCTATGCCGGTCAGCTTTTAGACGGGCAGGGAGATGATGAGATTGATGCGATGACCGGGGCGACTTCCTCTTACGGATCCTTTCAGAAGCTGGCGGCAGCGGTAATAGAACAGGCAAAGCAAGGTGATTCCAGTATTGTAATTGTGGATACGGCAGAGTAAACGAAAGGGGCTGTTGCATTAAGAAAACGAGGGGCGGGATATGGAAAAGCAGGTGCTGTATTATATCATATCCCTGTGTGCTTCGGTTTTAATGCGACAGTCCCTTTCACAGTTGACTGAAAATCAATAATATTCAATTGATAAGGAGTGTCCCATGGCTTCCTGAAAGCAACGTATCCGCTTCTTGAAACGCCTAAAATCCGAAGCATTCCGCTGACATTCAGGCGGACCTAGCCATCAGATTAGGTTTACAACAGCAACAAAGCTTTATGAGAGTGGTGTGCCAGTTAACCAAATTTCAAATTTTTTAGGTCATAGTGATACACGAACTACGTTTCATTACATAAGGCAGAAAAAAGTTGACCAAAAAGCGGCAAATAAAATGGCTAGTGCTTTAGATGTGTAATCAAGTGTAATCAAGAACAAAAATATAAAAAAATAAAGGAAATGCTGATTCTTACAGCGTTTCCTTTACTTTTTACCAATGCCGCAGACCGGAATCGAACCGGTACGGGTATCACTACCCACGGGATTTTAAGTCCCGGGCGTCTGCCAGTTCCGCCACTGCGGCAAACCCATATGCCTGACGCAAAAACGCCTGACATAGAACGACCCAGAAGAGACTCGAACTCTCGACCTCCGCCGTGACAGGGCGGCGCTCT
>CAJTYU010000022.1 GCA_910584095.1 uncultured Dorea sp. | reverse complement strand
ATCGCTGTCAGTAACCGTTTCAAGATTTTTTCCATAATGTTATGATTCTCCTTTCGTTTTGGGTAAAAAAATAGACGCTCATTTCTGAACGTCTTAGGAGCTGAAAACATTGGGACTATGCAGGATAGCTTGTTTCATCTTCTTTTTCTCTATTTTTGTTCTTATAAAATCGCAGCAGGAAACAGCTTGTACCACAAAAAGCAACGCTTTTTCAAGGTTTTCTGCTACTGTTGTCTTTACAAGGTCGCAGCAGAACAGAAGGCCAGAACTACCTATGATAATATCCTGCGTCTGGTAAGCGAACCGGACGTAGCCGACCCGATCCGGTTCCTGCGCGAGCGGGAAATCGTACATTATCAAAGATTCGGTGAAAGTCTCAGGATCGTCCAAGACAGACTGGACAGCAAAAACTTTTATGCATTCAATCCGGAATTTGACGGGAAAAATTCTGGAAAATGCTGTAATTAATCCGAGTTCTAATATATCAATACGCAATAGGGCGCCGGCCAAAAGCCAGCGCCCCCATTATATAAAACGTCTAAATCAAAGGATATTTTTTTGTAAGCTCCGCAACAATCGACTTTGCAGTCTCAACATTTTCTTCACTTTCTACAACCATAGCAATAGCTTCCGCTATTCTCTCCATATCCTCTTCCACCATTCCTCTTGATGTCACTGCCGGTGTTCCAAGACGTACCCCGCTGGTAACAAACGGAGATCTTGGATCATTCGGAACCGTATTTTTGTTACATGTAATGTGCGCATCGTCCAAACGCTTCTCAAGTTCCTTGCCCGTCAACTCCCTGCCTCTTAAATCCACCAGCATCAAATGATTATCCGTACCGCTGGATACAATATCCACGCCCCGGTTCATCAGACCCTTGCATAAGGCTTTCGCATTTTTTACAATCTGCTCCTGATAAGCCTTAAATTCCGGCTGCAGCGCCTCCTTAAAGGACACGGCTTTCGCCGCAATCACATGCTCCAATGGACCTCCCTGTATTCCTGGAAATACAGCTTTATTAAAGTTAAACTTCTTTGCAGCCTCTTCGTTACAGAGAATCAATCCTCCTCTCGGACCGCGCAGAGTTTTATGGGTAGTAGTCGTCACAACATCTGCATAAGGAATCGGACTGGGATGAAGATCTGCTGCAACAAGTCCTGCAATATGCGCAATATCCACCATCAAATATGCGCCTGCCTCATCTGCAATTTCCCGGAATTTCTTAAAATCGATGGTCCGTGCATAAGCGCTCGCACCTGCAAGAATCATCTTCGGTTTCTCTGCCAGTGCAATTTCACGTACCTTATCATAGTCGATAAAGCCTTCATTGTTTACGCCATATGACACAATATTAAAATATTTACCTGAAATATTAACCGGCGAACCATGGCTTAAGTGTCCGCCATGATCCAGATTCATACTCAGGACCTTATCTCCCGGCTCCAACATAGCAAAAAACGCCGCCATGTTAGCCTGTGCCCCGGAATGCGGCTGTACATTGGCATAATCGCAGCCAAACAGCTCCTTTGCCCGGTCAATCGCCAAATTCTCAACCACATCCACACATTGGCATCCGCCATAATAACGCTTGCCGGGATACCCTTCGGCATACTTATTGGTCAGAGGGCTTCCCATTGCTGCCATAACAGCTTTGCTCACCCAATTTTCAGAAGCAATCAGCTCAATATGCGAATTTTGTCTTTCCATTTCGCTCTGAATTGCCTCCGCTATCTCATTGTCAGCCTGCCTGATCTCATCAAATGTGTACATACTTTCTTCTTCTCCTTTAACTTTTTCTTATGAACGCTTTCCCAGCGTCACTGTTACTGTCTGTTCCTCATATTCTCCATTACTTGCCGGAACCTGTATCACAACCTCAACTTCCTCTCCTGCACGGAAATATTTAAGCTGCTCCTGCAGGGTCGCCATACTATCAATAGTAATTCCATCGAACTTTGTAATAATGCTTCCTTTTGAAATTCCGGCCTTATCAGCTCCGCCCTTCCTTACAACCTCTGCAATATAAACTCCTGTCGGCATATTGTACATCTGAGCGCTGTCCGAAGTAACGTCCACACCCTGGATTCCCAAATATCCCTGTTCCTTTTCTGGAACTTTTGCCCGGGTCGTACGGTTCATCAACGTCTCAATCACTTCATTTGCATCAGAAATAGGAATTGCATAGCCCATTCCTTCTACCGCGTTTGCATTTACCTTAACTGTATTAATTCCAATCAGTTCCCCATTGGCATTCAAGAGCGCGCCGCCGCTGTTTCCGGGATTAATAGCCGCGTCTGTCTGAATCAATTTGCTGTCAAAGCCTTCCATCTCCAGATCCCTGTTCAACGCAGATACAATTCCTTTTGTCACAGACTGCCCGTACCCAAGAGCGTTTCCAATTGCAATCACCGGCTCGCCGACCTGAAGGCTGTTCGAATCCCCAAGGATAATAATCTGAATAGCATTCATAGTTGAAGCTTCAATATCGTCCAGCGGAACTGCTACAACCGCTAGATCCTTGGATGGATCCGTTCCCTTCAAGCTGGCCTCTACAGCCGTATCGTCTACAAAAGATACTGTTAATGTCTGCGCTCCTTCTACCACATGGTTATTTGTCACAATCAACAGCTCCGAATCATTCTTTCCAATAATAATCCCGGTCCCTCCGCTTTCGCTTTCCCGCTGCTGTATTCCTCCAAAAAAGCTCTGGACCTCCTGCACGCTCATGTTGGTAATTGATACCATAGAAGGCATATTCTTTTGAACAACTTCCGATACATCCGACATTACCGTACTAGACGAATGTTTTAATTCAATATTAGAGGAATCTGATATTCCCTTCTGCTCTTGAATAATCTGCCGCCCGTCGGAATTTCCAGTCAATTTGCCTAAAACCACATTGGAAGCTGAAAACGCAAGGCTGGCAGCTACGCCAAATATAATTGCCGCTCCAACAAGCTTAACTCCTTTGGGCAATTTCTTTCTTCTTTTCGGGGGCTGTCCGTCAGGTTCATGCTGTCCGTATACATTTCTTGGCTGCGAATCAAAAATATTATTTCTATCATTTTCTCCCGGATTATAATAATTATATTGATTTTCCATTTTCAAAACTCCTTTCTATTATTGGAAGCCCCGATATACTGCTGTATTCAAACCTATCGGAAACTTTCATATACCTTTCTTGTTTCTATGCTGTAGTCTAATAGAAAATTGTGTTGAAACTGTGATAAAACCGTCAAAAAATATTGAAAACCAAATCCAACGCCGCCCGGATCACCTTATCCATATCATAATACTTATAGGCTCCCAGCCGGCCGCCGAAAATCACATTACCCTCGCAAGCCGCAAGTTCTTGATATTTTGCATACAGCTCGCTGTTTTTCTGGTCGTTGACCGGATAATAAGGTTCATCTCCCACTGTCCACTCAGAAGAAAACTCCTTGGAGATCACAGTCTTTTCCTGCCTGCCAAACTCAAAATGCTTATGCTCAATAATACGGGTATACGGAACCTCTTTATCTGTATAATTCACCACTGCATTTCCCTGATAGTTGTCACAGTCAAGCACCTCTGTCTCAAACCTTACGCTCCTGTACTCCAGCGCTCCCATCTGATAACCATAATACTCATCAATCATTCCAGTATAAATAATCTTCTCGGCAAGAGACCCATACTCCTCCCTCTCATCTAGAAAATCTACTCCTGTCCGGACTTCAATTCCCTCTAGAAGTTTTCTGACAATAGCCGTGTATCCGCCGATAGGAATACCTTGATACCGGTCGTTAAAATAATTATTATCATACGTAAACCGCAGCGGAAGCCTGCGAATAATAAATGCCGGAAGCTCCTTACAGTCCCTTCCCCATTGTTTCTCCGTATAACCCTTAATCAGCTTCTCATAAACATCTCTTCCTACCAAAGACAGAGCCTGCTCTTCCAGATTCGAAGGTTCCCTAATGGCAAGATCTTCAATTTGTTTTTCAATGATATCCTTTGCTTCCCGCGGCGTTCGGATACTCCACATCTTACTGAAGGTATTCATGTTAAAAGGCAGATTATACAGCTCATCCTTATACACAGCCACCGGGGAATTGATATAATTGTTAAACTCCGCAAATCGATTGACATAATCCCACACTTCCTGATCCGAGGTATGGAAAATATGCGCCCCATATCTGTGTACATGGATTCCTTCAATCTCTTCCGTATAAACATTACCGCCAATATGCGGACGCCTGTCAATCACCAAACACCTTTTCCCGCGGCAGGCCGCCTCATGAGCAAATACAGCGCCAAACAGACCCGCGCCCACCACCAAATAATCATACTTCATTTTTATTCTCCTACTCAACCGTAACTGATTTCGCCAGATTTCTCGGTTTATCCACATCACAGCCCTTTCCTACGGCCACATAGTATCCGAATAGCTGCAGCGGAATGATCGCCAGTGAATTAGTAAAATATTTATTAGTTTTTGGAATATATATGACATAATCTGCAGCCCGCTCTGCTTCTGTGTTATCCACATTAGTTACGGCCATAACAAACGCGCCCCTAGTCTTGACCTCTACCATATTGCTGATCATTTTCTTGTAAAGATTCTCCTGGGTAAGCACTGCCGTTACCAGCGTTCCTTCCTCGATCAAGGAAATCGTTCCATGCTTTAACTCGCCCGCTGCATAGGCCTCGGAATGCACATAGGAAATCTCTTTCATCTTGAGAGAACCTTCCAGAGAAATTGCATGATCGATCCCCCGGCCAATAAAGAAAATATCCTTCGCCGCCAGATAACGGTTGGCAAATCTCTGAATCCTGTTCTTATTATTCAAAAGCATCTCTACCTGTGCCGGTAATTTCTTCAGATCCTCGATCATTCCGGCAAGGCTGGCCTCATCTAACAGCCCCCTTACGTGCGCAAACTTCATTGCCAGCAGATACTGGGCAATCAGCTGCGCCGTATAAGCCTTAGTAGTAGCTACGGCGATCTCCGGTCCCGCCCATGTATACATCACATTATCCGCTTCGCGGGCAATGGAACTTCCTACCACATTTACAATGCCCAGAACCCTGCCGCCTTTCGACTGAGCCTCCCTAAGCGCAGCCAAAGAATCCGCCGTCTCACCGGACTGACTGATCACCAGAAGAAGCGTTCCCTCCTCAATAATTGGATCCCGATACCGAAACTCTGATGCCAGATCCACCTCAACCGGGATCCTAGCCAGCCCTTCGTAGACATACTTAGCCGTCATGCCCACATGATAAGCAGAACCGCAGGCAACAATCATAATTTTCTTAATGTCCCTCATTTCTTCGTCAGACATCCCAAGCTCTTCGATTACGATCTGGCCGTCTTTAATTCTCGGAGAAAATGTATCCAAAATCGCTTTCGGCTGCTCATACATTTCCTTCAGCATAAAGTGTTCATATCCGCCCTTCTCTGCCGCATTTACATCCCACTCAATATGAGTCGGCTCTTTTTCAATCGGCTCCTCGTCAATATTGTAAAACTCCATATTATCCTTTGTAAGCTTTACAATCTCCTCATTTTGAATAAATACCACGTCTCTGGTATACTTCAAAACCGCCGGCACATCCGACGCAATAATGCTTCCATCCTTCGTATGTCCCACGATCAGCGGGCTGTCCTTACGGACCGCATACATCTCCTCAGGGTGATCGGAAAAAAGAAGGCCAAGGGCATAGGAACCTTCCATCCGGTGCATTACCTTCGTAATTGCCTCAAGGGGATCCCCCTTATAATAGTAGTCCAAAAGATGCGCAATAACCTCTGTATCTGTCTCTGACACAAATTCATACTTCTTTTCTTCCAGACGCTTTTTTAACTTCAGATAATTCTCAATGATTCCGTTATGAACCACCACAATGCTTTCATCCTTATTAAAATGCGGATGTGCATTTGTATCCGACGGCGCTCCATGAGTTGCCCACCGGGTATGGCCGATCCCCATCGTTCCCGGCATCAGCTCGCCGTCATGGGTCAATTCACTTAAAACCTTCAGCCTTCCCATCGCTTTTTTCATCTGCACCTGTCTTCCGTCATACACCGCGATTCCCGCTGAATCATACCCCCGATATTCCAGCTTTGCAAGTCCCTCCAGCAAAATCGGCGCCGCCTGACTTCTGCCTACATAGCCAACAATTCCACACATAACGCTGCTCCTTTCATACTCCTGTCATAAAATTGGGAGGACACTGCTGTATCCTCCCTAGATATTAATCCAAATCAATCAGATCCATCTTAAATGTATCGTCATCCTCCGCATGGCCGATCTGTCTTTTCGGCTGCTTCTCCGGACCTGCCGATGCCATCTTCGGACGCTTTGCCGGCTTTCTAACACGAACCTTCGCATTCAGCATCGCGTCCAAATCCTCGATATCACCGTCATCCTCATAGTCAGACGCATCATATTCACTGAATTCATCCTCATCTAACTCGCTGTCCTCATACTCTTCTTCGTCAAATCCTTCTTCATCGTACAGATCGTCTTCATCATCAAAATCATAAAAGTCGTCTTCTGATTTCTTCTTTTTGTTCTTTTTTGCTTCCTTCCCAATCTTTTTCTTAGACTTCTCGTCAGGAAATACTTCTTTCTCTTCTTCATCCTCCATATCAATGCCATACTCATCATACAGATCGTCCAGTTCCAGATTGCGATGACGGAGCTTAATAGCAAGAATGATGATTACGATCAGCATTACCACAAAGATTCCCCATACAACCAGAATCACCTTATCCAGATTATTGCGCAGTTTATTCAGAATCCCCGCCTTTTTATCATCATCCTGATCCGCTTTATCTGCCGATTCCGGCATATAGCGCTGATAGGTTCCGTCAAGCGTATCATACTGATAATAGCCCTTTTCACCGTCGCTATTCAAAGCATATACTACATAATAAGAGCTCGCATCAACATTCTGCCACGCCGGAAATTCCTTTCCATTCACCGCCATGGTTGTTCTCTGCAGATTCTCCGGAAGTTCCGAACTCTTATCCTCGCTTAATAATACAATATATCTGGTATCAGACACGCTTACCTGCTCAAACTTAGAAAATGTTTCTGTTTCCGGATCATACAGATAAAAATCCTGTTCTCCCTCCGGATTAGCCAGATATACCGCATAGATAGTTCCAACTTCCTGTCTAGTTGCGGCATATACCTGACCGCCATAGGTTAAATCAGCCTTTACAAATCCCTCCGGAATCAAAACATCCGGAATTTCCGCCGATACAGTATAAGGTTGGCCGTCAATCTCAATATTGCCGCCTCCTCCGGCTCCTGCCGCCGGCTGTTCCGACTGCGTAATCAAAGACGGATCTCCGGGGCCGATCGTTACGGTAGAATTTCCCTGAGTTACCGAGATATCGCCGCCTCCGGATGCAGATGCAGACACCGATGCAATCGTAATCTGACTGGAGCCTTCTGCCAAGGCCTGAAACTGCAAGGTCCAGCTTACCTCCCTGTTCCCGCCTCCGTCTCCGGTCAATTGAATCTGGCCGCCTGTGTCCACAGCTCCGTTTCCGCCTACAAACTTCAAATACTGGCTGTCATAGGACAACGTCGCCGTTACGGAGCCGACCCCCTCATCTGCGCTCAGCTTCGCCGTGATATCCACATTCGCTCCTACAGTAGTAGACGGATCCGAAAATCTCAATTCACCGTTCGCCGCAAATGATTCGATTCCGCATATCATAAACATCACACCTGCACAAATCATTAATGCAAATATCCTTTTTAGTCTCTTCATCTTTTATCCTCTCCCAGATACAATCTTACTCCGTGTAGCTTTCGGTATAGTCGCCGCCGGTATCTCCTCCGGCGTCGCCTCCTGTGTCTCCGCCACTGAAATCATCGCCTCCTTCGGAACCGTCTCCGCCAGAAACGTCGCCCCAACCGCTGTCATCGCCTCCTCCGGAGCCATCTCCGCTGGAACCGCCGTTCCCATCACCATAGCTATCTCCGCCAGAATTACCGTCCCATGTACTGTCATCATCATAATCGCCGTAGTCGTAATCATTCGGAGGATAATATGTATCATCCTCGTCAGAAACGACTCCTCCCGTCGATCTGTCCGCCGCTTTCGTCGCTATTCCGCCTTCAATCTGGGTAATTTTGGAAGACGCCTGATAGCCGTCGTTTCCAAATAGAAACTTGTGTACATCCGTTACATTCGAAGTAAGAGTCTGCGGAATAACCACGCTGCCAACGACATTCAGCATATCCGTTGTATTTTTTTCCGGGAATCCCATGGTGTCTCCCATCTTATATTCTTTAAAATCTTTGGCGTATCCAATCATTTCAGCCAAAGTAAAGTTTGTCGAAACCTGAGGAAACACGCTGTCAATAATCTTATTAATCGTACTCAGATTCATGGTCTGAGCTTTTTCCGCAATCAGTGAAAGAACCATTCTTTGTCTGATTGCACGCCTGAAATCACCGCCGTCTGTATAACGGATTCTAGAAAACGAAACCGCCTGTACCCCGTTCAGATGATAGGTTCCATCCACTTCAGGTTCAATTTTTTCATAGGATTTGCCCGTAACCTTGGCGGTCTCTACGCAATAGTTATTCATATGAACTACCTCCGGCGCGGCCATCTCAATATCAATTCCTCCCAATGCGTCAATGACATCCACCAGAGCGTTAAAGTTAACCGTTACATATTTTTCAATATTCATATCAAGGTTCCGGTTAATCAGAGATATCGCGCCCTCCGGCCCGCCAAAAGAATACGCCGAATTCGCTTTATTATAGCTTCCGTCATCCAGCTCAAGAAGCGTATCCCGATAAATGGAAACCAGCTTTACCTCTTTCGTTGCCTTATTCAAACTGGCAATCATCATTGTATCGCTGCGGTTGCCCTTACCCAAATCATTCTCCCTCGAGTCTAATCCAAACAACGCCACGTTCAGATAACCCGTCTCCGTCTCTTCGTCCGTTTCTGCAATATTCAGCTTATCTGTATCCAGTTCTGTCGTCTCTAATTTCGTCATCTTACTGGCTACCAGAACCGCTCCTGTAGCCGCAACCGTAGCAAATGTACCGCCCAAAATCACACCCAGCTTCTTTCCTATAGACCATGTCCCAAAGCCGTGCGTTTTCCTTCTGCGTGATCTCCCTGCCATCGTAACATCCTTTCTTTTGTAACATTTCGTTAACAAATATAGCAACTCGACTTACATATTACATTATTTCCTATGAAATTTCAACTTTTTTCCTTTACTTTTTGCTATTTTCCATCCGCCCAATATCTAGGGCTCATTGTACACCTTACAATTACTGCGCGAGGCAGCATACGGTAATGTTTTCCCAGAAAATATCCAAAGTATTTTGCTGCGCTCGATATAGCCAGTCTGATAACCATAAACGGATGCCCGCATTTCACAAAATATGCCGCCGCGCTCTTAACCATCCGAATCCCCTCCGACTCGGATTTGACTCCTTCAAAAATCTCCGGATGCTGCGCCTGAGATACAGCCAGATCAAAATTTCGCTGGAACTGCTGGCGGTTCGTATAATTATGGGAGTGTCTTACTTTCGCATCGGCTTCATATACGATCTTATATCCATTTTGTATACAGACCGCTGCATAAATCATGTCTTCATTAAATATCGTCTTTTTCTCAAAACCTCCCATTTTATCATAAATGCTTCTTCTATACAGCGCGCAGACATTGGAACAGAAATAGGTTTTTATACCCATTGCATCCAAATCCTCCCTTGTTTTTACCACACTGTTTTCCGGATAATTAAACTGTCTGGTATAGCGTTCAAGTAATCTGCATTCCCGCCATGGGAGCTGTCTTGCGTAAGCGGCCGCCGTCCGGCTATCATCCATACACTCCACAAGCCGCTTCGTCAGAAATGGATCAGCCGGCACTGCATCCTGCGTCATACAAAGCACATAATCCGCGTCCGACATATGGATTCCTCTGTCTCTTGTTCCTCCATGGTCAAACTCCTCTGGTTCTATCTCCTCTATGATAATATTATCATACCCTGTTAAACATTCCGAATGCATCAAATCATTTCCATCTTTTGTATGCATTAAGATAATATTTCTTACTTTAAAACGCTGCATCTGTAACCTGTGTATTAATTCAGCAAATTTCTTATCCGGTTTATACACGGGTATCACTGCGTCAATTACACAATTTTCCATCTCACTCTTCTCCACTTTCAGACGTTTCCGGATAGATTCCCGTCAGATAGCTTATATCACTGCTAATCTGCGTTAATATCTCCGTCGGCTCGTACTCCTTATCCGGGAATAAAAATTCATGCGCCTGTCTCACATTCTGTTCCAGCCCTACCGGAACTACATAAGAGCCGCTATAGCCAGGTATTGATTCCGGCAGCGCCGTCTCCTGAGGAAATCCCTGACTCTCTCCAATAGAATACTTCATCAGTCCAGCGCTCAGCTTTATGATTTCGGCTGATGTAAAGCTGGTAGAAATTTCCGGAAATACCGTATCTATAATATTGTTAATCGTACTCAGCTTTGCTTTTTTTGCTTTTTCAACAATCTTTTCAATTACCAGCCTCTGTCTGGCCGTACGCTGAAAATCTCCGCCGTCTGTATATCGGATTCGGGTGTAAGATACCGCCTGAACACCGTTCAGATGATAAGTCCCCGCCTCCTCAGGTTCAATTCTCTCATAGGATTTTCCTGTAATCTCAGAAGTTTCCACACAATAATTATTCATATGGACTACCTCCGGCGCGGACAACTCCAATTCAATTCCTCCAAGCAGATCCACAACATCTGCAAGCGCAAGGAAATTAACACTGACGTAATCTTCAATATCCAAATCAAGATTCCGGTTCAGCATATTAATCGCCGCCTCTGGTCCTCCCAGCGCAAAAGCGGAATTGGCCTTATCATAAGTTTCATCGCCCGTTTTTAAAAATGTGTCTCTGTATACCGACAGGAGTTTAACCTCCTTCGTCTCATTATTTATGCTGGCCACAATAATACAGTCGCTTCTTACTCCCGCGGTCTCTCCTTTTCTGTTATCCGTACCAAAGAGAGCCACATTCATATATCCCTCCTGGCTCATTCCATTATTCAACAGACCGTTTAACGATGTAGAGTTCAGCAGATCCAGCTTATACATTGCGAAAGCCGCAATTCCAAGCACGCACAATAAGAAAAGCTCCACAATCAGTATCAGAATCCTCTTCTTCCTTTTCTTTCTCTGCTTCTGCCTGCGCAGCTCCTGCTCTCTCTTAGACAGCCTTCTGCCGTCTCTCCCATTATTCCTTTTTCGGTCTCTTCCACTATTCCTTCTTCGGTCTCTTCCATAATCTCTTCCGCCGTCTCTTCTTCGGCTGCCTCTGCGCCCCATAATCTGTCTCTCCTAATTAATAGGCATTCTTATTAACGAATCCTTTAAAAAATGTCATAATCAGAATCTTAAAATCCAACCCCAATGTCCAGTTTTCAATATAATATAAATCACACTCTATCCGTTTCCTGATAGAAGTATCTCCGCGATATCCATTTACCTGAGCCCATCCGGTAAGTCCCGGCCTAACCTGATGCTTAATCATATATCTGGGAATCTCCTCCCGGAATTTTTCAACAAACTGCGTCCGTTCCGGTCTCGGCCCCACAAGGCTCATATCTCCTTTAAATACGTTGATCAGCTGCGGAAGTTCATCAATGCTTGTCCTGCGGATAAACTTCCCAACACCGGTTACCCTTGGATCGTCCTTTGTTGTCCATCCCTTTTTCTCAACTTCTTTATCCTGCACCACCATTGAACGGAACTTGTACATCTCAAAGGGCCTGTTCTGAAGTCCTACCCTCTCCTGCTTAAATATAAGCGGCCCCGGCGAAGTCAGCTTAATAGCAATCATTGTTCCAAGCATAACGGGAGAAAACAAAATCAGCGCGACCGCAGCTCCAAAGAGGTCTATCATTCTCTTTACCAGCTTATTTAACGGATCGCTTAAGGGTACCCTGCGGATATTAATCACCGGAAGCCCCAGTAGATCCTCCGTATAAGGCTTTGTAGGAATTACATTATTATAATCCGGAATAAACTTCGTATGAACCCCGGATTTCTCACACATATTTACAATACGCTCCAGCTTATGGTATTCCGCCAGGCCCAGTGTGATTACGATCTCATCCAGCCTGTTCTGCGGCAGTACGATCATCAGATTATCAATCCGGCCTAAAACCTTAATTCCCCGATACTCTGTCCCCCGCGGCGAATTATCTGCCAAAATCCCTCTTACCGTATATCCCCATTGCGGATTCTGAAGAATCCGGTCGATATATTGTTCCGACGCCCGGCTATAGCCAATCAAAAGAATATGCTTCTGATTCAGCCCCTGGCTGCGGATTTTGCGCAGGAACATGCGTATCGCATTGCGCATCAGTACTTCTAAAAATATATTGATGCACAAAAATATAAAAAGCATCCTTCTGGAAAAATCTGTCTGATGCCTTAAATACAGAATCAATATAAACGCCATAAAGCCGATAACATTCGCCTGAAGCACATGCCATGCCTCCAGCCTGCGTCCCTGTACCCGCTTCGGCGTATAAAGCTGAAATAAATAATACAGAATCAAATATCCGGGCACAACAAAAATAAGCGCTGACATATACACACTCAGCGACAGATACCATGCATCCACCGGAAAGATACCCGCCTTAAACCGCAGATACCATGACATAACATAAGATATAATTATGACCACTGCATCCAAAAAAACGTGTATTCGGTTTAATAAATTCTGATTGTTCTTTATCAAAAAATCACCATCTTTTGCTTTTTACATCTTTACTATCATACTATACTTTTTCCAAAAGGGCAAGCCGCAGACTCTTAAGGCGCTCTTAATAATCTCCGGCTTATGAAAATCTGCGTATCATATTTACCCAAAGTTCCTTCTGTATCTGTACGTAATTCTGAAGATGGTCTTTCTTATATGCCAGCTTATCACGGCTCTGGCACATTACAAATCCGTCCGCCAGACTCTTCAGATATACTCTTCCAAGCCCCTTCTTCCAGAAAAATACTGCCTTTGCCAAAAAACCCGCCGTCAGGACAGGAAGGTTCAGCAGAATCTGCGGCCACGGCATATTCTTATAAATCAAATAAATATTATTTCTTGCCGAATACATCGTCTTAAATTCATTATATCTGGAACCGCTTGCGGCGCTTCCCACATGGATCACTTCCGCCTTCGGTTCATATAGATTAATATAACCATATATTCTGGCGCGATACCCCATATCAATATCTTCTAAATATGCAAAATAATTCTCATCGAAACCGCCAATTTCTTCAAACACACTTTTCCTGTAAATGGCAGCGCCCGCGCATGCCGCAAACGTCCTGCTCCTTCGGTTGTATTTCCCGGCTGAGGAATCCCTGCCTCTGGCAAAAGCCCAGCCCAATGCATTGTAATAAGTTCCGGCGCTGTCAATTAAATTATGGTTTCCATACTGTATCATTTTCGACTCTACAGAGAATATCTTCGGACTTTTCTTTATCGTACGAAGCAGATTCTCTACAAATCCCTTTTTTATTTCTGTATCATTGTTCAGCAATAACACATACTCTGTACGAGACGCCTGAATTCCCTCGTTAACTGCCCTGCAGAATCCATAGTTTTTATCCAGAAGCATATACCGAACCTGCGGATATAACCGTTCTGCTTCCTCTATGCTCTGATCCTCCGAACCGTTATCTACCACAACTACTTCCATATCCACAGCCGTCATTCCATACAGCGCCTCCAAGCAGGGAACTAAATATTTCCGCCCGTTATAATTTGGTATTACTATCGTCACTTCACACATATATCTACCCTCTCTGGTTATTCCTGAGCGTATAATCCCATTTCGTCAGGGTAAGGTTCGGATTATACATTGGGTCGCCATCCTTTAAAAGCTTCAGCCAATGGCTTCTCATATACTCAATCTCATCCTGGAACCTGCGCACCTTCTGTTTCGAATCCTCTGTCCCTCTCGACTTCGACTCATGATGATATAACTCCACATAAGGATTATACACTACCAGATAGCCCTTGTCACGGGCTCTCAGGCAAAAATCAACATCATTAAAAGCCACCTTAAGCTTTTTCTCTTCCAAACCGCCCAGTTCTTCATATACGGAACGCTTAACCATCATACAGGCTGCCGTTACGGCGCTCAGATCCTGCTGAATAGACGCTTTATGCAGATAACCGGAATACACCCGCGGCATTCCCACAAATACGGCTCCCGCCACGCCGCCGATGCCTATCACGATTCCCGCATGCTGAATCGTATCATCCGGATAGTAGAGCTTCGCTCCGACAATGCCAACATCCTTTCTCTGGCAGTTTGCAACCAGTTCCTCAAGCCAGTCTTCGGTAATAACCTCCGCATCGTTATTAAGCAGCAGCAGATAATCTCCTTTTGCATGCTTCACGCCAAAGTTATTAATTGCAGAATAATTAAACTCATCCGGCCAATAGATGACCTTAATCCTGTCTGATTCAATCCTCTTATAATATGCAAAGGTTTCTTCCTTTGTACTGTTATTTTCTACGATAATAATCTCATAATTCCTATAGGTTGATTTCTCAATCGACTTAAGGCACTGTTCCAGAGTATCCGCCTGGTCTTTATTTGGGATTATAATGGATACCAGCGGATTTCCCCAAACCTCATATTTAACACGATAAAATCCCAGATCCTTTTTATGACTCACCGTTCCCAATTCACCGCAGCGCTTCAAATGAGCCTCTATCGCGCGTTTTCCAGCGTCAAAAGCGTACATCTTGCTTGCCGGATTATCCGCCGTGGACGCTTTGTGAACCCGCCAGTGATAAAGGATTCTCGGAACATGCACGATCCCTTCCGCCTGTTCCGTACACCGAAGTATCAGCTCATAATCCTGCGCCCCGTTATATGTCGCGTCAAGGCTTCCCACTCGATCAATTAAGCGTTTCGCCGCCACAAAAAAATGAGTAATATAATTATTGGATCTCAAAAGATCCTTATTGAAATCCGGCTTCATATGCGGCTGAAAATGCTCCGCCAAATCCGTTGTTATCTTGTCCTCATCCGAATACAGCGCCTCCGGTCTGTTATTCTCATTGATTGCCTTTGCCATCTCATACAGCGCATCCGGGGTAAGCAGATCGTCATGGTCTAAGAAGCCCACATATTCCCCGGAAGCTATCTTCAAAGCTGCGTTGGTATTCTGCGCAATCCCCTCGTTTTCGGGCGCATCCGCAATCCTAATCCGGCTGTCTCCATTCTTTGCAATCTTTAAAATTTCCGTCAGGCGCGCATCATCCGGGCTGGCATTAGCAATACATAATTCCCAATTACCGTAGGTCTGCTTTCTTACAGATTGAATCATTTGTTTGAGGAACTCTTCCGGAGTATTGTACACAGGCACAAGAATGCTGATTAACGGCATATAATCAAACACCTTTTTCCGCTGCTTTTCAAGCTCTTCCATAAGCGGCTTATGGTTCCTATACCACTCCTCATAATCCACGTCGTCTGTCTGAAACCGTTCTGTCAGACGGATCCAAAATTCCTTCGGTCCAAAATGTTTCAAATAAAGCAAACCTTTTTTTATGTTATACGGCGAAAGCTTCTTTATTATTTTCAGCCAGTTTATTTTATACGTATCCATATTCTCTCCTGATCATATACTCTCTCAATGTGCTTTCCGGCAGGCGCCTGAACTATCTTTTCGGATACCTGCCGCACACATCGGTGAACCTATTACACAAACGGCCTTACAACGCCCCTGACATTTGACCTTTGAGCATTGCTAATCGGCCACACCACCACCTGATTCGGCCAAGACTCGATAACCATATTATTCCCAAGATATATTGCGACATGGATGATTACCCCGGAATTACTCTGGTAAAATATCAGGTCGCCTCTCTGTCTCTGGCTGTAATCCACATGCATAAGATGCGGAGACGCCCAGATATTTCTAGATTCATATTCATATCCGGGATGTGCGTGCCTTACTGGATTCATGGGCGAAATATCCAGTCCCGCGCCGTATAAAGCCTGCATTACCAGCCCGCTGCAGTCAATTCCCGTTCCCGGAGGGCCTGACGCCCCTATCACATAAGGCGTTCCCATATAAGAATACGCCGTACTGATCATTGCTTCGATATGCTCTTGTCTTGTACTGTTCTTATTTACTCTGACCGGACTTACATAAGCGCCCCACAAATTCCATTGGGCTTCTGTATAGCCCATATGGAGCCATGTCAGCAGATCCACATTTCCTGTCGGCGGCAGTCCGATACGCCGCTGAAAGCTTGCAACCGCATTTACAACATTCTGGCCGTAAAAGGCTCCTCCCATACCGATTCCAGATCCCAGTCCCAGACAGCGGATAACTTTCATAACCTTCACGCCTTCATACCCGTAAGACAGATTATATCCGCCCCCGGACAGCGAGATAGAATCCGCAATCTGATAATACTGTCCCGGGTTTTGATATCTTCTTGTAGTCCGCGTCATATGGAAGGCAGTTCCAGCCAGATATTCCTCGCTTCCATCCGCCGCTTTCCCATAGACATGAATATTATAAATACCCGACTCGCACTTATGATTCAGGGAATCAACGACTGCATTCCAGACATCGCCGGAACCGGACGCATCATACCAGAAAATATCATCCTGTCCGTTTGCCTGCGTCCACACGGCCATCCTGATTCCTATAATCTTTTTCTTCGCCTTTGGGAAATACAGCTTTGCATTGCATTTCCCATTTATATTGTCGGTGTCTAGGATTCTGAGGTGATTTGAGTTAAATTTATCCACCTTAAACTCCGTTCCCCCTACATAACGGCTTACTCCGTCTCCTCCCACCGCGTATACATGGCAGAGATACTTTCCGGTTTCCAGATGATCATAAAGATCTATCTGACCCTGATACTTTATTCCCACGCTTCTAGACATTGTATACCATAACAGATCATTCTGGCCGTTCACATTTCCCCATACGGCCATCCGGACGCTCTCCGCTCCCCGAATACCCGTTCCGGTAATTCCCACATTTGTTCCTCCGGCTCCTATTTTCGCGGATATCTTCACCCTGTCTGCCGGCTTCATCACCGGCGAAGCTCCTCCGGCAAGCATTCGGATTCCCCTGTTGTCAGTAGCATACATGTGTATATTATAGCTGCCGGTCTCAAAATTATGCTTTGCCGTATCTACCGTCACATACCATCCGTCTTTCTTTTTTACGGCCTCATACCACTGAAGGTCATCCTGTCCTCCCGAAGAAGTCCACACTCCAGCCGACACCTTAGCAATCGCGGAAGGACCCGTAATTCCAGACACTTTTACATCTATCGTTGCAATATCCCTATTAACAGACGCTTCCGTTTTTCCTCCCGTAATTCCCTTTACAGCCACGCTTCCTCCGGCAAGAAATGACCTCGTATTATGAGTCTGGCTGTAGGCGTGAACCATGTAATTTCCCGTCTCCTTATGCTTTGAAATGTCTACGACAGCCTGATATGTATACGGAGCAATCCGGTTTCCTTTGTGCCATATTATATCATTTTGACCTCCGGCAGCTCCCCATACGGGAAATTCAACGACTCCGTCGACTGCAGCCGCCTTTAATGTGATAGTCATATACCTGTGTTCTTTATCCATCGAGATATTCAACTGGTTTCGTTTTACCCCGCTTACCAGAAAATTCACCGCGCCCGCAAACTGGCTGATTCCCCGGCTGTCCGTTGCATATGCATGCGCATGGTAAACGCCGTCGTCAAATTTATGAAAACACGCGTCGGCGTCGGCATACCACATATCCCCGCTTTTCTTCGCGTCATACCACCGGATATCGTCCTGTCCGTTTTTATCGCTCCATACTGCGATCCGAACATTCTGTATAGATGCCGGAGACTTGATATTTCTCACTTCCAGCCTATATTTTCCATCCTTCACAGACGATTTCTTCTCATTCCTGCTCGCGCTTCCGGCAGAAATACCCTTTATGTTTACAGCGCCTCCCGACAGAAAATACAACGTTCCGTTATGTTTCCCGTACACATGTATCAGATACTGCCCAGCCTCTTTGTGCGCGGATACTGGAATCTGAGCCTCATAAGCACGTTCGCCGGTTTTCTGACCGGGATACCAGAGCAAATCGTTCTGACCGCCCGCTTCGCCCCACACCGCAAAAGTAACCGGGTCGTTTCCAGATATATTATCCATAGACACCGTTATTGTTGATTCTGCCTTATTCTTCTGTATCACAAGCCGATCTGCCTTCATCTTCCCCGCCGTAAATGTTATTCCTTGCACATAATGAGAAATTCCGCGGTTATCCGCCGCATATGCATGCGCAAAATAACGGCCTGTTCTATACTTATGCTTTTTTACTTCTACGTCCAGATACCACTTATCCCCACTTTTCTTCGCATTATACCACTCCAAATCATCCTGTCCGTTCAAATTACTCCACACTGCTGCCCGGACGCTCTGAACCGACGCTGGAGATTCCACATCTTCCAGTTCTATCCGGTACTTCCCGTCATTTACAGATGATTTCTTTTTATTCCAGCTCATTTTACCTGCCGTAAGCCCTGATATCTTCACAGTTCCGCCGGCAAGAAATGTTTGAATACCGTTTTGTTCCACATAAGCATGTACAATATATTTCCCAGCCTCTTTGTGTGTCGACACCTGAGCCCGCGCTTCATAAACTCCCTTTGCTTCCTTCTTGGCCGGATACCAGTTCAAATCATTCTGACCGCTGGCTTCGCCCCATACGGCAAATATAATTTTAGCATTTCCTTCCGCTAAAGTATTAGACAATTTAATATTTATCACTGATTCCGTTTTATTTTTCTTTAATTCAAGCAGACTGGCTCTTGAAGAGACGGAATACGTATTGTTCTCACCGACGCTTTCCTTCTCCGTTTTCTCTGCTTCATTCTCCTTTGTCTGCCCTTTTTCCAGCCCACATATCAATTGCCGATTCTGATATGATACAGACAAGCCTTCCGTATCCCATGTTTCTATTGATAATTGATAAGCAGTAAGAAAATAAATAATATTTTCCTCCTCCCTACTCATCATATTCTCCGGCATTTCAAGTACAAATTCCGCGTTTCCATCTGCTATATTCTGTCTTATCGTTTCCTCAAATAGAGAAGACCAGTCCTTTATTTTACCGGTTTTAATAAAATAATTATTATCTAAAGCCGGCGATTCCAAGCCCGGTTCAGCAGAAACATGCTCCGGATGCGCATAGCGCATCAGCTCGTCCGTCAAGCCAAAATATAGATGTTTCTTATAACTCTCTTCAATCCCGCCCGCGTCATCCAGCGCGGCGTCTACCTGATACCATACGCCGTCCATTTTTACAGCCGTCCAGACATGTCCGCCTCCCTCTATTCGCCCGGCTTGAACGCCCACTTTGTCAAGAAGCGCCGCATATGCATTATGATAAGCCTCGCAATTGCCAACGCCTCCGACAAGAACGTCTGCCGCCATGCCGGCCCCGGCCGAATCGTCGCACTCTGCATGTTCCAGAATCCAGTCATGCATCCATAAGGCCTTATCAAAATCTGTCGTACATGCCGCAAGACAACTCTCTCCGACATTATTTACTACATCTTCCACAGTAGTTTCTTCGGTTTGAATTACATTTTCTGTAATCTGCGGCGCTGCATCCGGCAGCTCTTCTCCGCTGTCTATAACCGGCTCCGTCTGTTCTGCCTCAATCTCTTCTTTTTCTAAAGGCTCTGCCTCGTCTTGTTTTTCTAAAGGCTCTGCCTCATCTTGTTTTTCACTCGCTTCCAATGATATTTCTTCCGCCTGAACAGATACCGTCATCCCTGAAAACAGAAGAACAGCCGCCAGTACAATACTCATTATTTTCTTTAAATGCTTCATATGCATCCCCCCAACGCCAAAATAATACAGATATAATTATAACGCGCTATATTTCTTTGCTATATTAATTTTAATAATATGAACCGCCTAGTAATAACTTTATGAAATAAATAATTCCGGCTGCAGCATGCAGCGCAAATAATAAATATCCGGAAGCAAAATATAATTTACTTCTGCTATGATTCTTTCTCTGCCTATGAATAATTGATATAGAGCTTGCAAATACCAGCATCAATGTAAAGCTATAGCCAAAATCGAAATTGCCATGCTCCGCCCTGCTTCCAACTTCATGCAAAAGCAGATACTGCGCCAACGCAATTCCATTCATAATCCACGCAAACAGGTGTTTCTTATCGCTGAGTATTTCCTTGATATTTGCCGCCAGAATAAACAGAGGAAACGCCGCTGACTGAATCAGTGAAATAAGCGGCCATCTGTGCCATCTGGATAACATTGCGGCAAGACCAATTCGAATTCCGTCGCCCGTTTCCTGTCCGTATAAGACGTAGCTCTGCCAAATCAGCACCGTCAAGGACACCAGCACTGCGCACCCAAAATAAACCATATTAGCCACTGCATGCCTATCCCTGTAATATTTTGAAAAATCAATAATTAGAAAGAACAGCATTGCAGGTGCAAACGCCAATATGAAATTGGGCTTAACTGAATTAGTAATCGTCAGATATAAGCAGAACAACAACCATTCCTTCTTATTAATTCCTGACAAATAATTTTCTTCAATTTTAAAATAGAGCAGCAGGGCAGCCATTCCGAACAGCTTCATTATGATATACGTACTATTATGCCATTCTGTCGGCTCCTGCACCCCTACGTTCCAATAGCTGTGTATAAAAGGAATATGAACAGCCAGAACAAAATTCAGCAAGATTGCAATGATATATATATCAAAAGAATCTTTCTCTTCATAATCCAGATAAAAATCCAGCAGCCTCTTTGTGGCAAGGAACGTTATCACAATTATCGCTGAAAGGAAAACCGCAATTCCCAGATTCCCTCCCATATATCGAAATACAAAACGGAAAACCGGCTTTGTGATCGTATACTGCAGATTACCCGAATCCAGCGCCGCGGCAATATGCGCCCCCAAATCACTTGGAAAAACTCCCAGCGCCTGATTATAAAATAAGTATATACTACATCCTCCCGTCAACGCAGCTAATACTGCAATTGTCAGCTTTTTCCATTTCTCCACCAAAACTCACTCCTTTAAAATTTATTAACAGCCTTTTTCGTTTAACCCTCCCCACTTTTGATCCTTCTCGCTCAAATTCAATTTTGTCCCATCCTCCAGCCGATACCCCTCGGCCGATGCGCTGCCCTGATATTTCCCGGTAACCTGCGGCCACACAATGCCAATCTCCGGATCATTCCATGCAAGTCCGCCCTCGTCTCCCGGGTGATAGAAATCCGTACATTTATAACAGAACTCAGCAATATCGCTAAGCACCAAAAAGCCATGGGCAAATCCTTCCGGAATATAAAACTGCTTCTTATTATCCTCCGCTAATTCAATTCCAAACCATTTTCCATAGGTCTCGCTGCCGTTTCTAAGATCCACCGCAACATCAAATACCCTTCCTCTAATCACACGCACAAGCTTTCCCTGCGGATATTCCTTCTGAAAATGAAGCCCTCGCAGCACTCCTTTTACAGAACAGGACTGATTATCCTGTACAAACATCATATTAAGACCCGCCTCTTCCATATCCTTCTGATTATAAGTCTCCATAAAATATCCTCTGGAGTCTCCATGTACCGCCGGTTCAATGACACAAAGTCCCTCGATTCCGCCTGCGTTTTTATCAACTTTAATTTGTCCCATTTTCCTTTCCTCCACAAAATATAGTATAGCGCACTAAATCTGCCTGAAAATACATCAGGCAGATTTCCTTATCTTTTCTCAAAGTCTAAAATTCAATCTCCTTCAAATATCTCGCCAAAGCATCCTGCCAGACTGGTAACGGCTTAAATCCATTCTCCGCCAGTTTGCTCTTATCTAACCGGCTGTTAAATGGCCTCGCCGCCTTTGACACGCCGTATTCCTCGGTAGTCACAGGAATTACTTTCAACCGCTCTTCGGAGTACTCCTTATGGCCCAGTTCCACTGCCTGACGAAAGATCTCTTTGGTAAAGTCATACCAGCTGATATAACCCCCTTCGTTTGTGGCGTGATAATAACCATACTGTTCTGTCTCAATCATATCCACCAAGAGTTTTGCCAGATCAAAGGTATACGTCGGCGTTCCAATCTGGTCGTTTACAACGCTAACCGTATCATGGGATTTACCTACATTCAGCATAGTCTTGATAAAATTCTTGCCGTTTTTACCGAAAACCCATGCGATTCGGACGATAAAATATTTATCCAGACTTTCCGATACCGCCAGTTCACCCTCTAACTTCGTCTGCCCATATACATTCAACGGTTTATAATCCTTACAGTCCGGCTGCCATGGTTCTGTCCCCTGACCGTCAAATACATAGTCTGTACTTAAATATACTATCTTGCAGTCCAGCTCTCTGCACATCCTTGCTATATTCTTTGTTCCGTCCGCATTAATCGCTTTTACAATCGGCCGCTTATCCTCATCCTCCGCATTATCTACCGCCGTCCATGCCGCACAGTGTACCATAACATCCGGATGAACCTCATTCATAACTTTCTCTACGGATTCTGCGTCTGTAATATCCATCTGTACATACGGCATAGACGTTACCGCTGTTCCATCCTGAATACCGCTGTAAACCTCTCTGATATCCGAACCAATCCCTTCATATCCTCTCTCTGCCAGTTCGTTCATCACATCATGGCCAAGCTGCCCGCCAACGCCCGTCACCAATACCTTCATCATCTAACCTCCTAAATTAACGATTTCCATACATCTGCTCATAATAATTCTGGTATTCTCCAGAAATAATTGTTTCCCACCATTCTTTGTTATCCAGATACCATTGAATCGTCTTCTTAATGCCGTCCTTAAACATCGTCTCTGGAAGCCAGCCAAGCTCATTGTGGATCTTAGCGGGATCAATAGCATAGCGCATATCATGTCCTTTACGGTCTGTCACATAGGTAATCAGGCTTTCCGGCTTGTCAAGCTCCTTACAAATCATCTTCACGATATCAATATTCTTCATTTCATTGTGTCCGCCGATATTATAAACCTCGCCCACGCGTCCTTTATGAATAATCAAGTCTATTGCTTTACAGTGATCTTCCACATACAGCCAGTCGCGTACATTCTCGCCCTTACCGTATACAGGAAGCGGTTTATCATTCAGCGCGTTGGCAATCATAAGAGGAATCAGCTTCTCCGGAAAATGATATGGTCCATAATTATTGGAGCATCTGCTGATGGTTACGGGCAGGCCATAGGTTCTGTGATACGCCAATACCAGAAGATCCGCCGCCGCTTTTGATGAACTGTATGGACTGCTGGTATGAATCGGCGTCTCCTCAGTAAAGAATAAATCTGGTCTGTCCAGCGGCAGATCGCCGTATACTTCATCTGTCGACACTTGATGGTAACGGGTAATGCCATATTTCCTGCAGGCATCCATCAAAACTGCCGTCCCCTTAATATTTGTATCCAAGAATACTTCTGGATTCTCAATGGAACGGTCAACATGGCTCTCCGCGGCAAAATTTACAACCATATCCGGTTTTTCTTCTTCAAACAATTTATATACAGCTTCACGATCTGTAATACTTTCCTTTACAAAGCGGAAATTCGGCTTGTCCATCACTGGCGCAAGGGTCGATAAATTACCTGCATAAGTCAGACAGTCAAGGCATACGATCCGATAATCCGGATATTTGTCCAACATATGGAATACAAAGTTGCTTCCAATAAATCCGGCTCCGCCGGTTACAATAATTGTCATAATCTCAGTCTCCTTTTATTTTGATTCCTTTAACTCATTTTCGCTGTTTACGATTCCGCCGCTTTATATACAGCTAAAACTAATATAAATTTTCCTGATACTTTCCGTCCAGCACATCCTTTAAATACTGTCCATACTGATTTTTCTTCAAAACCTCATACTCTTTCAGCACATCATCCTTAGTGATCCAGCCGTTCAAGTACGCAATTTCTTCCAGACACGCAATTTTACGATGCTGATGAGTTTCTACCGTTTTTATAAAATTCGTAGCGTCCGCAAGACTTTCGTGCGTTCCTGTATCCAGCCATGTAAAACCTTGTCCCAAAAGTTCTACGTTAAGCTTACCCTTCTCCAGATAAATTCGGTTCAGGTCCGTGATCTCCAATTCTCCTCTTGCGCTCGGCTTCAGGTTCTTTGCATATTCAATCACGTGATTATCATAGAAATACAAACCGGTTACACAGTAATTGCTCTTTGGATGCTCCGGTTTTTCTTCAATAGAAACTGCCTTTCCGCTATGATCAAATTCCACGATGCCAAATCTCTCTGGATCATCCACATAATATCCGAATACCGTCGCTCCATTACCGGATTCTGCATTGCCAACGGCCGCCATTAACCGCTTTTTTAATCCATGTCCTGCAAAAATGTTATCTCCTAATACCATTGCAGCCGTATCGTTTCCTACAAACTTCTCACCGATAATAAACGCCTGTGCAAGTCCATCCGGGCTTGGCTGCACTTCATAGGATAGATTTACTCCAAATTGACGCCCGTCGCCAAGAAGCTCTTGAAATCTCGGCGTATCCTGCGGCGTAGAAATAATCAGTATATCTCTGATACCCGCATTCATCAAAACCGACATAGGATAATAAATCATCGGCTTATCATAGATTGGCAGTAATTGTTTCGACGTTACCATCGTCAGCGGATACAGACGTGTACCGGAACCTCCCGCTAAAATAATTCCCTTCATTTGCAACCTCCATCATACTTTTCATTAGTATTCACATTTTTTATAAATTCAACACAGCAAGTATTTATTATTTATATTATAAAAGGTGACCTTAGGTCACCTTCAAGTCTTTTTTATAAATTTTTTGAGCATCCTTCTCTAACCGTTTGCGCTAATACTATGATCTGCATATAAAAATACCAGCGTCTTTTGTAATCTTAAATCCCTTTTCCGTCCTTTTTTTTACATAACTCCGAAATTCACTATATCTGTTAAGCAGATGTTGTCCTTGATTTCCATGACAGGACAATATATATGCAATTAATGGTTCCGGTTCCGGAACTATTAATTTATCCTCATACTGCACCCACTGAATATTTGAAAAATAAGGTTCTAATATCTGTCTGCCATTCTCTCTTCCAAATCTTTCATACAGCTTTTCTGCGGAAAGTACAATTCTTTCGTCAAATTTCTGTACCAGTCCGTTAACTTCTTTCATATGATCCCCGCCATATGTCCCGCAAACAAATTTTCCGCCTGGTTTCAATACCCTTCTTACCTCTCTGCATACGTTCTCAATATCCATGCAGTAAAACAGCATATGATTGGCCGCTACCATTTCAAAGGTCCCGTCCTCATACGGAATATTATGGCAGTCAAATTCAAAAAAATCAAATCTGGCATCTTCCGCGCCAATCTTCCGTCTCGCATCCCTGAGCATTCCTTCCGATATATCTGATAAAGAAATACTAATGCCGTCAGGAAGACTTTTAAGATTCTGTTTCCACAGTTCTCCGTCGCCGCATCCTATTTCCAAAATCCGCATCCCGGATACAACCCGCATATGTTCATAAATCCATGGAAACCATCCTTGCTTGTTCTGTGAATACAGGCTGTGAAGGTTTATGCGCGCTGATATATTTGATGCATCCTGATACTGGTTCTTAAAGCTTTTTTCCATTCCGGTCAGATGAATTAATTTCAGCATCCTGCTCCAGTCAATAATTTTCTCTGTACGGATTGCCTCAGCCGTATCCTGTATCGCCTGCTCCACCAGCTGCATCTGCTCAATACGGTCCTTTACCAGCTTTAACTGAATATTCAGGGAATCCAGCATAAAATGATAATCCGGATCGTCAATTATCATTCCCTTAATGTCCTCCAGTGAAAATCCCAAATATTTTAGCAGCAGTATCTGCTGCAGTCTGGCAAAATCCTCCTCCGTATAGAAGCGGGCCCCCGCTTCTGTTACAAGCGAGGGCTTTAATACATTCTGCTTATCATAATAGCGGATTGTCCGCAGAGTCACATTTGCCATTCGGGCAAATTCGCCAGATGAATAATATCCTTCTATCTTCATCTAATTACCTTCTCTATGCTTAATGATATACTGCAACCTTCGTGCCGGAAGGAATATTATCATAAATCCACTTCGCATTATCTATCTTAAGACGAACGCATCCATGGGATAACCCCAGACCTACCCTGCCGTCCTGAAGATTGCCATTCCAGTCATAAAGAACTGAATGAAATAGATAATCATTATAAAACTGAGTCCACCAATAGCAGCGGTATGCACCGGAATTAAAGTAATAGCCGCGGCTTCCAACACGGAACTCGCCTTCCACGGTCGGCGTACTTGCCTTGCCGTCCGCACAATCCCAGAACTTAATCAGATTCCAATTCCCCTGCCATCCTTGGAATACGCCTACCAAATGCGAACTCTTATTTACCAGAATCAAATACGGCGTAGAGCTGCTGTACCAATTTGCCCTCTTCATCATCGCAGCCTGAGCCGGCGGAATTCTGTCTAATGAATAAGAAGCGGTTCCTACGCAAGCATTTCCCACATACACATGGGTCGTATAACCTCCCGAACTGCTGTGGTTCAGACTATCAATACGTGCATTCCATTTACCGCCGCCGCAGTCGACGCCCTGATACCACACCATGTCGTCCTGCCCGTTTGCATCGCTCCATGTCGGAAACTGGACTTTTCCTTCTGTTGCTCCTAGAATCCCTACCTCATACTGGGTGTTGCTGATGCGGTAACTATATACATAATTTTTCGGCTGAAAATTCTTACTGGTCACAGCGGCACATGCCGTAATCCCATTTCCCATAGTAACATACACATGCACCTTATAATTCCCAAAATGGAATCCATGATTTGCTGCATTAACATTCGCAGTATAAACGCCTTCTCTTACTTTCAATCCTTCATACCACTTAATGTCGCTCTGATCATCCGCGCACCAAACTGGAATTTGAACCTTTGATACGCCCGACGGCGCCGTAACCCCAGATACGGTTACCGTAAAGCTTCCTTGCGTACCGTTTACATTCGAAATTGCTGTCATGGCTTTTGGAGTATTCTTAAGCGTAAATGATGTTGCCCCCACAAAAGCCGTTGTATTTGCCTTTGTCGTGTAATATACATGTACGTTATACCTGCCCAATTCCTTGTGGTCCCAGATATTTAAGGTATATGTATACGTACCGTCCGCGCCTCTTGCCGCATGATACCAGTGGAGGTCGTTCTGACCAGCCGCGTCTCCCCACACTGCAAATGTGACTCCATTTTCTCCCGCCGGAATATCAAGGCCTTTCAAAGTAATACGATATGATTTTTCTGTTTTATTCTTATTTGTATCCGCCGCTGTAAGACTATCGTACTTAGGCTTCATATTACAGCTCAGACCTTTGCCTGCAAATTGTTTTATTCCAGTCGCGTCGGTAACGTATACATGCGCCTGATAAACTCCCGCGTTATACTTATGATTTCGAATATCTACATCAACCGTATAACTGCCGTCTCTGTTTTTCGCGGCGGTATACCATATAAGATCTCCCTGATTCTGTTCCGACCATACTGGTATCTCTATCTTTTGTATCAATTCACTGTCTGTCACGCCGGTAAGCTTGACCTGAAATTTTCCTTTCCCCCTGTTTACATTAATCAATTCAGCAGCTTTAATCCGGGGAACAGCCGTTTTAAAACTTGTTCCGTTAATAAAGTTCTCTGCACCGTTGGGCATAACTGCATAGGAGTGTATTTTATATTCGCCAAGTCCCTTATGGTTTTCCACCGACATCTTAAACTGGTAACTGCCCGCCGTTTTTCTGTCCGCCGTATACCAACGTATATCGTCTTGACCGCCAGCCACGCTCCATACCGCAAACCGAACTGCCGCGGCGCCTCCTGGAACGGCAATATCTTTCAGTTCAATCATATATTGCCGCTTATTGCCAGATATCTGCTTTGCCGTCATAGTTCCCTTTTTTATATTTACGTTATAATCTATACCGGAGTTAAAATAATAATATCCGGTAGTATCGGTAATATATACATGGGCAATATATTTCCCCATTGTATATTTATGATCTCTGATATTTACATCGGCAATATACTGTCCTTTTGAATTTTTCTTGGCCAGATACCATTTCAAATCATCCTGACCGCCGACATCGCTCCACACGGGAACTTTAACTTCTTCAATGTATTCCGAATTTCTTACATCAGAAATTACAATCTGGAAAGTCCCTTTATTCTCATCATATTTCTCTACCTTCACGCTTCTAGCTTCCGGAGCGTCTATCGTTGAAAATGTCCTTCCATTTACAAAAGTAAGCTCCCCGCTCTTTGTCTTCGCATAAACATGCACGTTATAGTCTCCGAAACCTTTATGCTTTTTCAAGGAAATATTCGCCCGGTAAGCTCCATTATCCGCTCTCTTTACATTATACCAATCAATATCATCCTGACCGTTCGCATCGGACCATACCGCAAAACGGATTTCTTCAATTCCTCCCGGTACAACTGCATCTTTCAGTTCAGCCGTATATGTATATACATCCTTACCGCCTGCAACAGCCAGCTTTCCCTTTTGAACATCCATGTTCTGCTTTGCTCCGCCTACAAAAGATTCATTGCCGGATAAATCCGTTGCATACGCATGGATTTGATAAGAGCCAAAGGAATACTTATGCATATTTATATTGACATATGCCTCGTATATTCCGTTACTATCCAAATTTGCCGGATACCATCTTACGTCATCCTGACCGTTTACATCACTCCATACTGCAAATTCTACTTTCCTAATATTGCCGCTGTTTGGAATATTACGGGCCTGCACACGAAACGTACCATCTGCGGTATTCACATTATCAATCGTTACCGCCGGTACGTCAGCCTTTTGTTTTTGAATAATTTCATTCTGCACAGGCGGAACCGAATTATCCGGTATATCTTTATCCTCTGTCTGCGCTTCATCTTTTGGCGCCGTGTCCGCAATCGCTTCATTTTCATTCGGAGCGGCATTGTCCTCATTCTCTACTCTGCCATCCGCAAGCTGTTCTCCCAGCTGATTCTCACGACTGTCTAAATCCTCCGCATGAACCTGTCCCATGCAAACAAAGCAGCATACCAGTACAGCCAGCATCCTTATAATTGATTTTTTCCATATGCTATTATCTCTCATTTCCCATCACCCTTTACAACAAATTGTGTTTATATTTTATATATGCTTCAATTTTAATAAAATATCTCTCTCTGCTCAATTGCATTCGCTACAACTGGCATTTCTGGATAAAGCCAACTAACATTCAATCCAGAATTCATAACTTCAAATGCAATTTCTGTTGGATTACGCAAAAGAACCTTATGCAAAAAATAATTCCCGTCTCTCATATACTCCATTGCATCTAACAAAATTCCCATTTTTGCCACATTTTTATACAAATCATCTTCTTTATAATATGGAAAAATGGAAAATGCTCCTTTTTGTGCCCGAATCCTTTCGCTGTGATAAGACTCTACAATTGACAGCGGCAGTACATCATTCCAACTCTTCTGTTCTGTTGAAAGATATATAAATATCAACAAATTGAAAAGGCAATAGTACAATTCACCTTTCTCCAGAAGCTGTACCCATTCCGAATTACTTTTCATCTGAAGACCTTCCATCATACTGCTCATATTAAAAATTCCTTTCAGATGCTCTGTTGAATCACTTTTAATATAGTCGTCAAATGCTAAAACCAGTTCTTCATACCTTTTCCTAATTCTGCATTTTTTCCTATATGATGCGCAAAGTCTATCTACACATTCATCTAATATCTTCTTATTAAACAGAAGTTTCTTAATCGCTTTTAAGTTCCACTCAATGGGTTCCAAAATCCAAACACAAGGAGAACTATTAATTCTATCTACCGTACGATATTGCTTTTCATCAAAAAAACATTCAAGCGCAAATATTAATGAATGAACCGCCGATTCCGACCAATCAAGAAGCCTTGTCTTTACTCCATGGTGCTGCATAACTTCATACCATTCAATATTTGTTTTCGGATCCTTAGAGAGAAAATGATAATTTTTTGCCAAATAATGCTGCTTTCGCAATTCTTCTTCCATCGCCCTTCCAGATGCATTATTTACTCCTGCTATGGAATTCAGCTTCACTCCCCTCAGTAATGTAGGGGATAAATTCCATGATTGCTTCCGATGTCCTCTAAACCACAGAACAGGGGGATGCCCCAATTTGCTTTTCCTTCTCTTTCCTATTGATGAAACCACTTCGATATATTCTTGAAAATGGTCTACCTTATATTCATTAACTGCCATACATCCCCCTCACTGTTCCTGCATTATACATCTACAATTTTTCTCATATTTATCAAAAATAAAGCAAATCTCTTCTAACGTTATTGACTTTCTATCCTTGAAATAGGATGTAGGGCTGTTCAATATTTCAGATATGCTGCTACATAAACCAACCTCATCATTTTCTTTCAATATCTTTTGTAGTTTGTCCGTATTTTGAATATAAGAATGCTTTGATACAAGGTCTTTCCAAATATCCTTTTCCCCGATTACCTTGCAGCATACCTGACTATTTTTAAGGTTTTTCACAATTACAGTTATCTGCCAACATATCCTAAGAATCCAGTCTTGGGTAGAAGTCAATGATCTTACCTGCCTTAAATCTACTAATGTCTTCTTGATAGTCTCTATGTCCTGATAAAGAAATGAATCCACTCCGCAAACTTCTTGCAACTCTTGATTTCCCTCTAGTAATTTATTCAATTCAGTACGCAATATCTCCATCAAATCCTCTTCAAATTCTGCTGCGTCAAGATTCTCGCCATTCCTTTTACTGCACAGGCATTGTAAGACTATTGAAACCCTCTCATACTGAATCCCTTTATTATCTTCTGTAAAAGCAAAAGTCTCGGCTACAACTACTAAATATCCAAATGAGTTCAGTCCCATGATAGAGCACATAAATAAATCAGAGGTTACTTCTCGGTACAGCATTGATTTACTGTGAACAAAATTATTAATCAAATACTTTTCCCCATATACAGACAAAATATCTCTCAGTCTTTTTTCAATCCCTTCTTTCTTCTCAATTATAATTCTTTTATGCAGATACTCTATCTGGCTGCTAGATATGGCAATTTCATCCCAGTCCATCGCCCTATTTCTTTTGTATTCATATTTATCCAAATAATCAAGAATTATTTCATACAGAATCTGACTGAGTCCAGATAAATATTTTTGGTATTTCCTATCTTCTCTACCCTTCCCTTTTCTTAATTCTCCTTCCGTTATCATGTATGTACGGTATGTATGGTATATATTATGATATTGTTTTAACAGGTTTTTCAAATCCAGTCTTTCCGTTTCAGGAATGTATTTTTCTATTTTGTTAAAAATATCAAACAAACATTTTCCAAATTCCTCTCCGTCTATGGCATCTGTTTTTTTCTCACATATTTCTTTTATCTGCTTGCTCGCTCCTTCTTCCATGTTCTTTCCGTGGTTTTCCTTAATATTTTCCAGCAATGCAATAATAGCATCCGCAATCTGTCTTTCCTGTACTGCTTTATATTGAGCCAAGACATCATTCAGCTTATCTCTCATTTCTATATCAAGTCTTTCATCTTCTTTATATTTTATCAGATTGCTTTCCCATTTTTCCAAAGTCTTTTGAATTAACTCTATCGCTGACAAAATCTCCATGTTATAATCCAAAACACTATTTTTTGTTTGATCAACGTATTGTCTAATAGATATAGCCGGATTAGCCTCCGGCTTATTTGCAGCCGCGCATAATCCTCCCAATACTCTTGTTAATTCATACTCAAAATTCTGAAAATTATTTTTTCTTGCCTCCTCGGAAATCAATTTCCCCTCTGTAAAGTCATATGCTTTCTCAACTATTTCTTCTGTAATAGCTTCAGATGTTATGCCATACTTCTCATCTTCCAAAATATCTCTAATCATTCCAAATAAGAATGATTTGAATATATATTTCTCAACATTTCTATTTCTTATTTCTCTATTTTCATATCTAAATTGATGCGCAATTTCATGAAAAATAGCTGGAATCAAAAAACAACTTTCACACAAATAAGAAAATGTAGGACTGAATACTACCATCAACCTATCGCTGTTCTTTTCTTTTGGATAACAATAATTAAACAAAACAATAACAGAAAGGGACATAACACTCATATCTGGAATTATAATCGGATAAAGAGGGTTATTCAAATAATATGCCTTTTCGTTTCTACCGTCAGCTTTTTCCATAAACGGCTTCATAAACTGACTATATGCAAGAAGCATTTTTTCTACACATACATTGGTCTGTAAATCAAAATTCGGAGTCTGTATAGTCTGTAAATTAATATTACGAATATATTTCGTAAAGCCCTCCAATGCGTTAATCCCTACATGAAGAAGCGCTTCAACCCGATTTGCTATTTTTTTTCCAGAAAATCCATTCATTTCCGAATCTTTTATATAGCCATTCATGGAATTCATCATAATATTCAACTGCTTCAATAAATTAGCTACACTAACTCGCTGTTCCTGCATTTGATTTATTTCATAAAGTATACGGCACAAACGCCCTAATAGCCGAACATATTCCTTTAAATTGCGAGCGCTTTGATAATTTTCTTTTAATAACCTTTCAGTCTCTTCGGCCGAGCTTCTCACTTCAATAATCCTTTTATTGTTCTGCTCATACAAAGAATTCCACTCTTTCTCACAACTTAACTGCCATATGTATTCGGGGGACTCTGACAGCAAGCTTTCTTCCTCATAATGCAAAAGCAATTTTTCATTTATACGCGATATACATCCATATTTTAACATCCACAGTACCATCTGTGTTTTTTCCTGCAATGCGGAAAACTCCGTTTCTCTAATTATTTGATTTTTATTAAACTTAAAATCACGTATAAATGAATACATTTCCTCAAATTCAGATGGCGTACATTCCATCTGATAATCGTACCATCCGAGAAGTTGATCCCCAGAAGACAAAAAACTTTCTTTTATCTCCTTGTTTTCTTTTTTATAAAGCATGCCAGAAAACCTATGTGAATAACATATCCTCACTATAACACGATCTTGTATGTCAAGATATTTAGACCAGCCAATCTTTCCACATGCATCTTTCCCATCGATTCTTTTATCCAGAACTCCTGAAATCGTATACGTAAAAAAGGCCGATACATCCTCCTGCATCCCTTCTGCATGTAAAAATATACTTCTGACAAGCGTTGAAATATCATATGCATCATGAATCCGGCTGCTACGTACAACAATAGCAAAATCACCATCTGTAAGGAGTCGATAAATCTTCCATTTAAGATTTTTTCTCTCCCCAAATACACATTCCAAATACTTAGATATTTTCATTATACATTGGCTGCAAGATACTTCTCCTCCATCCTGAAAACTTGATGCCTGATAAATATCCGGATTAATAAAAACCTGTATTATGGTAAGCAATGACATGTCTTGAATAATTCCGAAAATATCCTCATCTTCATCTTCCATATCAAACAAACAATATCTTTGATAGGATATTCCTTTCTTCTCTACATTGGCTACATGTTTAATGCCAAAACATTCCGCCAATGTTGTTTTTTCCAAATCCAGACTTTCCACCTTAATCCCATCAAAGTAATCCGTTACAAAAAAATGTATTTCCTTTTCTGTCACCCTCCTTTCTGCCGAACTGCATCGGTATAAATTCACCATTTTTACATTTCCCACCGATATGCCTCCCACATCCCATAAGTTACAGTTCCTTTCTTCTGTAACAATATCTTATTCTTTTGTATATATTCTTTATGGATTCTCCATCCATGGACTATCTTACTCTAAATGAGTAATATTCACATAAATATGAAATAAGGCAAACTTAAAAAGCCAGTTCTGCAAAAGCAGAACTGGCTGCCCATAATACTAAAAAGGCAACTCCTCTATTTCCCCCATATGCACAGAAGATAACAAGTGCGGCCTTTTGTTAGATTTGGGATCATTATATATCTTATCATCCATAAATGATGTCCGCAAATCTCTTCCTGGAAGCGTATCTACTACAACAGGAAGTATGACACCATAGTCCTTCTTCTGTTCTTTCATTTGGGTTCTCCTCCTCTTTTTTAGTCTATATTATATATTATTTGTATTTCCAATGCAATATTCTTTATCAAATTTATCAAATATTATAAGTCCTTATAAACAGTACTCCTCAAACCACTCCGTAAACGCTCCCAGTCCATCCTCTATGGAAGTCGCCGGCTTAAAATCAAAATCCTTGACCAATTCATCCACATCGGCATAGGTCTGATAGACATCACCGGGCTGCATCGGCAAATATTCTTTCCTTGCTTCTTTGCCTAAGCATTTCTCCAATGTACCTATAAAATCCATCAACTGTTCCGGCTGATTATTTCCAATATTATATACTTTATACCGTACCCCGTCTTCATTTTCAAGGGGCGGGTTATCCAGCATCCGGACTACCCCCGCAACAATATCGTCAATATAGGTAAAGTCCCTTTTCATATCCCCGTTGTTATAAATCTGGATCGGCTCGTCGTTCATAATCTTTTTGGCAAATTTAAAGTATGCCATATCCGGCCTCCCCATAGGCCCGTATACGGTGAAGAACCGCAGTCCCGTGCAAGGAATCCCATACAGTTTACTATAACAATGAGCCATCAGCTCGTTGGATTTCTTCGTGGCCGCATAAAGGCTGACCGGATTATCTACTTTATCCTCCACAGAATATGGAACCTTCTTATTCATTCCATACACAGAACTGGAAGATGCAAATACAAGATGCTCTACCGGATAATGGCGGCAGCACTCCAGCACATGGAAGAACCCCATTATATTAGACTGAATATAAGCCTCCGGATTGTCAATGCTGTACCTGACGCCCGCTTGAGCGCCAAGATTCACCACGATAGACGGTCTATACTGCTCAAATACCTCTTCCATTTTTTTCTTGTCAGCCAAATCTGCTTTTATGAACTTATACCGTTCAAAATCCTGCAGTTTCGACAGCCTGTCCTCCTTTAGCCGTACGTCATAATAATCGTTCATATTATCAAGACCCATAACCGCACAGCCGCATTCCAGCAGGCGTCTGCTCAGATGATAGCCGATAAAACCGGCTCCGCCTGTTACCAGTATTTTCTTTGAACAATCAAGTTCTCTATAATCCGCTCTCATACCGCGCCTCCCTATCTTCCAATCGAATAATATTCCACGCCGGCTTCTTCCATCCGCTTTCTATTGTATAAATTTCTTCCGTCATACACCAAAGGCGTCCGCATAAATTCTTTATAACAAACCGGCTCTATCTCTTTTATCTGCTTCCATTCAGTAAAAATAAAGCATACGTTCGCGCCTTGTAATGCCTCCTTTGGACTCTCCACATAATGAATCCCCTCCGGATACCGCTTTCTAAAATTATCTGCGCCCACCGGGTCATACGCATAGATATCTGCGCCCGCCTCCAGAAGAAGCGGAACATTCTCCAGCGACGGCGCTTCCCTCAAATCATCTGTTCCCGCCTTAAATGTCAGCCCCAGCACGGCAACCTTCAATCCACTAAACGTAATCAGCCTCTTAGACGCCTTTTTAAACAGCATCGTTTTCTGTTCTTTATTTACATCAATGGCTGCCTTTACCGTCCGAAGTTCATAACCGTTCTGTCTTGCCAGATAATCCAGCGCCTTGGTATCCTTCGGAAAACAGCTCCCGCCAAACCCAATCCCCGCATTTAGGAACCGGGCGCCGATTCTTTCATCATAAGACATTCCCTTCGCCACATCTTCAATGTCTGCGCCTACTAATTCACAGAGATTTGCTATATCATTCATATAAGAAATCTTCAGCGCAAGAAAATCATTGCAGGCATATTTGATCATCTCCGCACTCCGTCTTCTCACTGATACAATCGGGAGATGAAACGGTTCATAAATCTCCATCAGCTTCGCTTCGGCTTCCTTGCTCTCAGTACCTACAATGATCCTTGCCGCCTTCAAGGTATCATGCACCGCGGTCCCCTGGGCCAAAAATTCTGGATTACTTGCCACCTCAATCTTCACATCATGAACCAGAAAATCCTGAATAAACTGTTCTACCTTATCATTCGTCCCCACGGGAACCGTTGATTTCACTACCACAAGGCAATCTCTCTCAACATTTTCCGCAATCTGCCGGGCTGCAGTCGCAATATAAGAAAGATTCGCAGAGCCGTCCGGCTGCTCGGGCGTTCCCACGCCAATAAAAATCGCGTCCGCATCCTTGTATGCAGATACATAATCCGTCGTATAATCCAGTCTTCCCGCCGCATGATTTTTCTGCATCAGTTCTTCAAGATCCTGCTCATAAATAGGGCTGACCCCAGATTTCATCAACGCAACTTTCTTCTCGTCCACATCCACACAAGTAACATTATGCCCCACTTCCGCAAAACATACCCCCGCGACTAATCCTACGTATCCTGTTCCCGCAACCGCTATCTTCATTGTAATTCTCTCCATTTCTAATTAATTCTTTACGTCCGTCACACATTATTACAGATATTCCTGTCTTTTACCCCACTTATTCTAAGACGTTAACTTTAATCTGATATATTGCAAATGGCCCTATTCAACTCCTTTAACCGTAATAACTCCTATCTTTTGAAAAGCAGGAGAAAATACTAAACTCTGGCTTACTTAAAATATAATATGAAGATGTAGATGAAACAATCTGCCATCCCATCTCCTCCATATATGCCAGCGAAACATCATTTACTGCATTAATAATAAGGTATTCTATCTGATTCTCTTGGATGATTTTACCAACAGCATCTTTAGAAATATCATTTCTGTTATACATTAGCATAGACATTAACCCATGAACTGTCTCTTCATCCAAATCAGCTTCTAATTCATAAAATCCAAAATGTTTGAATGGAAAGCAAAAACTGGAGTCATACTGCCTAATTGTATTACCAATATACAAATCACAAAGGATTACTGCGTTGGATTCATTCTTTTCTCTCATTAATGTCTTCAACTGTTCTGCCACTTCCAGCGTTTCATCCGGAATCTGCCATGCATTATCAGGAAGCTTCAATTCTTCTGGCGCAACATGGAAAAACAATACTCCCACGCATACCATACACACGAATACCATTCTGTATTTTTTATCACAAAATTTTAATATAATCTTATATACCAGATACGCAAGCAGCAAGGCAGCCGGAAAAAGCCATAAAAAACGATAATAAGTTTTAACATAATCCATTTTAACTCCAATTATTTGGTAACTAACAGGATTATAAACCAAAACAAGCAACAACAGCGCTGCTGTAATTACTATATTTCTCTCTTTTTTTCCACAGAAATACAGCAAGAGGAAAAAAGAAATCCCGGCAAGGGCATAAAATACATTTCCGTTTATAAACTGACATATCATATCAAAAAAGCCATTAACTGACTGCATATTATCCCTCCAAAATAAAGCCGGAAATTCCTACCATTCCCATCAAAATATATACTATATTAGGCATGAATGAAAAAAACAAAGGAATAATATATTTCCATTTACGATTTATAATAATATAAGCACACACAATGCACCCTGCCGCCAGTGGCGTAATAAAGGTTGCAGAAGCCGATATAGACATAGACGTTACCATCGTAATAAATATCATGCCAAAAAACCTCCGGTCATTTGTCCTGCATAACTTAACTGCAAAATAAGCTGCAATCAAAATTAATACCCCTGAACAATATGCCTTCCCTTCATAGGTTCTATACAAAATAAATACCGAACTTGTATATATACTATTTGCAAATAAAAACAAAAAACTCTGTGCCATCATTAATGACATTATGGCATGTTCAACCTTCTCCTCATAATTCTTATAGATACCTTCAAATATTATAAATAAGATTACAGTCAACAGAATAATATTTATGGATGCCCTTACTGTTCTGCAGAATATCAACGGATGGATCTTGAATATGCTGCAAAGTACAGCGCTGTTAACTCCAAACATTGTAAAGCTTCTCTTTAAACTGATCTTTTGCAAAATTTGTCCTGTTGTAGCGCTAAAACCCGATAACTTGCCTGTGTCAACTATGCTTGTCACTTCTCCAATATACGTCCTTGCATCAACATCCGATTGTCCATTTACGCATACAAAATAAATCAAAAACGCTACCAAACCTATACATGGCACAATAAAAAATTTATATTTCCAAAATTCCATAACTATATTTTTATATGAGTGAACAATTTCTGTACGCTTTAATACGCAAGCTATCATCAACACACAAATGACAAACAACCATATCAATTTTAAAACATGCAGCGATTCATTCAAATAGGTACAGCCAAAAGCCGCAATCCAAAACACAAAATGATATCCTAGAAATCCATAAATAAATTTCTCTGCCGGAGAAGATACTTTTGGAAAAAACTTTATATAACTCATAATACAGCCAAGGCAATAATAAATATTCAATTCAATAAACAATATGCAAACTATCTTAAAGACATGGAACATACTTCTATACTCCCGAAAATATATTTTATAAAAAACAAATCATGTACATTCAACTGCCTTGTATATTAATACAAAATCTTCTTAATTTTTTTCAGATATGCATCAACAACAATATCTCTCGAAAAATTCTCTTCTACATACTTTCTGCCGCAGATCCCCATAGCTTTCCTTAATTCATTATCCATACTCAAAAACTTCTCGATCCGATTAACTAATTCATCTACATTGCCTCCATGGTAAATAAACCCTGTTTCATTATTCTTTACCGTCTCTCGGCATCCCGGATTATCCGTTGTGATAATAAAGCGTCCCGAACTCGCATTTTCCAGCAGAACATTACTCATACCCTCTCCGTAGGTACTTGGATGAATAATTGCATGCGCCCCCGCAATAAATGGTTTTACGTCTTTCTGACTGCCTCGGTAAATCACGATACCCTTTTTTTCCAGCCGCGCCAATTTATCCTTATAATGCATTTCCGTCGGCTCAATAAATCCAATCATATTAAATTCTGTATTTGGATACTTCCTTTTAATTCTTTTTGCAGCTTCAATATAATCATCCACGCCTTTATCATAAAGGATACGTCCTATATAGTTAAACACTACCTTGCCGCCGTTAATTCCGTCCCCGCCGTCCGGATATGGCTGTAAAGGATAACGCCCTGTATCAACGCCTGATCCAGGTATTAGCTTATATTCCCCTTTAACCATTCCGGAATTAACAGCAAGCTTCATATTTGTCGAATTTTGAAACATCACGCACGCTGCATTCCGATAAGCAATTTTAAAAAGCCGCATGATAAACATCCGCATAAGCCCTGTCTTTTTCAGTACGCTTCCAAGCCCTGTTACATTATTTATATATGGAATTTTCATTTGCCTCGCCGCAAAGCTTGCATACACATTTGGCTTAGATGTATATGTAAGAACTACATCCGGACGATATTTGCGAAACAACTTATAATAATGCCTATATAATTTAAAATCGGCTAATACGTTTGTACCCCGCCGGTCAATCACCGGGTCGTCATAGATATAAGGCACATCCTTCATAAGTTCAAACTTTTCCCCATAAGGGCAAGAAATCAGCATTTGATAGCCATTATGAATGATCGCTTCTATTAATTCCTTTCGAAAACAATATACATCGTCATCATTATTTGTAATTAATGCAATTATTCTCTTCCTCTTAGCAGTCATTTTTCTTTCCTCTTTTTCCCATTCATTTATAGCTTTCTTAATGTTAAATATATCTCTTCACAATCTCACAATATTTATCAATTACATAATCCACATCTGAATCTGTCAAACAAGTATGAAGCGGCAGTGTTATTGCATTTTCAAACCGTTTATAAGCATTCGGATAATCTTTTATATCAAATCCCATATTTTTGTAAGCAGTCATCATTGGAAGCGGTTTATAGTGCACATTACATGCTACTCCTTCCTCAGCCATTTTCACAATAATCTCCTGACGCTGTTCTAAATCAATTCCGGGTATCCTAGTTATATACAAATGCCCCGAAGAATTATAATCTTCCGTAAAATGCGGCAGTACTTCAATCCCTATAGGCTTAAAGGCAGCGTCGTATCGTTCAATGATCTCTTTTCTTCTTTCTAAAATTCCCGTGTATCTCTCAAGCTGGGCCAGTCCTATTCCAGCCATAATATCTGTCATATTGCATTTATACCAAGGACCCACTATATCATATTCCCATGTGCCTAACTGAGTCTTTGCCAATGCATCTTTAGACTGTCCATGAAGGGACAATAGCTGAACCTGATGGTAAATTTCTTCATCCTCAACCCCTTCAATTGCTCTCCACGTTAGCGCGCCGCCCTCTGCCGTAGTTAGGTTCTTAACAGCATGGAATGAAAAACTTGAAAAATCTGCAATAGAACCTACAGCCTGCCCATGCCAAACCGCGCCAAACGCATGGGCCGCATCCGCGCATACCGCCACGCGGCCAATTGCCTTTTGAAGTTTATTTGCAGGTTTAAATAAATTCTTTTTCTTTTCTACAATAGAAAAAATACGATTATAATCACAAGGTATCCCGCCAAGGTCAACAGGAATAACTGCCTTGGTATTCTCAGTTATCATACTTTCTAACGCATCATAATCTATTTCCAAGGAATCCTTTTGTACATCCACTAATTTAAGTTCAGCTCCAACATGACATACAATACTGGCGCTTGCAGTATAAGTATATGCCGGAACGATAACCTCATCGCCCGCACCAATCCCCAAAAGCCGAAGCGTCATTTCTCCGCAGGCTGTCTGTGAATTTAAACATACTGCTCTGCCAACCTGACAGTAATCAGCAATCTTTCTCTCAAATTCTTTAGTCCTCGGTCCGGTGGTGATCCATCCTGAGCGAAGCGCCTGCACCACTTCTTGGATCTCAAGTTCACTAATATCCGGGGGACTAAACGGAATATTTCTCAGGTCTTTATTTTTCATTCTTTTCCCTTCCTTTTATTTATTATTACTCTTCCCAAATACAACAAAAATCGTCCGAAACATCGTAACAACATCCCGCATAACCGAAAAATCCCTAACTGCCTGAAGATTGTATTTCATTTTTTCCGGAAGCACCTGCCGGATATAAACTTCGTCAACATCATCCGCGTTTTCTAACATATCCGCCTCATCTTTATACCTGATACTTGCCTCGCTTGTAATTCCAGCCGGAAGAAGCAATGTTGCCCGCATCTCTGGCGTATATTTTTTTACATACTTAACCACCTCTGGTCTTGTCCCCACAAATGACATATTTCCAGCAATAATATCGAATAACTGCGGCAGTTCGTCCAAGCGGTACTTCCGTAAAAAGCCTCCAACCCTTGTTATTCTGTTATCCCTGCTAACCGTCACAGAAGCGCCTATCTTATCTGCGTTTTCCACCATAGTACGAAATTTATGAATCTTAAATTTTTTCCCATAGACAGTGATACGTTCCTGTGTGTAGAAAACACCGCCTTTAGAATCTGCAACAATTAATACAGCAATAACCAGCATAGGGATTGCACAAATATCTAAAAGAATAACGGCTAAAATCAAATCAAATACACGTTTTATCTCTAAGCTAAATTTATGTTTTGCAAGGATATCATAATATTCCTTTATTTTGTCATGTTTCATATATTCCGGCAAATCATCCCATTCTCTCAGCATCTCTATCCCAACCTCAACTTAATTATCTATTTCCTTGTGTAAACTGTCAAAATCACTATTGTGGGTGATAGGTACTCACAATACGCTGGACAAACTTCCTTATTTCATCTGTATCCTTGTTTGCCATTTCTTTCAATTCATCCAACTGCTTTAGAAACAATTTTTCATCAAAATCAATAGGTTTACCAATATGAATCAATTTATTTTCTGTATCCTGCAGCCCTTCTTCAGCCATCAATATTTCTTCATATAGTTTTTCTCCAGGACGAAGCCCTGTAATTTCAATTTTTATATCTTCATCAGGCTTAAATCCTGATAACCGAATTAAATTTTGAGCTAAATCTAATATTTTAACCGGCTCTCCCATATCTAGCACAAAGATTTCCCCGCCTTTTGCAATTGCTCCTGCCTGCAGTACCAAAGATACGGCCTCTGGGATTGTCATAAAAAATCTGATCACCTCAGGATGGGTCACCGTTACCGGTCCCCCTTCTGCAATCTGTCTCTTAAACAATGGCACAACACTTCCGTTGCTCCCCAGCACATTACCAAAACGAACCGCCGTAAACTCTGTTCGATACTTCCCCTCCGCTGTTTCTTTAGCCATCGTCTGAATTATCATTTCGCACATGCGCTTACTGGCGCCCATAATATTAGTTGGGTTAACTGCTTTATCCGTAGAAATCAAAACAAATTTCTTCACGCCATTATTTGCTGCAGCCATAGCCGTCTTTAATGTTCCAAATACATTATTTTTTATTGCCTCGTTAGGGCTCTCCTCCATAAGCGGTACGTGCTTATGTGCCGCCGCATGATATACAATCTCAGGTTTGTATTCTTCAAAAACTGTCTGAATACGATGCGTATTCCGAACAGAACCAATTAACACAACCAAATCCAGCTCTGGGTAATTCCGTTTCAATTCTTGCTGTATATCATACGCATTATTTTCGTATATATCAAAAATAATTAACTGACCAACTTTATAAGCTGCTAATTGCCGGCACAACTCGCTTCCGATCGAGCCGCCGCCGCCGGTAACCATAACGACTTTTCCGGTCACATAGCCCGCTACAATATCCAAATCAAATTTTATCGGTTCCCGTCCTAATAAATCTTCAATTTGGACTTCTCTTAATTTTGACGCGCTGACTTCACCATTAATCAACTGATAAATTCCGGGCAAAATTCTCATTTTGCAGCCCGTTTCATTACAGAGCTTCAATACTCTTTTCACAGATTCCTGCCCTGCGGAGGGCATGGCAATTATAATCTCATCAATCCTGTACCGCTCCACTAATTCTGGTATCTTTTCCCTGCCTCCTTCAATCTTTACTCCGCGGATAAATTTTCCATGAATCGCACTATTATCATCTACAAGACAACACACATTTTGATGTGTCAAATGAACGCTGTTTTGCAATTCTTTGACTATAATGGAACCTGCCCTTCCAGCTCCGACTACCATAATATTTTTCATCCCATATGCGTTCATCCGCTTTCTCTGGTCTTGGATCACATTAATTATTTGGTAAAAAAAGCGAATGCAGGCCACCATGATAACCATAGAAAAAAAATAGATTACATAATAACTTCTTGGCATATTATATTTTATAAGCCTTGTCCCAATCAACATACATATTGTTGAAAAGGTACAGGCAATAATAATATTTAATAATTCTGTTGTACTGGCAAAATGCCATACGCTCCGATATAATTTACATAATACAAATATTATAATCGTCAAAATTGTGTTAAATACTGTGTAATTAACCGCCCAGTTTAAATACCGGTCTGGTATTAACTCAATACTGAAATCAAAGCGCAAAAACAGTCCTATAAAAGAAGCTATCTGAATAATAAAAATATCTATTATTATTAACAATATAATCCTATTTTTCAGTATTGATTTTTCAAATAATTTTTCCATCTTTATACCACCTCTATTACAGGTCTGCTCTTATCATTATATTTTGACTTTTCTTCTTACTTTTCCAACATTTTTCTAATATATATAAAACTGATTCTAATTGATTCTGATTTAGCAACATACAATATTCCAAAATATAAAAACATACAAACTACGACTGCAATCAACATTTTCACATAACAGCTAAGCATTATATTATTTAGCCATAAATATGTGATTAAACAGCTGCAAAATGCACACAATACAATTTTTAATATCTCCTTGTATATTTTTTTTAAAGATATTAAAACATACTTTCTTAAAATATATACACTAACACACACATTTACAATAGAAGCAATCGAAGTTGCCAATGCCAATCCCCTTGTACCCATATATGGGGATAATAATATATTTAAAATTATATTTACTAAAACCGTATAAACACTTACCCGAACAGCGCCTTTCGTATCGCCAAAAGAATACAAAACATTGGAGAGTATTGCTTTCATTCCAACAAAAGACAACCCAATAACATAAAATTGATATGTTATTGCCGTCAACCTAGTAGCTTCCTTTCCAAATTCTCCCCGTTGAAATACACATTCAATAATGGTAGTGGAAAAAAATATGCTTCCGATCGTAATAGGCACCATCATAAAACAAATTACATATATGCTTTGAACCAAAATTTTTTCTATTTTGTCGCTGTCTTTTTTTGCGGCATACTCCGCTATCTGGGGATACAGCGCCGTTCCTATAGCATTCCCAAATAAGCCGCTAAATACATTCACTAACTTCTGAGCGTAATTCAGAGCAGAAATAGAACCTACTATCATCATGGAAGCCATTACTTTATCAGCCAGTACATTTATCTGCTCAATTCCTGCAGTAAGCAACGCCTCCGGCAGCTTTTTAAGCATTCCAATTTCTGTCTCGTTAAAACTTATCTTTTCAAAAGTAAATTTATATTCCCAATTAATAAACGGAATTTCTACTAAAAAACGTAAAAGACTTCCAGCAATCAGACCGTAAACTAAGGCTGGAATTCCAAATCTTTGATACAAAAAAATTGCGGTAATAATCGTCGGAATATGGGAAACAATTTCACGTATCTGGCTTCCCACAAACTGACCATGGCATTGCAGCATAGTTGCAATTACTGCAGAAATAATAATAAACACATATAACGGCGATGAAATTTTAAGAAGTTCCCCACACAAAACCTTAACATCGCCTTTTAATCCCGGTGCGCAGACAGAAACAATCTTTTCGTGAAATATAAATATTAATCCTGCAACTATTAACGAAAATCCTGTAAATAAAACCATAATTTTATTTGCAAAAATATCCGCCGCTTTTTCACCGTTTAACACCATATTTTTTTTATATTCAGGCAGGAATACTTTCCATATTCCCACACTTAACATTGGGTAAATGACCTGTTGGATTCCCAAGACCATATAAAATGCATCCGCATCGGCAGACGTCCCTATAAATGCAGCTAAAATAGCATCATTAGCAAACGCTGCAATTTTGGCCAAAATCAAAATTGCAAAAACTACGCCTACATTTTTCAAAATTCTTTTTTCATTCATTCGTACACTCTTCCATATTGCTTTGCCCACTAACTGCAATTAGCGTAAACATCATCCAAACAATCGTATTTCTCACACCATTATGAGTAATACAATACAAAAATATTCCGGAAAAACTTAGCAGTTTAAAAAACCAATCTCTCGTACAAAGTACCAGCTTCATCATAGTAATCACTGATAACATAAGCCCCACAACACCATAACAAACATAGATTGATACAAATGTAGAATGTATTTCTTTTCCATTCATAATCTGAAAACGGTCATACCCCCCCTCTCCCATTCCCCAGAGAAAATTTGTCCCCATCTCAAATATACGATTGTATCCTCTTCCACTGCCCAAATTCGAATCCTTTTCATTGCGCATTCCCAGTAATCTGTCGATAACCCGCATCAAAATAGAATTACCATTTCCGACAATTTCCATAAGAAATAAGGCTATTAAACCAAAAATCCCCAACAAAACACAAAAAAGCTTTACTTTGTGATTGAAAATTCCACTATTTTTCATTCCCCTTCCGCAAAGCAGGCACAACGCCACAAGAAATAAACACGAAATAATACCTGCTTTTGACAAAGAAATAAAATTCAAATATAAAGCCGATATAACTAACAGCAGCAGCCTTTTCTTTTCTAACAAGTGTCCCCATAAAACGCCCGCTGTCAGCACTATTACTCCATAATACGCCAATTGGTTAGGATTGCTGAACCCCGCTGTCTGGCGTTCAGCGCCGCCATTGTTTAGTACAAATGAACATAGAACCGTAAACATACAGGATAAAAAACAGCCTTTTACAAATATCCGCGCCAACTCTTGTTCCAGCAGCCCATATGCCCACAAAATGACTATCATCGCTATCCCATTAAATACATAATATACAGAATTTGTAAAAAAATTCACTGCTTCTAAGCCAAACCCTTTGGATATCCCTAACACAAAAAACCACGCAAGATTTACAAGTATAACCCACAACATAAAACAAGTATAATAATGTAGTGATGATTTTGCCCCTGCGCTAATACTACAATGTTCATTCTCTTTACTTAACAAGATAAAAAACAATGCCAGTAATATAATATCTGCAATTTGAAAAGGCGTATTCAAAAAATAAAAAGGCTTTGCAATCAAATAACCGTATATCAAAAATTTTATATAATGTTTTTTTGTCAACGTCATTCCCTCTTCACCTTTAGCAATCCCTAAATGCAGATACATCCTGCTATTTCTATATCAAATCCTCTCAATCTTCTTAGGGTCTGATTGACATTTTTATATGTGCTAACGCCTCGTTCTATGACGAGGAAAGCTTTCGCGTCTTTCGTACCAAATTCATTACTTATTTCAATTAATTTTTCCACCTGTATATCTTTATCCATTTGAGAGATCTGCTCAAAGTAGTCCTTTGACTTTCTGCCTTTATCGGGATATCCAATATAAAGCTTATTGATTTTATCCCTTTCACATCTGTACTTCATTAAGTGAATCCAATCGTCTTTACTCGAATAACAGCCTAAATATGATTCTGCAAAACATTTTTGAACGTCATAGGTGCTCCAAATCTTATCATTAAACAACATAATCATAAGTAAAACAGCACACCCCAATAATACGCCGAAACCAATAAACAAAATAATTTCTTTCTGTCCAGCTCTCTGCAGTTCTTCCTTACGCGATACCATCTTACAAGTTTTCAGCGTCTCTATCTGCGTTATTTCCTCCTCATATAGATTTGTCATTAAATCGACTATATAATTTTCTCTTTTCAAATCTGTTCCCTGTACCTCTAAAACAAAAAAATCTGTTTCATTCATCACTTCACAATCAATTTTTTCTTCTCCCTGGCCCAGTGTAAGCATCTGGTTTTCCTTTAATTCAGCATTCACAGAATCCAAAATCAAACTGCTCTTCATTAACATAGCAGCACTTTCCGCTTTTTTTGTTTGGACAATTTGCTCTGTCTGATCCAAATAGTATACTACAGATACCTGATACTTATCCGGCGTCCCCAATACGCAGACAAGCGCTATACCTGCCGTCAACGCTACTACCAAAACAGCTGACCACCAATATTTCATTAAACATCCGCATATAGTCTGCCAATCTAAAACTGATTTCTCCATATCTTTCATTTTATCCATTCCCTTTACCTTTTCTCATTCATCTAATTCTGTAATTGCAATACACTTTAATGTATTTTTTCCAGCCAATTTAAAACTTCATCCGCTTTTTCCGATACTGGTTTATCTTTCCCGTATAGAATAATGTTCTCCGATAAATCTATATGTTCACATATATTCTCTATTTTTCTCAATTGAAGAATACGTTTTTTTTCACTTTTTTCTTTTTCGACGCGAGAATCCCTCGTATGTCTGCCTTTCATTCTCTCCAATACCGTCTCTATCTCTTCTTTCATATATACAGTTCTCAATTCTAGATTACCTGAAATTATTTTCATTATTTCAGATATGTTATAATTACAATCCGTATTACCATTTACAGCAAGCGAAACCGCGGCTTGACAAAACCCTTCGTCAAAAATCACATAATCGTATACTTCATTGCACCGTAACGTTTGATGCACTTTTTGTGTTACATTGAGAATCTGTGAAAGTTCTCCATTTCTTCTACAATATCCGTTTTCCTTAACTAAATGCTTTATTTTCACAAATTTAACTGGATATTTTACAACAAATGCAATCCCAACGAATAGCTTTTTAAGCTTTCTAATAACAGGAAGCACATCATGATCTAAAACATAGACAGGTTCTGCCACCCTCATTCCCGAATCTTTTAATTTTTTGGCGACTATATGCGACACTGTACTTTTCCCACATCCCGGCAGTCCATAAAAATCAAGAAAAATGGTTCTCATAGAATTCTCCATATTTCATCCATCACTTTACTAAATGATACTTTTTTCTCAACAGATGTATCAACAATACAGGACGCATTCCTCAAATCCATATCCATAACTGCTTTTTTCTTACTTTCAATCTCTTCCACCGTCATTTCCGGCTTTCTTGAAATAGCAACTTCTGCCGGAACTACCAATTTAACAGTCAAATCCGGAGCATTCATTGCCGCTGAACGATATATTTTCAATTCCCATTTTGCAATAAGGTAAAGGAATCCTTTCTTTTTTTTGAGATATCGTGTAAGGAGCGGACCATCACTGACATCCGGTATATTAGTCTGGGGATATCGATCAACTAATACAACCATACCGTTATTACGGGCTTTTGTAATTTGACGCAATTTTTTCTTTTTCTCATATGCAAGTGTTGCAGCCCAAATCACTTTAGCGCATGAATACATTCTTGCTTTCCAAGACACCTTTTTCCCTGTAGAATATTCTGATTTTACAGCCCTTCCAACACCTTTACCGCCAATCTTTCTAGCAACAATCTTCATCGGTTTCCGCAAAAATGAGCTGCTTCCATCGCCGCTGCCTAAATATACGTGCTTTACATCTATTTTTTTAGATAATTCTTTTTTTACATAATCAAGCGTTGTTGATTTTCCTGCACCATCGCACCCCAGAAAAACTATTACTCCGCCGCCGGACGGAGATATCCGACGGTTTGGACGCGACAAATTTGCGGCCAAACGACGTTGTATTCCGCCAATTCCCCAATAAACTTCCCTTTTTGTTCTTACAATCCACGATCTAAAAGTTGAATATGCAGTAAACGGTTTTAAATATTTTCTCAAATATTTCTGAAATTCAAATAATTGACTTTTATTATTAACATTAATATCTATATAATTTAGAACATATTTTACCCCTTGCTCGCCAATAAGTTCTTTTCCGCGAGAAATAAATTTATCCCGGTCAATCCTTTTATAAAGCCATTCGCTTTCTACAATGTCGTCCTTTCCTATTTTTGAAAAAAAATCGCGCCATCGCAATTTTAAAGCCATACGTATAAAAAGTAACAGCAATTCATCCTCAGGGCAGGAAATATATATGCCGTCAGCATCTAATATCCTACTTTCCAACACCATACGTCCCCATGGCGTCACCGTATACCCTTTCAAATGCTTCTCGCCCAGAGTCATACGATAATGCAAGTGAAGGTGCCATATTTTTGCTGTTTCCTGATCAAAACCTATAAAATCTTCAATAGCTGTATATTGCATTAAGGAAGTTGACCGAAAACGCTTTAAACCGCACATATTCAATATTCTTTCCAATTCAGAACGCTGTTCTGGCAAAAAAAGCATATCTAAATCTGTATCGCCATTTAACGCAGCTTCTAAATGCTCGTTACTTTTCCAATGGCAATATAAAATTTGGTTTTCAGTTAATGCCTCTATCATTTGCCTAATTGACTTCAACATAATTTCCACCCTACCTTAACAAATATACTTAAAACCCTAAAAAAGCTTCAAATTATTATTTCTCACTTCGTTGTCTTCTGCTTTTGAAAAATATATACTCCAATATATTTCCACCTATCCGGGCAGATTCTTTCAAATACGATTGTATCTATATTTCCCAATACATTTCTCATAAATTCATTCACACCAAAACATCCCAAAAAACCATAATAACACTTATCAAGCAACTTAAAACCAGCAAATAATTCCTCAATCTCTTTCTCAGTTTCATAGTGCCAACGCATACCATGTTTCCGAAACTTCATTCTACAAAATCCATGCACTTTAGTCGCCTGCATATTATCAGCAAAAATAACAAGCCCTCCTGGTTTCAAACACCGTTCAATGCTATCAACCATTGCTTGCT
>CAJTYU010000021.1 GCA_910584095.1 uncultured Dorea sp. | reverse complement strand
AAAAGAATAAGTCTGTAAGCTGTTTTTCTTGCTTACAAACTTATTATACGAGGAGCAGAGAATATGAAGACAACATGGAAAAGGTACAGGGTATTACTGACGGCTGCCGGGATGGCGGTTTGTATGGCGGCTGGCATGATGATGGGAATCGGCTGGTCCAGAGGCCATATAGAGGATATGGCAGTCCGTGCGGCGGATGAAGAGATGGCAGAGGGGCAGACTGACAAAGACGGCACGTTCGCTTCTGATTATGCGAATATGAGGTATCAGCTATATGGGGATCAGTTGTATAAAGAGGCGGCTGCCGACGAAGAAATCGTACGGAAGGTCTGCGGCAGATACGGCCTTGACTATGACACATTTCTTGCCAAAGATGTGACGAAGGAAATGTACAATTACGAGGAAGCCTTGTGGCTTGCAAAGGATATGGGAGACTGTCCGCTGCTTGCGGAGGATGTAGAAGATGAAAATGAGGCGGTGGGAATCTCTTCGTTGGAAATCTATATCTGCGAGGTCTATGCGTTTGGCGATGGAAAAGCCGTAATAGAGAGCATGTGCAAAGAATTTGGGATCAATCCCCATGGAACGGTCATTTCAGATCTGACGGCGGAACAATTAATCCAGATCGGGGAGAAGGCTTATGAAACCTCCGACCATCCAAAGGGGTAAAAAATTGTGGCAGATATATTAATTGTAGAGGATGACGGGAGAATCAGCGAACTCATCCGCAGGACAATAGCTATGACGGGACACAGAGGGCTTCCGGCTTTTACAGGCCGGGAAGCCCTGTCGGCGCTTGAAAAAACGAATATCGACCTGATTCTTCTGGATATCGGGCTTCCGGATATGGATGGATTTACCCTGATGAAGCGGATTTCGCAGGATTATGCAGATACCCCGGTGATCTGTGTAACGGCGAGGGATGAAGTCCCGGATCGGGTAAGAGGACTGAAAGGCGGGGCGGAGGATTATATCGTGAAGCCTTTTGCGATGGAGGAGCTGCTTGCAAGAATCAATGTGGTGCTGCGGCGGTTTCACAGGGAGCAGAGTATTTACCATATCCGGGATGTGGAGATAGACCTTGCGGGAGCGGTTGTGAGGAAGGCGGGAGTCCCGGTGGAGCTTACGAACCGGGAATATGAACTCTTAAAGGTTCTCCTTGCCAATAAAAATATCGCTCTTTCCAGAGACCGGCTCCTTGACCTTGCATGGGGCAGAGATTTTTACGGAGACGGCCGGACGGTGGACGTTCATATCCAGAGAATCCGAAAGAAACTTGGAATGGAGCGGGATATTAAGACGATTTTTAAATACGGGTACCGATTGGAGTTATAAGATGCAGATATGGAAGAAAAATTTTCTGTCAGTCTACGCCCTGTTCCTGATTGTGATTTACGGCGGCCTTCTGTTTTTGGAGGGGTATATTTCACAAAACGAGACGCAGCAGTGGGTGAGGCATGCAAGAAATAACGAGGAAAGTATCTTTTACCTTGCGTCCGGGCTTAAGGACGAGGAACTAAACCGCATGTCGATGAATCTTCAGAATATGGCGGAGAAGCACCTTGAGGAAGACGCTAAGATCAGAGTGCGGGTGGACGCCTATACTGCGGTGGATCACCTGCCGGGAGCGTTTGAAAAAGGGAAGAATGTACAGATTAAGACATGGAAGAAGGAACGCTATCTGATCATCCGGCAGGAGCGGGATGCAGGGGGCGATATAGTAGAGGTCGTCTACGCGCAGAACTTAAAAGATCTGTCGAGGACGCGGCGGAAACGGATGTGGATATTTGCCGCGGCCGGTCTAATATTTTCCGGAATGATCGGTATATTCCTGTATTATACAATGCGGCGGATTAACCGTCCGGTAAACCAGATCGCGCATGAACTCAGAACGCCGCTTACCGGGATTCGGGGCTATGCGGAATATATCATGATGGGGAAGCTTGGGGAGGAGGATTTGCTTTTTGCCGCTAAGCAGATCATAGACAGCGCAAAAAGTCTGGAGGATGTTACAGAAAAGCTGCTGATCATGGGAAATGTGAAGGAAGGGGCGGTAGGAACCGGGTGGGTCAGCTTAAAGAAACTCGTCGGACAACTTGAAGAGAAGTACCCGGATATCCAGACAGACTGCCGTATCGATATGATAAATGGCGACGAGACGTTAATCGCCTGCCTCTTAGAAAATCTGACCGCTAATGCACTGGATGCCGGGGAGCGGGTCAGGGTAACGGCGGATGAAACGGGCATCTACGTCTGGAATGATGGGAAAACGATGGATCAGAGGATTTTAAAGGCTGTCAACAGAGGGCAGGAGCTTGTGGGAACCCGGTGGGGGAGACATGGATATGGGATCCAGATCTGCAGGGAGATCGCATTGGCGCACGGATGGAAGCTGTCCTATTGTTCTTCTGAGGAAGAAGGGACTACGGCGGCCTGCCGGTTTGGATAAATATTTTCCGAGAAATTTACGCTTGTGGGATTTTTGAGTAGTATTTTGCACAAAAAAGAGATACAATGTCTGTATTGATTGATCATACAAAAGAAAGAGTTGATATAAGTGCCTATAGCGAAAAGAGAACCTGATTTTTTGAAAACACTGGAAAGAATGTATCGTGATTCCAAAATCCTTTTTGAACAGGGACAGTACTATAATAGCTGCTATTTGAGCGGATATGTTCTGGAATGTGCCTTGAAATTTTTGCTTTGTTGTTATGGCAGGAAATTAAATGGGGATCATTATACTTGGAGAGATGCTAAGCGTCATTCGCATAAACTTAATGAATTGAATTAGGAATTAGAGGAATGCCTTGCTATAACGGACGGGATCCCGCCCCAGTATAGACTGGATAGCTCTCGAATGTGCCCATATATCTTTAGCGGCAGAGAGGGATATTCTCACTGGGATCCGGCATTTCGGTATGGAGAATGCCCGGCATGGGATACAAAAGAGTACTGTGAACATTATATGGAAGAAAGTGAAAAGATATTTCGCTTTATCAGTGGAATTATCGCAGGAGGGGTTTGAAATGGTTCATTATGATAAAATTATGAATACTGCCGTTAAAATAATAGAAGAATTATGGAAAGAGGAAAAAAAGGCTACAGCATATGTCATTCAAAATGTGTATGGGAAGCTTCAGGTATATGTTGACGTGGATGATGAAAATTTGATTACAAATATGGAAAGTCTCCTGGAAGATAAAATCGGATGCTGGCTTGGAGCTTGCGGGAGCTTACAAAAAAATGGCTTTGTGAAAGCCGAAATTGAATCCTATATCGAGATGCATTCTGCCAATAGGGATAGAATTTGGATAATCGAAAAGTATTTAACAAATGTGTATTGGAATGAAAGTGCTGTAAAAAATAAGAAATTGGATTTGCAGAGTAAGCTGATTTGTTTTTATTCATACAAGGGCGGCGTTGGAAGAACCACAACTATGGTAATGTCTGCAATTGAAATGGCAAAAAAGGGTAAAAAGATTGTTATGATTGATTTTGATTTGGAGGCTCCGGGAGTGGCAAGTATATTTCCCGATGACAGTATTTCACAATATGGTCTTCTGGATTATCTAATAGAAAGCAGTGTATATGGAAATGAATTGCAAATAGATGAATATATGTATCCTGTCAGTGATTATTGTCATGTGAATCAGGATGGCGGGGAAATTTATGTGATTCCTGCTTATGGAAAAGTAGTAGATAAAAACACAGAACTCTATCGGAAATGTCTGATGAGATTTAATCTTGATATGCCGGTTTACATGGAGAGTAGTACGCCAATCGATGGACTGCTGAAAAAAATCGATGCTTTTATTAATCCAGATTATATTTTTATAGATACGCGTTCAGGGCTTCATCAGATCGGCGGCATAACCTTGTCCAGATATTCTGATATGGCAGTTCTGTTCTTCTATGGAAGCCGGCAAAATGTTGAAGGAATGAAAATGGTTCTTCCTGCTTTAAAGAGTAACGGAACCCCGTTTGTTTTAATTAATTCGAAAGTTCCTGCTAATGATGAAGTAGCGGCGATTGAAAGAAGAATATATTTAGATGGTGCCTATTATGCGTTAAGTATGTGTGACGATCAATATCAGGAAGAAAGTATTCTTATAGATGATGAATCAGGGGAGCATTATCCGATAGAGGTATCATATAATGATGCTTTAGAAGCTGTAGCGAATATGGAACAATTTAGAAAAGCGTATAATGATCAGAAAAAGAGCTACAAAGAGATAGTTAATGTTCTGGAGGAGACTCTTGCGGGAGAAACGGAAGAAAGTAGCGTATTAGATATTCATGACGCAGGACAGGAATACATTGTCGAGGCATTTTCTGAAATTATGAATGGATTAGAAACAGCAGCCGCTGAAGAAGAATTTTCTACGGATCAGAGTTTATGCAGTAATTTTTATCCGCTGAAAGGATATACGTTTATTTTTGACGCGAGAAAATTTCTTGTGTTAGGGCAAAAGGGCGTTGGAAAGACAGCATTATTTAGCGCGCTGAAAAATAATAATTATGCAAAAGCACTTGCAAAATATTTGCAAGTTGGAACGAAAGAGTATGAACATACAAAATGGATTGTAGGAACATCGCAGGAGACAGATTTTACGGATATTTTTCGTTGTCTGAACGGTGAGGTACAGGTGAATGCGTTTCTGTTATATGAAGCAATTGATGTTTTAATAAAGGCAGATTCTGATTTAAAAGGGCTTGCGGAAGAAAGTAGCGTACACTGGCTGTTTTCGAAAGAAATTGATATTGAACAGTGTGGAGAGCTGACAGTAGAAGTAGTATTCCATCTTGGCCGTCTGCTGAAACAAATGAACTGGAAGCTACAGGAAAAGAATGTAGTGGTTACCATTATTTATGATGCTTTGGACAGGATTGTACAGTCAAATGATAGAAGTAAATTGGTTAGTACTCTTGTTGATATGTGGTATAGGTATGAGGGCACACTTCAGAATATACGAAGTAAAATCTTTTTGCGGCAGGACATTTATGATAGGGAGGTGATAGTAGCGGATAAAGTGAAGCTTAAGAACTATTCGGTGACTTTGGGTTGGGAATATGATCAACTGTTTGCAATGGTTTGGAAAAGGGTAATTAACAGATCTGTTGAAGTAAAGCGTTTCTTTCAGGAGATTGCGCCGCGTACTTTGCTGGAATATGATAGTTTGGGAAGTATTCCGATTATCGGTGAAGATGAGAACCGGAATTTATTGGCGGCCTTAATAGGCGTTACGATGGGAGGAACGAAAAAAGCATCAACATATAATTGGTTTAGAAACCGTCTTGCGGATACGCAAGGGATTATTGTACCAAGAAGTATGCTGGATATTTTTGCAAAAGCGGCATCGAAAGAGTTGGAATTAAGGAGAACTACTATATTTGCAATGTCTAAAAGTGTAATTCGCCCAAGATGCTTCGAAGATTCATTGGAGTTGGTGTCAAAAAACCGTGTATATGATTTAAAAGAGGAATATAAAGAGTATTTGGACTTTTTTGATAATTTGAAAGATACTATACAACGATCGCCGGTAGAGGAAGACCTATTGTGTAAGGCATTAGAAAGGGCTGGCGTGAACAATCCTAAGGAGGAGATTACACATTTAATTAATATTGGAATACTTAGGCCATATCAAAGGCGGCTGTCAGATCAAATGAGATATCATTTTCCTGATGTATATTTAAAGGGGTTGGGCTTACAAAGAGCTGGTATGCGATAGAATCCTTTTTTCGAATATACAATCCAGAAGGATGATGCATGGATGGTGAAAATGACAGAATGCTGTAGTAAACTGAAAAGGTAAAAAGGAACTTTCCTCTGGCGGATTGCCGGGGGATTTTCCATAAGTATATTCTTTTTTGATATTAGGATACTTTGCTTTGTTTCATGGATTTATTTTTTTGTCTATGTTATGATTTGTTATAAGCTAATTTTGTTTTGCGGTTCGATTGAAAGACAGCGGTAAGGGCTGCGGACCCATGCGTATACCATAAAAGATATTCTGTTCCAGAAGGATAGGAAGGAATATTGGATTACGATTGAAAATAAAGATGGAGAGGAAAGAACAGTAAATACTTCCGTTGGGGAAATGGAGATGGAAGGATTTTCTATTGGCGACTCGGTGTTTTTAGATGAAGACGGAAGAATAGAGCAGGCATTTGATAAAGGAGATTAGAAATAATACAATTCTGTCGGGAGATCGCACTGGCGCACGGATGGAAGCTGTCCTATCGGTCTTCTGAAGATGAAGGGACTACGGCGGCCTGTCGTTTTGGATGATTTAAGATTTGCTTCCAGTCAAGAAGCAGCGAAATGGAGAAGAACGTGAAGAAAATTTATTGCAAGAAGTGCGGGCGTGAAATTAAAATTAAGTTTGGGAAGATACCAGACAGATGTTCCTGCGGGGCTGAATTTGATGACGAGAAGGATGGGAATAGAAAAGAACTCATCAGATATTTCCTCTTTCTGGCCGTCTTCATGGCGCCTTTCTTTTTTCTGATTTATGTTGTCAGGGGATATCTGGAAGAATCGAATCTTTTATATTTTTTCGCTCTGGTGGGAGTGGTTGTCTGGTTCCGGGTATCAGAAAGCGCCGCGGTCTGTCTTGGGTTAATGAGGAAAAGGAACATAGAAAGAAAATAAAAGAACAGGAGGGATGGCAATGGAACAGGACGTTAATTTAAATATTCCTTATTCGGCGCCGCTGTATATCTGGGACAAAATCGGAGAGGTGTACGCATCCATGCCCTATTGGAACGGCGGGGAGGAGGGGCCGCGATGGACCGGGCCGGATATTGATTTGTGGGCGTCTGTAGAGCCTGGCGGGGTACAGATCGCCGGAACTATGCCGGATGAAATATGGGAGGAGTGGTATGCGGCTTTGAGAGAGAAACTGGGGGACGCCTTAAACCATGAAATCGGCGAGCCGGAGGACGGTGCAGAATTTTATCGATTTATCCCCAAGGATATAGAGGAGCTTTATGAAGCGCTGCAGAAGGAACATGTAAAGGGAACGCTTGCGCTGGAGGACGGGCGGTTAATCTGGCGGCTTCCCAATGATATCATTCTTAAAGTTTATATTTGGAATCCGGTGTATGAAGGATATATTGAGACATACTATATAAAAAACAGCGGGAAGGCACCGCTGGCCCACTGGCATTTGGCGGCGGACGAGGTGTATCCAGATCTGATGGATATCGACGGAGGAAGGACGGTATGGGTGAAGAAAAAGTCTCTGTTTGGAGAAGAAATTTTGATGATGGATCGTAAAGAATATGAGGCCATGAGCGATAAGGAAAAAAGAAGGCGCCGCCTTCTTGAATAACCATCCGCCTTTTATGGACGGGATAAGAAACTGGCAGAAGGGAAAGAGAATAAGCGATGGATCAGGAACATAAAATGAATCGTATGCAGGAGCTTGTGGAGCTTCTGAACCGGGCGGGAAAAGCCTATTACCAAGACGCGGAAGAGATGATGAGCGATTATCAGTATGACGCGCTCTATGATGAATTAAAGAATCTGGAGCAGGAGACGGGAGTGACGCTTGCCGGAAGCCCTACGGCAAGCGTGGGCTATGAGGTGTTAAGCGAACTGCCCAAGGAGCGGCATGAGAGCGCCATGCTGTCGCTGGATAAGACAAAAGAGACGGAAGGCTTAAGAGAATTTGCCGGGAATCAGAAGGTGGTAGTTTCGTGGAAGCTGGACGGGCTGACCATTGTGCTTACCTATCGGGACGGTATGCTTACAAAGGCGGTGACAAGAGGAAACGGCGAAGTGGGCGAGGTCATCACCAATAACGCGAAGGTATTCCAAAATATCCCACTGCAGATTCCTTACAAGGGAGAATTGATCCTCCGGGGCGAGGCGGTGATCGGGTACAAGGATTTTGAAAAAATTAATGCCGAGATTGCGGAGGTGGACGCAAAATATAAGAATCCGCGGAATCTTTGCAGCGGTTCCGTAAGACAGTTGAATAACCAAGTGACGGCGAAGCGGAACGTGCGGTTCTATGCATTTTCCCTTGTCAGAGCGGAGGGCGTGGAATTTCATAATTCAAGAGCCTGCCAGCTTCAGTGGCTGGAGAGGCAGGGCTTTGAAGCAGTGGAGTACCATATGGCAGACAAAGAGTCCATCGGAGAGGAAGTTATTAAATTTTCAGAAAAAATAGTGTCAAATGATTTTCCATCGGACGGACTTGTGATAGTATATGATGATATAGAGTACGGTTTGTCTCTGGGGCGGACTTCCAAATTTCCAAGAGATTCTATCGCCTTTAAATGGGCGGACGAGACCAGTAAGACAACGCTGAAAGAAATTGAGTGGAGCCCTTCAAGAACCGGTCTGATTAATCCGGTGGCAATTTTTGAACCGGTGGAGCTCGAGGGGACGACGGTAAGCCGCGCCAGCGTCCATAATATTAGTATTATGGAGGAATTGAAACTGGGAATTGGGGATGAGATTGAAGTCTACAAGGCGAATATGATCATTCCGCAGATTGCCCGTAATCTGACTGAAAGTGGAGTAAAGGACATTCCGGAAGTCTGCCCGGTGTGCGGCGGGACTACGGAAATTCGCAAGGTCAGTAATGCCAGAGCGCTGTACTGTACAAATCCGGCCTGTCAGGCGAAGCAGTTAAAGTCCTACGCATTGTTTGTCAGCAGGGATGCGCTGAATATAGACGGCCTGTCAGAAGCAACGCTGGAGAAGCTGATTGCCAGAGGATTTATCCATGATTATACAGATTTGTTCCATTTGGACCGGTATAGAGAAGAGATTCAGTCCATGGAAGGATTTGGTGAGAGGTCTTACCAGAGGCTGGTAAACAGTGTGGAAAAGGCAAGAGAAACGACGCTTCCAAGACTTCTTTACGGACTTGGGATTGCCAATATCGGTCTTGCCAATGCGAAGCTTATCTGTAAAGAAACAGGTTATGACAAGGAGAGGCTTACCCGGCTTACAGAGGAAGAATTAAGCGCCATAGACGGCGTGGGAAATGTGATTGCGGGAAGCTATGTGGATTATTTTGCAGACGAGGATCACAGGGCGGTGTATGAGGCGCTTTTAAAGGAGCTGCGCATTCCGGAGGAGAAAAGCGCTGATGAAGAGCAGGTTTTTGAAGGGAAGAGCTTCGTAATTACTGGAAATGTCCATCATTTTGCCAATCGGAATGAAGTTAAGGCGGTGATTGAAGCGAAAGGCGGTAAGGTAACCGGAAGCGTTTCTTCGAAGACGGATTATCTGATTAACAATAATTCCGAGTCGGCGTCGTCTAAAAATAAAAAGGCGAAGGAGCTGGGGATTCCAATTATTTCCGAGGAAGAATTTTTGGGTATGCTGAGCGTACGCGCTTGAGATGGCGGGAAGTATGATACAGGCTGGTTTTTAACAATATTTTAAAAAGAAACAGGAAGAGGGAAGAGACATGTCAGAAAAAGATCATGTAAATGAGACAGAGGTTGAGAAGGCGGCAGAGGGCGAAGTTGTCGTAGAGGACAAAGAGCAGGAAGACGAATATGAGAAAGTATGCTTTATCTGCCGGAGGCCGGAGAGCATAACCGGAAAGATGATGGATCTTCCCAATAATATTTGTGTATGTCAGGACTGTATGCAGAAGAGTTTTGATATTATGTCCAATGGACAGTTTGATTACAGCCAGCTGATGAACATACCGGGAATGGAGGTTTTCAGCGTCAGCGATATGGAAAAGACTGTGCCGAAGAAGCAGAAGCTGAAGAAGAAAAAGGAAAGTCAGAAACCGGCGCTGGATATCAAGGATATTCCCGCGCCCCATAAGATTAAGGCGAAGCTGGATGATTTTGTGGTAGGGCAGGAGTATGCTAAGAAGGCAATGTCTGTGGCGGTCTATAATCATTATAAGCGAGTGGCTACCGATACGATGGACGATATCGAGATCGAGAAGTCCAACATGCTGATGCTTGGGCCTACAGGCTGCGGCAAGACCTATTTGGTAAAGACGCTGGCAAGGCTTTTGGACGTGCCTCTAGCGATCACGGATGCAACCTCCCTGACGGAAGCCGGCTATATTGGAGACGACATTGAGAGCGTGGTATCCAAGCTTCTTGCGGCTGCGGACAACGACGTGGAGAAGGCGGAAAGAGGGATTATCTTTATTGATGAGATTGATAAGATTGCCAAGAAGAAGAATACGAACCAGAGAGATGTGAGCGGGGAGTCGGTACAGCAAGGCATGTTAAAGCTCTTAGAGGGCAGCGAGGTGGAGGTCCCGGTGGGGGCTAACAGCAAGAACGCAATGGTGCCTCTTACTACGGTAAATACGAAAAATATTTTGTTTATCTGCGGCGGGGCGTTCCCAGATCTGGATAAGATTATCAAAGAACGGCTGACAAAGCAGGCTGCTATCGGCTTCAACGCAGAATTGAAGGACAAATACGACAAGGATAAAAAGATTTTGGAGAAAGCGACCATTGAGGATTTGCGGAATTTCGGCATGATTCCTGAGTTCCTTGGAAGGCTTCCAATTATATTCACACTGCAAGGGCTTGACGAGGAGATGCTGGTGAAGATCTTAAAGGAGCCCAAGAACGCGATCTTAAAGCAGTATCAGAAGCTGCTTGCGCTGGATGAGGTGAAACTGGAATTTAATGATGAATCCCTTCATGCCATTGCCGAAAAGGCGATTAAGAAGAAAACAGGGGCGAGAGCTTTGCGCGCCATTATCGAGGAATTTATGCTGGATATTATGTATGAGATTCCGAAGGACGACAGTATCGGGCAGGTGACGATCACGAGAGAATACATCGAAGGCACCGGCGGCCCGCTGATTATGCTCCGGGGGCAGGAGCCCATGAGGCTGGAAGGGTAGGAAATATGAAGATAGTAATTGCGATTGATTCATTTAAAGGCAGTATGAGTTCGATGGAGGCTGGGAATGCGGCGAAGGCCGGGATCCGTAAGGCATGCGCAGCCGATATCGTTGTAAAGCCTCTGGCGGACGGCGGTGAAGGGACTACTGAGGCTTTGATAGAGGGCTTAGGCGGAGAGTATATTTCCGTGGAGGTCACAGGGCCTTTGGGGAGAAAGACGACGGCCCGGTACGGGATTCTGGGGGATGGAAAGACGGCTGTGATGGAAATGGCGGAGGCTTCCGGGATCATACTGGTGAAGCATGAGGAACTGGATCCCGCAAGGGCGACGACTTACGGCGTTGGCGAGATGATCATGGACGCGGTAAACCGGGGCTGCAGGGAATTTATCATCGGCATCGGAGGAAGCGCCACCAGTGAAGGCGGCGTCGGCATGCTTCAGGCGCTGGGATATGAGATTATGGATGAAGAAGGGAAGCCTGTAGAGCCGGGGCTTGCGGGTCTGGACCAGATAGCGTCCATATCTGCCAGTCATATACCGGAGACGCTGAAAGAGTGCCATTTCAGCATTGCGTGCGACGTAAAGAACCCTCTTTGCGGAGAGAATGGGGCAGTCTATGTATATGGGCCGCAGAAGGGAGTCAAGGAGGAGGAGAAACAGTTCTTTGATGAAAAGATGAAGCATTTTGCAGATAAAACCAAAGAGTATACCGGCGCGGACTACCGGATGATGGAAGGGGCCGGAGCCGCCGGAGGACTGGGATTCGCTTTTTTAAGCTACCTTCCGAACGTGGAGCTGAAACCGGGAATTGATATTGTATTGAATGCCGTAGGGCTTGAGGAAGAAGTGAGGGATGCGGATATTGTGATTACCGGCGAGGGGCGGCTGGATTTTCAGACGGCCATGGGCAAGGTCCCGGTGGGGGTTGCCCGCCTTGCGAAGAAGTATGGGGCAAGGGTGTTTGCATTTGCGGGAGGCGTTACGAAGGACGCCGGGGAGTGCAATAAAGCGGGAATCGACGCATTCTTTCCCATCGTGAGAGGAGTTACCACGCTGGAGGAGGCAATGAATGCGGAAAATGCGGCAGAGAATATGAAATTATCTGTGGAGCAGGTGTTCCGGGCGATATGCAGCCAACAGGCGTCCGGTGGGAATATGTCTGCGAATAGGATGGGATAGAGGCGCTGCGGACAGAAACCAGAGTAGATTGATGCATGAAGATAAGAACACTTCATATACTGAAAAGAAGGTATATGAGGTGTTTTTTATATGGATGCAGAAACTTGCAGGATGCAGATTTTATCGGAAGATTACTGGGATTTTATTATATCGTCGGGAGGGGGAGGGGCAAGGCTTCCGCTGCCCGATACGGAGCCTTGTTACCAGAATGCCGGGGAAGGCTTTGAAATTGTGTATCTGGAACAGTCTCTGGTTAATCCGATCACCTATCAGAAATATGTCTATAATTCGATTCCCAAATGTTATGCGTTAGAGGATATGGATACGCTGAACGCGGCGGGAATCAGTCAAGTCCAGTATTATCCCTCGCTGGAGCTGATGGGAGAAGGGATTATGATAGGCTTTATCGATACAGGTATTGATTATACTCTTGATATTTTTCGTAAGATGGACGGAACTACAAGGCTTGCGGGAATCTGGGACCAGACCATACAGACGGGGAATACTCCTAAGGGGATTGGCTATGGCAGCGCTTATACGGAGGAAGAGATTAATGCGGCTTTAAAATCAGAGAATCCGGGAGAACTTGTACCCACGGAGGATACAGAGGGGCACGGCACGTATCTTGCCAGCGTTGCCTGCGGAGGAGGAAATGTGGAGAACCGCTTTTTAGGGGCCGCTCCGGAATCGGTCATCGCCATGGTGAAAATGAAGCCTGCAAAACAGTATATCCGGGATTTTTATGGAATCTCCCAGAATACAAAATGCTATCAGGAAAATGATATTATGCTGGGGGTTACCTATCTGAAAAATCTGGCGGACAGCTATGGAATGCCGCTGGTGCTGTGCGTGGCTCTCGGCACGAATTTCGGCGGGCATACGGGCTCCAGCGCGCTGGCGGTGATGCTTCAGGTATTCGCCAACACCGCGAACCACATTGTGGTGACGGGCACCGGGAACGAGGCAAACCAGAGGCACCACTTTCAGGGGCAGTTTCAGAAAAAGGAAGAGCACAAGGACGTGGAGATTCAGGTAGGAGAGGGAGTAGAAGGGTTTTCCACGGAGTTGTGGACGGACATCCCAAATCTGTTGTCCATTTCCATAATCTCACCTTCCGGGGAAGTGCTGCCAAAGATTTCGGTCCGGCAGGGGACGGCCTTTTCCTTTCGGTTTGTTTTTGAGAGGACGGAGGTTTATGTGGATAACCAGATCGTAACAAGGCTTAACAGTTCGCAGCTTATATTTGTCCGGTTCCGGGATCCGGTTCCGGGGATCTGGAAGATGGTCGTAAGCCCCGTGAGGCTGACTGTGACAGGCGGGATGTTCCATCTTTGGCTCCCCATCAAAGAATTTATGACTGGAGAAGTGATTTTTCTTGAGTCAAATCCAGACACAACGCTTACGGAACCGTCGGCGGCGGACTCGCTGATTACGGTGTCTCACTACAATGGAGTGGAGAATAGTATTGATATTAATTCGGGAAGGGGATATACTAGACAAGAGGCGGTTAAACCGGATTTTGCCGCGCCGGGGGTTGATGTGACGGGTGTTCTTCCGGGAGGAAGGTATATCAGCAGAACCGGCTCAAGCGCCGCGGCTGCGGTCACGGCGGGAGCCAGCGCGCTTCTGGCAGAATGGCTGCTGATGCAGAATTCCCGTTTTCTCGGGTATAATACCATGCAGCTAAAGGGTTTATTTATCTTAGGCGCTGAGCGGAGGCCGGATGTGGAGTATCCGAACCGGGAGTGGGGATACGGGACGCTGAACCTATATGAAACTCTAAGGACGATCAGAGAGCTATAGCAGACAGAAAGGAGAAAGCTTATGTCAGATTTTTTGGAAGATTTGGGAAAGAAGCTGTCGGATGCGGCGGCGGAGATAGGGAAAAAGGCGGAGGATACATTTGAGATCCAGAAGCTAAAGAGCGATATCCGTTCCCTGAACCGGGGCAATGAAAGGGATTATATTGATATCGGCAAGCTGATTTATGAAAAATACCAAAACGGCGAGGTGGTTGACGGAGATATATCCGTACTCTGCGAAGCTGTGGATAAACGGGACATACAGATTGGCGAATTAAAGATGGAGATTGCCAAAATCAGGGGAGAGGAGTAAATGGCGCTCCTGATTTTGGCATGGATGGCAGCATTAGTATTCGGTTTGGATATGATCTTAAAGCAAGGGATCGAAGAAACGCTTCTGCCCGGTGAGGAAAGAACACTGGCGGGAGGAAGAGTGCTGCTGCGCAAGGTATACAACAAAGGAGCGATGTTTGGCTTGCTGGGGCGCAGGCCGGATATCCTGAAACGGATATCCGCGGCGCTGGGGGCGGCAGCGCTCTTGTATGACGCCTTATTGCTGGCAGAGCCCCGCCGTTTTGTGAAAAAAACAGGGATGATGCTGTTTACCGGCGGAGCCTTCAGCAATATATTCGACCGGTTCCTGAGAGGTAAGGTCATTGATTACATCGGATTTCAGACCAGATGGCCGAAACTCACGAAGATTACTTATAATCTGGGGGATTTTGCTATCTTTGCCGGAATTGTGCTGGTGTCGGTCTCCCGTTTTGCATGTTTTATAAGCCGGAAGTTAACAAGAACTCCTTTACCTGATCAAGAATGATGGCCATCAGTCTTGTCCGGGCCTCCACACTTGCCCATGCAATGTGTGGAGTGATCAGGAGTTTTTTGCTGTCCTTGATCCTGCGCAGAGGATTTGTCTCGCTCATGGGTTCTTCGCATAATACGTCTAGTCCTGCAGCGGCAATGACGCCTTCTTCCAGCGCGTCGGCAAGGTCCGCTTCCACAACAATAGGCCCTCTTCCAAGATTCAGGAAAATGCAGCTTTTCTTCATCTTTCTCAGAGTCTTCCTGTCAATTAGATATTCCGTGTATTCATTTAGCGGCGCGTGGACAGAGATAATGTCAGACTCTGCAAGCAGGGTTTCCATATCCACCTGATGATAGCCCTCCTGAGGCGCGCTTCCTGACGGCGAGGTGTAGATGACGTCTGCGCCGAAGGCTTCTGCGATTTTCGCCACCCGGCGTCCGATATTGCCAAGTCCGATGATTCCCCATGTCTTTTTATTCAATTCATAGAAATGTTCTGCGAAATGTGTGAATACGGTGTCGTTTGTATAACGATCCTCTTTTACATAGTCGTCATAGTAGCGGAGCTTTTCAAACAGGTAGAACAGCATGGCAAAGGTATGCTGCGCTACGGATTCTGTGGAATATCCGGCCACATTGCGCCATGCGATCCCACGCTCTGCAAGATAATCTTTATCCAAATTGTTGGTTCCGGTGGCGGCTACGCACACCAGCTTCAGGCGATCCGCCTGCCCGATGGTCTGTTCGTTGACCTGTACTTTATTTACGATCAGGACATCCGCGCCTGCGGCCCGGTCAGGTACTTCGGCGGAGGTGGAAAAGGGGTATTTTACCACGTCTCCCAGTGAGTCAAAGCCGGATAAATCGATATCGTCACCAATTGTTTTTGCGTCTAGAAATACAATCTTCATAAATCTTTCTCCTTTATATTGATACCCAAGAGGGCATGCCGCAGTTCATGCCCTTATAGGGCTGGAGGACTGTGAATACCCGTTATTTTGTTCCAAAGATCCGATCCCCGGCGTCGCCTAGGCCAGGGCAGATATAGGCCGCGTCATTCAGTTCCCGGTCAATATGTCCTACATAGAGCTGTATGTCAGGGTGCGCCGTCAGAAGCCGTTTTACGCCTTCCGGCGCGGCGATGATGGACATGAACTTGATGTGCTTTCCGCCATGCTGCTTGATAAAGTTTACGGCGGCGACTGCGGAGCCTCCAGTGGCCAGCATCGGGTCTGTGACGATAATCAGCCGTTCGTCAATGGGATCCGGCAGCTTGCAGTAGTATTCGTGTGGCTCATGGGTTTCCTCATCACGGTAGAGGCCGATATGTCCGACTTTGGCTGAAGGAACAAGAGCCAGCATCCCGTTTACCATACCAAGGCCCGCCCGGAGGATTGGGACAATCGCGAGGGTTCTGCCCTCAATCACCGGCGTCCGGCAGGTTTCGATGGGGGTTTCGACTTCAATATCATGCAGGGGAAGATCCTTTAATGCCTCGTAGCCCATGAGCATTGAGATTTCTTCTACCAGCTTGCGGAATTCATTGGTTCCGGTATGCTTGTCTCTGAGCCGGGATATTTTGTGCTGGATCAGAGGATGAGTCAGTTCGATGACATGTTCCATAGTAAGCCTCCTTTGGGTGTGCAACCAGTTTTCTTTCATTATAGTCGGAAAGGGAGGGCTGGTCAATCGTAATTCCGGAAAAGGGAAGGCTGGCCAATCGTTTGAAAAAAATGGTTGATAAATCTGCACTCTGATGATAGAATATAGAAAATATTTCCGCGAGGGAGTAGTCGGCATATCGCAGCTATGGATATGTGGTAATATCGACATCATGGCGTGGACCGCCCGGTATTACTTTAAGTGATGAGACTCGGGGATGGCTTTTTAGCTGTCCTCCGGGTCTTTTTTCGGCTATGTTACGCGTTTGCCAAGGCATAGAAATTATACAAAAGGAGTAAAAGGTATGGGAATTACAGAATTATTCATTCTGGCGGTGGGATTATCAATGGATGCGTTTGCAGTTTCAGTGTGTAAGGGGTTGTCGCTTGGAAGAGTCCGGCTCAGGCATATGTGTATTGCGGGGATGTGGTTTGGCGGTTTTCAGGCGCTGATGCCGCTGGCCGGGTATTTTCTCGGCAGTTTTTTTACAGATATGATTACCAGATATGCTCATTGGATTGCGTTTCTTCTTCTTTTGTATCTGGGAGGAAGTATGGCCAAAGACGCTATGGAAGGGGAAGCCTGTCAGATAAATAGCGCGATGGATGTAAAGAACATGTTCCTTTTGGCGGTTGCAACCAGTATGGATGCTTTGGCAGTAGGAGTAACCTTCGCGTTTCTCAAGGTATCTATTGTACCGGCGGTTTCATTTATCGGATGCGTGACCTTTGCCTGTTCTGCGGCGGGAGTGAAGATTGGCAGCTTGTTTGGCGTGAAATACAAATCTAGAGCGGAATTGTGCGGAGGAGCGATACTGATCCTTCTGGGATGTAAAATATTACTGAATGGGCTTGGTGTTTTGTAGAATATAGGCTATAATGTGCAGGAGTGTTTTAAAGAGAAAGGGAATATAGGTTAGGGTATGAAAATAATGATTTATAGTATTATAGTATTGGCGGTGGGGTTTGTACTACTGATCAAAGGGGCGGATTTTTTTGTAGAAGGGAGTTCTTCCGTGGCGAAGCGGCTGAAGGTTCCGTCGATGATTATCGGTTTGACGATAGTTGCTATGGGAACCAGCCTTCCCGAGTGCGCAGTCAGCGTGACAGCTTCTGTCAGCGGCAATAACGCATTGGCAGTCAGCAATGTGCTGGGATCGAATATCTTTAATCTGATGGTAGTATGCGGAGCCTGCGCGTTGTTTGTGCCGCTGAAGGTACAGATGGATACCCTGAAAAAGGAATATCCATTTTCCATGATTTGCGCAGTAATCTTGCTGCTGTTCGGATATATGGGGATGAAGGTAGGACGCAGGGACGGCGTGATACTGCTCCTATTATTTACGGCATATCTGCTGTGGATGATTCGTTCGGCAATGCGGGCGAGGGCCGGGAAGCCCAAGGCAGAGGAAGAATATGAAATTATGCCGGCGGCAAAGTGTATCCTGTTTATTGTCGGAGGAGCGGTTGCAATTATGTTTGGGGGAGACTTTGTTACAAATGGTGCAACTGTTGTTGCAGAGCAGCTTGGTCTCAGCCAGAATCTGATCGGCCTGACGATAGTTGCTATGGGAACCAGCCTTCCGGAATTGGTGACTTCTATTGTGGCGGCAAAAAAGAATGAGGCAGATATGGCAATCGGCAATGTGCTGGGGTCGAATATCTTTAATATTCTGCTGATACTGGGGGCAGCGTCAGTAATCAGCCCAGTTGATTTCGTGATGGAGAATATGATTGATATTGCCTGTCTGATGGCAATGAGTTTTTTGACATGGAGATTTGCATGGACTGACCGCAGGCTGGATCGAAAGGAAGGTTTCATCATGCTGGCTGCGTATGCCGCATATATGGTTTATATTTGTATTCGATAGAGAGGAAAGAGTATGTATTATATAGCGCCTTTAGATTCCCCGCTGGGCGGCTTGACCCTTGCCAGCGACGGAAGCAGTCTGATCGGTTTGTGGATTGACGGACAAAAATATAACAGGGATATTTTAAAAGGGAAGGAAATAGAGGAAAAGGAACTTCCAGTGTTTTCCAGAACGGGAAACTGGATTAAGAGGTATTTTGCCGGAGAGAAGCCGGAGATTTCTGAGCTGCCGATTAAAATGATTGGCAGCAGTTTTCGGAAAGAGGTCTGGAAAATTCTCTGCCGGATTCCTTATGGAGAGGTGATTACATATGGGGAGATTGCCAAAGAAGCGGCGGCTCGTCTGGGCAGGGAAAGTATGTCTGCGCAGGCAGTGGGCGGCGCCGTCAGCCATAATCCTATTTCTATTATCATACCCTGCCATCGCGTGGTGGGAACAGACGGAAGCCTGACAGGCTACGCGGGAGGGATTGACAAGAAGATTATGCTTTTGGAGCACGAAAACGGTGATTTCAATAAATTTATATAGGAAAAGGAGAGGGATATTTATGGATTCTGATGTTTTAAAGAGAGTGCGGGAGCGGTTTGCGAATGATCGGTATGCTACCGAAAACGGCGCCGTTATTGAAGAAGTGGGAGAAGGCTATGCAAAAATCGTGATGGAACTGGATAAACATCATTATAATGCAGTTGGAGGCGTGATGGGCGGAGCAATCTTTACAATTGCAGATTTTGCCTTTGCGGTAGCTTCGAACTGGCAGGAAAAAACCGTGGTATCGCAGACCGCCCAGATTACCTACCTTGGAAAGGTTAAAGGGAAAAGGATGATTGCTGAGGCAAGACAGGTGAAAGACGGAAGGTCTATGTGTTATTATGTGGTGGAGGTAACAGACGAGCTTGGAAGCCAGGTGGCGCATGTTACCTCCAGCGGATTTCATGTAGGCTAGCGTGCTGATCAGAAAACAGTCTAAAAATGAAAGGTTTCATGATTAATATCATAATGTTCCCTTTTGCTTAACCAGCTCAGAAGAAACCGTTCCGCAAGGCAGTCATGGTAGATGGCTGCCTTTGCCTCTTGGGGAGTATACCATGCGGCGTAATCGACTTCCGGAGTTACTCTGCTTAGATCATCAGAATCTGCCATACAGGCAAAGTTCAGCATCAGAGTATTGCTTTTTTCATAATATTCACTTCGGTTAAAGCAGCAGCTTATTATATTTAGTCCGATTTCCTCCCGCACTTCCCGTTTTAAGGCATGTTCAGCAAATTCGCCCTTATTCACATATCCCGCTACCAGAATATTGCGGTCTTTTCCGTATTGTTTGATCAGCAGAAGCTTTTGGGCGTCAGGCGTATAGACGATGGTGCTGATAGCGGTATTAAAAGTTGGGAAGCGGTAGGCTTTACAGGTTTCGCAGTACGGGATTTCGCCTTCGTTATCTAAAGTTTTTTTGATTAGTTTTGTTCCGCATTCGGTACAATATGACATAGCTGTCTCCTCCGTAAATCATTTTTTGTATTTGCCTGAATAATATACCACTATTTTCCAGAAATCGCAAATGCGGCGGGGATTTTCATTGCGGTGGGAGAAGATGCCTGTTATACTGAATGATGGAGCCGGTTTGGTATGTATTTTAGAGCGCCAGTTCACAATATCATGGGAGCATAAGTATGACAGACTTAGAAAAGTATTATAATAAATTTAATGAGGACAAGCGTTTGAACAGCCGGCATGGACAGGTAGAGTATTTGACATCAATGAAATACATTCATAAATATTTGGACTGGATTGCCAGAAAAACAAGGAAGGAGAAATCTCAGATCCGAATTTTGGATATTGGCGCGGGAACGGGACGTTACAGTATTGCTTTGGCCGAAGAGGGTTATGATGTGTCGGCAGTGGAGCTTGTAAAGCATAATCTGGGAAGGCTTAAGGCTAAATCCGGGCTGGTAAAGGCATATCAGGGCAATGCCCTTAGGCTGAAGCGGTTTCGTGACGAGGAGTTTGACATGGCGCTTTTGTTTGGACCGCTGTATCATCTTCAGGAGGAAGACGAGAAGCTTAAAGCGCTTGCCGAGGCGAAGAGGGTGCTGAAAACAGGCGGGATTCTTCTGGCGGCGTATATTATGAATGAATTCAGCGTGATTACCTACGGTTTTAAGGAGAGGCACATCAAAGAATCAGTGGAGACGGGGATGCTGGATAAAAGCTTTCACTGTACAAAAAAGGCAAACGAGTTATACAGCATGGTTCGTCTGGATGATATCGGGAAGCTGAATGAGGAGGCCGGTTTAGAAAGAATTCAGATTGTATCGGCAGACGGCGCGGCGAATTATATCCGGCCCTTTTTAAATGCATTGGATCAAGAGGAATTTGAATATTTTCTGAAATACCATTTTGCGACTTGCGAAAGGCTGGATCTGATGGGGGCTGCGGGTCATACGGTGGATATACTGAGAAAAGGACGGGCGTGAGCCGTAGGAATGATAAATATGTTTTGTGAAATAGAAGGGAGATGGGACTATGGATTTTGATGTAATTATTATTGGGTCGGGACCGGGAGGCATTTTCTCGGCATATGAGCTGGTGAAACTGAAGCCGGAATTAAGAATTGCAGTATTGGAAGCAGGCAACAGCCTTGAAAAGAGAAAATGTCCTATTGACGGGAAAAAAGTAAAGGCGTGTATACATTGTAAAAGCTGTGGGATCATGAATGGCTTTGGCGGGGCGGGGGCATTTTCCGATGGAAAATATAATATCACAAACCAGTTCGGCGGAACGCTGCATGAGTATATTGGGAAAAAAGAAGCGGTTGAATTAATGGAATACGTAGACGAAATTAACATTTCCCACGGCGGAGCCGGAACGAAGCTGTATTCTACTGCAAACACGGAGATTAAGAAGACGTGCCTCCAGAATGACCTGCATCTTTTGGATGCTTCGGTCCGCCATCTGGGTACGGATATCAATTATATTGTCCTTGGCAATTTATATAAGGAATTAAAGGATAAGGTGGAGTTTCATTTTCTTACGCCGGTGGAGAAAGTGAAGGTCTGCGGAGACGGTTATGAAGTTCATACGAAAGATACGGTTTATTTCTGCAGGAAATGCGTGATATCCGCAGGCAGGAGCGGAAGCAAATGGATGGAAGGCGTATGCAGGGAGCTTGATATTCCGATTAAATCCAACCGTGTTGATATTGGCGTGAGGGTAGAGCTTCCCGCGGAGGTGTTTGCACATCTGACAGATGAATTGTATGAGAGTAAGATTGTATACCGCACAGCCAAATTCGAGGATTTAGTCAGAACCTTCTGTATGAATCCCCGCGGCGTTGTGGTAAATGAAAATACGAATGGAATTGTTACGGTAAACGGTCACAGCTATGAAGATCCAAAGCAGCATACAGAGAACACAAACTTTGCGTTATTGGTGTCCAAGCATTTTTCAGAGCCTTTTAAGGATAGTAATGGTTATGGCGAGAGTATTGCGCGGCTGTCAAATATGCTGGGCGGAGGAGTTATGGTGCAGAGGTTTGGCGATTTGATCCGGGGAAGAAGAAGCACGCCGTCGAGAATTGCGGAGAGCTATGTGGCGCCGACGCTGGCGGCAACGCCGGGAGATCTGAGTCTGGTAATGCCAAAGCGTATCATGGACGGGATCATAGAAATGATATATGCGCTGGATAAGATCGCGCCGGGGACGGCCAATGACGACACGCTGCTTTACGGTGTAGAGGTTAAGTTTTACAATATGGAAGTAGAAATTGACGGGAATCTGGAAACCAGGCATAAGGGCCTTTTTGTAATCGGAGACTGCAGCGGCGTGACCCATTCCCTTTCCCATGCGTCTGCAAGCGGAATCCATGTGGCAAGATATATTGCTGAAATTGAGCAGTGAGAAAGCAGAATTATAGAAATTTGAGATAAACTGTGCTATACTGGATGTAGATTATTTTATGAAGGAGCGGATACGAATGAAGAAGATTGAAGAATATGTAGTAAGTATTCCGGATTTTCCAGAGGAGGGAATCATTTTTCGAGATGTGACAAGTGTGCTGCAGGATGCAGAGGGACTTCATCTTGCAATTGATGAGATCCAGAAACGTCTGGAGGGAGTTGAGTTTGATGTGATTGCGGGTACGGAATCCAGAGGTTTTATCTTTGGAATGCCGGTTGCCTATAATCTGCATAAACCGTTTGTGCTGGTGCGCAAGAAAGGTAAGCTTCCAAGAGAGACAGTGTCTATGGAGTATGATCTGGAATATGGAAGCGCTGTGATCGAGATGCATAAGGATTCTGTGAAACCGGGGCAGAAAGTCGTCCTGATTGACGATCTGATAGCTACCGGAGGAACGATTGAGGCGGCAGCGAAGCTTGTGGAACAGCTTGGAGGCCAGGTGGTAAAGATTGTATTCCTCATGGAGCTTGCAGGCTTGAAGGGAAGAGATAAGCTTGTGAAGTACGATGTTGACAGCGTGATTTGCTATGAAGGGAACTAGACAGACGAAATATAATAAAAAAATGTAGGATATGAAACACATTATTTGCAGCAGCTTGGGCATAGCAAATAATGTGTTTTTCCTTTGGATATTTTTTATTTTTTCCGCGTTGTTCTGCCCAGAAGATAGTCGACAGAAACATGATAATAATCTGCTAGTTTGATAAAGACCTCTATAGGGATATTTATTTTTCCCAGTTCATATTTAGAGTAGGTGGTTTGTTTGACATTGAGATAGTCGGCCAGTTCCTGCTGGGTCTTATCGTGATCCTCGCGCAGGGATCGAATGTTTTTAAATATCATAAAAATCTCCTTGCTTTCTAGATTTGTTACTGTTTGCTCCGTTCTCAGTACCCCAGAGTTCTTCATATTATAAAAAAGTCTTGACAAGACTATTGACAAATAGTCGCATCAAGACTATAATTTGGTTCAAACAGTATAAATAGTCGTAGTACGACTATATAAATCGGGAGGATAAAGGGATGAAGAAGAGATTGTTATCCATATACATGTGTCTGACGCTGCTTATGGGGATGGCGGCTGCAGCGTGTGCGGGTATGGAAGCAAAGGCTGTACACGATGAATTTGCGGTTACACTAACTACAGATAATGAAGTGAAGGCAGGAGCAGAGGTTACTTATAACGTCAGCGTTACAAATGCAACAGAGAAGAAATTGACGGTAAAGCAGTTTGAGCATACTTATTTTAGTCCTGTTATAGATGATACGGAAAACGATTATACGTTTGGCGTACTGCGGGATGCGGATGGCAATGAAGTGACAGGGAATCCGATAGAAGGACTTGAATTTGAACCGGATGAGACAAAGACTTTTACCTTAACAGGGACAATCCCCTCCAGATGGGGGCGGGGATGCCATGTAATTGCTTATATACTGGGCACTGACGCGGAAAACAGCTTGAGTTATACCGGCGAGGCTAGATGCAGGGATACCGATCCGGTTCGTCCGACGGAAGACACGGAATTTGTATGGGGAGCCTACCGGGTATCAGCAACTCCGGATAAGGAAGTAAAACCGGGCGCTCAGGTGGTATTTCAGGTTGAAATCACTAATACGACCAATGTGTCGCATAAGATATCTTGGCTGCATCCATGGTATTATCAGGAAACGGATAACAGCGAGACTTACCCCGGAGTGGATTTTGGGGAGATGAGGGATGCTGCCGGTAATAAGGTTACAGACGAGAATGCTATTAATATTGTACTTGGAGCGGGAGAGACAAAAAAATATACCGTTGCAGGCGTCATTCCTTCTACATGGGGAAATAAAAGCGAGATATTAATCGTGCTTCACGGCTATGGCGCCGACGGAAAGTGGTATGGAGGTCAGGGCGGGTACCCGGATTATTCCATTCCGGATAATATTGTAGAGGTGATAACCGGAAACGCCGGTTCTGAGGTAATACCGGCGGATGCATTGTGGGTACGCAGCATTCTTACAGAAGAGGAGCTGTCAAGCGGCGATGATATAGAAGTGGTTCTAAATGCAAATAAGGTGGAGGAAAGCGCTATCAGTCCGGCAAATCGGGAACAGATTAGAAGCGCGGCGGGAGACAGGCAGATTGCGCAGATTCTGGATCTTACAATTCAAAAGACTAATAATACTAATAATACTGTAGAAACTGTCTCTAAGCTTTTTGCGCCGATTCATATTACGATTCAGATTCCAGAGGAATATAGGAATGTATCTGGGCGTAAATTTTCTGTCATTCGTCTGCATGGCGATACGGTTACGGTGCTTGAAGACTTGGACGATGATCCAAATACAGTTACAATCAGTACAGATGCGTTCTCTTTGTATGCGCTTGCTTATGCAGACGGAACCGGAGCAGCGGGGACTGTTGTATCTCCGGGAACAGAGCAGAACAGCGGCAATACGTCTGCATCCGGGACTACTGTGGTAGTACGCGCGGCAACGCCTCGGACAGGCGATACGGCAAATATAGCCGTTTATCTGGCGCTTAGTTTTGCCGCGGCAGGAATCATCGCAGGTATTTTTATAAAGAAGAGACAAGCCGGCAGAGTTATGCTATAATGAATAAAAACTTAAGGGCGGGCGAGGAAGGTTCGCCTTTTTGTTTATAGAAAAATTAGGAGGAAAAATATGAAAAAGAGAATTAAGGTATTGACGGCGCTGCTGTGTGCGGCGGCGGTTCTGACTGCAGGCTGCGGCGGCAAGGCAGACACCAAGGAAGGGAAGGCTGATACCGGCAGCGGCACAGAGAAGGAAGAGCAGACAAGCGATAGCAACGAGTATCTGGAGCTGATTCAAGAGGCAGTTGAGCGCCACAATGCAGAAGGGATCCATGGGAATAAGGAAGAAAGAACAGACAAAAGAGCAGATGGGAGTTCGGAGACCTCTATATGGATTAGCACAATGAATATAGATAAACAGCAGTATATGTCAAAAGGCATATGGCCGGACGGCGGGGAACATGTCGCATATTACACAAAGGAAGGAGAAAACGAGTACTTTTATCATGAGACCACCGAATACTATGACGGTGCCGAAGAGGGAGTAAAGAAGTACTATAAGGTACTGTCAACGGAACAGGAGTATGAGAAATATTCTTATTATCTGGATAATGAAAAAAGGAATCCTTATGAGAGCACGGAATATTACGACGTTTCCAATGTGAATGTGACTATGGAAGGCGAAGAGGAGTTAGACGGTGTTAAAGTGCAGAAGTTCAAGGTTGAATATGACGCCAAGTGGAAGGCTGGCGAGGAGAAGACAAGGGAATCTGTGCTTGCGGAAAACGAATGGACAGAGGAGGATGTCGCACTGCTTGACGGTATGTCCGGCGCTATTGACGCGTATATTGAGGAATCAAATGCGCAGACGAAGAAAGACATGGATAAAATTGATAAAGTAATTCAGACCATCTATCTGGCCAGCGAGAATAATAAATTGGTTCGCATGGAAACGGGATCTGATTATGAGGATATTGATATGCCGGCCAGCGAATCTTACTGGGATTTGAAAAACAAGCTGGATTACCTGAAAGAACTGATTTCTGAAGGCTTTCAGGAAGATGAAGCGATGGGAATGGTAAATGAAGCATATGGCGATGCTATGGCTGAGACCATGGATTCAGACTCTTCTGCTGTCGTATCCTATACTAGCGTAATCACTTACGTAACAGGAGATGCCTGTGAACCGATTGAGATCCCGGCGGATGCTAAGGAGATCACATGGGAGCAGTATGAGAACGGTGAATATTAATTTTAATCGCAATCGTCCCTGATTTATGATATACTATCGGTGATGCCGGTGTGCAGTGTGTTGTGCATTGCACGCCGGTATTTTCATATGAAAAGAAATATTTGACTGAGTTAGGGAGAGGAACGTTATGGCAGAATATAAGGACATGCTTCATGCCCAGCGGGCATATTTTAGCAAAGGAGAGTGCAAGAGCGTGGATTTTCGGATCCGGCAGCTTAAAAATCTGCGCCAGTGGATCTGTGAACATGAGCAGGAGATTATGGAGGCGCTGCATCAGGATCTGAATAAGTCTCCGTTCGAGGCATATGCGACTGAAATTGGCATTGTAAAAGAAGAGATAAAGTATATCCTGAAGCATTTGCGCAGATGGGCGGCGCCAAAGAAAGTGAAAACGCCGATTACTCAGTTTCCGGCGCAGTCCTTCGTCTATCCGGAGCCTTACGGCGTGGTTCTGATCATGTCTCCATGGAATTATCCGTTTCAGCTGACGGTGGCGCCTCTTATCGGGGCTATCTGCGCCGGGAACTGCGCGGTGGTAAAGCCGTCGGCATATTCGCCAGCCACTACAAGGGTAATGGCGGGGATGATTAGAGAGCTGTTTGCGCCGGAGTATATTACCGTGGTGGAAGGCGGCAGAGAAGCGAATCAGGCGCTTTTGGATGAGAAATTTGACTATATTTTCTTTACAGGCAGCGTAAATGTGGGAAAATACGTGATGGAGAAGGCGGCCGTTCATCTGACCCCGGTGAGCCTGGAGCTTGGAGGAAAGAGTCCCTGTATTGTGGATGAAACGGCGGATCTGAAGCTGGCGGCAAAGCGGATCGTCTGGGGAAAGTTTTTAAACTGCGGACAGACCTGTGTGGCGCCGGATTACATTCTCGTGCAGAGAAGCGTAAAGGATAAGCTGATCAAGCAGATCAATAAATCCATTCGTAAGATGTATGGCAAGGACGCGCTGGCAAATGACGAGTATCCCAAGATGATCAGCGAGAAGCATTTTGACCGTGTACTGGGACTGATTGAGGGGGGGCATGTGGTTTCCGGCGGGGAGAGCGACCGCAGATCTCTAAGGATCGCGCCGACCCTGTTAGATCAGGTGACGTGGGAGAGCCCGGCAATGCAGGAAGAAATATTTGGTCCCTTGCTTCCGGTACTGACCTTCTATGATATGAAGGAGGCGGTCCAAATGGTAAACGCAAGGCCCAAGCCGCTGGCGCTTTATTATTTTACAAAGGATAAAAAGAGGGAAGCTGGAATTTTGAGAAATATTTCCTATGGCGGAGGCTGCATTAACGATACGGTGGTACATCTCGCCACTTCCTATATGCCTTTTGGAGGAGTGGGAAACAGCGGGATGGGAGGATACCACGGAAAAGACAGCTTTGACACATTCACACACAGAAAAAGTATCATGAAGAAGTCCCTGCTGGTAGACATTCCGATCAGGTATGCGCCCTTCAAAAATAAATTAGCCTTATTGAAAAAAATACAGTAAACCTGTATCTGTTTTAAATATTCCGCCTGAGGGCTTCCGGCTTGGGTTTGGGGCAGCAGACAAAGCCCTTTTTTGGCAGAGCCGGACTGCACAGGCGGAATATTTTTGTTACAGTATCAGAGACAGACCCTGATAAAACAGGAAACTTACGATCCATGCCGTACCAAGCTGGAACAGAACAAACAAGGCAGTCAGTCTTGTGCTTTCTACCTCTCTGCGGATGGTTGCAATCGTTGCGGTACACGGTACATAGAGCAGGCAGAATACCATCATAGCATAGGCGTTGGCCATTCCGAATCCCATAGCGTTCAGTGTGGTCAGTGCCGCGCCCATGCCCCCTGCTGCGGCAATGTTCTGAATGCCGAAGAGGACTCCGCAGCTTGATACGACCACTTCTTTGGCGGCGATTCCCGCGATTAGCGCTACGATGATCTGCCAGTATCCCAGTCCGAGGGGACGGAACAAAGGCACAATAAACTTACCGATATAAGAGCCGAAGCTTCTGCCGATATCGGTCACATATCCGGTGGGGCCAAAGTTCAGCAGTATCCACATAACGACAGAAGCAAGAAAAATAACAGTGCCTGCCCGAGTCAGATAATCTTTGACCTTTTCCCATACATAGATGGCAATGGTTCTGGCGTTGGGCGTTTTATATTCCGGAAGTTCGATCAGCAGCGCATGTTCCGATTTACTTCCGTCAAGCTTCGAGAGGATGAACGCGGTAAGGATTGCAACGGCGATTCCCAGCAGGTACATGGAGTAGCAGACTGCCATGGCATAGTTCCCAAAAAACATAGATGAGAACAACACATAGATAGGAAGTCTGGCGCTGCAGGACATAAATGGCGTAATCAATATGGTTTTCATCCGGTCTTTGCGGTGCTCTAGGGCTCTGGAGGCCATGACGGCGGGTACAGAGCATCCAAATCCAAGAAGCAGCGGGATAAACGCACGTCCGGACAGGCCAAGTCCGCTCATGATATCATCCATGACAAAAGCAACTCTTGCCATATATCCGCTGTCTTCAAGGAACGCAAGCGCAAGAAACAGAATGAAGATGTTCGGCAGAAAGGTAAGGATTCCGCCGACGCCGGAGATGATTCCGTCTACTACAAGAGAAGTGATCATATCGCCGGCATGAATGGCCGTCATTCCATTTGAGATAAGGCCGGAGAATGCTTCCAGCGCGATTTCAAAATATCCTTTCAGGAAATCCCCCACAAAAAAGGTGAGGAAGAATACAAACGCCATAATTGCAAGAAAAATGGGAAGTCCCGTATATTTGCCGGTAAGATACCGATCGACCCGGTCCGTCCGTTCTTCTTTGGTGGATTTGTTGACCAGCGTCTCAGAAATGATTTCCTCTATAAAATCGTATTTTTGGTTTATAATTTCTTTCTCATAAACGCGGTCTAAAATATCGGATGTATCAAGGGGCCAAAGTTCTATGGCGGATGGATCCTTTTCCAGATATTTGATCGCGAGCCATCGTTTATTGGTAAAGTCAGGGTATGTATCTGTAATTCGGTCAATTAACAGGTCAATTTTATCCTCAATTGAATCTTGATAAACCATGGCATATTCTTCATGGTGATTGTGCTTGTGCAGGATATCCCTGCCGATGTGATGGTGATGGATCAGGGGTCCCTGTTTTCCATAAGTTTGATGGTGCGCAACGGCGTGCATCAGAATGGAAAGCCCCGTTTTTTTTCTGGCTGAAACCGGAATGACCGGAATGCCAAGCATCTCTGGAAGACGGTGCAGATCGATCTCCATGCCGCGCTCTTCCACGATGTCCATCATGTTCAGGGCCAGAATAACAGGCTTGCCAAGCTCGATGAGCTGGAGAGTCAGATAGAGGTTCCGTTCCAGACTAGAGGCGTCGGCTACATCCACAATGACGTCAACCTCATCGCTCAAGATACATTCTCTGGAAACTTTTTCCTCCATTGTGTAGGAGGAAAGGCTGTAAATACCCGGAAGGTCGATCAGCTTATATTCTTGACTTTCGTAGGTGGTATACCCTTCCTTTTTCTCAACGGTAACGCCCGGCCAGTTGGCAACCTTTAAGTTAGCGCCAGTGTAGGCGTTGAATAGAGTGGTCTTTCCGCAGTTTGGATTCCCAATAAATCCTACATTAATTGTTCTGCTCATTTGTCATTACCTCCACGACTTCAATATTGTCGGCAATTCTTTTTCCAAGGGCAAAGCGGGTACCTCGGAATTTGGCGGTGAGAGAGCCTTGCTTGTCATTGTTAAGAATTGTGATCAGACTGCCCTCCGTAAGTCCGAGAGCCTGTAAACGGCGTTCGAGCTGCAGCTCTATATGAATGGAAAGTACCTCATAGGTATGATGATTCTTACCTTCTTTTAAAACCATAATATAACCTCGCAGTATAGTAATTTTGAATGCATTGATTTATTACGGAAAAAGTATAGCACTATTTGACGAAATTTACAATCTGGCATATAATGTCAGAATAGCTATGTTAAGGCGGGTGACAGTTTGGAACTGAAATTTTTTACGGGATTATATGAGGCGGCGGCATTTTTCTATATATATGGCGTGCTCGGCTGGTGTGTAGAGGTGGCCTATGCGGCGGTAAAGCAAGGGAAATTTGTAAACAGGGGATTTTTGAACGGCCCGATCTGTCCGATTTACGGCGTGGGAGTGGTCTCGGTCATTTACTGTCTCGGAGAAGTAAGGGGGAGTCTGCTGGTATTATATGCGGCGTCCATAGCGCTTGTAACGGTAATCGAAGGAATTACCGGATTTGTGATGGACAAAATGTTTCATCATAAATGGTGGGATTATTCCAACCAGCCGCTGAATATCGGCGGATATGTTTGTTTGGTTTTTTCGTTAATCTGGGGTGTGTTCTGCGTGTTTATCATGAAGGTTTTCCAGCCTGTGGTAAGCGGCGCGGTAGTACATATTCCGATTGTCATAGGCTTGATCGTTCTGTCTGTATGCACGGCAGGAATGGCTGCGGATTTGTATGTGACTGCCGCTGCGGTTCTGAAATTGAATAAGCGGCTGGAGGCAATGGACAGGATTGCCGCGGAGCTTCATGAGCTGTCTGATAGAATGGGAGAGAATATTTACGAGAATGTTAGAGACGGCATGGAAAGAGAAGAGAAGCTTAAGGATAAAGTCGAATGCGCGAAGGAAGCGGGCAGAGAACTTAAGGCAGAATACGATGCGGAGATACGCATCCGGTATGAAGAGCTGCAGGCAAAGAGAGAAGAGCTGCGCAGACGCTATGAAAAGGTGCTTCAAGAAAGAGGCGCAGTGGGAGAGCGTCTTATTCAGGCATTTCCAGGAATGGAATCAAGAAGATACAAAGCGGCGCTGCTGGAATTGAAAGAAAACATCCGCTCAAGAAAAAAATAGGCTTGTATACGGATATAATTATTTATGAAGAACTGTCTTGTGCAAACAGAGGAGGAATCTTCTTTTGTTTGGCGGGACAGTTCTTTTTTTGTAAAACAAAATGGAATTGTCTCTAAAACAATGATATCAGTTGAAATAAATTATAGTTTGATATTGACATTTGTATCAAAATAGTATATCATGTCACTATTCAACGATAAGTCAAATTTGAAACATTCTATAAGGAAACTCTAATGGCAGTTCGCTTAAGGGATAGTTCTCCCTGCTTTCCGAAGAATTTATAAAATGGCAGTTCTTATCGCGGCAACTAGTATATTTGATGAATGGAGGAAATTTATGAAGAAAAGAAGAAAATTGAAGAGGGAACAGTTAGGATTTATCATTCTGCTTACGGCAGCGGTACTGTCCTTATGGGTGGGAAGAACAAAGCTTACAGCGGAGGCGTCTGGCGGCAGGGGCATAGGAAGCGCCCATCAGCTTACGCTTTATGATACACGGTATAACGACGGGCCGCTTATGGTAGGATATTTTGAGATTGACGGAGGGATCAGCGCTATGTGTATCTGTCATGAAATGGACCCTCCTACGCAGCTAGGGACAGTATTTTCTGTTAACAGAGTATATACAGGAGAGAACCGAAGCAATGACCTAATGCGGAAGATTTGCTATTATGGATGGCAGGGGCCGGGGGATGTGGGAGCGTCTTATGTGGAAACCTGCCTCGCCGGTTCGGTGGCAAACGGGCATCGTGATAATTATTATGGATACGGACAGGCATTTATAGATAGAATTCAAGGGTTTCCCGACGCGCCGGAAGGTTTTTCGGTATACGTGCTGTCGGATGGGAGCAGTACGACTCAGGATCTGGCGTTTTGGGAATATGAACCTACAGGATGGCTGCAGTTAAAAAAATCTACATCCAAAGCAGAATTAGTGAAGGGGAATGGATGCTATACGCTGGAAGGGGCAGAGTATGGAGTTTTTTCAGAGGAGGCCTGCAGGAGCCGGCAGGCGGTTTTGGTTACAAATGCAGAAGGCATTACGGAAGCGGCGGAACTAGATGCGGGAACGTATTATGTAAAAGAGATTAAGGCGCCGGCGGGGTATCGGTTGGATCAGGCGGTGTATCCGGTGACTGTGAGTCCGCAGGAGACTCAGAATATGGAAGTCGGAGAAGTCCCCGTATGGGATGGACTGGGCCTGATGATACAAAAACAAGATGCAGAGAGTAAGGAGGGGCATCCGCTGGGAGGCGCGTCCTTAGAAGGCGCCGAGTTTAAAGTGTGCTATTACAGGGGAAACTATACAGTGAAGAATCTGCCGGAAAAACCAGACCGTACATGGGTGCTGGCAACAAGGGAGGAAAAAATATCCGGCGAGATAAAGTATGTCTGCAGACTCGATAAGAATTATCAGATAGAAGGGGATGCGTTTTATGAGGCGGACGGAAAACCTGTGCTGCCTCTGGGAACTATTACAGTGGAAGAGGTAAAGGCGCCAAAGGGATATCTGGCAGATGGAATATTCTTTCAGAATAATACGGGAAACGTCTTGAAAGAAAAATATCTGACGACGATCAGGCAGGATGGAGATACTGCTGTGATGGCTGGAGGAAATGTATGCAGCGCCTTTGATTATGTGATTCGCGGCGATCTGGAATTAGTAAAGATTGCAGAGGGAACACATAAAAGACTTGCTAACGTTCCATTCCAGATAACCAGCAAGACAACTGGAGAGAGCCACATTATCATCACAGATGAGAATGGGCAGGTATCTACTTCCTCTGACTGGAATAAGCATTCTGACGATACCAATCTGGGGGAAACCTGTGATGACGGAGTATGGTTTGGCATAGGGGCAAACGGCGTTTTAGTGCCTGCGGAGAATACAAAAGGGGCCCTTCCCTTTGATATATACGAGATTGAAGAGATACGGTGCGGTAGTAATGAGGACTATGACTTGATTCCTCCGTTTACTGTAACAATAAAGAAGAATAAAACGACAGTCCATCTCGGAACATTGACGGATAAAGGGCCGGAAGAACCGGGAGAACCGGAAAAACATGAAATGCCGGAGAAACCAGAGGAGCCGGAAGAACCGGAAGAGCCGGAGAAACAAGAAGAAATAGAGAAGCCAGATTATCCAGAGGAACCGGAAGCGTCCAAGACAGTAATAAAAACAAGAACTCAGACGCCTGTAAGAACCGGAGACATGAAGGATATATCCATTTGGCTATTTACCTGTATTCTTTCTTGCGCTGTGATTATCACCTGTGGTATGATAGCACGTAGAATGAAAAAAAGGTAAAAGGAGGCGCATTCATCATGGGAATGACGATGACACAGAAGATCCTTGCAGCACACGCGGGTCTTGACAGTGTAGAAGCAGGCCAGCTTATTATGGCAAAGCTTGATGTGGTTATGGCGAACGATATCACCGGACCGATGGCGCTGCCGATTTTCAGACAGATGGCAGATAAAGTATTTGATAAAGATAAAGTAGTTCTGGTGCCGGATCATTTTACACCGAATAAGGATATTAAGTCGGCGGAAAATTCCAAGGCTATCCGTGAATTTGCAAGAGAGCAGGAGTTAAGCTGGTATTTTGAACAGGGCAAATCCGGCGTGGAGCACGCAATCCTTCCGGAGGCGGGCGTTGTGACGGCGGGCGAATGTATTATCGGGGCGGATTCACATACCTGTACATATGGGGCGCTGGGAGCATTTTCTACCGGCGTGGGAACGACGGATATTTCTACGGGAATGGCGACGGGAGAATTGTGGTTTAAGGTGCCCAGCGCGGTAAAGTTTGTCCTGACGGGCAAGCCGCAGGAGTTTGTAAGCGGTAAGGATATTATTATCCATATTATTGGGAAGATCGGCGTAGACGGCGCGCTGTATAAATCCATGGAATTTACAGGGGAAGGCATTGGAAATCTGTCTATGGATGACCGTTTCACGATTGCAAATATGGCGATAGAAGCGGGAGCTAAGAATGGAATTTTCCCAGTGGATGCAAAGACGGAGGAATATTTAAAGGAGCACTGCAAAAAGGAATTTAAGGTGTATGAGGCCGATGCGGACGCAATGTATGATCAGGTTGTTGAGATCGACTTGTCCAAAGTCCGGCCGACCGTTGCGTTTCCGCATCTTCCGGGGAATGCGAAGACCATTGACGAGATTGAGGCGATGGAGCCTATCAGGATCGATCAGGTTGTGATTGGATCCTGTACGAACGGACGGATGTCGGATTTGAGGAAGGCGGCGGCAGTCTTGAAAGGACGTAAGGTGCATGAGGACGTGCGCGTCATGGTGGTTCCGGCGACACAGAAGATTTACAAACAATGTATTGCCGAGGGGCTGCTGGATATTTTTATAGACGCAGGCTGCGCGGTCAATACTCCAAGCTGCGGCCCTTGTATGGGAGGCCATATGGGAGTAATGGCGGCGGGAGAGAGATGCGTGTCTACCACAAACCGTAATTTTGTGGGGAGGATGGGACATGTGGACTCCCTGATCTATCTTGCTTCGCCGGAGACTGCGGCGGCAAGCGCGATTGCAGGATATATTGCGAATCCTGAGAAGGTTGGAGGTGACAGATCATGAAAGCATTGGGACATGTATTTAAATATGGAGATAACGTAGATACCGATGTTATCATTCCGGCAAGGTATCTGAATTCCTTTGACGCTAAAGAACTGGCAAGCCATGCGATGGTGGATATTGACCCGGAATTTGCGGGTAAAGTGCAGCCGGGAGATATCATTGTAGCCAATAAGAATTTTGGCTGCGGTTCTTCTAGGGAACACGCTCCGCTGTGTTTGAAGACAGCCGGAGTAAGCTGCGTGATCGCTGAGACTTTTGCGCGGATTTTTTACCGGAATGCGATCAATATCGGGCTTCCAATTATTGAATGTCCGGAGGCAGCGAGAGGAATTGAAGCTGGAGATCAGGTTGAGATTGATTTTGACAACGGCAGAATCTACAATCGTACAAGAGGTACGGAATTTCAGGGACAGGCATTTCCGGAATTTATGCAGGAGCTGATTGCTGCCGGAGGTCTGGTAAATTATATCAATAGTAAGAAAGAAGTATAAAAGCAGTTTGCGGGCTGCGGTTGGAGATGCCGGCTGCAGCTTTTCAGAAAGGACAGAACATTTCATGAATATACGATATAAAAGCACGAGAAATTCTGATAGTACAGTGACGGCTTCTGAGGCCATTTTAAAGGGGCTGGCGGAGGATGGGGGCTTGTTTGTTCCCGAACAGATTCCGAAGCTTTCCGTATCTGTAGATGAGCTTCGAGGGATGTCCTATCAGGAGACGGCTTATACGGTAATGAAGGAATTTCTTACGGATTTTACAGAAGAAGAATTAAGAGAGTGCATCAGGAAGGCGTATGACAGTAAATTCGACACAGAAGAGATCGTTCCGATTGTCAATGTGGACGGAGTTTACTATCTGGAGTTGTTCCACGGGGCTACCATTGCCTTTAAGGATATGGCATTGTCGATCCTGCCCCATCTTCTGACAGTATCTGCGAAGAAGAATCGGGTAGAGAATGAGATCGTGATACTGACTGCGACATCCGGAGATACGGGAAAGGCGGCTATGGCAGGCTTCGCGGATGTGGAAGGAACCCGGATTATCGTATTCTACCCAAAGAATGGCGTCAGCAAGATCCAGGAGCTGCAGATGGCGACCCAGAAGGGGAAGAACGTAGCGGTTGTGGCTATTCACGGCAATTTTGACAGCGCTCAAAGCGGTGTGAAGGCGATGTTTGAAAACAAGGAGCTTGCAGAGGAATTAAATACACATGGGTACCAGTTCTCATCTGCAAATTCTATCAATATCGGGCGTTTGGTTCCGCAGGTGGCTTATTATGTATATGCTTATGGAAAACTGCTTGAGCAAGGGCAGATCCGTTCAGGGGAAGAGATCAATGTAGTAGTGCCTACCGGGAATTTCGGCAATATTCTGGCAGCATATTATGCAAAGCAAATGGGAATCCCGATTGGCAGATTGATCTGTGCATCCAATGAGAATAAGGTTTTGTTTGATTTCTTCCGGACCGGCGCTTATGATAAGAAGCACCGGGAATTTGTCCTGACCACCTCGCCGTCCATGGATATTCTGATATCCAGCAATCTGGAGCGTTTGATCTATCAGATTGCCGGATGCGACGATAAAAAGAACGCGGAGCTTATGAGCGCGCTCCAGAAGGAAGGCGTTTACGAAATTACAGAGGATATGAAAGCGGGGCTTTTAGACTTCGAAGCGGGATATGCAACAGAAGAACAGACGGCGTCCATGATCCATGAAGTGTATGAGAAGACCGGGTATGTGATGGATACCCACACGGCAGTGGCAGCCTATGTATGCAGAGAATACCAGGCGCGGACAAAGGATACGGCAAAATGTGTGATTGCCTCTACGGCAAGTCCGTATAAATTTGTTAAAAGCGTAATGAGTTCCATTGACGGCAGCTATGCCGCACAGGATGAATTCAGCCTTTTGGAAGAGTTAAAGAAGGTATCGGGAAGAGAACTCCCCAGTGCGATCAGAGAAATTCTTCATGCGGACATCCTTCATACGCTGGAATGCGATGTGGATAATATGGAACAAACAGTGAGAAATCTGTTGGATTTATAGGCAAAACAGAGAAAAAAGCAATATGTGAAAAAAATAACGAAAAATAAGTTGATTTTTTTTCTGAGATATGTATAATATAAACGGAACACAGAATTGTGCTGTGAATACTAATACTAAGAAATGGGGTCAAAACGAACATGGCAAAGATTGATTTAACTAAGTATGGAATTACAGGAACAACAGAAATCGTCTATAATCCTTCTTATGAATTGTTATTTGAAGAAGAGACCAAACCAGAACTGGAAGGTTTTGAGAAGGGTCAGGTAAGCGAACTGGGTGCGGTGAATGTTATGACCGGTATTTATACGGGACGTTCGCCGAAAGACAAGTTCATTGTTATGGACGAGAACTCAAAGGATACGGTATGGTGGACTACTGACGAGTATAAGAACGACAACCATCCGGCTTCTGAGGAGACATGGGCAACAGTAAAGGATATCGCAGTAAAAGAATTATCTAATAAGAGACTGTTTGTTGTAGATGCTTTCTGCGGAACAAACGTAGATACACGTATGGCGATCCGTTTTATTATGGAAGTTGCATGGCAGGCTCATTTTATCCGGAATATGTTTATCAAGCCGACGGATGAAGAGCTTGAGAACTTCGAGCCTGACTTTGTAGTTTACAATGCTTCTAAAGCAAAGGTAGAGAATTACAAGGAGCTGGGGCTTCATTCTGAGACAGTTGCCATGTTCAATATTACAAGCCGCGAACAGGTAATTGCAAATACATGGTACGGCGGAGAGATGAAGAAAGGTATGTTCTCTATGATGAACTACTACCTGCCGCTGAAGGGTATCGCGGCTATGCACTGTTCAGCAAATACAGATATGAACGGTGAGAATACAGCAATTTTCTTCGGTCTGTCCGGAACAGGAAAGACAACCCTGTCAACCGATCCGAAGCGTCTTCTGATCGGTGACGACGAGCATGGCTGGGATGACAACGGCGTATTTAACTTCGAGGGCGGATGTTATGCAAAGGTTATCAATCTTGACAAAGAATCCGAGCCGGATATCTACAATGCAATCAAGCGCAATGCTCTTCTGGAGAACGTAACGCTGGATGAGAACGGCAAGATTGATTTTGCAGACAAGAGCGTAACAGAGAATACACGTGTGTCTTATCCAATCGACCATATTGAGAAGATTGTACGTCCGGTATCTGCAGCTCCGGCTGCAAAGGATGTGATTTTCCTCTCGGCAGACGCATTCGGCGTACTTCCGCCGGTGTCTGTCCTGACACCAGAGCAGACCAAGTATTACTTCCTGTCAGGCTTTACAGCAAAGCTTGCGGGTACAGAGCGCGGAATTACCGAGCCTACGCCTACCTTCTCCGCATGCTTCGGCCAGGCATTCTTAGAGCTGCATCCGACCAAGTATGCAGAAGAGCTGGTTAAGAGAATGGAAAAGAGCGGAGCAAAGGCTTATCTTGTAAATACAGGCTGGAACGGAAGCGGCAAGCGTATCTCTATCAAGGATACTCGTGGAATCATTGACGCTATCTTAAACGGGGACATTAAGAACGCGCCGACAAAGACTATTCCATACTTCAACCTTGAGGTACCTACAGAGCTGAACGGTGTAGATACAGGCATTCTGGATCCGCGCGATACTTATGCAGACGCAGCAGAGTGGGAAGCTAAGGCTAAGGATCTGGCTGGAAGATTCATTAAGAACTTCGCCAAGTATGAAGGCAACGAAGCCGGAAAAGCACTTGTTCCGGCAGGCCCTCAGTTATAAGAACACAAAATTTTACAGCATGCTTACTATATATAAAAACAGGCGCAAAAAACTGCGCCTGTTTTTACTATTTACTTTCTTTTTTGTTTGACAGTAGGCGGTATGTATCATGATTTGGCGGCTGCTTCTAATTATAGCGAAGTGTTCGCCTTTTTTGATTGTCTTTCTGTTGTGATTCTTCTTTTATAACAGAATCACTATAAATAAGGAGGCAAAGCTATGCGGTCAATTTTGAAAAGAGAGGAAAAAATATCATATTCTATCCCTTTTGTTCGACATTTGTTTAACAGGTTTGTTACACAAATATCGTGATAGTTAACAAAATATCTTTTATTGACAAACTAATTTTGTTGAAATATACTAAAGACATAGACGGATATTCTTCATAATAGAAAATATTTGAATAATATTCTTCAACCACCATTTTAACCATTTATTTTATTTAGGAGGATTTGAGAAATGAAAATCGGATGTGTAAAAGAAATCAAAAACAATGAGTTCCGTGTAGGTATGACTCCGGACAATGCAAAGAGCTATGTGAATGCAGGACATGAGGTTCTGATCGAGGCTGGCGCAGGACTTGGTTCTGGATTTACTGATGAAGAATATGTGGAAGCCGGCGCAAAGATGATCGGCAGCGCAAAAGAAGTATGGGACAGCGTTGAGATGATGGTTAAGGTGAAAGAGCCTCTTCCGGAGGAGTATCCGTTATTCCATGAAGGATTAATTCTTTATACATATCTCCATCTTGCAGCAGACAGACCGCAGACAGATGCTCTGTTGAATTCTAAAGTTAAGGGTGTCGCTTATGAGACATTGATCGAGAGAAACGGAAGCATTCCGCTTCTGGCGCCAATGAGCCAGATCGCAGGACGCTTAAGTATTCAGGAAGGCGCAAAGTATCTTGAGAAGCTGTACGGCGGAGAAGGAGTTCTCTTGGCAGGTGTTCCGGGAACACCGAAGGCAAACGTAGTAATCTTAGGCGGCGGTTCTGTTGGAACGAACGCTTGTAAGATTGCGGTAGGCATGGGCGCTAACGTAACGATCATGGATATCAACCTTCAGAGACTGGCTTATCTGGACGACATCTTCGGAGCAAGGATTCAGACGCTTGTTTCTACTGACGCGAACATCGAGAAGGCTGTTAAGGATGCAGATCTGGTAATCGGATGCGTTCTGATTCCTGGAAAATCTGCACCGAAGATTTTCAAGAAGAAATACTTGAAGGGAATGAAGCCGGGCGCTGTATTCGTAGACGTTGCTGTTGACCAGGGCGGATGCGGAGAGACCACCAAGGTTACATACCATGATGATCCGGTATTTATCGTAGACGGCGTGGTTCACTACTGCGTAGGCAATATGCCGGGAGCAGTTCCGAGAACATCCACGATTGCGCTTACCAACGCTACATTAAGCTACGGTCTTCAGATTGCAAATAAGGGACTGGAGCAGGCATGCAAGGATAACGATGTTATCTTCTCTGCAATTAATACTTACGACGGGAAACTGACCTGTAAGAATGTGGCAGACAGCTACAACGAGGAATACACAGATCCACGCTCATTAGTTTAATCATACATTCAGGCAGGGGGAGCGGTTAAGAACAGTATGGGGTCCTTTCGCTTCCCCCTTTTTATGTCACGGCAGATTCCAAAGGCCTGTATACGAGCCGGGAGGGCAAGCGCGCATCGGTCGTAAGGAGATTTTCCTGCAGGCGCGTCGGCTTTTTGGATTTTGGCGTATGAAAGATTTAGGTTATATACAGTTGTAATATTAAATTATTGCGAGTTTGGAATTGAAAGAATGAATAAAGGGATTAAAAGGATAAAAAGAATTAAGAGGATTCAAAGAATTAAAGGGTTTAAAAGGATTCAAAAGGATATGGATTAAAAGGAAGAGAGGAAAAATATGTTACAAACTATTGAACGCATTAATGGGATCGTAAATGATTTCGTCTGGGGCGTCCCGGCGATGATCTGTATTATCGGTGTTGGTCTGGTATTATCTTTTCGGACAGGGTTTATCCAGTTCCGTAAATTCGGATATGCTTTAAAGAACACGATTGGTAAGATTTTCCAAAAGCAGGAGGCGAAAGAGGGTTCGATTACACCGTTTCAGGCAGTATGTACCGCGCTGGCGGCCACTATCGGTACCGGTAATATAGCCGGTGTTGCGGGAGCGATTGCAATCGGCGGCCCAGGCGCGGTATTCTGGATGTGGATTTCCGCAATTCTTGGTATGTGTACAAAATTCTCAGAGGTAACGCTGGCAGTACATTTCCGTGAGAAAAACGCAGTGGGCGATTATGTGGGCGGTCCGATGTACTATATTAAGAACGGACTTGGACCAAAATGGTACTGGATGGCGTGTGTGTATGCAATCCTCGGAGCCTTGACCGTAATGGGCACCGGTAATGCGACCCAGGTAAATACGATCGTTGCGTCTATTGATTCTGCACTGGTAAATTACGGAGTTGCAGAAAGCGGCGGACTTGGATTTGTAAACTTATGTATCGGTATTGTAATTGCGATTTTGGTTGCAATCGTACTTTTGGGCGGCGTAAAGCGTATCGGGAGCGTTACCGAGAAACTGGTTCCGTTTATGGCAGTATTTTATATTATTTTGGCCCTTGGCGTAGTAGTTCTGCATGCAGGCGCAGTTCCGGCAGTATTCCAGTCTATCTTTGCCGGGGCGTTTAACCCGTCAGCCTTTACCGGCGGTGTAGTGGGAAGTCTCTTTGTAAGTATGAAGCGAGGGGTATCCCGCGGTATTTTCTCCAATGAAGCTGGTATCGGTACCGGTTCCATCGCACATTCCTGTGCAGATACGGACCAGCCGGTAAAGCAGGGTCTTTATGGGATCTTTGAAGTATTTGCAGACACGATTGTCGTATGTACATTGACGGCGCTGGTTATCCTTTGCAGCGGCGTAGGCGTTACATTTGGAGAAGCGGCCGGCGCGGAGCTTACTATTTCCGGGTTTGTAGCTACTTATGGCGGCTGGGTATCGATCTTTACGGCAATCGCTATGTGCTGCTTTGCATTCTCTACCATTCTTGGATGGGGATTGTACGGCGCGCGGTGCATAGAGTTTGTGTTTGGAACAAAGATTGTAAAACCATTCTATGTGGTTTACGCATTGGTTGCTATTGTAGGAGCTACTATTGATTTAGGCTTGGTATGGGGAATATCTGATACCTGTAACGGCTTGATGTCAATCCCAAACTTAGTTGCGCTGTTCCTGTTGTCAGGAGTTATGGTGAAACTGGTTCGCGAGTATTTTGCATCAAATAAGTAAGATGGAATTTTGTTGCTGTCCGCAGTCTCTATGCGGACAGTAATTTTTTTGGAAAAATTTTTATTCTAATTTTTACTAAAATAGTGGAAAAAAGCAGTATATTGGGTTATAATAAGTGCAACGACCTGGGATGTGCGATAACTCCTGTAATTTTGAACCTACAAAACTTTAAACGGGACTCTTATATCTCCGTAATATGTCAGGCCTCCGATTTGCGCAGGGGAAGACAGAAAAGCGGATGCGGACACCCACCTAGCTGCGGCTAGGAGTCAAAATACAGGAACCGGCATTTTGGGGATGTACCAAAGATGAAAGAACGGCCGTACGGCCGTTCTTTTTCTGTATAGAATTTTTGGATGAGAGCATTTCATGATGTATCATTTAGAAAAATCAGACATACACTTAAAAGAAAAAAGGACAAGAGGTTTGAAAAAGTGACAGGAAGAAATCGGAATACTGCATATATATTAGGCGTTATGGCAATGCTGTGTGTGATACTGGGAATTATTCGTTTTACGGCAACAGAGGGAGGGAAATTAAAAGGAAACACAGAAAGTGAGCTGGAACTGCCGGGGGATTTTGGTAAAAAGAATCAGGGCTCTGTTCCGGAGGAAAATATCCGGGTGCTTCTCATGACTTCTGGTTACGGAAACTTTCTGCATGATACGGTTAGTCTGGGAGCCGACAGCGGATTATTACTAGTATATGGGGATAAGGAAGAAGAATGGAGAGAAGGGATCCTAACTCTTGCTCCGGATGACGCAAGATTTGCAGAGGACAGGATTACGGTGTGTCCTTTGAAGGAAGGAGAAGAAATTCGGGTTGAGAGTATTGAACGGGGATGCGGCATACCATCCTATGGAGGCGTTATTGAAGTCTGGTCCGGAGAGGAGGGCATGGCGGTTATTAATGAGCTTTCGATGGAGCAGTATCTATGCAAAGTAGTTCCGAGCGAGATGCCTTCATCCTATGAGATGGAAGCGCTGAAAGCACAGGCAGTGTGCGCGAGAAGCTATGCGGCAAGGCAGATGGGAGATTATGCTTATCCACAGTATGAGGCCCATGTAAATGACAGTACAGAATTTCAGGTATACAATAACAGTTATACGGCACAGAGCAGCTCCCAAGCTGTGGTGGAGACGGCCGGAGAAGTGGTCCGCTATCAAGGAAATGTTGCAGTAACTTATTACTACTCTACTTCCTGCGGAAGAACAACAAATATGGAAGCATGGGGCAGCGCCCCAAATGAAGGCAATGCTTATCTTCAGAGCGTTCAGGTATGCGGAGACGCGGGAGATTATGAGAAAGAGCTGCCATGGTATCATTGGAGAGCTGAAATCGGGGCGGAAACCCTTGCCGGATTGATCGGCGGTTATGCGAACAAGAGCCTTGGCACGTTACAGAGCGTAGAGGTAACAAAACGGGGACCGGGAGACGTGGCGCTTGAGCTTACCGCAGCCGGAACAGAGAATACGGTTATTGTCGCGACTGAAAATAAAATCCGTACGGCGCTTGGCGGCATAGGATATACAATTGTTAAAAACGACGGTCAGACGGTGGAGAGCCAGCGATTGCTTCCCAGTGCGTTTTTTACAATTACAAGGCAGGGAGATGTATACATAATTGAGGGCGGCGGATATGGACATGGAATTGGAATGAGCCAGAATGGGGCGAATGAGATGGCAAAGAACGGAAAAACTTATAAAGAGATTCTGGGATTATTCTATCAAGGAGTAACAGTTGAATAAATAGGATGAAGGTGGTAAAATTGCCATAAAGTTACGGAGGAATAGTATGATTAGGAAATGGATCGGGAAAGCAACGGAGATATCCGATGATATTGCCAGACATCATGTTGGCGCATATGCCGCGCAGGCCGCATATTTTTTTATGCTGTCCTTGATTCCGATTATCCTGCTGCTTCTTACGATGGTGCAGTATACGCCGGTGACAAAGGCGGATGTGATGACGGCTGTGGTACAGGTATTTCCGTCGACAGTAGATTCTTTGATTACCTCTATTGTGAATCAGGTATATAACCAGTCCGGTACTGTGATTCCTGTTACGGTTATTGTAGCTCTCTGGTCGGCGGGCAAGGGCGTTCTCTCTATTACGACAGGATTGAACGCGATTTTTGGATGTCCGGAGACCCGTAATTATATTTATCTTCGCATTCGGGCAACCCTTTATACGGTTCTTTTTGTGGGAGTTATTATCCTGCTTTTGGTACTTTCTGTATTTGGTAATTCGATTAACCTATTTGTTACGTCGCATATACCGGCGATAAAGCCGGCAACAGATAAGCTGATAGAACTGCGTATTATCGTAACTCCGGCAGTGCTTATGGGATTCCTTCTGCTTTTGTATAAATTTCTGCCGAACCGAAAGGACTGGTTCCGCAAGCAGATACCGGGAGCTCTATTTTCGGCGATAGGCTGGCAGGTGGTATCTTGGATATTTTCTATGTATCTGGATATTTTTGAAGGATTTTCGGATATGTACGGAAGCCTGACTACGATCGTACTGATTATGCTCTGGCTGTATTTTTGCATGTATTGTATTCTTCTGGGCGCGGAAGCAAATGTACAGCTTCGCGAAAAGCTGTTTACCGGCAAAGATTTATAAAGACTGGCTTGACATTCAAATTTCTTGTGTTACAATACTTTGTAGAATTTAGAACAACAAAAGCGATGACCGCGTAAGTAGAGGATTGTATTCCATCAGAGAGAGGGAATCACCGGGCTGAAAGTTCCCTCAGGTTCAGACAATGCTTGAATTTCCCGCGCGAGCTGTATGCCTGAACTTTTTATAATGAGTAGGGCGTGCCGTAACCGTACGTTACACGGAACTTGAGAGCCTGCCGTATGGCGGGAATTAGGGTGGTACCGCGAGATATTCCTCGTCCCTTTTGGGACGGGGATTTTTATAATATTAGGAAATTCATTCCCTGTATTATAAAATCTTCCGGAAAGACGCAATAAAGAGAGTATTTTCGGATGCATATGAATAGAGGAAAGGAAGAAGAGCATGAAAGAGAGATTAGAAAACATTCGCGAGGAAGCATTACAAGCCATTTCGGCGGCTGACGTGCCGGAAAAATTAAATGATGTCCGGGTTAGATTCCTTGGCAAGAAAGGTGAATTGACAGCCGTGCTTAAAGGAATGAAAGAAGTAGCTCCGCAGGATCGTCCGAAGGTGGGACAGATGGTGAACGAGACCCGCGCGGCGATAGAGAAGGTTTTAGAGGAAAGCAAAAAGAAGATGGAGCGGGCAATCCGGGAAGAGAAAATGAAACAGGAGGTTATCGACGTTACCTTGCCGGCCAAAAAGAATATGTTGGGACACCGTCATCCGAATACCATTGCGTTAGAAGAAGTGGAACGGATTTTCATCGGTATGGGATACGAGGTTGTGGAAGGACCGGAAGTGGAGTATGACTTGTATAACTTTGAGAAATTAAATATTCCGGCAGATCATCCCGCAAAAGATGAGCAGGATACCTTTTACATTAATAAAGATATTGTACTTCGGACCCAGACGTCACCGGTTCAGGCCCGCGTTATGGAGCAGGGGAAGCTTCCTATCCGCATGATTGCGCCAGGGCGCGTATTCCGTTCTGATGAAGTGGACGCAACACATTCGCCATCTTTCCATCAGATAGAGGGATTGGTAATAGACAAAAATATTTCCTTTGCGGATCTAAAGGGAACGCTTGAGGTATTTGCAAAAGAGTTGTTTGGAGAAGATACGAAGACTAAATTCCGTCCGCATCATTTTCCGTTTACAGAGCCGAGCGCAGAAGTGGATGTAAGCTGTTTTAAATGCGGCGGCAAAGGATGCCGTTTCTGTAAGGGTTCCGGATGGATTGAGATTCTTGGCTGCGGAATGGTGCATCCGCATGTACTGGAAATGTGCGGGATTGACCCGGAGGAATATACGGGATTCGCATTTGGCGTAGGATTAGAGCGTATTGCGCTGCTGAAATATGAGATAGACGATATGCGGCTGCTGTATGAGAATGATATCAGGTTCCTGAAGCAGTTCTAGCGAGCGAAAAGCAGAAGGATTTTGGAGCCTATATGAAAAGCAGAAGGAAGCACGAACTTATAACAGAAGGGAGAGAACGTAATGAATACTTCATTATCATGGATAAAGGCATATGTGCCGGATTTGGATGTGACAGCTCAGGAATATACCGATGCAATGACATTGTCCGGTACGAAAGTAGAAGGATATGTAAAGCTGGATGCAGATTTGGAAAAGATTGTGGTAGGGCAGATTGAGAAGATTGAGAAACATCCGGACGCAGATAAGCTGATTGTGTGTCAGGTAAATGTGGGCGAGGAGACAATTCAAATTGTTACCGGCGCGCCAAACGTAAAAGAAGGGGATAAGATTCCGGTTGTATTAGAAGGCGGACGCGTAGCGGGCGGTCATGAGCCGGGGCAGCGCGTGGCAGGCGGAGTCAAGATTAAAAAGGGGAAACTTAGAGGTGTTCCAAGCGCCGGCATGATGTGTTCCATCGAAGAACTCGGCTCTAATACGGATATGCATCCGGAAGCGCCGGAGTATGGGATTTATATCTTCCAGAAGGATGTGGAAGTGGGAAGCAGCGCCATAGAGGCGCTGGGACTTGACGATGTAGTATTTGAATACGAGGTTACGTCAAACCGAGTAGACTGTTACAGTGTGATTGGAATCGCAAGGGAAGCGGCCGCAACCTTCCGCAAAGAATTTCGGCCGCCGGTAGTGACGCCTACAGGAAACGATGAGGATGTCAATGACTATATCAAGGTTACTGTGAAGGATCCAGACCTCTGCCCGAGATATACGGCAAGAGTAGTGAAGAATATCAAGCTTGGACCGTCTCCGGAGTGGATGCAGAGAAGGCTGGCTTCTGTGGGAATCCGTCCGATCAACAATCTGGTTGATATTACCAACTATGTAATGGAAGAGTACGGGCAGCCTATGCATGCTTATGACTTGGCTCATATTGCAGGAAATGAGATTATTGTACGCCGGGGAGAAAAGGGAGAGAAGTTTGTTACCTTAGACGGGCAGGAACGGGAAGTGGACGATACGGTTCTGATGATTTGCGACGGCGAGAAGGCTGTGGGTCTTGCAGGCATCATGGGCGGAGAAAATTCCATGATTACAGACGACGTTAAGACTATGCTTTTTGAGGCGGCATGTTTTGACGGAACGAACATCCGTAAGTCTGCGAAGAAGGTAGGGCTGCGCACAGATGCATCCGGCAAATTTGAGAAAGGCCTTGATCCGGAGAATGCACAGGCAGCCATTGACCGCGCCTGTCAGTTAGTAGAGGAGATAGGAGCCGGAGAAGTTGTAGGAGGTATGGCGGACGTCTATGCCGAAAAGAGAATGCCGGTGAGGGTGCCTTTTGACGCAGATAAGGTCAATGCGCTTTTGGGAACAGATATTTCTAAAGAGGACATGATTGGCTATCTTAAAATGGCGGAGCTTGCGTATGATGAAGAGACTGACGAAGTAATTGCACCGACTTTTCGTCAGGATATCCTGCGGCTCGCAGACATTGCAGAGGAAGTGGCAAGATTCTATGGATATGACAATATTCCAACTACGCTTCCAAGCGGGGAGGCAACTACGGGCAAGCTGTCATATAAGCTCCGGATTGAGGAAGTCGCGAAAGATATTGCAGAGTTCTGCGGTTTCAGCCAAGGTATGAATTATTCCTTTGAGAGCCCGAAGGTATTTGATAAATTAATGATTCCTGAGGATTCTAATCTTCGCAGGGCAGTGGAGATCATGAATCCGCTGGGAGAGGACTATAGTATTATGAGAACTACCTCTTTAAATGGTATGCTGACTTCTCTAGCAACAAATTACAATAGAAGAAATAAAAATGTCAGACTGTATGAGCTTGGAAATATTTATCTGCCAAAATCTTTGCCGCTTACGGAACTTCCCGAGGAGCGGATGCAGTTTACACTGGGAATGTACGGCGACGGCGATTTCTTTTGCATGAAGGGTGTTGTGGAAGAATTTTTGGATAAGGCGGGCCTTTGCAAGAAGGAGGTTTATGATCCGGATTCAAACAAACCGTATCTGCACCCGGGCAGGCAGGCGAATATCATTTATGACGGCGTCGCTGTAGGATTTTTGGGCGAGGTTCATCCGGATGTGGCCGATGCCTATGGAATTGGTGAAAAGGCATATATTGCAGTGATCGACATGCCGGAAGTCGTAGAGAGGGCGACCTTTGACCGCAGGTATGAGGGCGTCGCAAGATTCCCGGCAGTGAATCGGGATATCAGCATGGTGGTTCCGAAGGAAATCAGGGTTGGCCAAATTGAGGAAGTATTTGAAAAGCGCGGCGGTTCTTATCTGGAAAGCTATGCATTGTTTGATCTGTACGAGGGAAGCCAGATTAAGAAGGGCTATAAGTCGGTGGCATATTCGATTGTATTTAGAGCAAAAGACAGGACGCTGGAGGAAACAGATATTTCCAAGGCAATGGATAAGATTCTGAAAGCATTGGAAGAGATGGGAATTGAACTTCGTAAATAGGACAGGAGAGAAAATGAAACGTCAGAATTTTTATTATGAATTGCCGGAAGACTTGATAGCGCAGGATCCGCTTGAGGATCGGTCCGGTTCCAGACTTCTGGTGCTTGATAAAGAAACAGGTGAGGTATCCCATCATATTTTTAGAGAGATTGTAGATTATTTAGAACCAGGCGATTGTCTGGTTCTAAATGATACCAAGGTAATTCCTGCAAGATTAATTGGTGCAAAGGAAGATACTGGAGGACGGATAGAAGCGCTGCTTCTAAAAAGAAGAGAAGATAATGTATGGGAGACACTGGTAAAGCCGGGAAGAAAGGCAAAATGCGGAACAAGGATCAGCTTTGGCGGCGGCCTGCTTACAGGAGAGGTTGTAGAAATAGCCGAGGAAGGCAACCGTTTGATACGTTTTGAATATGAAGGGATTTTTGAGGAAATCTTGGACCAGCTGGGACAAATGCCTCTGCCGCCGTATATTACCCATCAATTGGAGGATAAGGACCGTTATCAGACTGTGTATGCCCGACATACCGGCTCTGCTGCCGCGCCGACGGCCGGCCTGCATTTTACGCCGGAGCTTCTGGAAATTATTGCGGATAAGGGCGTGGATATTGCAAAGGTAACCCTCCATGTGGGGCTGGGAACCTTTCGTCCTGTAAAGGCAGAGAATATTTTGGAGCATCATATGCATTCAGAGTATTTTCAGATTGACGAGGAAGCGGCAGAAAAGATTAACCGGGCAAAGGAGAAGGGCTCCAGAGTGATCTGCGTGGGTACTACAAGCTGCAGGACGATCGAGTCCGCGGCAGATGCAGACGGAAGGATAAAGGAATGCAGCGGGTGGACAGATATATTTATTTATCCGGGGTATCAGTTCAAAATACTTGACTGCCTGATTACAAATTTCCATCTGCCGGAATCAACTTTGATTATGCTGGTATCTGCGCTGGCGGGAAGAGAGCATACGCTGGCGGCATACGAAGAGGCTGTCAGGGAGAGGTACCGTTTTTTTTCTTTTGGAGATGCAATGCTCGTGGTATGAATAAAAGATAATAATGCGTACTATCCTTGATTCTATGAAAGAATGCCCCTTGAAGCGGGGGGATTTTCAGTAGTGGAACCCTGATATTGACATAGTATCCCCGGCTTGTTAGAATGATAATATAAGTGGATTGTAAGTCTGGCTGAAGGACTACAAGGAGGAAGGATAAATGTATCGTTGTCATATTCAGTTTTATTTGACGGGAGCTCATTGCAGAGTATACGAGATGATTCGCGGGATGGCCCCGCTTGAGTGTTTTACGCATGAATTTATAGAGAGTCAGAAGCTGGATGAAGAGCTGGCTGCTAAGGCGGATGTGATTTTGGCACATTTGGAGAATATGGATGTGAGGGAGTCGGTACATATGCTTGCTTCGTGCAAAGGCAGGGAGACAGAGATTATTCTGCTCGCAGCCAAGGAGCAGATTATGCTTTTGACGGAAGAAGAATTGTCCGGGGTTAAAGATATATGGACGATGCCTATGTCGGAAGAAGAGATTCGATTCCGGTTTTTAAGATGGCAGCATGATTGTAAAACGTATAAGGATTACTGGCAGACCAGCCAGTACTTGGAAGCAACGATTAATAATGTCCCGAATCTTGTCTGGTACAAGGATAAAGAAGGGGTACATGAGAAGGTAAACGACAGTTTCTGCAGGACGGTTAATAAAACAAAGGAACAGGTAGAGGGACAGAGACACGCCTATATCTGGGATGTTGAACAGGATGATCCTGCCTGTATCGAGTCCGAGCGGGAGGTAATGACCAGACAGAGAACCTGTGTGTCGGAGGAAATGGTAAAGAGCGGGGATGATATGCGTCTTCTTACCACGTATAAATCCCCTTTGTATGATCTTGACGGAAGCGTGATGGGAACAGTGGGGGTTGCGATTGACGTAACTCAGGAACGGGTCTATGAACAGGAAATTGTGCAGAAGAACCGGACGCTGGAAACTATATTTACGACCATGGACTGCGGAGTAATGTGTCATTCGATAGACGGGACGCGCATAATCAGTGTGAATCAGGCTGCGCTTAGGATTCTGGGGTATGAATCAAAGGAAGAACTGGTGTCAGACGGATTTGATATGGTGGCAGAGTCAGTCTTGGATGAGGATAAGGAAAAATTAAGAGGGTGTATCAGGGAGCTGAATAAGGAAGGCGACACGGTCAGCGTAGAATACCGCGTGCGGCATAAGAACGGCGAGATGCGTCATGTTATGGGCAATGTGAAGCTGATGAAGGAAAACGGGGAGCTTTTTTACCAGAGATTCCTTTTGGATTGTACCGCTCAGAAGATGCAGGAGGAAGCGAATAGAAGGCATCAGATGGAATTGATTCATGCGCTTAGTATTGATTATAATCTGGTATGCTTTTTTGATTTAGATACGGGGGAGGGGGCGCTGCTCCAGATTGAAGACGCCGGGAATGATTTATTTGACGGTATTTTTATAGGGGATATTTTGCTGGAAAAGAGCATGGATTTATACATAAAGAAGTCTGTTTACGAGGAAGATCAGGCGATGCTTCAGAAGGAAGTCTCCCGTGAAAGCCTGAGAGAGAAGCTGGGAGATGGCAGACAGTATCATGTGAATTACCGTGTCTGCGGAGAGGATGGAATGAAGTATTTCCAGATCAAGGCAGTGCGGGCGGGAGAATGGGATGAAAACCATGGCATAGTCATAGGAATCCGCAGTGTGGATGAAGAGATCCGCAATGAAATGGAGAAAAAGAATCTGTTGGAGGACGCTCTGCAGCAGGCAAACAGGGCGAATAAGGCTAAAAGTATATTTCTATCTAATATGTCCCATGATATCCGGACGCCGATGAATGCGATTGTAGGCTTTACGGCGCTTGCGATCACTCATATAGAGCGTAAAGAACAGGTAGAGGAATACCTGAAGAAGATTATGACATCAGGGAATCACCTGTTGAGCCTGATCAATGATATTTTAGATATGAGCCGGATAGAGAGCGGGAAGATATATTTGGAGGAGAAGTCCTGCAGACTGCCGGATATCCTGCACAGCCTGCGGAATATTGTTCAGGCGGACGTCCATGCAAAGCAGCAGGAATTGTATATTGATACGATAGATGTGTTAGACGAGCAGATTTTTTGCGATAAGCTGCGGCTGAATCAGGTGCTTTTGAATTTACTCAGCAATGCGATTAAGTATACGGGAACCGGCGGAATCATCAGTATGAGGCTTACTGAAAAACCCGGAGCGCCGGCGGGCTATGCCAAGTACGAATTTAATATCAAGGATACAGGC
>CAJTYU010000020.1 GCA_910584095.1 uncultured Dorea sp. | reverse complement strand
AAGAAATGTCTTTACATCCGCCGCCGCATCTTTAATTGCAGGAACATATCTCTCCATATCATAAATAACCGGATATAAAGCAAACAAAAGCGGCATCTGTATTAACATCGGAAGACATCCGCCTGTCATAGACGTTCCATATTTATCATAGATCTGCTGCACCTCTTCCTGCTGTTTCATCATAGATGCCTGATCTCTTTTATTCTTATACTTTTTTTGAACTGCCTGTACTTCAGGGTTTATCAGAGCCATAAGCTTTGAACTTCTCTGCTGTTTGATCGTCAGCGGAAGCATAAGCGTATATACAATAATTGTATAAATGATAATTGACCAGCCGATCAATCCATGATCAGATGGTAATAAACTACTGAGAGTATTATAAATAAAGTTCATAACCTTACCTAATACCCACGCAATCTGACCGACAATCGGCCAATTTGCAGCTGTTAATAATGTACCCATATTTGATTCCTCCGTTAATGGTATCGGATATACCTGATTTTCTTTTCGGGAACCGGGTCATATCCTCCTTTTGAAAATGGATTGCATCTAAGTATTCTCCATACGGCCAATCCTGTTCCCTTTAAAGCACCAAACCTTTCTATTGCTTCTACCGCATATCTGGAACATGTAGGAAAATATTTGCAACATGAATATCCCTTCATTGGCGAAATATATCTTTGATAAAATCTAACCAGACACAATAATATCTTCTTCACTTCATGCAACTCCATTCAGCCATCAATAATTTTGTGAAGATTACCCAGATGGATAAGAGCGCTTTCTATATCTCTGCAATTTTTTTCTTTTGCACCTATTCTAGCAATAATTACAATATCATATCCATAAAAAAATCTTTCTTCATTCAACCGATAGCTTTCTCTTATTAATCTTGTTAAGCGATGTCTTACAATACTATTACCAATTTTTTTACTAACTGAAATTCCTACTCTGTTCTTATCTATATCATTCTTTAGAATATACATTACCAAATATTTATTGGCATATGATTTTCCGCGTTGATAAACATTTCTGAAATCTCTGTTTTTTTTAAGTGATTCGGAAAAATTCATATTATTTATCCTAATTCTCCCAATTCCATCATAATAAATAATTATAGAAGAAAAGGTCACAATACATGCGACCTAAGCTGATAATCTTTTTCTTCCTTTTAATCTTCTGTTTGCAAGTACTTTTCTTCCGCCTGCAGTCTTCATTCTTGCACGGAATCCATGAACCTTCGCTCTCTGCCTTTTCTTTGGCTGAAATGTCATCTTCATTGATATACACCTCCCTCATATGATACAATTTATATCATCTTTTTATTATTTTCTTTTCTAAAGACATCGTATCTAATTATATTAGAAAACCTGCATTAAGTCAAGTAAAAGCACTATATTTCTTTTCTTCATTCTTGTATTTTCCATTGCCTTAATACTTGTTTTGATGTAGAATAAAATAGAGTGGATTTTTATACCTATGACAATCCATAATTATAATACTAGAATACAGGAGTTGTAAGATAATGAACGTTGTGGAAGAAAAATGGCCTGATATAATTGAACACCTGCGTATAGAACATGAATTGTCTAACGTTTCTTTCTCAACGTGGATCCAACCATTGAAAGTTTTCAACGTAATAGACAATACTGTCTATATACTGGTTAATATGAACGCCAGTGTTGACTACATAGAAAAGAAATATTCTCTTCCGCTCAAAGTATGCATTGCAGAAATTACTGGTAAAGAATACGACGTTACATTTCTTTCTGAAGATGATGAAAGGATGGACGAGCTTAGAAAAATATCTTCGCCCAAAAATAAACGAAACCGGTCTGCCGCAGAAAAAGCGGGACTAAATCCCAAATATATCTTTGACACTTTTGTAGTAGGAAATAACAATGAATTCGCACATGCCGCTTCACTGGCAGTTTCAGAATCTCCAGGTGAAGTTTATAATCCTCTTTTTCTTTACGGAGGAGTCGGACTCGGAAAAACACATTTAATGCATTCCATCGCACATTTTATTCTGGATTATAATCCAAATAAAAAAGTTGTCTATGTAACAAGCGAGGCCTTTACCAATGAGTTAATCCACGCACTAAAAAATGGCAAAGAATCTTCCATGACGGATTTTCGGGAAAAATACAGACATAACGATGTCCTGTTAATTGATGATATTCAATTTATAATAGGAAAAGAAAGCACGCAGGAAGAATTTTTTCATACCTTTAATCATCTGCATGCCTCAGGCAAGCAGATCATTATCTCCAGCGACCGTCCTCCCAAAGACATCGAAACGTTAGAAGCAAGACTTCGTACTCGATTTGAATGGGGATTATTAGCAGATATGTCCGCTCCTGACTTTGAGACCAGAATGGCCATTCTGCAAAAAAAGATTGAATTAGAACACTTAGAGCATTATCATATTCCTAATGACGTTCTGGAATATATCGCTGAAAATGTTAAAAACAATATCAGAGAGCTGGAAGGCGCCCTCAACAAATTAATCGCCCTCTATAAATTGAAAAGTAATAACAGAGAGATTGACATTAATCTCGCTGCAGAAGCTATGAAGGATATTATATCTTCCAGAAATAATCGGGAGATAACGCCGGAACTAATTCTTGACATCGTTTCCGATCATTTTGGCCTTACCATATCCGATTTAAAAAGTAATAAAAGATCCAGTGATATTGTTGTACCAAGACAGATTATCATGTATCTGTGCAGAAAGATGACAACGGTACCATTAAAATCAATCGGAATATTATTAGGCGGCAAAAATCATTCCACAATCAAACACGGAATTGAAAAAATCGAACGGGAAGTAGAGGAAGACGAACAGCTTGCTAATTCCATTGATATCATTAAGAAAAAAATAAGTCCATTATAAAGATAGAAAAAAGTTTACTTTTATATTTGTTCATAAATCTTATGATAAGTATGTTGATAAGTCGTGATAACTTTTTCATAACTTTATACACTTAATAAACGAAATAGTTGTCCACAAAAAATAAACAGTTTATTTTCATACTTTCAACAGATTTATTTTCATTAGTTTTTGCGATAAAATAAAGGTTTTTAGGGGTTATCCACATATCAACATCCCCTACTACTAAGACTACTGAAATTATTTTATATATTTATAAATTTTTTACTTATATTTTAGTGAAGGGAGTTTTCCACATGAAAATTATATGCAGGAAATCTGATTTGGCAAAAGGAGTCAGTATTGTTTATAAGGCAGTTCCGTCTAAAACTACTATGCCTATTTTGGAATGTATTTTGATTGACGCTACTTTAGACACAATTAAGTTAACAGCAAACGATATGGAACTGGGTATTCAAACAGAAATAGAAGGTGAGGTTATTAGCCACGGCATGATTGCAATAGATGCGCGTATCTTTTCTGAAATTGTAAGAAAGCTTCCTGACAATGAAGTTACAATTGAAACAGATGAGAATTATCAAGCTAACATTACCTGTGAAAAAGCGAAATTTGACATTGCGGCAAAATCAGGAGACGATTTTACATATCTTCCTGTTATTGAAAGAGAACAGACTATCATCTTGTCTCAGTTTACATTAAAAGAAGTAATCAGGCAGACGATTTTTTCTATTGCAGATAATGAAAGCAACAAATTAATGACGGGAGAATTATTTGAAATTAATCAAAATATTCTTCGTGTTATTTCTTTGGATGGACACAGAATTTCTATTAGAAAAATTGAATTAAAAGATTTTTATGATCATCAGAAGATAGTTGTTCCAGGAAAGACGTTAATTGAGATCAGCAAGATTCTTTCAGGGGAAACAGATAAAGAAGTATGTATTTATTTTACAAGGAATCACATTGTATTTGAGTTTGATCAGACAATTGTTGTATCGAGATTGATTGAAGGGGAATATTTTAGAATTGATCAGATGTTGTCCAGCGATTATGATACAAAGGTCAGAATCAATAAAAAAGAGTTTTTAAACTGTATAGACAGGGCCACTCTTCTCGTTAAAGAAGGTGATAAAAAACCAATTATCATCAATATTACAGATGAAATGATGGAATTAAAGATAAAATCCCAGCTTGGTTCTATGAATGAAGATATATATATTGCGAAAGAAGGTAAAGATCTGCTGATAGGATTTAATCCTAAGTTTTTGATTGACGCGCTTCGTGTTATTGATGATGAAGAAGTGGAGCTTTATCTTATGAACGCAAAATCTCCATGCTTTATTAAAGATGAAGCTGAAAGTTATATTTATTTGATTCTTCCGGTAAATTTTAATGTAATATAGTTAAGGAGTATCGTTATGGAAGTTATTAAACTGAGAGAAGAATATATTAAGCTTGGACAGGCGTTAAAAGCGGCGGGTTTTGTAGATTCAGGAACAGAAGCAAAAGAAGCTATTATAGAAGGCGCTGTGACTGTAAACGGAGAAGTTGACACGCGGCGCGGCAGAAAGCTTTATAGCGGTGATATTGTAGTCTTTCATGGGGAAGAGATTAAAATTGAAGATTAATTCTTTAAAATTAAAAAATTTTAGAAATTACGAATTATTGTCTTTAGATCTAAATCCGGCGACAAATATTATTTATGGAGATAATGCACAGGGAAAGACAAATATACTGGAATCTATATATCTTTGCGGGACTTCAAAATCCCACAGAGGAACAAAGGACAGGGATATGATTCTATTTGGACAGGATGAATCCCATATAGAAATTATTGTTGATAAAAAAGATATTTTATATCAAATTGATATGCATTTAAAAAAGAATAAACCAAAAGGGATTGCAATCAATCATATTCCGATTAAAAAAGCCAGCGAAATATTTGGTATTTTAAACGTTGTATTTTTCTCTCCGGAGGACTTGAATATTATAAAAAACGGACCTGCGGAGAGAAGAAGGTTTGTAGATGTGGAGTTGTCCCAGATCAGCCGGGTATATCTGAATAACCTTTCAAAGTATCATCGAATTGTAAATCAGAGGAACCATCTGCTAAAAGATATATATTATAATGCTAGTTTAAAAGAAACACTGGATATCTGGGATATGCAGCTGGCAGATTATGGGAATAAAATCATAAAAGAAAGAAAAAAATTTATAAAAGATGTAAACGAAATAATTTCTATTATTCATAAAAAAATAACAGGTGAAAGAGAAAATATTGAAGTAATCTATGAACCAAATATAAAAAATGAGTCTTTTGAAGAAGTGTTAAAAAGGCACAGAGATAGAGATTTGAAGATGATGAGCACATCATCAGGACCACACAGGGATGATATTTGTTTTAAGATAAATGGAATCGATATAAGAAAGTTCGGCTCTCAAGGACAGCAGAGGACTGCTGCGTTATCTCTGAAATTATCAGAGATTGAGCTTATTAAAAAGATTACAAAGGAAAAACCGGTTCTTTTACTTGACGACGTATTGTCTGAACTTGATAAACATAGGCAAAACTATCTATTAGATAGTATAGATGATATACAGACGCTTATTACCTGTACAGGCGTGGAGGAATTTGTAAATCATCGTTTTTCTATAAATAAAATTTTTTATGTTCATAAAGGTAAGGTAGTAAAAGAAAACTAGGAGGGTACTATGAGTACAGAAAAGGTACAGCATGAATATGGCGCAGATGAGATTCAGATTTTGGAAGGCTTGGAAGCCGTAAGGAAAAGACCAGGTATGTATATTGGAAGTACTTCATCGAGAGGGCTTCATCATTTAGTATATGAGATTGTAGATAATTCTGTTGACGAAGCTTTAGCAGGATTCTGCGACACGATTACTATTATTTTGAATAAAGATAATTCGGTTACAGTTGTTGATAACGGAAGAGGCATACCGGTAGGTATTAATCATAAAGCGGGGCTTCCCGCCGTAGAAGTTGTATTTACCGTTCTTCATGCCGGCGGCAAATTTGGCGGAGGGGGCTACAAGGTATCAGGAGGGCTTCACGGAGTTGGAGCCTCTGTTGTAAACGCGTTGTCCAATTGGCTTGAGGTCGAGATATTTAGCGAAGGAAAAGTTTATAAACAGCGTTATGAAAGAGGAAAGGTTACTCAAAAGTTAGCTGTTATTGGTGATTGTGAAAAGGAAAAGACTGGAACAAAGGTTACCTTTATACCGGATGATACTATATTTGAGGAAACTATTTTTGATTTTAGTATATTAAAGCAGCGTTTCCGTGAGATGGCTTTTCTTACAGCGGGTCTTAAAATTACGCTTAGGGATGAAAGGGAAGAAGAAATTGTTGAGAAGACTTTTCATTATGAGGGAGGAATCCGGGAATTTGTTACTTATCTGAACCGCAGTAAAGAAGCTCTTTATGACAAAGTAATCTATTGTGAAGGCATAGTAAATAATGTACAAGTTGAAGTTGCTATGCAGCACAATGATTCTTATAATGAGACGACCTATGGATTTGTTAATAATATAACAACTCCGGAAGGAGGAACTCATATTGTAGGTTTTAGAAATGCCCTTACTAAGACATTCAATGATTATGCAAGAAAGAATAAGCTGTTAAAAGATAATGAGCAGAACTTATCCGGTGAAGACATAAGAGAGGGTCTTACTGCAATTATAAGCGTAAAAATAGAAGAGCCTCAATTTGAGGGACAGACAAAGCAAAAGTTAGGAAATAGCGAAGCAAGAGGCGCTGTGGATAGTATTGTAAGCAAACAGCTTTCTATTTATCTGGAGCAGAATCCTGCAATTGCAAAAATGACTGTTGAAAAATCAGTACTTGCTCAGCGGGCAAGAGAAGCCGCGAGAAAGGCAAGGGAACTTACCAGAAGAAAATCTGCTTTAGATGGTATGTCTCTGCCTGGCAAACTGGCGGACTGCTCAGATAAAAATCCGGAAAACTGCGAGATCTATATCGTAGAGGGAGATTCTGCTGGAGGCTCTGCAAAAACCGCAAGAAATCGTAATACGCAGGCTATCCTGCCGCTTCGCGGTAAAATATTAAATGTCGAAAAGGCAAGGCTTGACCGTATTTATGGCAATGCAGAGATCAAAGCAATGATTACAGCGTTTGGTACGGGTATACATGAGGATTTTGATATCAGCAAATTAAGATATCACAAAATTATTATAATGACAGACGCCGACGTGGACGGGGCGCATATCAGTACCTTATTGCTTACATTCCTCTATAGATTTATGCCGGAATTAATTAAACAGGGATATGTATATCTTGCGCAGCCTCCTCTTTATAAATTAGAGAAAAATAAAAAGATATGGTATGCGTACAGCGATGAGGAGCTTGATTCTATATTAAAAGAAGTAGGAAGGGATAACAACAATAAGATTCAGAGGTATAAGGGGCTTGGAGAGATGGACGCGGATCAGTTATGGGATACGACAATGGATCCGGAACACAGAATCCTTCTCAGGGTTACAATGGACGATGAAAGCACGTCTGAGCTTGACCTTACATTTACCACATTGATGGGAGATAAGGTAGAGCCTCGCCGTGAATTTATCGAAGAAAATGCAAAATATGTACAAAATCTTGATATATAACAAACAGGAGGAAGTATGGAAGATAATATTTTTGACAAGGTTCATGAAATAGATCTGAAGAAAACGATGGAGAAATCTTATATCGATTATGCTATGAGCGTAATTGCTTCCCGTGCTCTTCCGGATGTGAGAGACGGTTTGAAACCGGTGCAGAGAAGGATTCTCTATTCTATGATTGAATTAAATAATGGACCGGATAAGCCTCACAGAAAAAGCGCGCGTATTGTGGGTGATACTATGGGTAAATATCATCCTCACGGAGATAGTTCCATCTATGGCGCATTGGTAAATATGGCGCAGGAATGGTCAACCAGATATCCGCTGGTTGACGGTCATGGTAATTTTGGTTCAGTGGATGGAGACGGGGCCGCTGCTATGCGTTATACAGAAGCCCGTTTGAGTAAGATTTCCATGGAACTTACTGCGGATATTAACAAAGATACGGTTGATTTTGTACCAAATTTTGACGAGACGGAAAGGGAACCGGTAGTTCTTCCATCCAGATTTCCTAATCTTTTGGTAAATGGAACTTCCGGTATTGCAGTCGGCATGGCAACCAGTATTCCGCCTCATAATTTGAAAGAGGTTATTAATGCGGTTGTTAAGATCATTGACGATCAGATTGATGAACAGGGAGAGACTTCTGTAGAAGATATATTAAAAGTTATAAAAGGACCGGATTTTCCAACCGGAGCTATGATTCTTGGAACAAGAGGAATTGAGGAAGCTTACCGGACCGGACGTGGAAAAATCCGCGTACGTGCAGTGACGGATATTGAAGCAATGCCGAATGGAAAAAACCGTATTATTGTCACAGAACTTCCTTATATGGTAAATAAAGCCCGATTGATTGAGAAGATTGCTGAAATGGTTCGTGATAAAAGAATTGATGGTATTACCGACTTAAGCGATCAATCCAGCCGTGAAGGAATGAGAATCTGTATTGAGCTGAGAAGGGATGTAAATCCAAATATTATTCTGAATCAGTTATACAAACATACTCAGCTTCAAGATACGTTTGGAGTCATTATGCTGGCTCTTGTAAATAATGAGCCAAAGGTTATGAATATTCTTGATATGCTTAAATATTATTTGGCGCATCAGGAAGAAGTGGTAACTAGACGTACAAAGTATGAGCTGAATAAGGCGCAGGAACGCGCGCATATCCTTGAAGGATTACTGATAGCTTTGGATCATATCGACGAGGTTATCCACATTATAAGAAATTCTGCCAATGTACAAGAAGCAAAGGCGGAGTTAATAAAACAGTTTGAGTTGTCAGATGTTCAAGCTCAGGCGATCGTAGACATGCGTCTGAGGGCGCTTACCGGCTTGGAGCGCGAGAAGCTGGAGAGTGAATACAAAGAACTGATGGCAAGGATTGATCGGTTAAAAGCTATTTTGGCAGATAGAAAGCTTCTTCTTGAAGTTATTAAAAAAGAAATTTTACTTATCCGCGATAAATATGGCGACGAGAGAAGAACTTCGATAGGATTTGACGAATACGATATTTCTATGGAAGATTTGATTCCAAAGGAAGACGTTGTTATTACCATGACAAAGCTTGGATATATTAAAAGAATGTCCGAGGATACGTTTAAAGCACAAAACAGAGGCGGTAAAGGAATTAAGGGAATGCAGACTATAGAAGAGGATTATGTGGAAGAATTATTTATGACGCATACCCATCATTATCTTATGTTCTTTACAAACAAAGGACGCGTATATCGGTTAAAGGCATACGAAATACCGGAAGCCTCCAGAACTTCAAGAGGAACTGCAATAATTAATTTAATTCAATTAATGCCGGATGAAAAAATCAGCGCCGTTATCCCTTTGGATGAATATAGAGAGGGAGAATACATTGTAATGGCAACGGAAAAAGGTCTTGTAAAGAAAACTTCGGTTGTTGATTTTTCTAATATACGAAAAAATGGCTTGGCTGCAATTACACTCCGTGAGGATGATGAATTAATTGAAGTAAAGTTTACTGATGGAAAACAGGAAATTATTTTGGCAACCAAATATGGTCAATGTATCCGCTTTGCAGAAACCGACGTCAGGGCAACAGGAAGGACTTCCATGGGAGTAAGAGGCATTAATCTTGCAGACCGTGACGAGGTAATAGGAATGCAGCTTGTAACCCAAGGAAATGAGCTTCTCATCGTATCGGAAAAGGGAATGGGCAAACGTACCTTGTTAGAAGAATTTACTGCGCAAAACCGCGGCGGTAAAGGTGTAAAATGCTACAAGATTACTGAAAAGACAGGAAATGTAGTAGGAATCAAGGCAGTCAGTCAGGATGAAGAAATTATGATAATTAACACAGACGGAATTATCATAAGAATGTTCTGCAGCGGTATATCAATTCTTGGAAGAATCACATCCGGCGTTAAGTTAATTAATTTAAAAGATGACACAACAGTGGCAAGCATCGAAAAAGTGAGAGATGAAGAAAAAGAGGAGGCAAAAAGAAATTATCAGCGCCAAAAATTAGAAAAAGAAGAATAAAGAATCAAATTACTTGAACAGCAGTCATACGTTTCAATGCATCGGAGATATGTCATATGATTGATAATATTTCCGGTGCTTCAAAAATTTATATTATTACAGGTTACACCGACATGAGAAAAAGCATAGACGGTTTGTGCGCCGTCATAATGGAAACAGAACAGGAGATGATTGCATGTGGTTTATACTTGCCCTACTGTCGGCAATATTTGCCGCCCTCACTTCTATACTTGCAAAAATCGGCATTGACGGTGTGAATTCTAATCTCGCAACAGCAATTAGAACAGTCGTTGTTGTTTTTATGGCATGGGGAATGGTATATCTGACAGATGCTCAAGAAGGAATTTACCATATTGGGAGAAAAAGCTGGCTGTTTTTGATTTTATCCGGACTAGCCACCGGCGCTTCATGGCTATGTTATTATAAAGCGCTGCAAATCGGAGAAACATCAAAGGTCGTCCCCGTAGACAAGCTGAGCGTAGTCATTACGCTGATATTGGCGTTTACTTTTCTGCATGAAAAATTCACAATGAAATCCATTGCAGGATGCATTTTGATTGGCGCAGGTACACTGCTTATGGCTTTGTAAGACTAGTGTATTGGATCGCGCCGCTCATTTACTAATCCCATCTTCCAACCTCTTCTTTTGACAAAACACCTTCTTCACAATGGGGGCAGATAATCTCCTCCTCTGTCTGGATTGCAGCAGCGTTTCCGCACTCCGGACAGATAGACGAATAAGTGCGACCGCTTTGATGCAAATAAATCGACGGAATTGAAAACAGTTTCCGGCAGCGCCGGCACACCGCCGGATGATAGTTAAATTCAAAAGAAGGAAATTCTTCCCCGCATGTATCTGTAAGGATTTTCTGCCGGGTTTCTTCTGAAAAATAATCCAGAACTTTTTCCAGAACCCCGTGCGTCATACCATGGCCAATGTGAATCTGCCATGAATTTTCACAAGACGGGCATATATATTCAATAATTTTACCCATAAATTCTCTCCTCTTTTAAAATTATGAACTTTTATGCATTCAACACTTGAAGAACCGATGTTGGCTGCTGATTCGCCTGAGCAAGCATTGCCTGACTGTTCTGCACCAGAATTGAATTACGTATATGCTCCATCATCGCTTTCGCCATATCTGTATCGCGAATACGGGATTCCGATGCCGTTAAATTTTCCACCGTATTGCCAATGTTGTTAATCGTATGTTCCAATCGGTTCTGAAGCGCTCCATAATAGCTTCGTATGGAGCTGAGCGAATCAATTGCCGAATTCACACTGTTAATTGCAGTGAGAGCCGCCTCACTTGTCAGCACGTTCGTTTCTGTAAGGCCAAGAGATGCCGGATTCATCTGGTACAAATCTACTTTAATTAAATTGTCATCAATCCCTTCGTCTCCAACCATTAATTGAAGGCTTGAAGCCCCGCTTCCACCAGTTCCAATTGCTCCCGTACCATCGGGCTTTGTTGCGATGTCTTTCACGGTAAACGGCTGTTCCGGCAGATTTGGATTATTACCGATAAGCGAATTTCCTCCGTCGTTTAAGTTCGCAGTAATCACAGAACCTGCTCCATCTTTGGATGCAACGGCAAGTTTACGGACAAACTCTACAAGATTTGCCGTTGGATTTTTAAACAAACCGTCCAGTTGAGCCTGACTCTTAATTGAGGTATGTTTTCCGATTGCCGTAAACACGCCATTTTTGCTATTGTTTGTCAGCTCGGCGAATATTTTATCCATTCCGGCCGCTATCCCCGTGCCGGTAACTGTACTTGCGCCATTTGCAAGATAGCCGATATACGCGCTGGCCAGATAACCGTGTCCATATGGCCGTCCTGTCACCGTATATTTTTTTAAATAATTGGCAATTGCGGCATCCTGAGAAGTATCATTTTCATCAGTCAGTTTCTTTGCAATTGATTCCAATTCAGAATTCCAATTTGTCGGAAATCCCCCGCCTGCAAGCTGTGCGGTTCCTTCTGAAAACCATTCAGGGAATTTTGCCGCGCCGTTCCGGCCGCTCATACCATCCGTCATCGTATATTGCATCACGGAGTGCATTAACTCATGGGCAATGGTTGATTCTAATTTTTCACTGTCAACAGACGCATCCGAAAAATCAGAGGAATCAACTTTAATCAACATATTTCCCGCCTTACCTGTTTGATAAAATGAAAACTGCGCATAGGCAAGGATATTTCCGGTTCCGTCAATATTTTCAATTTTGAGTTCCATTCCAATCTTATCCGTTCCAACCGCTGCGTTAAGCGAAGGGAATGCGGACAGAATCTGACTTATAGCATTTGGGAAATACTCTTCGGCAATTTTCTTTGCAAGCTGATCATAGCCTTGGGCCGCGCGGGTTTGACCACTTGCGGACGCTGCTCCTGCATGTTCCACAGAGTTCACTTCGCATGTCCTGTTTTTCAAATCCACCGTGAGATTGTATGTAGTAACGTTCTCCTTTACACTGCCTGAACTTCCATTTGGAAAAAGCTGAATGCCATTAAACTTTGAGGTATTTCCAATCCTTGTAATCTCTGTTTTTAACTGCTGCATCTCCTGATCCATCATGATGCGCTCTTCATCGGTATACGTTCCATTTGCAGATTGTACTGAAAGTTCCATCATCCGGTTCAACATGGAATGAACTTCCGTTGTCGCGCCTTCCACTGTCTGTACCAAAGAAATACCATCCTCTGCATTTTGTTTAGCTTGCTTTAATCCAGTAATTTGCGCCCTCATTTTTTCAGACACAGCAAGACCCGCCGCGTCGTCTCCAGCACGGTTGATCTTGTAACCTGAGCTAAGCTTTTCCAGATTCTTGGCTACCGCTCCGTTATTTACATTCAAGTTTCTGTATACGTTCAAGGATGTTATATTATGCTGGATCCTCATCATTTCACCTCTTTTTCCCATTGTCTGCCCGACAATTTCACTGGAAAATCAAATAACTCTTCAATTTTTGGTGATAATAGCAGTTTTTTTCTTAATATTCAATATTTATCGAAATATATAATTGTATATCGACATTTCTATACTAGTTATTAAGCTTGTTCATATTCAATTTCAAATAAAGATTTGTATTATTACTGTCTCTTCATTAGCAGCAATACTTTCTGAAACTCTCCCTGTCTCAATTACTGTTATATTATTTAGTGATTCATAAGGATTATTAGTAATACAAAAGAATGTATTCATAGTTAAGCACATGGCAAAAAGAAACATAAAAAATAAATTCTAATATAAAACAAATGTTTTTTCTTATTACTTATTTCCATTATGATTCCTTTCTTACCATTGCTAGAACGAATACATTCTACTTATAAAAATCTACTTGCTAGAATCTGCATTTAATTCACGTAGGATAATTTCTGAAACCTTTTCTACGGTAAAATCAACCATTTTGATACAGTGGTCTTTCCGTTCTTTAGAATCCCTTTCCATTCCTTTTGTAAGGATGCGGCAGCATGTTGCTCCAAAAGTCTTTTTAAAAGCATCATGAAATTCTTCTGTTAAAGCAAAGCATCTCGCATTTTTCGGATCTCCGGGCTTAGTACGGCCAAAGAAATATCCAAGAATCATAGTACCTCCCGCAACGGCTCCGCATAGACATCCGCCTCCGCCAAGTCCCCATGGAAAGCCAGAACTCATTGCGATAGCATCATCGGATAATTCAATTTGAAAGTGTTTGCGAAGAGCGTAAATAACGGATTCAGAACAGGCAAAACCATTACAAAATATGTCTACAGCATCTTTTTTCAATTGTTCCATATTAATAGCAGTCGTCATAATAATTCCTCCTTCATAGTAAAAAAAATCTAGTTTAAGTATAATCTACTTATAAAAAAAGCGCAATCATTGACTTAAATATACGATATAGTTATACTTAGTAGAGAAATATTATTATAAAAATATAAGCTTAACGAACTACTAAAGTTCGTTATGATATATATAACGAACTACTAAAGTTCGTTATGATATATATAGCGGACTACTAATGTTTGTTAAGATATGGATGATTGGGGAAACAATGATTAAAAAAGAAAAAATGAGAGAATTGTGGAAAAGGATTTCCCAAGAAATTAGGAATGTATTTAAAAAGTATCCTTTTACAATAACAATTACAATTCTGCTGACAATTTTGTGTATTATATTTATAAATGAATCGTCAGGATTTATTTTGGATTATCTAAATCCTTTTTTAGGATGGTTTGGAGTAGGTTTATTTTTTTGTGAGTCAGGTTTTGGAATAGTAAGCAGACCGCCTTTTAAAATAATCGGAATATTTATATCGGCTGCTATATCAGCTTTTTTAGTATATCAGTATTCCGTCTATTATGAAAATAATGAGAATTATGCTTATTATGTTCCCAATGATATTTGGTTTGAAAGAATTAAAATGGCTTATATTATAGTCTGTTTGATTTTAGGTATTTACTTTTGTTATAGAAAATCCGGATCTTTATTGCCTCATTATGGTATCAGAGTTTTTTCTAATCTGGTTAAAATTAATATAATATATATGATTCTTAGTATCGGGGCGTTAACTATAGGTATTATTATTCAGGAGCTTTTTTTCAGCGATAATTACAGCTTAAATATCATTGGAAGAATGATGATTCTTGTAGTAGGATTTTTTTATGTACCATCGATTATATATTGTTTTTCAGAGGCAAATATTAGTACAGATTCTTTTACAAAGATTCTTGTTAAATATGTGTTATTCCCATTGACAATGCTGATATTTGTCATTATATACATTTACGTAATAAAGATATTAATTTTAAGAGATATACCGTCGAATCAGATATTTTTAATATTAACCGGATTGTTTATTTTGGCGGCGCCTACGTGGACAATGATGGAATCTTTTGAACAAGAATATCTTTGGTATTATATATCAAGAAAAATTCCTTTACTGTTTGTTCCTCTTATACTGCTTCAGATATATTCTGTTGGAATAAGAATAAAGCAATATGGAATAACTCCGGACCGGTATATGGGCGTTATGTGGATCATTCTAGAAATAATTTATTTGATTATATATTTTAAAATCCATAGATACGCTGGCAAGATTTTTGTAGTTATAGCAATTTTTACGATAACAGCTTTATTGCTTCCATATATAAATATGTACAGTGTGTCAATATCCAGTCAGGAAAAGATATTATCCATATATAGGAAAGGAGGAGAATTATCAGAAGAATCTGAGAAAAAAATATATGGGGCTTTTGAATATCTTCAGGATGTTCAAAACAGTGAAAAATACTTAGAAGAAAAATATACTGAAGAAGAAATAGAAGAAATTAGCGGATTTTATAATGAGATGGATGATAGATATTTTTCTCCGGAAATTAGAATAGGTATTGACAGTTATGTTGATGATTTTGATATCAGCAAATATTCAAAAATGCAGATTGTCCAATATGATATGAATTATAATGATCCGTTACCTAATCTGAAAAAACTTAAGCTTACAAAAAGAGAATCAAAGGATGAAGTAATAACGGTAAATCTGGAAAAAATAATCAGAGATTATGTAGATTATGGATTACAGTATATAGAAAAAGACGAATATTACGTTTCTATTGATTCTTATTATACGGAACATTACCAGGTAAATATTGATGATGATAAGGCGCTTATTATCAAAAATTTCGAAATAAAATATAATAAAGAAACAGAAAAAGTCGAATATCTGGATTTAACGGCTTATTTGTTTCAATAGAGAGGAGTACTAGATACTATGAAAAGAATCCTTCTTATGGTATTAAGAAATATAATTCTTGTACCATATATGTGGTGCAAATTGTGTTATCATGCGTCTCATGTGGATAAATATACGGAAGAAGAGCATTATAAGATGTTGAGATTTATTGTTTTACATGCTAATAAGGGAGGAAATGTGACTATTCAGGCGTATGGTAAGGAAAATATTCCGAAAGAAAGCGGATTTATGTTTTTTCCAAATCATCAGGGAATGTATGATGTATTAGCAATTGTTGAAGCTTGTTCTACTCCGTTTTCTGTTGTTGCAAAGAAAGAAATAAAGGATATCCAATTTTTAAAACAGGTAATTGCCTGTATGAAAGGATATCTGATGGATAGAGAAGATATCAGACAATCTATGAAGGTAATATCTGATGTAACGGAAGAAGTAAAAAAGGGAAGAAATTATGTAATATTTCCAGAGGGAACACGTTCTAAGGAAGGAAATATGGTACAAAGCTTCAAAGCAGGCAGCTTTAAAGCAGCTACAAAGGCTAAATGTCCTATTATTCCGGTAGCGTTGATTAATGCATTCAAACCCTTTGATACGAATACGATAAGCCCTGTAACGGTTGAGGTTCATTTTCTTCCTCCCTTATATTACGAAGAATATAAAGACTTAAAGACAAAAGAAATAGCTGAAAAAGTACAGAAGCAGATTCAAATGACAATACTTGAGCATATGTAAAAAGCGGATAAAAATTGTTTTAGAATGTGCAATAGAAGCTTATGAACTATAGGAAATTCGTCGATATTATAATATACCTTAATGAACATTAGCAGTTCGTTAAGTATAGATTAAGTAAAGAAAAGAGGAATTCCTATGAAGGTGAATAATGAAAAAGCTTATCTGAAAAATGCACCCGTAGGATTGTCTCAGACGGATTTCCCGAAAGAAGTTAAGAACGATAATGCGTCAAACCAATCTGGCGCAGTCGAAATGATGAATTACCTTAAGGAAAATTACAAACATATTAATTTCAGCTTTGTTTCTTTTGATAATAATAGTCAGATTGGGCAGTATGGTTCTACCATGATGGGCAAAAATAATGTGGCAATCTCATCGGAGCTGTTGGAAAAGATGAGTAAGGATGAAAATGTTAAAAATAATGTAGAGAATATTCTGCGTCATTTGAGCAATTATCAAAAATCAGCACAGACAGAGGCTTTTTTAAAGGATAAAGAGCTGGTAAGTATGGGGCTGGTTATCGATGAAGACGGCAAAGTCTCTATGTGGACGGCAACAAAAGAAAGGAATAAAGAAGAAATCTACCCTACCTATTGGAGGGATAAAGAGGAAACTAATTTCTATTCCAAATATGCAAAGAAGAAAAGTTCATCATCTAATTACAATTTTTCACGTAGTAATAATATGATGCGTCTTGCCAGCGCTAAGAACGTACCGGCAGTCAGAGGCTTGATTGCGGCCAAATACGGGGAAATTCAAACTGTAAAAGCAAAAGTGAAGGATCCGGTAGAAGCTGCCGCAATTGTGCGGAAAATAAAATCAGTAATACAGAGCGGTAATATTAAGATATCAAGACTGCACAAAGAAGAGAACCTGGCTCTTTTAAAGAGGTCGGCTGAGAAAAAGATGAAGGAAAAACTTGCAAGGCAGCTTGCAGAGGAACTCCGTCGTAAAAAGATTGCAAGGAAAGGCCAGGAGTATTGTCAAACAGCGCATTTAGATGATGTACTGGCAAAGCCTTCTATGGAAGACGAACGTTTTCGTCAAATCGCCGAACAATATGCAGAGTCTTTATCTCCAGCCGCATTGGCTGCTGAAACAGGAGGTACCGTGGATGTGGCGGCAGGAGGCGCCGCAGATGCTGTAAGTGTGACAGTAATAGCCGCGCCGGTAGTTGCCGTAGACTGTATGGCATAGATATAATTAAAAAGCTGTTACAACCTATGGGCAGTCGGTTGTAACAGCTTTGTTTTATTTCTTTTTTAAAATCTCATTCAATACCTTCTGCGGTACTTCTGCGGATGCTTTTTTATTTTCTTCTGCCGCTTCTTTTAATTCTGAGCGGAGAACAGGTATTTCTTTGGGAGCGTCTATTGCAAGTTTTACCCAGTCAGTACCTGCATCCATGATTGTTACGGTAATATTATTATTGATTGAAAGAGATTCCCCTTTTTTACGCTGTAGTATAAGCATAATTATTCTCCTTCCTTTTGAATCATATCACCGAGGATGTGGCGGAAAGTGTATTCCGGCTGTTCGAGCATAACCTGCTTTGCTTTTCTATTTAGTGAATTGACAGCTAAGGGGGCCTTTAGATTTACCGTAGACTGTTCTGCAGGTTCTTTGATGACGCTAATCACATAAAAGGAAATATCTTCCGGGGAATCTGCCTCTAAGTCCTTTAAATCTTGTTCGGAAAGCTTTGGATTATAAGCAGGATATATCATAAATGGATTCATTAGTATAAAGGAAAGCGCCTGATCTTCCAGACATTGCAGCGAGAGCATGGAATCATCTTCGTCGTGAAAGGAAAGAGGAAGATAATCCGTATAAGACTCAAATCCAAATAATCCATTTGTAATCTGAATTGTTTCTTCTTTTTCATAAGATATTTCACCAAAATACTTTGCATTTATATTCAAAATATTATACCTCCTGAGAATAAAAGTAAGGGCTTTGTACTAAGCCCTTACATCAACATAACTTGGATCAGCGCTCGGCGGTACATAAATTGGTCCGCCTACATACTCGATTAAAACATCAGGATGCTGCGTGATTGACATTTCAATATTACCAGGAATAAATTCATAATTTCCATTTAAAACCTTTAAATCGAAATTCAACTTATCCATCTCATAATTAATAGTCAAATCAGGAGCCTGATAATTAATATCTACTGGGGCAGATGGAGTAAATCCAAGCTGGAATTCCCCGGTAGAAGCAGCAGTTCTCTGCTGCATAATCTGGCCGATTACATCCTCACCAATATCTGCTTTTAATAAGAGCTGTCCTTCCTGAGCCAATTGAGCGGTTGCACTGTAAGCAGCTTCAATTCCTTTTTGTGCAGTCTGTGAAACTGCCTGGGTTGTTGTAGGAACAATAGAGCTTCTTGCAGCAGAGGAGTCCAAGTTCAATTTAACAGGACGGCTTTTAATGGATAACCCCCCCTTATTTCTTCTGATTTCTAGCTCAGCTTGTGAACTTCTGCGTTCAAAACGGGCGCTGTTAATCTTTAATTCATATTGGATAGGGACCGTCGTAATCTTAATAAGTTGATTCATAAATGGTTACCTCCTTTCTATAAAAAATAATAATTATCTCATAAAGTCGATAAAAGAAGGCGTTAGAATGTTATTTCCTACTTTCAAAGCGGCATTATATGCATACTGTGCCCATGAGAAATCCATAATAGCTTCTGCCATATCTACATTTACAACATTATCAATCTGTGTAGAAAGGTTAATACTGCTTGTTTCCAGCCTGTCTTTTGTAGTAGAAAGAAATTCAGTCTGAGTACCGAGTATGGTTACGTTTTGAAGAACATTATTACGGCCTTCATCAAATTTATTCAAAAGTTCTTGATATCGGTCCCTGTCAAAATTAGGATCAGACAATACATCTGCGATCTCGCCGCACAGAAGAACTATGTTATTAGTCATTCCATTGTCGTCTTTTCCGTATCCTGCAAGATTGATTCCAGGAAGGCTGGTATTAAAAGCGCTGGAGGAATCGATATTTATATCTCTGTTATTAGTCGCATCTACATCTACATTAAGGCCAAATCCTAAATCAACAAAGATAGATTCCTTGGATAATTTGTCTAGAGCAGCTTTGTTAGCGGCGGATGTATCATTTACATCAAGTCCGCGGTATGTTAATACTTGTGTTCCGTCATCCTTTGTTACTAATTTAAAAGGAGGGTTTTTACCGTCTCCGCCGGCAAAAACATATTTTCCTTCATAACTGGCATTTAAGCTAAGTACGAGGCTTTCCTGTGCGCCCCTCCAAGCGTCGGCATAGGTCTGTCTGGTTTCGAGTGAGCCGTTGGTACCGTTTAATGCTTCGAGACCATATTGTTTGCTGAGACGCTTAGCAATAGTTTCAATCTGCATAGCGGCGTCTTCCTGGGAATCCTGAAAAGACTGGACGTCTTTTACGGTATTCAAGTAATCTTCATTCTTAGCATACTTGCGTTCCAATATCGCAGCACGTAAAGCGCTGGATGGATCTTCTGCCGTTGAATTAAATTTGCGCTGTGTCATAACCCGCGTTCTGGTGGTGTCCAGATTCCTAAGTGAAGTTCCAAGATTAGATTTATAATTTCTTAAAATTGCATTTGTTGTAATTCTCATTTTAAACCTCCAATTATCTTCCGACTACGCCGGTTCCGTTAATTAATTTATCAAGAGCTTCGTCAAGAGTGGTCATTAATCTGGCTGCGGCGTTATAAGATTGGTTATAATGAAGGAGGTTCATACCTTCTTCATCCAGTTGTACGCCTGATACGCCGTCTCTGGAATTTGACGTCTGGTTTAACACAGAAATCTGGTTATCCAGTAAGGTATTGGCCGATTTGGTATCAATACCAAGGGTATTCTCAAGAGTAGCAAAACAGTCATGGAACGTACCGCTGTAGAATTTAGTATTATTATCTCCGCCTCTAAATTCATGACTAGTAGAGTCAAGCAGCTTGATCATGTTCATAATAACTTCATTAGCGGTAGAACCTGTTTCACCACTACTGCCGTCTTCATCTTTTACTACATTATTTGTAATTGTAATTCCATAGGTTCCATTCAGCCAGTCATCTGCAATCTTAATATTCATTGCAGTAAATTTACCTGAATTATCTGAAGTAGTAAATAAATCTCTGTTAATAAGATTATCAGGATCTATTATATTGCCGTCGGCATCTCTCTGTACACTTTTATTTGCTTCGTTAAAGGTCTGTGCAAATTGGTTAACCAGAGCATCAAGGGCATTTTCATAATATCCGATACCTTTAAAATCCGTTTGGTCAAAATCACCGGATTTATTTAGGAGGTCAAGGGTACCTTTCAATGTACCGGAACCCAATACTTCAAGATATTCCATCTTGCCAGTATCGGGATTCTTAACCATACCTGCAAGCTGCCTTGTAGTACCGTTGGCGTCTGAGAAAGATAAAGTGACCGGTTCTCCGGATACATCCGTATAAAATTGGCCGGAATAGCCGTCTGAAATTAAGGTATGTTTTTGTCCGGTAGTATCCGTAAAAGATACATCAAGGATTTCAACTGTTTGATTCGGTCCGATAGGTTTATCCTTATATTTAACTGTAATAGGAAGATAGCTTCCTAATTCATCCAAAAGATTGTTTCTTTGATCCTGCAGTTCAAGCGCAGGATTACCAAGAACTTGGCTGGTCTTTATATTTTTATTTAATTCAGCGATATTATCCAGCAGTTCGTTCACATCTTTGATATCTGTTGTGGCAAATCCTCTTTGGGTATCTTCCCGGATATCTTGAAGACGGACTGCCGCGTCATGGAATAAATTCAGGAGTACCTGCATATTAGAGCGGACTGCAGTATCGTTCTCTTTGTTGCCGGCTTGTTTAGAAAGTGTATCCAACGAACTTGATAGAGAAATAAAAGCATTTCTCACACCCAGCATAGTAGATTCATCAAAAATGGTAGCTAATTGCTCGAAACCAGCGGCATGTGCGTCCGTGGTTCCAAGTTTGCTGATCTGGGAACGGTACTGTGAATCAAGGAACGGGTCCCTAAGCTGGGAAATCTTTGTCATTTCAACACCAAAGCCGACTTTGATATTAGAACTTGTGTTATAGAAATCGCCTCTCTGTGTATTCAGACTGGCAATATCCAAACGCTGTCTGGTATAACCCGGTGTATTAATATTCGCAATATTCTGGCCGGTAACGTCAAGCGCACGCTGGCTCGCTGCCATACCGAGCTGTGCGGTGGTAAGACCGGCGAATGTAGAACGTATCATAATTTAACTCCTCCTGAATTATTAAACTGAACGACTCGTAAAGTGGTTGGGGTTTTCATTGTCATTTTTCTTGCCGGATGCGGAATAGGTTTCTTTACCCGGAGCCTTCTCGGAAAGAGAAGACTGAATGACATGAAGGTTGACCTCAATCATATCCTTTGCATTGTCACTGATGGATTGGAACTGGGTAACCTGCTCAGACATCCTGTCAAATAGAGGCTTTAATACGGAAGAAACATCCTCCGGGGCTTTTTCGAGAATCTGGCGGAATGAGTAATCTTTCATGCCTAGTTTCTCTTGTTCCTTTTCCCTTTTCTGTTCCAATCCCCGTAGACGCAGGACGGCGGCTTGTTCTTTGTGCATGCATTCTTCAACAAAAGATACGCGATTCTTAATAGCCGCTTCTAGCTTTTCCTGCTCTATCGGAATCAGATTATCAAAAAAATCAATAAACTCTTCAATAATCTTTATAAAGTTTGAAAATTCACTCATATTGTCTGCATCCTCCTATATTAAAAGCATCCTGGATGCAATAGCATAAGCATTAACCTGATAGGTATGCTGCGAAACCTGATTCTGCAGACGTTCGATCTTTTCTGCAGATGCAGTTGCATTCACTTCTGAGGATAATTGACGGGAAACAGACTTTGCGAAAGTATGCTCCTCAATCTGCCTTGGGTTTGATTTTATAATAACCGCATCAAAACTGTGTCCGTCATTAGAAACTGCAGGAGGAGTTGAATTTTCCTTCGTATGAATACGTAGATCAGGATAATTTTTAATCATGTTGTTTGTAGTTATCTTCATACTGGACTCCTTGCTTTAAACTATTATAAGCTATATAACTGGTTGTATATCCATGCAGTTATATCTGCTTAGTTTTACCTGTTATACTATAAATATCGGCATAACTTTTGGATTCATAACACAAAAATAAAAAGTTTGCGCAGATGCGCAAACTTCTTTTATTTCTTTAAATGATTTAATAAAACGGATGGAATATTATCACAGGATGCTTGCGTACACACCGCCCCGATGTTAAAGGCAACCATGGGCATACCATAAACTACACAAGATTCTTTATCCTGTCCGATGGTAAACGCGCCGTTTTTACGCATCTTAAGCAATCCGTCTGCACCGTCGCGTCCCATACCGGTCATAATAATTCCGACTTTATTTATAGCGACATTCTGGGCAATGGAATTAAAGAGGACGTCCACAGACGGACAATGCCCGCTGACTTTAGCTCCGGTACGGCACTGGACGATATAATTGCGTCCTGAACGTACAACTTCCATCTGTTTTCCCCCTGGTGCAATGAGAGCGAGTCCCGGCTGGATAATATCGCCGTTCTTAGCTTCTCTTACTTCCATGCTGCAGATTCGGTTAAGACGCTGCGCATACATGGCGGTAAAGCCTTCTGGCATATGCTGGGTAATGACAATACCCGGTATATTGGCGGGGAGCTTTTGTAAAACAGCAAGGGTTGCTTCCGTTCCTCCGGTAGAAGCCCCGAGCCCGATAATGGTAGAATCCAAAACGGTACGCGGCAAGGGAGGGAACGGCATAGGTTTTGCTGCAGGCTGAGCCTGTATACGTCCCTGATTATTACCTGCAATAGTATTATTTGCAGGAACGGTTCCAACGGGCTGTTTTGCGGGACGTACCTTTGCCATAGAAGCCGTCCTTATTTTTGGTACAAGAGAAGCAAAAAATGCGTTTTTAGAATTCGATGCACTCATATCCGGTTTGCGGACAAAATCAACCGCTCCGGCTGATAATGCGTCAAACACGCTTAAATTCAAAGAGGATACAAGAACAACAGGAATTGGGTTTGTAGGAAGTAATTGTTTGAGAAATTCAATTCCATTCAATCCCGGCATCTCTACATCCAAAGTAAGGACGTCAGGTTTTAAGATTGGAATTTTTTGTTTGGCATCATATGCATTGATTGCATATCCCACAACTTCAATTCCGGACTGGGCTGCCAGATGGTCCATAATCATCTGGCGGAACAGGGAAGAATCATCAACAACAAGTACTTTAATTTTCGTAACCATAAGTTACTCCTTTCATACTATAACTGGGAAAAGCCGCTTCTAAAATATTAATTACTTCAGAAGCAGCTTTGATTTAAACTTTCCGGTAGGTAGCAGGCATCAGGTATTTGTAAGGCGTAGCCGTTTTACTAAGGTTTTCTGAATGGCCGATTAGAAGGTATCCGCCTGGATTGCTTGCGTTATAAAACCGGTTGACTAAGGCTTCTTTCGTTGCCTGGTCAAAATAAATCATAACATTCCTACAGAAAATGACGTCGAATTTTAACCGGAATTTGATGGGGTCCATCAGGTTAAATGTCCGGAAGATTACGTTGGACTTAATCTCCGGGGTTACGGTATAAGTACCCGGTTCTCCCACGGGAATAAAATACTTTTTCTTCCATGCCGGGGATAATTCTTTTAATGAATCTTCGTCATAAACTGCATTGGTTGCAGCATGCAGCGCATTCTGTGATATATCGGTTGCGAGAACCCTCGTGTCCCACAAAGATGCCTTTGACCCGAAAAATTCTTTTAAAAGCATAGATATGGTGTAAGGTTCTTCTCCGGAAGAACAGCCGGCGCTCCATATACTTAGAACTTTATCCTTCTTTGTCTCTACAAGCCATGGAAGGATTGTCTTTGTAAAATAGTCAAAATGTGCCCCTTCACGCATAAAAAAAGTATAATTTGTGGTAAGTTTATTCAACATCAGCTCAAGGTCTTCCGGTTTTCTATTGTTGATTAAATGATCCACGTATTCCTTAAACGAGGCGAACCCCATGGAAAGAATCGTGTTGGAAAGCCGTCCTACAATAAGCTGGCGTTTCTTTGATAGGTCAATTCCATAGTTCTGATGTATAAATTTGTATAAGCGTTCAAAATCGCTGTCATTAATTGTTAACATAGTAGTAAGAAGCTCCTTCGTGTATTAATATGTCTGTACAAGCTGTTCACAGTCAAGGAAAAGGATTACAGAGCGGTCGCCGGATGATACCATCCCACTGATAAGTTCCTGCTGGTTTTCAACCGGAACAGGCGAAATCTGGCTCTGGTCAATATCCATAACCTGCTGCACTGCATCCACGATTATACCGATCTGGACAGAGTCAATATTCAAAACGATAATGCAGGTTGAGCTTGTATAGTCAATAGAAGGTTTGCCCATTCGCAGGCGGATATCGATAATAGGGATAATCTGTCCGCGAAGGTTAATGATGCCCTTTACATAGTCCGGAACAAGCGGAAGCATGGTAATCGCATGATTGGTTATAATCTCAATTACATAGTTTGTGCTTACGCCGATATTAAGACCGTTGGAGCTAAATGTAAGGAAGCGTTCTGTGGAAACATGAGCTTCTGTTTCCAAAGCTTCGTGAACTGTTGTATTTTCTAAAGTATCTGCTGACATAATTTTTCCTCCGATTCTTCGTACAATTTAATATTGATTATAAAATGCTGCATATAAGCTTCTGATATCCAGGATCAGACTGATGTTGCCATCGCCGAGAATCGTACATCCGCTGATTCCGGAATTCTTAATATTGAAGTTGCTTAAGAATGGCGGAAGCGGTTTTACTACAACCTGCTGTTCTCCGAGCAGTTCATCTACAAACAGGCAGTAAGACTTGTCGGCAGCTTCTACCCAGATTAAAATACCGTCTTCAATATTAGTAATTTCAGTTTCAATATTGAATAAGTCGTGTACCCTGATAATAGGATAAAAATCATTCAAGCACTTGATAATCTCGTTGCCTCCTGCATCCAGAAGGACTTCGTCTTTTTCTGGTTTAAAGGACTGGCGGATATTGGCGATCGGAATCGTAAACATAGAATTGCCTACAGATACCTCCATACCGTCTGCAATAGCCATAGTAAGCGGAATCTTGAGAGTAGTGCAGCTTCCCTTTCCAAGTTCGCTGGTAATGGTAATGGTGCCGCCTACGGATTCCACGTTCTTCTTTACAACGTCCATGCCTACGCCTCGACCGGAAAATTCGGTAACTTCCTCATTGGTTGAGAAGCCTGGCAGCATAAGCAGTGAAAGGATCTCTTTCTGGGAATATTCACTGGCCGGCTTGGTAAGGATTCCGTTGCGTTCCGCTTTGGCAAGGATCTTGTCAGGATCCATACCTTGGCCGTCGTCGCTGATGGAAATAATTACTTCGCTTCCGGTATGGGCCGCAGACAGGATAATCTCTCCCTGAGGATTTTTTCCAGCGGCAATACGGTCTTTTACATTCTCTTCAATTCCATGGTCCATGGAATTACGTACAATATGCATAATCGGATCGCCGATGCTGTCTACAATTGTTTTATCTACTTCCGTATTCTCACCGATAATTGTCAGGCGCACATCTTTGTTCAGTTTCTTCTTCATATCGCGTACGATACGGTTCATCTTCTGGAAGGTACCGGATACAGGAACCATCCTGAGCGACATGGCAATATCCTGCAGATCGTCCGTAAGTTTACGTAACTGACGAGCAGACTTCGTAAAGTTATCAAGCTTCAGATTCTGCAGGTCAGGAGATGACGTAACCATGGACTCTGTAATAACAATCTCACCTACAATGGCAACCAGGCTGTCTAATTTGGAAAGGTTGACACTGATCAAACTCTGCTTTACAGGCGTATTGTTGTGGGATGCCTGCGGAGCCTGTGAAGCCTTTTGCTGTGAAGCCTGTTCAACCTTCTGCTGCGGGGCTTGTTCAGGAGCCTTTTCAGAAGACGCCGAAGGCTGCTGCGCGGCAGGCTTCTTCTCGTCAGGTTTTGCAGAGGCGTTCTCAATTACTTCAAAGGTTTCTACGCTGTTTTGTTCTTTGATGACATTAACTGCCCTATTCACATCCGCTTGTGATGATAAAGCAATAAAGAAACCATTTTCAACAATAGTTTCAATCGTATCGCTGTTAGTCTCCACGTCTTCCGGAAAATATTCAAAGTGGATGTCTAAGTCTTTTAAGGCTGTAACGGTCATAAAGGCGCGCAGATGCTCCATGCCGGAACCCTGTTCAAAGTGAACCCTTATAAAATATGGAAGGTCACTGGAGGGGCATCCCGCAAGTTCTTGGTTGATAAGGGCAATCTGCTGATCGTTAGCAGGCGGCAAGGTATTGCTGCCTTCTTCCGGGCTTTTATCTGCCTTTGTATTTTCAGAAGAACTGTTTCCAGAACCGCTGATTTTTTCCAAAAAACTATTAATATTTGCAATGATTGGGTCGATATTAGAGCTAAGAGGCTCGTCGTTTTCGATTTTTTCGACTTCACTGCGAAGAGCGTCAGTAGACTGGAACATTAAGTTAAACAGATCGCTTTTGTGCGATTCGTCCATGGAATCCAGTCCGTTCTCACGGATATAGAAGAAAAGATCTTCTATATGATGAGCAATTTCCATCAATGTGGAAAACTCCATCATGGCAGATGAACCCTTGATAGTATGCATACTGCGGAAGATTTCATTCACATCATTCGTAGTGAAATCCCTGTTCTTTTCTGCTTCTATTAAAAGCTCATCTAGCTGTTCCAGGAGAGTGTTTGTTTCGTAAAGATACATTTCAAGCATGTTATCCATAATATTAGTACCACCTTCATCTAATGTGTTTAAATAGTATTATATTTAAATATATCGTCAGAAGGAGTAAAAAGGATAAGAGTAAATTATAGAGTAGGTGAAAAAATGTCAAATATTTTAAAAGTAACGACTCCGACAACGGGATATGACAATAATGCAATCAACAAACCCAATTCGTCACAGCAGACGCAGGATTTATCTGTAAAGAATCCGGTGGATCCCAACCGGGTGGTCCGGCCGGATGGGAGGAACCAGGCGAATGGAGAGCAGAACGCTGCGAATAAAGGGATTTCCCATGAGTCTAATTTTGGAAATTTTGTGCAGTCACTGAGGGATCTTCCAAAGCTTGAAGATGTAATGACCAAGCTGATTTTTACTGGAATGGCAAACGTGGTTGAATCTGGCGTGGGAAAGGGAACGGCAGAGGAAATACAGTCCTTACTCAATATGCTCAAAATGACGCCGGATCAGATGACGGAATTTTTAAAGGGGCAGATGGCGGGGGCAAACCGTATGCAGGGACCTTTGTTTGATATGCTGCGTCAGGTAATGGGCGAGGCAACGACCGTTGAGCTTAAAGCCGGCATTTTAGATTTTTTGAAAAAATATAACGATATGTCGTCGGGAAACCATCTTCTTCAGAATATTAAAGATACCCTGAAGGAGATGGAGGGATATATGTTCCGAAGCGATAGGGAGCAGCTTGCAAAGCTTGCGGAGAAATTACTGCCCCACAGCATGGATGCGAATGCAAAGAATGCGCAGATTTTAAAAGAACAGATTATTCCTTATCTTGGAAAATATATTTCAGAGACAAGGGATATGGGAAGGATCCGTGATCTGATTACGACGCTTACATTGAATACGTCCAGATATGAGAATGGGAATTTGGAGCGGCTTCTCCAGTCATTCCAGAGGCTGATGGAGTTTCCGGCGTTTGAAAAGGGGTTTGGCGGTATGTCTGCGGCAGATTTCCAATCTATGATGCAGAATGTGGATTTTGACAGGGCTGCGGGGAAGATGCCATGGATTGATAACCTATTGAATATAATGGGAGCCGGGGTAAGAGGAGAAGCAGGCATAGAGAACAGGGATGCTTTTATGAATATTATGAAGGCGACGCTTATTAATGAGAGCGTATACATGCCTGTTATGCATGTCATGATTCCGGCAATCCTTGACGGCGTACCAATGTTTTCTGAGATGTGGGTGGACCCGGATGAGGAATCCGGTAATTCCGGTTCCGGGGAACGAGGTATCAAGCTGTTGATTAAATTTGATTTGAAAGATGTTGGCTTTTTTGACATGATGATGTATTATGAGAAAGGGAAGATGGATATGTTGATTCATTATCCGGAGGAATTGTCAGGTCATGAGAGTGAGATCAGAGAAGGTATCCGTAAGATTATGAGGAAGAATAATCTGGAAATCGAATATCTGGCCGTAGAGCAGGGAAAGGAATCCATACCGGTATCCGCTGCATTCCCAAAGATATTTGAAAGGAGAAATTCAGTCAATGTCACAATATGATGATGTGTTGAATAAAAAAGCAGTAGCGCTTCGCTATGATGAGAATAAAGACGCGGCGCCGGTAATCGTTGCTTCCGGCTTGGGATACATGGCCGAGAGGATTGTAGAGATGGCAAATGAGAACGGCGTACCGGTGTATGAGGACAACTCCCTTGCGACAGTACTTACGCAGCTTGACTTAGGGACGCCGATCCCGGAGGAATTGTATCAGGCAATTGTTGATATCTATGCATATTTCTTAAAATACACGCCGAAGCATTCCAAAGAAGAAATAGAGGCTGCCAGGGCGGAGCAGGAAAGAGAAGAAGACGGACAAGGAGAAGTTCCGGAAGCATAATAAAAGATTCCTATTTCCAGATAAGTTCTATGGGAGTAGGAATCTTTTTTATGCCGTATTATTTAATGATAGGTTCCGCCGTTTACCAGACCTTGCTTAACTGTTGTTTATATACATATTGACGGATATCTCTCTCAGCGCTTTTTGACAGTCTTAAGAACTGGCAGCCATAGCCGAAACGACCGTTATGTAAGTCTTGTTCCCTCAGGATGACGGCTTGCAAATCATATTCTTTCTTAATGAATGTGTAACGGAATTCAATTTCTTCTTCGCAGTTTAACCTGGTTCTGGTAACAAAATAAAGACCGCCTCCGCTGATATTCTGTATAACGCCGGAAAATTCCCCATGGTCGGGAGAAATGAATGTGACTGTTCGCTCCATTCTTGCACGTAAATCTTTTTGGCGCTGTACAATCTCGATGACTTCCAAAATTTCACAGTCTGCCATCCAGGGCTCTAAGATAAGCGGATCATAATTCCTCCTTACAAAAAGTTCACAATAGGTCTGGATATAACCAATCTTACCGTCAAAAAAATCTATCCGGACATGTTCAGTTTCGGTAATTTCATCGTCTTTTTTAAAATGCAGAGTAATCTGTTCTCCGGTACATTTAACACGGACTCTTGCTTGAAGAGTTGTATCATCTGACCCATAGACAGAGCATATGGTACAATCGTTTAGAACCATGGTCTTAAGCTCCTCTCTTGTCTTATTGAATTAACTGTAACAATTTTAGCATGATGAAGGGGGGATTGCAACGGTTAGTTTGTTGACTTTGCAGGTTAGGTTGTATATGATAGAGGAAGAATGTTAGGAGGCGGCAGATGAAGACAATAGGATTGGTTATGATAGTGAAAAACGAGAGCCGGAGTTTGCGGAAATGTTTGTCGAGGGCAAAAAAACTCGCGGACAAGATTTATATTACAGATACCGGTTCCACAGACGATACCGTAAAGATAGCGGAAGAATTTGGCGCGTGTATTTCTACCTATGAATGGAAAAATGATTTTGCTGCGGCCAGAAATTATGCGCTGGAGCAGTCGGACTGCGATTGGAACCTGATTCTGGACGCAGATGAATACTTGGTATCTGGAAATAAAAGAGATTTGGTAAAATTTGCAGAAAAAGGAGGAAGTACCGGAGCGATCAGACGGTATGACAGTTATAGAGAGGATAACGGGGAAATAAGTCAAAGTTGTATGTATACAACCCGTTTTGTCCCAAAGGGAACTTTTTATGAAGGGCGGGTACACGAACAGATTGTGAGCGATCTGCCGATTAAGCCGCTTCCCCTTGTATTTGAGCATGACGGGTATCTGCAGGGCGGCAAGGGAGAACGGAATCTGGAAATTTTACTGGAAGAGCTTGAGGAAAAGCCTGATGACGCGTATATCCTGTATCAGGTTTCACGCACATTATGGCTGATAAAGGATTACGAACAGGCAGACGGGTATTTTAAAGCGTTTTACAGAGAAGTGCCGGAGAGGGGAACCGGTTACCGGGTAAACGGGGTGATTGCTTATATTTATAATTTACTGGGATTGAAGAAATGGGAGGACGGATTCCGCATTATAGAAAATGAAAAAAGCAGGCTTGGAAACTATGCCGATTACCATTTTGCATGCGGAACGTTCTATACGCAGGCTATTTTTTCAGATGTGGAGCGGTATGTAGGGTATCTTCCGGAAATAGAAAAGTCATATCTGCGCTGTCTGGAAATCGGGGAAGTGCCGGAGCATGAGGGCGTGAAGGGAAACGGGTCCTTTAAGGCGGCGTACAATTTAGGCGTGTGGTTCGAGGTTAATGGGAAACGGCAGGAAGCGCTTAAGTATTACCGAATTGCGAAGAATCAGGGATACCGGCCTGCGGGGGAGAGAATGAAGAACTTATAAGATCAGAATATGGTCCCCAATGTATAAAAGTATAGAAGGATCCCAAAACTGTGTCCGGAACACAGTCCGGGATTCTTTTTCATTTGGTTTCGATCAATATCTGATTTATTATATAACTCATTTCCTCTTCGCCGTATCTTTGATCGCATGGTAAAGGAACGATATTTTCTGTAAACTGCCATGCGGTGGAATTTGGCTGGGCTATATGAAATACGTCGTCCCAAAAACGGGGAATATATATTTTTTTATCTATGAGTTTCTCACGCAGCCGCACTCCATTCTTTACATAGAAGGGGTACATAAATGGTCCTTCGGGGGTTACCAATGTTAATTTATTCATTTCTTTTAAATGACGGTGAAGGAATGCAAAGTTATGTTCTCTTTTTTCCTTTACTTCGTTATATAAAATATTTTTTAACATATTTTCTGTTAATTTTGACATCCTCCTAACGGGCTGATTGTCAAAAATAGAATTGTTATGAGATGCTTCAAGAAAAAATGATGACGCGTCCTTTTCATATCTTCCCAGTACAAACCTAATTCTGTCGTATGAAAAATCGATATCCAATTCATTTTGTATTTTGGACGTGGTGTATAAGTATGCGCCGTCCGAAACCCCAAAAAATTTCCTGCAGTTATAGATCGTATCGATTCCGTCTAATGGAGTCTGAAAAAAGGCTTGTACATTGTCAACAATTACGTTGCCGTAAGAATGAACAAGCTGCAATAATATATCATTAGAAAGCTGCCCATAGTAATTTACAATATACACATATTCATTGTCCTTTAATTCAACGCATAAATCAGGTAAAAAATTTTCCTGTATAGGATAATACGCGTATTCGCACTGGTATTTTTCACAAATCCGGCCGGCCGTATAGCACATATAATCAGGAATATAGAGTTTCTTGATGTCCTTTGCCATAAAAAGGTATTCCAGACAATGCCTGCCGCTGTTAAGGGCAAGGGCATCGGCATGGTAAACTTGTCTGCTTGAAGTATCCATTTCAAAATATCCGCCGATTTCTTTCATAATATATCCTGCTCCATACTATTTATGCCCTGTAAAGGGGGAAAAATCCTGTTTGAATGTTAAATGAAGGATCTGCGCTTATCCGCTGCTGTACGAGGTAATTGTACTTGTCTTTATCGAATATCCGCTTTCCTATATAATAGTTTAAATCATCGCCTCGGTTAAACGCCTTTTTAAATGCGTATAGACTATCGTGCCTGAGACCTACGCCGCCGCCCATATGTAATGTTTGATATCCATGGTTTGCCGCCCACAATGCGGCTTCATATAATAAGAGGTTTGTTGGCGCAAGATTTTGAAATTCTTTTCTGGAAGCAGACAAATGATAGTGCATTTTTCCGTTACAAAACAGAAAAATTGCCATTGCGATAATCTGCCCGTCTTTTTTTACATAGAACCACATGGAGTTCTGCTTAAGGTCTTCCAGAATGCTTTCATAGAAATTTTTTCCAAAATAATAATACGCGGCTGCAGAATCCCGATCCATAGTTGCGTTGTATATTTCCATAAATGGAAGAATTAATTCATGGTCCCGTCCCCAATAAACGGACAATCCATTTTTTTGTGCTTTACGGACCATATTACGGTTTTTACTGGTCATATTCTTCCAAATTAATTCTTCGTTTTCCGTATTGATATATACGGTATCCCCTAAATGATCCGTTGTATACAGGCTTTCTAAGCGCTTCCAGTTTCTTAATAAAGGATGGAAGCGGACAAATTCGCAAATGATATGTTCGTTATGGCAAAATTCTAAATATTCTGATTCAAGCGATATATAATCGGTTCCTTCTACCAAAAACCCTCCATATCCATAAGGAGTTATTAGATCGAAAAACGTATCCGGCTCTATGCGGTTTTTAAAAAAATCAGAATCGGATATATCCCTTTTGAAAATTACATTGACTGCCCGTGTCCCTGATGAGGAAAAATATAGTAAAATTGGTTCCCCGTCTCCGTTAATATGGAAAGCCCGGACATATCCTGATAAGTAGTAAACATCATAATCATGGAATGATTTTACAATCTGATCCCACTCTTTTGCATGGTTTAATGTATAAATCTTAATCATATCTATCAGCCCCCGAATGTCTTATAGCGCCGCAAAGTATCTTATCCATCGTCTCTTCTCACAGGCAATATTGCCGGAGATATTTAGAATAAGGATCCAAAAAACATCCTTCCCAGTCAAAAACCGGATTTTTCAATACTTCGCAGTAGCCGGAAAATTCAGGATGGTTTGGGTTGAATATTTCGTTATCGCTGCATTTTGACAAGGTACTGCACGGTTCCGGGTGGCAGAGGGTAAAACGGCAGGAAGCGCGGTGTCTTCGGGCAAATTCTACAAATTCCGCCATTTCAGTATAATTTTCTTTTTGGACTACAAAGGAAAAATGTAAGGCGTTTATACTTCCGTTTTCTATACGTCTATTGATCCATTCGATATTTTCTTCTAACCGTTCCCATTTAGCGCCGATCATTATTTTTTCATAGGTTTCTTTTTTGGCTGCGTTAACGGAAATTAAGACGGAATCTATCTGATTTAAGATTCCAAGCTTTGCGCAGTTAGCTTCATTGCACAGGATTCCGTTTGTATGAAGCAAAAATTTCATATGAGGGTAACGTGAGGCGATGGCAGAAATTAGTTTCCTATAATGTCTGGAAGCAAAGGGATCGCCGTTGCCGGCAAAATATACCGCGTCAGCATCTTTGCACATGGGCAAAAAGACGTTTTCAATCTGGTCATTTAAGGTTTTTAAGTATTCTTTCGTATGCGTCCTGACAAAGTCCCTGCACATAATGCAATGGAGGTTGCATTCATAGTCGTGCATAAATTTAATAACAAGGGGCATTTTACCGGTTTTTGCTTTTTCTCTTTTCATAAAGCTTATCGCTTCCAAATACCTGCCGGCGGAAGCACAGGTGATAGGCGAGCAGTCAGAATAATCCCTGTTTTTAACTTTGTTTTTGATTATTTTTCCATAACCGGAATTCCAAACATTGTTAAAGGAAGTCTTATCATGGAGTGAACCGATGGGATTTGAATTGTCTAGCGGCGTGCATGGATATACGAATAAATCACCCCAAGAACCGTCGGCAGAGTCTGCGGCGACAATATGCGGATGGAAAAAGGGAAGAGGGCATAGTTCGCCGCCCCAAGCCGCTTCGCATTCTTTGTTTAGGAAGTATGGGGACACGAGATCCGATATTTTCACTGCTTCACAAAACCGGATTCGTTTAAAAGGAATGCCTTCGTCTAACAAATAGCGCAGCACAGAAGCCAGATTTGCAGAAGCCTGTGTTAAATACAGCTCATAATCCGGGTATGCTTCAACTGCTTCAGATAACGGAAGGATTTCAATGTTTTTGCCGCAGAGTTCAAACGACGTATGCCATTTCCATGAATCTTCGTCTGCAAAACAGGCTGGAACCAGACCTTCCTTTGCCCATAAAGCAGCTTTTATTCGGGCATTTTGTCCGGCTCCATAAAAAATTATATTTTTACTCATAAGAATCTCCTTTTTTGTATTTCCAGACACAGGTAATCCAATTCCCGCGATAACCTATGCCTCATGTAATCGGCATATAAATTGCCGTATTCCCTGCTTGTGTTATCCTCTGCCTCCCGGTTTAATTGCCGTAAAAGTCCGGGGAGTTTCCCCCAGTGGTTTATAAAGCAGTCCGCCCGCATTCTTGCACCATGCAGTTCCTGCAATTTAGGAGCGGTCCAAGTAAGGATATTTCCGGCCGGGATTCCATAGGAAAGGCAGGTAACCGCACCGTGCATGCTGCTTCCCAAATAGAATTTTGCGTTTTTTAATAAAGTTCCAACGTCCGCAATGTTTAATTGATCCGGCATCAGCATAAGGGCGCCGCCGGCATATTCCTGTATTTTTGAAAGCGGGTAATAATCGTTCCAAGTTGATAATGCTTTCTTGCTTTTTGTATGAATAATCGGGAGAAGCACAACCGTTACATTTGTTTCATTTTGAAATTCCGACAAAGCTTTCGCTGCAAACCGGAGGACTTCATCGTCAAATTCATAGAATACTTCAAAAACCATATAATTGCCGGGAGTTAGGCCAGTCTCTGGAAGATCTGGTTCCATACGGTCAAGATACTTGGCGAACAGCCAGCCAAGGTCTGGGACTATCCTTATTTGATTATAATTATAGACGAGGCTGCCTTCAATGATTTTCTTTGAAAGGCCGCCTCTGACGGACAGGTAATCCAGCCGGGTTAACATGTTTAATATATCCTGCCGGTGTTCCTGCATCTGCGGGTGGACGCCGACAGAAAAATATGCCTTATAGGGTTTGTCTAAAGCCAGCCATTGAAATATTATGTCGGACGGTTTCCGTCCAAGGGTGGAGGAACCGTATATGTCGTTCCAGTTTTCTTCGTCAAGCCGCTGTATCGTGTCGCCTCCTGCAAGTATGACAGCATCGTAATCTGCGAGGCCGGGAAGCGAGTATTTTGATGTATCATATAGCTCGCAATGGTATTCGGTATTTGTGTATAGGCCGATCTCTGCATTTGGAAACCGGGCCTTAAGCTCTGACCGGAATATGTATGGGAAGAATTTATCGCCATAATTATTAATATCAGCCAAAGATAAAACAGCAATTTTTAGATTCCATGTCTGTTCTGCGTGCATACCCATCCGTTTGCGTACCTCCGTATGAAAAAAAATTATAAAATTAGGCGGTTAATTAAGCAGGATATCGCAGATGCGGTTAATTTCTTCTTCCGATAGAGAAGCATATAAAGGAAGGCATAGGACGCGGCCGGCGATATCCTCCGCGGCCGGAGTAGGTTCCGGACACAGTAAATCCTTATAGCAGCTAAACGTACTTGTTAACGGGAAAAAATATTTACGTGCGGTAATATTATATTTTTGCAAGTCTTCACAGGCTTTGTCACGGCTTTTGGGAGCATCGTTAAGGAATACAACCGGATAGTAGGCGTAATTGCGTTCGAGTTCCGGAATATCCGGGAAAAGCTGTAACCCGTTTACTTTTCTGAGGATTTTGTCATAACATTCAGAAATATTTTTTCTTCGTTGTATTTCCTGATTAATATAACGCAAGTTACATAGTCCCATAGCCGCATGAAATTCGCTCATTTTTGCATTGACCCCGAGCTGGTCGCCGTCAAAGGCGCCTTGGAAGAATCCAAAATTGCGCAGTCTGGAAAGCCGTTCAAAAATTCTGGAATCCCGGCATACCGCGCCTCCGCCCTCAACCGTATGGAAAACCTTTGTTGCATGAAAGGAGAACATGGAAATATCCCCGTACCGGGCAATGTTTTGTCCCTTATACCGGACGTGGAAAGCATGCGCCGCGTCATAGATAACTTTTAGTCCGTATTTATCTGCAATTGCTTCAATTGCATCCGTTTCGCAGGGAATCCCGTATACATGTACGGCGACAATCGCGCAGGTTTTGTCTGTTATAAGGGATTCGATTTTTGCAGGGTCAATGGTAAATCTGACAGGGTCGATATCGCAAAATACAGGGGTAAGCCCGTTTCGGACAATCGCCTGCGTGGTTGACAGGAAGGTGAAAGGAGTCGTAATTACTTCTCCTTCCAGCTTCAATGACTGCAGCGCAAGTTCCAACGCCATATGGCCGTTTGAAAAAAGCAGGAAATGATCCGCTTCAAATTCTTCTGCCAGACGCGTTGTAAGTTTTTCATGCATGTTTCCCATATTAGTCAGCCAGCGGTTCTCCCACATGTTCTGTATCATTTCTGTGTATTCGTCAAAAGGCGGCATGGAGGAACGGGTAACTAGAATAGGTTTATTACTTTTCATATCCATCACATCCTCAAGAACAAGAAATAATATTTTTTTCTGATATTTTCATATCAATGAGGTTTGTCCGCATCTCTTCCGCAAAAAACGGGTTTTTTGTAGCCAGTACAATGTAGTCGTAATCTTGCGGAGACATATTAAGCAGACTGTTTGGCGATAATATGCATTTATTATCAAAACACTGGTCTACCCACGAAACAACGCTGCAGTAACCGGTTTCCTCTAATTTGCGGACAAGCGCTTGACCAACCTGCCCGGCGCCGTAAACGACAATCCTGCTGCCAGGAAGGACCTTAGCGGGAAGCAGGTCAATTCTTTCTTTTGCAGGATATGGGCGCGCGGCATGTTCGGTTTCCCCGCCGAAATTGTACACGCGCGGGTCGTCTAACGAGGGATCCTTTAATATTTCCAGATATTCTTCATGATACGGATGGCAGGGATTCAGCACATCCTTAAACCAGTAAACTTCTTCATCCATCGTACCCCATTGATAAACGGGCCTTAATATAACTTGGTCGAAAGCATACTCCTGAAAACTTCGTTTGATAAAGGATGGGATTTCACGGAAATTCCTATCCTGTATTACCAGAGTGTTCGTAAGGTGTGCAATTTCTCCATTTTTTCTTAGCTGTGACATAAAATCAAGGTTATGCATCATTTTTTCGTAATTTCCGCCGCGGGAAATATGGCGGTATATAAAAGGATCGAAACTGTTGATGGTCACTACAAGTTCAATTCGAAACTGCCCTAGGTGTTTGATCCGTTCCCAGTGTTCTTCGTCGAAGAAAACCCCGTTTGTTTCAAGGAGGAAGCTTGCATCCGGGTCAGAGGGATGCAGGTTTTCCAATACGGACATCATGTATTTTGATGCGAAAGGATCTCCGTGGCCGGAGGCGGTAATACGCTTTGCCTTATCAAGATAGGGCGCTAGTTTTTGCTGGATCGTAGACATTTGCTCCCCATAACCGGCTGGAGGGATAAATACGGATTTCCGGCAGGTCTCACAGCTTTGGTTGCATACAAAATCGTACGCCATGTTGATTTCGGCTGGATAATAGAAATCTTTTTTGCGTTTTTCGTATTCTTCAGGGGTAATTTCTTCTAATTCATTATTCTGAATATAGGGGCAAGCTTCCGGACGGCAGAATTTAAATGTCTGGTCGTCCATTGTCGAACGCAGGTAATTTGCATAATCGCCGTTATATGCGTCTTCGACTTTGTCATGGAGCAGATTTCCGATACAGGAGTTTTTCGGATCCATCCATGGACAGAGGCATATTCCCCCGTCGCTGTTGTCAATGTATAAATAATCATAAAATAAATGACAAAATTTCATAGTAATCGAACCTCCCAAATGTTATATTGTGCAGAAAAGCACGGTTTCTGTTTCATTTGAATTGTAGTGCCGGAGATAAAATTTATATTCCGGAACCAGTTCCAGCAGGTATGAGGTTATTTCTAAAATATCTTGATGCTTATGGTAAACACATACTGCAAGTCTGGGTTTATGACGGGTAATTGTCTCCTTCATTCCGCGAAGAACGCTCATTTCCGCGCCCTCTACGTCCATTTTTACCAAAGTAACCGGCTTTCCTTTTAAATAAGCGTCCAGGGTTATAACGTCAACAGAGATCATTCCGTCGCTGCCATAGTTTCCGGAACCCTTATATACTGCAGGAAATTCCAGTTTGCCGATCGTGTCGCTTAACCCCAGCTGGACTAATTGCGTTTTGTCTTGGAAATCCGGGTCCATCTTTTTAAGACGCTCTAAGGAATTCAGATAACACTGGGGATCTGGCTCGAAAGCATAAATCTGTGCAAATCCTTTTTCTGCCCACTGCGAAAAATCAATACTATTTTGTAAATCAAAAACTCCGACGTCTACAAAAACCTCATTTTCATGCGGGGGAAAAATGTCCGGTTCTATATATTGCGGATGTCCGGTATCGGCAATTGGAAAAAGGATTTCTTTGTAAGGATTATATTGGGCCGCAACTTGTTTGGTCTGCAGGCACCATCCCGGGAAGCCGATAATTATACGGGTGTTTTCGTTGATGAAAGCCGGAAAATCCTTATCCCAGACGCAAGGGATATTCCGGTACGTTTCCGAATATTGGGACCCGGCAGGTATGACGCAGGCCTTTATTTTTATCCCCAGTTCCGGAAGGGCGTCTAAAAAGCGTTCCACTACCCAATCAAACTCATTCCATTTTTCAGGAAACAGCAAAAGATAAATGTCATGCTTTTGCACAGGGTAATTTTCTGCCAGCAGATCCCAGAGCGCGGGTAAGCCGTGCCTGAGCATTGCGTAGGTCTGCTTTTGGGATACCCATTGTAAATGTTCCTTGGATACCATAGCTTTATATATGCCGGCCAGCGAGTGGGAAAGCGTATATTCCAGCCTTCCCCAAAACCATTTTTTGGACAGTTCGTCTTGCATAGCTTGGTAAATCGGATATAGTTTTGGATAGAGGGTATTTGTATCCCGGACAATACCGGAAGAATCCGGATCCATACAAAATTTTATTCTTTCTTCCGGAATGCCTATGCTTATAAGAAAGCTTCTTATTTCGTACAAACTGGAAGGGATTTGCGTAAGGTATAATTCATAATCCGGATATTTTTTTATTGCTTCTACAAGGGGAAGGACATCCAAGCCCATGCAGGCAGTATGGTGTTTGGAAATATCCAGATCGGAAAAACAAACGGGAATCAAGCCCTGTGCTTTCCAGTCGTTAAAATGTTCATGGGCATTGCGTCCCGCGCCATAGAATATTATAGATGCCATCATTGACCCTCCAATCGTTTAGTCAGTTTTTGAATGTTTTTCCTCGCTTCTTTTCGAAGTCTTCGATATAGAAGCACATCGTAACGGTATTTTTTCAATGTTTTAATCAAGATCGTCATGAAAACTCCTCGGTCTTTTACAATACCCGCCTCAATTTCATCATACGCAAGCCAGTAAAATGTAAAAGAAGACAGATGGCGGTAAATAAGCCTTTCAAATTCATAATTTAACGTTTTATTAATATGGATCATCCGGTCGTAATGCCCGCGCAGCTTTTTTTCTACCTGAAGCGAAGTGAAGGTGCTGGCCATATTCATAACATAGACGGACATAACCCGCTGGATAAAATATATTTTACCGCGGCTTAAGAGGTAAAAAAATTGTGCGTTATCGTACAGGAAGTCTTCTTTATCTGTCAGGCTGTCTAAATCTACGCAGCTCATGCGTATTACGCGGGAGTTATTATGGTTTGCCCAGCCTGCCCCATACAGCGGCTTGAAATCTTCCGCGTCGTATTTCCCGGTATTGCGAATATTACGGTTATATACAAAGATGTCCCCATCTTCTTTGGTCCGGTAAACATCGTCTTTATTGTGGTAAATCGTATTATGGGCGCAGAAGCTGCAGTCCGGATTCTGTTCTAACGCGTCAATCTGGAGTTCAAGCTTTTCCTCGTCGCACCAGTAATCGTCGCATTCCAGCATTGCGCTGTATTTCGTATCTACAGATTCGTATGCGGCCCAAAAATTTCCCTGCGCGCCCCTGTTTTCTTCGGCGATAAACGCTGTAATCAAATCAGGGTAGCGTTCTGTATATTCCTTTATAATTTCACTGGTCCCATCTGTTGACGCATCGTCAAAAATATGTATTTTAAATTTATATTTTGTTTTCTGTGCTAAAACTGATTCGATAGCCAAGCGGATATAGGGTTCATGGTTATATGAAATCAGCAATACGGTACAGATACACTGATCTGTATCAGGTTTTTGCTTTGTCATGTTATGTCCTCCAATCTAATAATACTTCGATTCCATCTACGTCGAATACGGGGATGCCTAAATGCTTATAAACGGATTTCCGTTCGGCAAAGGCGTTATCGATAAAAATAGCCCCGTCCGGCTGTATAACCGTATATTTTGGTATGTCAAATGGAATTTCAATGATTTCATCAAATAGCCCGGCGGATATCCGGTGTTTTTGCAGCGCGTCAACAGCGGAATCCGCATGATCTGCTTTGTGCCGCGTCAGGAGTATAATCTGTTTTTTTTCGTTAACGCATTGGTAAATGAACTGTATGCTTTGCAGATTAACCCTTCCGTTGATTAAAACCGTATCATCCAGATCGATGTAAACGCGGTTATATTCAAAATCGCCCTTATAGCGGGATATTAATGTGCGGTCCACCGTAAGTCTGTAATGATTCTCCAGTATTTCCGTATCTTTACCCATTGCCGCATATACGCTGAGGAGCGGAAGGTTGACGCCCCGTCCTCTAGAAAGGCACATAGACCCGGCACATCTTGCGGATATTTCCAGAAGCTTGTAATTCCCTTCCTGATCCTGTCTGATTTGAAAGTACCAGAGTCCTAGGAAGCTTAATTTAGAATTGATTGTTTCGGCAATCTTTCGTATTTCTCCTGTCGCCGCCTCTGTTTGCCCGCGTACGGAAATACCGCCGAAAATACGCTGTCTGGAACGCGGCAGCACTGCTTGAAGTTTCCCGTCGCGGCTGGTAAAACAATCTACAGTCATTTCATGGCCTGGCAGATATTCACAAATTGTATATTCCGGCAGGCAGATTCCGGGGGGAATATCCTCGGCACAGGAAATACATTTTGCATTTACGCTTCCCTGTCCCTTCCTGGGCTTGATGAATACTGGAAATTCCTTTAGGGTTTCGTATGTTTTGGGACAAAAAGGATATTCCGAAAATAGTTCATAGGTTTCTTTTTTATCCCGGCAGACTAGGGCTGTCTTATAATCTGCTGTTAAAACCTTTGCTTTGATATGTTCCCTCTCTTTTGCAAGGAATAATGCGATATCATCATGGGTCGGTATCACGACGTCAATATGATGGCGTTTGATTATACGGTTAAATTCACTAAGGAAATTGGATTCCCTTATATACGGAACGTCGGAAATATAATTTTTAAATATATATTCCCCATGCCGGTCTACGGAAGACGCGCCGTATAACCTGAGGTTTACGCAGGTCGAAAGCGCGTCGTGAAGTTCGACGGAATTTATTTCCCCGGCAGGAAATATTAAAACACCAATTTTGGAATTCATAAAACTAACCTCGTTTACTAAATCATGTTATATCCGCCGTCGATACTTACGATGGCTCCGTTTATATATGTATTTGTGATAAGACTTATACACATATCCGAGACTTCTTCCGGTGTGCCGAATCGGTTTAAGGCGGTCTTTTTTTCTATTTTTTCCTTAAGCCAGGCTGGTTTCGCCAACTGCCACTGTGTCTCGATAAATCCCGGACAGACTGCGTTTACGCGAATTTTCCTTCCGGCAAATTCTTTTACGAGCCCCCTCGCCAGCATGTTTACGGCGGCCTTGCTTACCCCGTAGGGGAGTGATACGGCGTGGGGCCATATGGACATTGCCGAGCTGATAAACAGGATACAGCCGTTTTCCGCCAGAATCCCGGACAGCCGCTGGATTAGGAAAAAGGGCATATTCACATTTGTATCCATTACAAGATTCCAGTCATTTGGCGTGATCTCAGGTAAAGGTTTCCTGCAGGTTGTACCCGCATTGAGTACAAGAACGTCCAGTTTATCAACCCGCTTCAACAAATGATCTGCAAGTGTATTTACGCCTTCCAGCGTTGACAAGTCTGCTGGAATATATGTTGGATACCGCGAATCCGTTTTCCTTCCGTTTCGGAATACGGTATAGCCGTGTTCTTCTAGTTTGTCTCCGATTGCTTTTCCGATTCCATTCGTAGAGCCTGTTACAAGCGCGTATTTCATTGGACTGCTCCTGTTAGATAGTCATAGATTCTGCGTCCCCGGAAGGCTTCTTTTAAATTGGCCTCTATTTCAGCGTCTTTTAATCCTGCAAGCCTGGAATAGAAGAAGATGCTGCGCAGCCTGGTATATGCGTGTATCTGCAGGACGCGGCAGAAATCAGCTAGGCCGTTGGAGGTATAATAATCAGCAAGGGCGTCAAAACCATCGGCATATACTTTGGCAATATTCTTTTTCTTCGCCATGGTATATACGCTGGAGTTTTCCCTTTGGACATAGTTATATAACCCGTCTTTTATGAAAGCGACGCGGTTCATATGAGGCAGCAGTTTGAAATTGAATAATGTGTCTGCGCCAAGCTGGAATCCTTCGTATCGGATTCCTGATTTTTTTATGGTATCCGCTTTGTATAGTCGGGTCCAAATGTAGTTATTTGGTTTTGGGCATGCGCAGAAACGGCAGAAATAACCGTACACGTCGTCCCGGATATCCACGGTTTCATTGCGCATGGCTGAATAACAGTAATCCGTATTATTTTCATATACCAGATTAAAATTGCAAACGGACATGTCTGCATGGTTTGAAATTAATGCGGTGTGAAGCTTTTCATACATATCTGGCTGAATCCAGTCGTCGTTGTCTACAAATGCTATAAAATCACCTTGGGCAGTTTCAATACCGAGGTTGGATGCCGCGCCGGCCCCAGCGTTTTTCTGCTGTTTGAATACGACCCGCGGATCGTTTTTGGCAAATTCTGCAAGGATCCAAGGAGTTTCATCCGTTGAGCCGTCGTCAATGGCTATGATTTCAAGATTCTTATACGTCTGGTTAAGTATGCTGTCTATGCATGTTCTCGTATACCCGGCCAGATTATAACAAGGAATGATAACTGATATTAAATCCTGTGACATTGCTTCCTATACTCCAATATTCTGTGATAATCTTCTATAAAATCAATTTCAGCCCAGAAATTTCCTGCAATATCTTCTGTCCATATAGGTTCTTCCTGCGCCATACTGTACAATACTTGCTCCCACCAGAAATCATGGTGCTGGTTCTGTACCAGCAGGTCCAAGCGATTGCGGAATTTGGGGATTAAATCGCCCTGAATAGCGGCAAGCCCGACATATTCGCAATTTGCCCCGTAACAGTTATTGCCTTTTCCGAAGTCGAATAACCTGCCGTTTTCTACCCGGAAAAGGTAATCGCCCTGTTCCACCCGGCTTGAATCGCACAGCATGACGTTATTCCTCGTTTCGCCCATTAGTTTCTTCAGCAGGGTATTCTCCCAATATACGTCCGCATTTCCGAGGATTACCATTTCCCCTTCTATGGATTCTCTGGCAAACCATAAAGAAACCAGCGAGTTTGTAATGGAGTAAAATATATTTGTATGGAAAGTTACATGCAATCCGTCTAAAGCCGCAACAATATGTTCTGCGTTATAACCGACGACGATATGTACATCAATATGGTTATCAATAAGCATTTGAACGGTATAACGTATCAAAGGGATGCCGCCGATATCAAGGGTACATTTACAATTCCCATGTATTTTCCGGCTGATTCTTGTTCCGCTTCCGGCCGCCATAAGAATAGCAGTAGTCATAGTGTTCTCCTTTGTTCTTCCAGCAGGTATTTTTTTGCGCAGTTATAAATAGTCTGGCCGCAGGTTCCCGTGGTTTGTATTCCCCCGTTTTTAGCAAGCCGGTTCTTTGCCTTGTGAAGCAGGTCAAGAAGTCCGGACGGGTTTTGTACTAACAATTCCAAATAGGCGTTTAGCGTTTTCCTGCGTGCCTCCTTTACTGCCAGTTCTTCTTCCTGTACGATGCGTTCATAATATAATTCCCAAACTTTTAGGAAAGAAGTATTGTCTGCATGGATCTCGTGGTTTGGCCATACATGTTCTCTTTTTATACTTCCGGAAACCGGGTCATAAAGAATTAATTTGCGCGAAATAGCGTCAAAGGCAAATATTTTATCCCCGCAATTCCCGGCAATGAAGAAACGCCAGTCTGAAGCGGCGAGTTCAGGGGCGCCGGTATTTTCCGAGTCGAGTAACGGGAAGACTTCGGCCAAGTTTTCTTTCTTGTTGATTTTTAGCACGTGCGCTGCTGTTGTAGGAAATGCGTAAATGAAATCCTTTGTATTGGCCGCATGCAAATATGGTATATATTTCGTAGTACCGCCCTGGGATAAATCGATAAAAGAGTTCTGGCTTGGATCATCAGCCAGTTTCCGCATAGCTTTACCGGAGGTTTTTGGAAATAGCCAGCAGCTTTCATCATCATAAACAGCTTCTATATATGCCGCGCCGTTATCTGCTGCGCCGCATATTTTTAATTGGCAGGTTTCCATATCAAACTCAACAGATGCGTTTGCCGTTACGCACCATAATTTAACAATGTTGTCTTTTTGAACTCCTTTCCTGAAATAATAGAGTTCAGGACGCTTGGCTAATTTATTTAGTTCTTTTAGGGGTTCGTACATATATTCTGTTTCATAGGTTTCCAAATTAAGTTTTATAATAGCCGGATAGGTACAAGGGAAGAAAAAGGCGTATCCCCCGTATTGTGCGCAGACTGAGAACTTACGGTATACAACATACGGGATTTTTCCCGTATTGTTTTCCTTTGCGGCGTCTTCCGGATTTTGCAGTGGAATGTTTATAAATTCGGAAGTATCCATCCGATAAAGCGCAATCTGCTGTGCGGCAAATGGAGCGAAGATTAACAAATTTTTATAGTGGATTATATGAAAATATAATCGCAGCCAATCTTTTTCATCAGGGAAACATCCCATAAAATCAGCTTTCCATGTCTTAGCGTTCATCCTGAACAATCCATTGAGATTAAAAGCAGTAAACCAATAGTCGTTATCGACCTGTATGAAATTTTCAAATACAAGCGGAAGGTCGTCTATCTCTTGCTGCATTACGGGTTTGCCTGCGGCATGGAATAATACTTCAACAGAACTTTGGTCCCCGTAATATGCGTCCGACCATGCGATTGCCCGGTGAAGGTCTGGTGTATCGTCGTAGATCCCCCAATTTTCCTGCCGGTATTCCATAATAATCTGTTCATATTCCTGTAAAAGCTCCGGGCGCATAGAACTAACCGCAGTTTTATTCAAAGGGTGAGGGCGCCACCATAGAACGATGTCTTTATGGGTCTGAAAAGTTTTAAGGACTGACCGGAGTTTTTCCAAATACCGTTCGTTTCCTCTTAGCAATCCGTTTAAGGAGGTATTGTAAAATACTACTGTTTTTTTGGTATGACCCGTTTCAATTAGGCGTTTCCAATTGTCGGGCAATTCAAATTGTGTTTTTTTAGAACATACCACCTTGTCAAATTTAGGGGATCCTAAGGCCAAGAATTTTTTGACGGCAGTTCCATACTGTCCTTCGCAGTTTTTCTCTTTCTCAAATTCTTTGTATGCATGTATATAATTCTGACGTACGCTTTCTGACTGTACGATTACACGGTCTGCATTCAGCGTCCCGGATGTAATACAGAGTCCTTCCGGCAAAATTCCAAGGGTCACGTAATAAGGAACGTATACCAGAAAATCGGTATATTCTTTTAGCCGGTTACTATAAAAATCCGGATGAATTGTTGTAACACGGTTGCCGGAATCATATGGGGAATGGATAAATACCGCGTCGGGATGTCTTGTTTCGATATTGTATGTACGCCAATCTATGACAGGTACGTCGTCAGGGTACATATCTTGTTCGTCATGCATTTGGCCAAGGGCGCCGTCGGGAGTTTTTTCATAATAAGGAATAGGTACGACGCATGCCCGGCAGTCAGGGTCGCTGTCCGCCGCTTTCCAGATACTTTCAAGGGAATCCCACATAGATGCTTTGTAAGGAAGAAACAGTAATTCTATATGGACTTTGATATCCTTTTTTATGCTGTTTTCTATCTGGATTAGGTCTTTGCGCAGCTTTTTGTATATTTTGCTTGGATCGGCAGTCTGGCCGCAAAGTACCTGTTCGTATATCCTATATACCGTTTCACAGTATTCTTCCAGATAAGTAACGGTAACAAAGTCTTCGCCTTCTTCCTGTTCGATAGCCTCGCCTATATTGATCGCGGCATCCTGGCACTGTTCAAGAAGGCGGAGGATTTCTTCTTTTTGGGAAGCCTGAAGCTTTATTCGGATTCCGTCGTGTATTTGGTCGAGAAGTCTGGTTATTTCCAGAACTTGTTGTTTTAGTATTCTTCTCATTACCTTGCTCCTTTCGATTCTGTATGGCTAAAATCCATTTAGCTTAAGAAGAAGCTCCTGCCTAAGCCGCAGCAGCTCTAAATCTTCCGGAAGCAGGCGGCAAAGCTGTTCCATTACCGATACCGCCTCCTTATACTGCTGCTGTCTAATAAGGGCTGCCAAGGTAGATTTCATCTGTTCGGCAATCCGCTGAAATTCCTCCCCGGCGTTAGAAGCCGGATTGTTTATAAGGTTCTTTAGATAGCGGATTACTTCGTGAACAGCTCCGGTCAGCGCCGGATAAAAAGGCAAGGCGTGCCGCAATGCTTTGACTGATTCTGGAAGTCTTTGATTGGCCATGTAATTCAATGCATTCGATGTAAGGAGCGCAAATTTACAGTCGTCGGGAAGAAGGTTCCACTTGTTTTTTTGAAACAGCTCTTCCCGATATATTCCTTTGTAATAGGAAAGGATACAATCGGCATAGCCTGATAGGGCGCTTATAAGCTCCTCGCCTGCGAGGTGTGAGCGTATCAGTTTTTTCTCCAAGAGGTATTTTTCCATCCAAAAGCTGTAGGGCAAGGCTGTGTTTTTTAATTTTCTAGCCGCGTTTTCAATCTCAGTCAGTCTTGATAGAGGGGTATCCTCTATGAGCTGCTGCATATATTGCTTCCAATTGTCTAAATTTATTATTTCCGTATAGTCTGTCAGATCCATGTCCGCCATTATGGCTTCCTTTATAATCTGCAGACGCAGGAATGGAGAGATTGTTTGTTTCATGCAGTATAAGAGATTCGTTTGTTTCTCCTGCTTTTCCATGTTCGGATTTAAAATTGCTTTTTGAAACAGAAGATATGCGTTATCAAATGAAAGATTCTCTATAGCGGGTTTGAAGATATCCGGATATTGCATCTTCCAACTGTCAAAGAGAGAATAGTATTTTTGTAACCAAGCTTCGTCTCCCCATGGCAGCAGTTGAAGAAAATAAATAGTTTCCTCGATATTTCCTAAATGTAGGGCGGCTTCCGCACAGCGAAGCCGGTTCATGGATAATTTTTCTGTATTTTTAATTTTTCCCTCGTTAATATCCCCATAACTCTGTTCGATCCAAAGGTATGGGTTGTCTTCTACATATGCTAATAGGTTTTCAAACTTCCTGCCGTAGTCTAATGTCTCTTCATGTGTTTCTAGTTTTGTACATAAGAGAAGAAGCTTGCTGTAGAGGCATAAACGGACTAATTCACATGGTTTTTCTTTTTCTAAAATCGAAGTGATTTCATATTTTGCAGTTTCCGTATCGCTTTTTTCACATTGAATATACGCCCAGTATACTTGAAGCCACTGGACATAATTATCGGTTCCCTTTTTTTGGCGGCACATTTTCCGCGCTTTCCTACAATATTCTTCCGCTTTGTCAAAATCATCCTTCACATAATATTCTTGTATGAGCTGAAGATAATTCTTGATATAGTTTGGTTTTTTTCGAATATTTTGAAGCAGAATCGGAATGTTTCGGGATGTTTTTCCTGATTCGGCTTTTTTTTCACTGAGAACATAACCATAATGGTGTACGTAGGATTCAAAAAATTTGGCTGATCCTATTCTGGGAACCAATTCTTCATGAATTGGATTTTGGAATCTGACTGCGGCCGTAATCTTAGACATACGGAACGCATAGAAATCAAAATATCGGATTCCGTCCCAGTTTAAGTAATTTCTTACTTTATAAAAGGCTGTGCCGTAATCTTTATACTCGCCGGTCAGAAAGAAATCCCGGATCTCTTCCACATCGTCAAACCATTCGTCGTCATCCAGATATAGAAACCATTCTCCTTTTGCGGCCTTAAGACCAATATTCCGCGCGGCAGAAAAGTCATTGCACCAAGTAAAAGGAATAATCTGGTTTGTATATTTTGACGCAATTTCGCGCACGCGTGCGTCGGTACCGGTAACAATGACGATCAATTCACTGGGTACCTGCATCAATAATGGTTTTAGCGAATCCAGACATCGTTCAAGGGCGGCCGGCCTGTCAGATGCAAGCAGAGAAACGCTTAGCTGTATATTCATAATGCATTTACCTCCTGACAATTTTAGAATCTGTTTTTATGCATGTTTATAGACATAAAAATAAACGGGCGTTTTCTTTCGCATAAAGCAAATTATTCTTTATGTGAAAGAAAGCGCCCATCCAATGGACTGGCGCTTTCTAAAGTTATACCCTGAGAAATTACTGTAACAACTGAAGAACTCCCTGAGGTACCTGGTTAGCCTGCGCAAGCATAGCCTGGGAAGCCTGAACAAGGATGTTGTTCTTCGTGTATGCCATCATTTCCTTAGCCATATCTACGTCACGGATACGGGACTCAGCTGCAGAGATGTTCTCTGTCTGAACGCCTAAGTTGTTGATGGTGTGCTCCAGACGGTTCTGTAATGCACCGAATGAAGAACGCATAGAAGAAATATTGTCAATTGCATTGTTGATGATTGTGATAGATGCCTTAGCTTCAGCTGCTCCTGTAACATCAACATCTGTTTTAAGATCAACCTTAGAAGCTGTATCTACGGAACCATCTCTGCTGATGCCTGTAATGCTGGACGCGCTCATTGCTGCAAATGTAACCGCAATCTGGTTATCATCTGTTCCCTGCTCGCCAACATGAAGCTTAACAGTGTTGTCTTTTTCGAACAGCTTTGTTCCGTTGAAGTTAGAAGTTGCGCCGATTCTATCAATTTCTTTATTCAACTGGTCAATTTCTTTCTGCATTTCTTCACGGTTCTTTTCAGAATAGGTTCCGTTAGCAGACTGAGTAGCCAGCTCAACCATACGGTTCAGCATGGAGTGAACCTCTGTCAAAGCGCCCTCTGCTGTCTGAACGAGAGAAACACCGTCTTCCGCGTTCTTCTGAGCAGTCTGCAGACCTGTGATCTGAGCGCGCATCTTCTCGGAAATAGCAAGACCGGCAGCGTCGTCGCCAGCGCGGTTGATTCTGTAACCAGAAGATAATTTTTCAAGGTTCTTTGTTAATGCTGAATTGTTGTTTGTTAAGTTTCTGTGTGCATTTAATGCAGTAATATTATGTTGAATTCTCATGGTTTTTCCTCCTTGAATTTGCTTACAGGAAATTCCTTTTTCCTGCATAATTATAAATTTTGTGAAGGCTTTGAATATGAATCAAACGGGGTTTCTGATATGCCGGCAATCTATCCAGAAAAGTACACTCATTTGGACAAATTCAAAAACTTCTTGACACCTATATTATCGTACATTATTTGAATAACTTAAGGCCTTTTTGAAAAAAATCCTAAATTTTTATAAGGTATTTTTTTCCGGCCTATAAAAAATACATTTTTTCATTATCAAAATACAAGAAACCAGTCATAAAGCCCTTATAAAGTCATTGGACTTATGGCGTTCAAAATCCATTACAAAATACGTTGATTTATATTTTAGAGCAAATGAGATTCCAGCATTACAGATACTCCCTGACGCGCTATCTACACATATAGCAGTTGTCTTTGTTCAAAATGTTATTCAAATGAATACCTACCAGATAATAAGAAAATATATCGTGAAAAGTGTTATATGATTTTCAAAAGAATTTCAGCCGGGGTAAGCACAGGAATATCAAAGCCTTCAAAGTCTTTTTTGTTTCGAGTAGCAATATAATCGCAATGTATAGATTTGGCGCAAGTGGCAACAAGACAATCCTCAAAATCCTTTGCCCTATTCTGAAATGCAATAAGAACATCATTGTTCGTAACGCTGCACACCTTGACAATTTCCAAAAGTTTTCCAACTGCTTTATATGCCAGTTCTGTGCTATGAGCATGTTTTCTGACAAGATAGAAGATGTCGGTAACAGAAGACGCTGATACAAAACCGTCTATTTTATGTTCTTCACAAAGCTTCAGAATCTTGTAAGAATCTTCTACAAAAGGTTCTCTTTCCAATAATACATCAATGATTACGTTCGTATCACACATTATTTTCATATTTTAGCAGACGCTCCTCCCGTAAAGAATCCATATCAATATCAGAGGAAATGCCGCCAAGCATTCCACGCAGGGAATCCACGGCAGAAACTTGTGGATTTACAACTTTAGCAACCATTTTTCCATTACGGGTAATAAAGATATCTTCTTTAGCTATTAATTCAAGGTACTTTCCGAAATTAGTTTTAAATTCTGTTGCGGTAACAACCATGGCTAAATCCTCCTTTTATTTAAGGTATTTTTATTATATGCGATTTTAAGAAAAAAATCAACAAAATCGTGCGAAATAATAAAAAATATATTAATTTTCGTTCGACGCGAAAGAAAAACTTATTTATATTTTATCCTTATCTGGTTTTATTCATGAATTGTTTATTATAAAATTGCTGATTTTCAACTGAAAACAAGCTGTTTGCTCCAATTATTTTATGTTTGGGATTCATTTTTTTCATAATCTAACTCATTTTATTCTATTTACTGACTACCATTCTATTTTCTCTTTGTTTTATACTCAAAAAAATAATTAATAATGGGAGGTACAGCATGAAAAACAAAAGATACGGTTATGCCCGAGTTTCTACAAAAGAGCAGAACATTGAACGACAGATAATTGCCTTAACAGAGGCCGGTGTGGAAAAACAGGATATTTACATTGACAAACAAAGCGGAAAAAATTTTGAGCGTCCGGCTTATGTGGAGATGATGTCCCTTATCCAGGAAGGCGATTTGCTCATTGTAAAAAGTATTGACCGGCTCGGGCGGAATTATCAGGAAATTATGGAGCAATGGCGAATTATTACAAAAGAAAAAAGGGCAGACATCTGTATTCAGGATATGCCTTTATTAGATACAACAAAAACAAAAGATTTGCTAGGAACCTTTATCAGCGATGTAGTATTACAGCTTCTTTCCTTTGTTGCAGAAAATGAGCGTGATAACATTCGTCAGCGTCAAGCAGAAGGAATCGCCGCTGCTAAAGCACGGGGAGTTCAATTTGGAAAGCCTATGATTCCAATCCCGGATAATTTTCCAGAGCTATACAAACAATGGCAAGCAGGCGCCATATCTATTAAAGAATTTGCAAAGGCTTGTAACATGGGGAGAAGTACAATGTATAATCGAATTAAAGAGTATCGGGAAATCAATTGTTACATAGCCAAATAAAACATTTATTTAACACTTTTGAAGATCCGGATGTGTCTGTATAGATGTATCCGGATAAATTTTTATCCAAATGAGTGTGATTTTCTGGATAAATTGCCGGCATATTAGAAAATCCATTTGTTTTGTATTCAAAACCTTCACGAAATTTATAATTATGCAGGAAAAAGGAATTTCCTGTAAGCAAATTCAAGGAGGAAAAACCATGAGAATTCAACATAATATTACTGCATTAAATGCACACAGAAACTTAACAAACAACAATTCAGCATTAACAAAGAACCTTGAAAAATTATCTTCTGGTTACAGAATCAACCGCGCTGGCGACGACGCTGCTGGTCTTGCTATTTCCGAGAAGATGCGCGCTCAGATCACAGGTCTTGAGACAGCTAAGAAGAACGCGGAAGACGGTGTTTCCCTCGTTCAGACGGCTGAGGGCGCTTTGACAGAGGTTCACTCTATGCTGAACCGTATGGTTGAGCTGGCTACACAGTCTGCTAACGGAACATACTCTTCTGGAAACCGTACTGAAATGCAGAAGGAAGTTCAGGCTCTGATTGACGAGATCAAGAGAATTGGTAATACCGCTAACTTCAACGGAACCAAACTGTTCGATGGAAAGACAACCAGCATTAAGCTTCACGTTGGCGAAGAAGGAACAAAGGATAACCAGATTGCGGTTACTTTTGCAGCGATTAACGCAGCTAAGCTTTCTGGAATTGATAAGAGCGGTAAGGCTACCAATCCGCAGGATATTGCGGCAGTTAACATCGAAACTGCTGACAAAGCAATGGGAGCAATCTCTGTAATCAACGCAGCAATCGACAACATTTCTTCTATGCGTTCTTCA
>CAJTYU010000019.1 GCA_910584095.1 uncultured Dorea sp. | reverse complement strand
GACCTAATCGTTCATTGCTTAAATAACTTTTACAGACTTTTTTTCATAGTCCCGTAAAAACAAATGTAAGCCATGCCAAAAGGAATAGACCGAAGGTCATTAAATCCTTAAAATCGAAATGATTTTTCATAGGCATCACCCCCCATTCTTTTAGAATGAGGTCAACACACCCTGTAACACGATTGTTCCATAATCGGATTTTATCATATTATCCATCTTCATACAATTCTTTATTTCTTTTCATTAAATATCTTTTTATCTCTTATGCATAATCTTACATAAGACGTTGGATTTCCCACAGTCGTAACGTCAGTCATATTTTTCCAATCGCTAAATTCTCTCAATATTTCGCCCGTATTCACTCTCGGTATGTCATGCAGACTTTGCAATGACTGATACAAAGTTGATTTACCTGCCCCATCGACTCCTGCTGCTAAAATATATTATACCCCTATTCTCCTGAAAAATTAAGATAAAAACTCCGCAGGAAAACCTGCGGAGTCCATATTCTTGAATCTGTAGAATTGTTCTGCTTATCTCTTGGAAAACTGCGGTGCTCTACGAGCTGCCTTAAGACCGTATTTCTTACGCTCTTTCATACGCGGATCACGTGTCAGATATCCTGCTTTTTTAAGCGCCGGTCTGTAATCTGCATCAGCCTCAATAAGCGCTCTCGCGATACCATGGCGGATCGCTCCTGCCTGTCCTGTATAGCCGCCGCCTTTTACATTCACAATAACATCGAACTTGCTCTCTGTCTCTGTCAGTGCCAACGGCTGGCGGACAATTACCTTCAGTGTCTCTAATCCGAGATAATCGTCAATATCTCTTTTATTTATTGTAATCTTACCTGTTCCGGGTACAAGATATACTCTTGCAATTGATTTTTTTCTTCTTCCTGTTCCATAAAATCTTGCTGCTGCCATCTTTATATCCTCCTTTCGACCTTCCTAATTAAAGTTTCAGCTCTTCCGGCTTCTGAGCCTGCTGCTCATGCTCTGGTCCAGCGTACACATGAAGTTTCTTAATCATAGCTCTTCCTAAAGGTCCCTTTGGAAGCATTCCCTTAACTGCCAGTTCGATCACCTTCTCCGGTTTCTTATCCATCATCTCTGCCAGAGTAGTCTCTCTCATTCCTCCAACATACTCGGAATGGTTGTAATATACCTTCTGGCTCATCTTCTTGCCAGTGACTTTAACTTTCTGTGCGTTAACAATTATTACATAATCGCCAGTATCAATATGCGGAGTAAATTCCGGCTTATTCTTGCCTCTTAAAATCTTAGCTACTTCTGATGACAGACGTCCCAAAGTACATCCGGCAGCATCAACAACATACCATTTTCTCTCAATCTTATCTGGATTAGCCATATAAGTTTTCATTGGTTTCCCTCCTATGAATCATTACATTACTTCTAAAACTAACTCTATTAGAATCAGATGCCTCCGGGGCTTTGGAGCAATCTGTTTCTCCTGTCGTCATACTTTTTTATTATATTATAGGGTTTTTCACCTGTCAACTATTTTTTACCGTTTCTCCGCCCTCTGATTTGACGCGTCATTTACTGCGTCATTTACTGCGTCATTTTCTGGTCCTGTCTATCATGGTTTTAATCTGTCAGTCTTTGTTTTTTCAGCAGTGCCGCCGCCAAAAACGCCTGCTGGGCTTCGATGCCTTGATATGGATTACAGGAACTGCCGCTGACCAGTTCCCAGTAATCATAAGGATTTATAAGAGAGCCGTCAAATAAATAACTTTTTACTTTGCCTGATTTCCCCATATCTTTCTCCAATCGCTCCATATCCGGCTCCAGCACATATGTAACCACATCGCCCTTTTTATCAAATACAAGCGTATAGTGCTTTACAGGAGGATAAAAAGACGCCAGCGAAGCTTTCGCATTCTTATGGTCTGCTAAAACGGAATATACCTTTTCTTTTAATGCGGCGTCGCTATTCATCCGATATAATAAGTCTTCTGGAATCAAACACGTCTCGCTGTCGTCAGGCGCATTTACTTTCACACCAAATTTTTCATAAATATCCGTTTTGATATTCGCGGCTGCCAGTTCCTTTATCTGACTACTAAAATTATTATCCGCATCTATTTGTTCAGCTGCAGCATTAGTATGACTTACCATGCCGCTGTATGATGCTGATATGATGTCCGCATTTCCAATATTCATGGCTGTTCTCCTCTTTTATTTTTGTCATATGTCTATCTCTGAATGGTTCGTAATCATACATCTATCCTAATATAACATATATCTATGATGATAGCTATATAGAATCAAAAATACACGGTTTTCCATTGTGCCATACTATAAACATATGGTAAACTTATAGAGGACTTAAACCATTACTAAAAAAAGGAGTGATAATGACATGTGGGCTTACAAAGGAGTATTTTATCAGATATACCCGATTGGGTTCTGCGGCGCGCCTTACGCCAACGACGGCGTCTGCACGCCCCGTATACGAAAATTAATGGACTGGAGTTCCTACCTAAAGAAACTGGGGATTGACGCGATCATCCTGAATCCGATTTTTGAGTCTGACAACCACGGCTATGACACCAGAGATTTCCGCACCATCGACTGCCGCTTGGGCAAGAACGAAGACTTTGCAGACGTATGCAAAGATCTCCATCAGCATAATGTAAAAATTATTCTCGACGGAGTATTCAATCATGTAGGACGCGGTTTCTGGGCATTTAAGGACGTACAGGAAAAGAAATGGGATTCCCCTTACAAGGACTGGTTCCATATCAGCTTCGACGGCAACAGCTGCTACAATGACGGTTTCTGGTATGAAGGCTGGGAAGGGCATTTTGAACTGGTAAAATTAAATTTGCAGAATCCGGCGGTTGTAGACTATCTGCTGGACTGTGTGAAATTCTGGATAGAGGAATTTGATATCGACGGACTCCGGCTGGATGTGGCATACAGCCTTGACCATAACTTCATGCGTACCCTGCGCCGTTTTACCGGCGGACTCAAGCCGGAATTTGTCCTGATTGGGGAGGTTCTGTTCGGCGATTACAACTTAATCGTCAATGATGAAATGCTGCACAGCTGCACCAATTACGAATGTTATAAGGGTATTTTCTCAAGCTTTAATTCCATGAATATGTTCGAGATCGCCCATTCCCTGCACCGCCAGTACGGCTCTGACCCATGGTGCATTTACCGCGGCAAGCATCTGGTGAATTTTGTAGACAACCATGATGTAACAAGGCTCGCAAGCATACTGACCAATAAAAAACATATCCGGCCTGCCTACGGCCTTCTGCTTGGCATGCCTGGCATCCCCTGTATCTATTACGGCAGTGAATGGGGCGAGGAGGGGCAGAAAGCGCCGGATAATGATTATGCGCTCCGTCCGAGTTTTGAATCTCCCAAACCAAACGAACTAACGGAATATATTGAAACGCTGATTTCTATCCGTCAGCAGAGCGACGGCCTCTGCAACGGCAGCTACCGAAATGTAGTCCTCACCAACCATCAGCTAATCTTTGAGCGGGCGTCTGAAAAAGAGCGGATGATGGTAGCCATCAATGCCTCCGGCGAACTCTACACGGCCATGCACGGCGATTTGAACGGTTCCGCAGCCGACCTCATCAGTGGAGAAAAACTCACGCTTAACGGGCAGCTTGAGATGGCTCCCTACAGCGTACAATATTTAAAATTCTAATGACACCTCCGGGCTAAACTGTCAGATTGTCAGAAATCTATCCTGTAGGGAGGCCGAAAACTGCGGCTTCTCTACAAGACAGATTCTTCCTCATACCCCTATTTCATAACTACTCTCCGGAAATTCTTCTTCCCTTTCTTGACGATCATTCCTTCTCCCGCAAATACTTCCGTACTATAAGCAGCCTTAATATCCGCTACCTTTTCGCCGTCCGCCGTCACGCCGCCCTGCTGCACCGCGCGTCTTGCTTCCGCCCTTGAGGGAACCAGCCCGCTCTTTACCAGTACGCTCAATATATCAATGCTTCCGTCTGCAAAATCTTCCTCTGAAAGCTCCGCCGTCGGCATATCTGCCGCCGCGCCCTTGCTAAACAGCGCCTTCGCCGCAGCCTGTGCCTTCTCGGCTTCCTCTGCGCCATGCACCAGTTTCGTCAGCTCATAAGCAAGAATCTCCTTCGCTGTATTCAGCTGCGCGCCTTCCCATGCGTCCATCTTGTCAATCTCCTCCAACGGCAGGAACGTCAGCATACGGATACACTTCAGTACATCCGCATCCGCAACATTTCTCCAGTACTGATAGAAATCAAAAGGAGACGTCTTTTCCGGGTCAAGCCATACCGCGCCGCTCTGGGTCTTCCCCATCTTCTTGCCTTCCGAATTTAGAAGGAGGGTGATGGTCATTGCTCCCGCATCCTCGCCAAGCTTCCGGCGGATCAGCTCTGTTCCGCCGAGCATATTGCTCCACTGGTCGTCTCCGCCAAACTGCATATTGCAGCCATATTTCTGGAACAGCGCATAGAAATCATAACTCTGCATGATCATATAATTAAACTCCAGAAAACTAAGCCCCTTCTCCATTCTCTGCTTATAGCATTCTGCCGCCAGCATACGGTTTACGGAAAAATGTGCTCCCACTTCCCGGAGTACCTCAATATAATTCAGATCCATCAGCCAGTCCGCATTATTTACCATAAGCGCCTTCCCATCGGAAAAATCGATAAAACGGCTCATCTGTTTCTTAAAGCACTCACAGTTATGCTGGATAGTCTCCGGCGTCATCATCTGGCGCATATCTGTCCTTCCCGACGGGTCGCCAATCATAGCCGTTCCGCCGCCGATCAGTGCGATCGGCTTATTTCCCGCCTCCTGCAGACGCTTCATCAGGCACAGCGCCATAAAATGCCCTACGTGGAGGCTGTCCGCCGTCGGGTCAAAACCGATATAGAATACAGCCTTTCCATTGTTCACCAGATCCCTGATCCTTTCCTCGTCCGTCACCTGCGCGATCAATCCCCGCGCCTGAAGTTCTTCATAAATTCCCATGTTTCCCTCTCCTTCGCATAATGATTAAAATTTTACAAAAGCTACAAATCCGCACTTCGTGGGATGGTCCAGAATATAACAATTATCCTTGTATTTCAAATACCGGAACAGCATGCAGGCGATCGTCGTATCCCCTCCCGCACTCAGCGTATTCAGTACGCTGAGAAGAAAAATCACGTGATTTCCCACAATCAGCGCCAGCAGAAACATTCCGATGCCAAGCGTCAGAAACGGCGCCAGCACTCCCGCAAGATAGTGCTTAGGCTTTAAAGGCTCTTTACAGTGGCAGTAAGGCGTCAGCGAATCCCACATCATTCCCAGATAAATACTCTGCCATTTCTTCCTAGTCCACTTCACCCATCCCAGGCCATGCAACAGTTCATGAACAAAAAGCAGCGCCAGAAAAGAGCCCCAGAACACTAACATCTCCCTGATACCAAAAACCCCTTCTCCCCCCTTCTTCGCCAGTATCCAAATGATAACCTGGAGAAGCGCAAAAGGCCCGGCTGTTACAAATGCCATAATATTCGCCTTTAAAACAGAAATCGTCTCCTGATATTCTTCATAGCCGTCCTCAAAGAATTTCTGCTTCTGAATCTCATAATTTGCAATGATTTTTTCCTTTACCGGCGTCAAATGTTTTTCTTTTGCCATACTGCCTCCTTACATTGCGAAAATAAAAACGCCCTTACCCCAATATATGGATAAGGACGAATATACTCCGTGGTACCACCTTTTTTCACCGGAAACTCGCGCCTCCGGCCTTGGCGGCTGCCTTTGCAGCCTCTGCGCGTAACGTGCGCCCCACGTCGCCGCCTACTCGTATGCCCGGCATTCCGCCATGCAGAACCAGAATCTCCTTTCAGCGCGCGGCTCTAAGATGTATTCACACTTCTCTCCTTCTTGCGCCTCTCACCTGCCGGCCGCTCTCTGTAAGGGTGTGGAAACTGTTACTTCTTCTTTTCTCAGCCTTTCTACTCTATTAACGGACAGTCTAACCGATTTCTAAATCTTTGTCAAGCGGTTCTCTTTATTCTTGCCCTTCTTTTCCGTCTCAAGCTCCGGCTCCATGCTTAAGGGACGGTCTTTACTATTCTTGATACTATATTTTTCCTGATATTCCTCAAACAAATCCCTGTATTTCTTTGCATTTTCAGCAAGCAGCCTTCTGTATTCCTCCTTGCCGTCGTCCGCCATAGTTGAAGTATGGATATGCATATCCGCATCAATATCATCCATCTTCACCGTTGCGCTGGCCGCGCCTCTGCAATGCGCAACAATACGGTCAAAGCTGTTCAGCAAGTCATTAAATACCGTTCCCTGAGCCAGATCGCACTCTCCATGACTCAGCCGGATCACATGGCGCATCTTCAGTTCCTCACAAAGCGCAGTTACAACAGCCGCCAGAGATTTCACGCGCATCGCCTTTTCCTTGTCATGCTTTTCAACACTATGTACCGTCATCTCCGCAGTCTCGCGCACCGCGTCCATCACCACGTTCAATTCATCCCTCGCTTCTTCAGACAAGAAAATATTGCCCTCATGGATATTATTCGTCACTCTCGCCACATTTGACGCATAGTCGCCTACCCGCTCCAAATCGCTGATAATATGCAGACAAAGCGAAACCTTTCTCGTCTGCATCGTATTCAGTTCTCTCTTGGTCAGCAGCATCAGATATTCCCCAAGCTTTGTCTCGAACTTATCAATCAAATCCTCTTTTCTCTGAACTTTATTGAATTTGTCCTGACTAAATTCATTGATCAGGTTCAAGGAGCGGCCCACATTCTTGCGGACCTTTCTCGCCATATCGTTCATAACCCTTCCAGACTGTCCGATAGCCAGCGCCGGATATCTGAGCAGACGTTCTTCAAGCATGTCAAAGTTCGCGTCATCCTCAAGATCTTCCTCCGTATCCTTAATAAGTGTCCGCGCCAGCTTCTCAAGCTTCGGAATAAACGGGAAGAGTACGCATACCGTTGCGACACGGAATACCGTATTGATCATAGCGATCATGACAGGACTCATCGTCATATTCAGGAAAGTAAACTGCACTACTGCGTTCACACTATAGAATACAACAGACCATATCAGCATACCAAATAAGTCGTTCAGCAGATATATCAATGCGGTTCTTTTACCATTTTTATTTGCTCCAATCGCAGAAATCAGCACCGGGCACGCCGCGCCCACGCCAATACCCAAAATGATTGGGTATGCCGTAGCAAATGTCAGAGAGCCGGTAACAGACAGCGCCTGCAAAATACCGACGGAGGCCGACGCGCTCTGCAGAACCGCCGTAAACGCAATACCCAGCAGAATACCTGCTATTGGGTTGGAAAACATGGTGAGCATACTGGTAAATGTCTCGCTCTCTTTTAAAGGAGCAACCGCCCCGCTCATAGTCTGCATGCCGAACATCAGAATCGAAAAACCAAGCATAATATTGCCTACATTCCGATATACCGTCCTCTTAGAAAGCATGCGGAACAAAGTACCGATAATCGCCACCACTGCGCTGATCGTCGCCGTTGACAGGATCTTGGCTATCCCGCTTGATCCCTCAATGTAGGAAAGGCAGAGAATCCATCCTGTAATACTGGTACCGATATTCGCACCCATGACAATACCGATCGCCTGTTTCAGCTTCATCATACCAGAGTTAACAAAACCAACCACCATAACCGTTGTGGCGGATGACGACTGAATAACCGATGTAACTCCTGCTCCCAGCGCAACCCCTTTCAGCGGCGTATTCGTCATCTTATAGAGAAACGCCTCCAGCTTATTGCCCGCAACCATCTTAAGTCCGTCGCCCATAAGCGACATACCGAAAAGAAACAGGGCTACTCCACTAAGCAGTGATAATACCATCGAAAATATGTCCATAACATCCTCCTTTGTAATAAATTGCAAAATCTTCAAACAGGTTCGTTCCTTTGTTATGTCCCAAAAATTCCTTTTACTCCATTTTCTAATATACCATTACTTTTTTTCCATGTCTATCCGCATATTAACCTAAAATCTCTGTCCAAAATCGTATATCCTGCCTTGTTCTCCATACAGGATCTCCGTCAGCACCAGACCCTGAGGCGGCGCCGTCACTCCCGCCTCTGTGCGCTTCCCGGCCTCAAGGATCTCCCGCACCTTTTGCGGCTCATAAAAACCTCTCCCCACACGGATCAGGGTTCCCGCGATGATCCTTACCATATTATATAGGAATCCATTTCCGGTAATCCGGATGACGATTTCATCGGTCTTCCGGTCAATCTGTATCCTATATATTATCCGTACCGTATCCGCAGTATTTGTCCTTACATTACAGAAACTGACAAAATCATGCTCACCCGTCAAAAAAGCCGCGCCTTCCCTCATCCGCTCCACATCCAGAGGAAAGGAAACAAAAGCCGCCGTCCTCCGCTTCAAGGGATTTGGGACGGCTCCATTATAAATATGGTATTCGTAGGTCTTTATAATCACCTCCTGATACCTTGGATGCCAATCGGAAGGAACCTCCTCCGACTTTACGATTACGATATCCTCCGGCATCCGCTGATTCAGGGCATAGGAGAAACGCTCCGGCGGAATCCGGCTCTTTGTATCAAACACAGCCACATTTCCAAGAGCATGAACTCCCGAATCCGTCCGGCTGGCTCCAATAACCCGGATCTCCTCCCCGGTAAGTCCTCCGATCTCCCGGTTCAGCACCTCTTCCACCGTAATCCCGTTGGGCTGTATCTGCCATCCACAGTAGTCCGTACCGTCATACGCAACCGTAAGCTTAACCCTCCTCATCTGCATACCTCTCTAAAAAATCCAGATGTGAAGGGGTACATACCTTCCAATCAGCACTACGCCCGCCACATAAAGAATTACAATTACATAAGCCGCCTGATCGCGCCCGGCATACTTAAGCGGATTCATTTTGGTCCTTCCTTCCCCTCCGCGGTAACACCTTGCCTCCATAGCCATCGCAAGATCATTGGCGCGGCGGAAAGCCGATACAAATAACGGAACCAAAATCGGAATCATACTCCTTGCCTTCTGTAAAATATTTCCGCTCTCCAAATCCGCCCCTCTGGCTATCTGCGCTTTCATAATCTTATCCGTCTCCTCAAGAAGGATGGGAATAAAGCGCAGCGCAATAGACATCATCATTGCAATCTCATGAACCGGTACGCGCAGTCTGCCCAGCGGCTTTAACAGACTCTCAAGCCCGTCCGTCAATTCGTTCGGCGTCGTCGTTAAGGTCATAAGCGACGAACCTGTAATCAAATAGATCAGCCGGACAGCCATCAGCACTGCATTCCTTAAGCCTCCCTCTGTTATCGTAAATATCCATGCCGAGAAAATAACCGCTCCTTCTTTTATCAGAAATAGATTAAACAAAAGCGTAATCATAAGAAGCATGATAATCGGCTTCATGCCTCTCATAATATATTTAAACGGAACCTTTGACAAGCGGATCATAACTGCAAGAAAGACAGTTGCTATAAGATAGCCTGAAATATTCTTAAATAAAAACAGGGAAATCAGATACAGAACCGTCGCAGTCAGCTTCACTCTTGGATCCAGCCTGTGGAGAATGCTTTTTGCCGGATAATACTGCCCGATCGTAATATCTCTAATCATTGCCAAACACCTCCATAATACTGTCCGCAGCTTCTTTTACCGTTGTCGCCCCCGTATTTACATCTAATCCTTTTTCCGCAAGCTCATGCATGATGTATGTTACCTGCGGCGCGGCAAGGCCCACCTCCTCCAGCTCTTTATAATGGGAAAAAACTTCCTTCGGCGTACTGTTAAACATTACCTGTCCCTGATTCATTACAATAATTTGGTCGGCATATTTTGCGATATCCTCCATACTGTGGGAAACCAGAATAACAGTCATATCGCTTTCCCGATGCAGATATGCAATTTGATCCAGTATCTCATCCCGTCCCTTCGGATCCAATCCCGCCGTCGGTTCGTCTAAAATCAGTACTTTAGGCCGCATGGCAAGAACTCCCGCAATCGCAGCCCTGCGCTTCTGTCCTCCAGACAATTCAAAGGGTGAAAATTTATAATATTTCTCCTTCAATCCAACAAGCCTTAGAGCTTCTTTTGCGCGCTCCTCGCATTCTTCTTTCGAAAGTCCCTGATTTTTGGGACCAAAACAGACGTCTGAAAGAACATCCACCTCAAATAACTGATGCTCCGGATATTGGAATACCAGCCCCACCTGATTCCGAAGTTCCTTCATATTGTAATTTCCGCTGTATATATTTTCTCCGTTATAATAAAGCGCTCCGTCGGTTGCCTTAATCAGGCCGTTCAGATGCTGAATCAGCGTAGACTTCCCTGACCCGGTGTGGCCGATGATCCCTACAAATTCCCCGTGTGGAATCTCCAGGCAGATATCCTTTAACGCCTGTTTTTCGTAGGCTGTTCCCTGACTATATATATAGTTTAAATGTTCTATCTTAATCGACATATTGCTTCCACCAGTTCTTCCTTCCTCAAAATCCCGGCCGGAATATCCAGTCCGCGTTTCCTTAGTTCATCTGCAAGTATCGTTACCTGCGGAACATCCAGACGATATCTTTTCAGCATATCCATCTGGGAGAAGATTTCTCTGGGCGTCCCTTCCATCACTACATGCCCGTGATCCATAACAAAGACATGATCTGCGTCGATAACCTCCTCCATATAGTGAGTAATCAGGATGACTGTTACCTTCTCCTGCTTCCTTAACTCCTCTATGGTTCGAAGCACCTCTTTCCGTCCGTTGGGATCCAGCATAGCCGTCGGCTCATCCAGCACAATGCATTTCGGCCTCATGGCAATGACTCCTGCGATAGCAACTCTCTGCTTCTGCCCTCCGGACAACTTATTCGGCGAATGGTGCCTATAAGAAATCATACCGACCGCCTTCAAGCTTTCCTCCACCCGTTTCCAAATATCGTCTGTGGGAACTCCCAGATTCTCCGGCCCGAATCCCACATCTTCTTCCACAACCGTTCCAATAATCTGATTATCCGGATTCTGAAAAACCATGCCGGCAGACTGCCTCACGTTCCACAGCTCTCTCGCATCGCTGGTGTTTCTTCCTCCAACCCACACCGTTCCCTCGGTAGGCACTAAAATAGCATTAATATGTTTAGCCAAAGTAGATTTTCCGGAACCATTATGTCCAAGAATTGCAATAAACTGTCCTTCCTCCACCTCCAGATTTACCTGATCGATGGCCCGGTAAGCGCCAATCACATTGCCTTCTTCATCTCTTTTTGCATATTCAAAGATTAAATCTTCGGTCTGAACCATCCTTTCCATAATAGTTTCAGCCTCCTTATCTTTTTTGTTTCAAATTATTTTATTCTTTCTCCGGCTCCGGATAATCCGCTCCCTTAGTGTCAACCGTAACTTTCTTCATCGTCTGCGTTTCCATCGGACGATCGCTGTAATCCGTCGGTACTGCCGCAATCTTATTTACCACGTCCATCCCCTCAATGATCATACCGAACGCCGCATACTGTCCGTCCAGATGCGGGGAATCCTTATGCATAATAAAGAACTGAGAGCCTGCGGAATCCGGATGCATCGCCCGCGCCATAGACAGTACCCCCTCCGTATGACGCAGTTCATTCGCAAAGCCATTCTGTGCAAACTCGCCTTTAATCTGATATCCCGGCCCTCCCATGCCGTTTCCATTCGGGCATCCTCCCTGAATCATAAATCCACTGATAACCCGATGAAAAATCAGTCCGTCGTAATATCCTTTTTTCACCAGAGAGATAAAATTGTTTACCGTATTCGGCGCTACGTCCGGATACAGCTCCGCCTTCATAACATCTCCATTTTCCATTTCAATTGTAATAATTGGATTCTCCATCTTAATTTCCCCCATTTCTTTTATTATCGTTTTTTATAATTGTTCCTTTCATAATCTTATCAATTGTAACACGCGGGTTTACCAAAATCAACCGGCGGCTGTTACTGCGAACGAAGTGAACAGTAACTAGAATAGAATACAACCCCCAGTATCACAGCGCCGCCGACGAGTTCCCGAAGCCCCGGAATCTCTCCCAGCACAAAAAAGGCCGCCAGAATCCCGTATACCGATTCCAGTCCGGATATAATGCCCGCCGTCTGCACCTTCACATGCTTCAATCCTTCTATAAATAAAGAATGTGCCCCCGCCGTAAATGCAACTCCGAGTATGATAAGTCCCGTAATATCCCATCCCGTAAATACCGGGCAAAGGAAAAACACTGCCGGCAGCAATACCACTGCCGCCGTTCCCTGTTCATACAGCGATACCAGCGGTCCCGTATACCGATCTGAAAAACTGCGGTTCATCAGTGACAGAAGCGCATAACTAAGACTTCCGGCCATTCCCCATATCACACCTCTGGTCATCGCATTCCCCATCTGAAATTCCGGCACGATGAGCATAACCCCCGCCAGCATAATAACTGCGCAGATTATGCTTGATTTTTTCAGCCTCTCGTGATAAATATAAGGCTCCATGAAAGTCACAAACAGCGGATAAGTCGAAAAAGTCAGCGTCCCCACCGCCACTGTGGATACCTGTATGGACTGCATAAAAGTCGTCCAATGTATAGCAAGAATCACTCCCGCCCCTATCATTAACAGAAAATCTCTTCTGTCCCTCAGCTTAATGGGCTGCTTTGTGAATTTGAACAGCGCGAACAAAAATATCGAGGAACAGAATACTCTGCCCCAAGAAATCACAATAGCGGGCTGTGCCACCAGTTTCCCAAACAATCCGGACAGCCCGAACCCCATCACTGCAATATGTACTAATAACAAACTCTTTTTCTGCTGATTCATATCAACTTACCCTCTCCGCTCTTATGTATTACTTTTAATAATCTGCACCAGCTCTCTCAAAAATACACATATTGTACTCTTCCCGCCCTTGCCGCAACGCTTCCTCTGTACGCAGCGTCCAGACTGCCGTCGGAACGCCAAACAATCTCCTGCAGACAGATACGCTGAAATTTGGCAGGTCCTTAAGCTTATAAGAAATAAAGTCCGGCCTTCCCAGCAGGTTCAAAAGCAGGAACCGAATCAGAAACCGCAGCAGATATGGTTCCTTCTCCTTACCTTTCGTCAGATTGCTGGAGAGCTGTCCTCTCAGGATTGACGGCGCATGCTTCCGGTACCAGTAAAGCCCCATAGTATTAAACGACTGAACCATAAAACGTCCCCTGTAATCCTTCAGCATTTTATAAGAAATCTCGCATACTGCAATATCCCGTCCTGGAATCTTAAGCTCAATCAAAAGCGGTACACGTCCGTCCACATAGGACAACACTTCCCCAAGCTCCGGAATCCGCTCCGTCGTATTCAGCAGATGAAACCCTTTAAGCTCCGCCATGGTATATGCCTCCACATCTCCCGGCTCCTTGCACATCCTCTCTAACGTATCGTCATGAAATACTGCAAGTTTCCCATCCTTTGTAATATGGACATCCAGTTCAATCCCATATCCTCTTGCAACTGCCGCCCGAAATGCAGCCATGGAATTTTCTGGAATAAATTTCTCCTTATTGTGATAGCCCCTGTGGGCAAACATCCCATGATTATACTGCATAACATCCAAAATACGGGTTGTCCGCGGATAAACCGCATACAAATATAAACCGGCAAGCGCTGCCGCCGCCAAAATAAAACAGCCGGATACCAGCATGATTCACCAATCCTTTCTTGTTATACTTATTATCCAATAATCAGCCGTACCTTATCCGGCTCCAGCGCCGCCGCCACTCTTCGCTGAAGAAATACCGGTTCCCCGTCCGTGTGCACGGGAAGCGGCCGTGCGCTTTCAAATACTGCCTTCCTGCAGGTATAAGTATACACTCCCCGAAAGACCGTATGCCACCCCTTATACGCCGTAGGCAGCAAAAACAGCGTCTTCAGCTTAGGGATTCCCGCAATAACCGTCACATCCAGCACATCATCCCCTGGATCTGCCTTTGGACAGAATTTAAAACCTCCTCCCTCATATGGATGGTTCATTGCCGTCGCAAAATAAACCTGCTCGTAGGAAACCGGCTCCCCGTCATCCAGACTTACCGTCATCACGCCCGGTTTTAAAGCAAGCATCTGCGCCAGCGCAATCCCCACATAAGTAAGCTTCCCAAGATGCAGTTTATTTAACAACAATTTCAGTTTAGAAACTACCGCATAATGGCAGATTCCCGCATCAAATCCAAGTCCGGCGCTAACCGCAAATCTCCTCTTGCGCTCTCCTTCCCAGTAAGTCAGAAGCCCCACATTGATCATCGCATATTTCTTCGGAGCCAGAATCGCTGCAAGCGCCTTCTCCGGCTCATAAGAATGATTAAAATATCTGGCAAAATCATTACTTGAACCAATCGGAATGTATCCCAGCGTCACCTTAGACAGCTCCTTTATCCCATTCAGCACCTCATTCACCGTCCCGTCGCCTCCCAGCACAATGATCGTATGCTCTTCCCCATCCGACGTAATCTCACTTACAATCCGGGACGCATGTCTCTGGTATTTGGTAAAATATATCTGATAAGAAACCTCCTTATCCTTTAAAATCCTTTCCACCTCGCTCCATACCTTTCCTCCCAAGCCGGAGCGGGCGTTAGGATTTGTAATAAAAATATACATACCTTTCTCCTTCGTATGTGTCTTTACGTTACGATTCTCGATAACAAATGCATACAAATTATACTCTGTTTCAGAAATATCTGCAATATCGAAAGAATTTATTAATTCCACGTCCATTATATTGTTGAATTTTTCTTTTCATGTTATAATCGGATGGATTCCAAATATACTATTATACATGGACTTGAAAGGAAGTAATACGATGGAGATAAAAAAGCTATTAAAAAAGTATAACCATGCTTTAGTGTTCCTGTATGGCCTTATTTATATGCCATGGTTTATGTATTTGGAAAAACATGTGACAACTGGTTATTTTCTGATCCATTCGCCGCTGGATGACTATATTCCTTTTGTGGAATATTTTGTTATCCCGTACCTGCTATGGTTTTTATTTATTGCCGCAGGCTCTTTCTACCTATTCTTTACGGATAAGAAAGAATTTCTTCGGATGGCCGCCTTTTTAATCGCCGGGATGACCATATTTCTGATTATTTGTACGGTTTATCCCAACGGATTGAATCTCCGTCCGGCTGAATTTCCAAGAGAGAATATTTTCACCGATTTAGTTCGCTATGTATATTCTGCCGATACGCCTACCAACGTACTGCCAAGTATGCATGTATTTAATTCCATTGGATTGTGCATCGGGCTTACCCGGACAGAATCCCTGAAAAACCGCACTTGGATACGTCTTAGCATACACCTTTTCACCTTGTCCATCATCCTGTCAACGGTTTTCCTAAAACAGCACTCGGTGACAGATGTTATCGCAGGCGTGGTTCTGTCCGGCATCTTATATCAGTTCATTTATGTCCGCGAACGCAGACGGGCGCATCGGCTTTTGCATCAGCCGGTTATTTAACGTCAAATTATATAAGCAATATATTTCTCAAACGCTGCCGGTATTGGGTAGCGTTTTTGTATTTCCTCCGGGCGTGCAAATATCATATCGGCATTGCAAAATTTTTCCAGCTCATCCACCTGAATCTGATACCCAATCATATGCCATTCTACATGGCTGAAAATATGCTTTGCCGCGCCTAACGGCTGAATCCTTAATGGCACAAGTCCGATCGATTTACTGTACTCCAGCACCTCCTCATAGCTTAAATGCCCCTCTAACCCCGGAAGCTCGTACAACCCTGCCAAAAGCCCGGTATCCGGTCTCTTACGTATCCCTCTTGTCTCCCCGTCCCGGAATATTACAATCGTTCGCTTTTCTATTCTTCTAGGCGCAGCCTTTTTTTTCACGGGAAGCTCCATCTCCCGCCCTTCTCCATGCGCGGCGCACCATCCTCTTACAGGACACGCTGCGCAGTCCGGTGCTCCATTAGGCACGCAGACAATAGCGCCCAGCTCAATCAATCCCTGATTAAAATCACTGGCGGCATCCGCCGGTATTACCTGCTCTAGAAGCTCTTCCATTTTCTTTCGCACGCTCTGCCTCATAATGTCCTCGCCGCTGCCGGTAATACGGGAAATCACCCGCAGCACATTCCCGTCCACAGCAGGCTTAGGAGCGCCATAAGCAAAAGAGCTGATCGCTCCCGCAGTATAACTCCCAATTCCAGTTAATCTGCGGATTTCCTCATATTCCACAGGGAACTTTCCATGGTAATCTATCATAATCTGTCTGGCCGCCTTCTGCATATTACGGACACGGTTATAATAGCCCAGCCCTTCCCACAGCTTAAGAAGCGCCTCTTCCTCTGCCTCCGCCAGCGCCTTCACATCCGGCAGCGCCTCCAAAAATCTGGCATAATAAGGCTTTACAGCCTCTACTCTGGTCTGCTGCAGCATAATCTCAGACACCCATACACGGTAAGGATCCGGGTTCTTTCTCCATGGCAGCTCTCTTTTATTTGCACGAAACCAATCAACTAACGGTCCCGGAAGCCTCTTAAGCGCCTGAAGCCTTTCTGCGTCCAGAAGCTCTTTTTTTGTAATCGCCACCGGCACCTCCTCTGCAAGCTCAATAAAATTACTCTCCACTCTGCAGTCATACGCCGCTATCTTTACGCCTCTGCCAGCCGCCTTTTTTAATGCCTCGCCAAACTCCGGATGAGTGTCCATATTCGGAGTAAAATAATCCACGTCCTTCATCTGTACCACAAAAAGCACATAAGCTTCGTACCCCTCCTCCACGGCGAGAGCCAGCTCCTCCACATGCTTCACTGCGCGCTCGCTTGGCGCGTCCGGAAAACGTACCCGCCCGTCCTCCTCCAGACTAACCCCTTTCACCTCAATAAAAATCCGGCGTTCTCCCGCTTCTACATATAAGTCAAACCGGGAATCCCCATATTTGCATTCCGGCTGGATTTTGGTGATTTCGGAAATCATATTCCCCGCTTCAAGCCATTCCTTTACCAACTGATTCGGAGACTGGGAATCCAGATTTACCATCCTGATCCGTTTGGACAGACTGCCGTCTGCACCCCGGATCAAACATTCCTTTTCCACCGTAATCAAATCCCATCTCGTCTTTCTGGACGGCCTGTCAGACTCCTGTACATACACTGCGGCTCCCGGAATCAACAGTTCTTTGCATCTGCCTGTGTTCTTCACATGAACCTTTTCTCTCCTGCCGCCTATCTCCACATAGGCAATAAACCGGTTGGGACGTTCCAGAAATATACCTCTGGCTGTATTCTCATATCTCATCTGTACTCTCCTGACTGCCTATACTTATTGAACATTAGTAGTCCAATAAGTATGATGAATTGCATCTTTCTTCATCAAATTATTCCTTGTGTTAGTTCTGTTGCATTATAACAATTATTTATCCCGCTATTCAATACCTTTGCACAAAAAGACTTATATATCGCTGTTTTCTATATGTTTTCATTCTTATAGATGTTTTGAATCGGATTTTTTTTCATATCGATTGTTCTTTTCCTATGAAAATGTTACGGTTATCTTAACAGACTGCTAACGTCTGTTAAGATATGAAATTCTAAGATAAAGGAGATTGGAAGATATGAAACTAATCAAAGAACTGCCCCAGGTCTTTGAAGAATTTGCCCAGCAGCGCAAAAATTCGTTTCTGGCATTGAAAGAAATCAAAGATAACGGAATCCCTGTCGTAGGCGCGTACTGTACCTACTTCCCGCGGGAAATCGCTATGGCTATGGGCGCTGTAACCGTAGGCTTGTGCTCTACCTCCGATGAAACTATTCCAGTTGCAGAAAAAGACCTGCCTAAGAATCTCTGCCCATTGATTAAATCCAGCTACGGATTCGCCGTAACCGACAAATGTCCCTTCTTTTACTTTTCTGATGTTGTTGTTGGCGAGACTACCTGCGACGGCAAAAAGAAGATGTACGAGTACATGGCCGATTTAAAGAAAGTATTCCTGATGGAGCTTCCAAATACCCAGAACGAGGCCGCGCTTCAATTGTGGAAAAGCGAAATCATCCGTTTCAAAGAGTACCTGGAACAGGAGTTTGAAACCACCATTACCGAAGACGCCATCCGCGAATCTATTAAAATTGAAAACCGCACCCGTCTGGCCTTAAAAAAGTTATACGCTGTAATGAAGCATGATCCCGCGCCGATCAAAGGACATGACTTATGGAAGGTCCTCTATGGCAGCGGCTTCAAGTTCGACCGCTTGCAGATCCCTGATGAAGTAGAGGCCCTGACCACAAAGATTGAAAAGGAATATGAAGAAGGAAAAATGGAAGAAAAGAAACCGCGCATCCTGATCACCGGATGTCCGATCGGCGGCGCTCCCGAAAAGGTCATAGACGCCATTGAAAATAACGGCGGTATCGTCGTAACTTTTGAAAACTGCTCCGGCGCCAAGTCTGTAGATAAGCTGGTAGACGAAGACAATCCAGACGTATATGACGCACTGGCAAAAAGATATCTGGATATCGGATGTTCTGTTATGACGCCAAACCCAAACCGGCTAGAGCTTCTTAGCAGACTAATTGATGAATACAAGGTTGACGGTGTGGTAGAAATGACGCTGCAGGCCTGCCACACATACAATGTGGAAACGCTCGCCATCCGCAGATTTGTGAATGAAAAGAAAGGACTCCCCTATATCCATGTAGAGACAGACTACTCCCAGGCTGATATCGGGCAGTTAAATACCAGATTAACCGCATTCTTGGAAATGCTGTAATGCACTCCGTATATATAGTAAAAAACCGGCTCCCACAACAATTAATTTGTTATGGGAACCGATTTTTTATTCGTAAGTTTAGCTGCACCTTTTTAATGCTTTCTATATTACTTCTTGTTCTTTACCTTTCTCTTTTTGACGCTTCTGTTCATATTGAAGATCGCCAAGCCTACGACAACAATTCCTGACGAAAGCGCTGCAAGCACTAATCCTACAATCGGACTGGTATCGCCGGTCCTTGCCCCGGATGCCGTGGTGGTTTTACTATTTGTTTTATTTGTACCGCTCGACGTCCCCGTCCCACTGTTTGTTCCGGTTCCTCCTTGGTTACTAGCGGCCCGTGTTGTACCGTTATTTGTTGAAGTGCCATTGCTCGTAGGGTTATTCGGGGAATTGGTTCCTCCTGGATTATTATTGTTTCCATTATCACCGCCAGGATTCTGGGTATTGCCGGGTTCCTCTTCCTCAACCACATTGACCGTAAGCGTCGCAGACGCAGATCCCTTGGCCTCATCCGGTTCCTCCCTTGTATAAGTTACCGTCAAAGTCTTACCTCCCAGCGTAGTCATATCAATGTCTTCCTCGTTGGTCGTAAGGGAATCATGGCCGCCTCCTTTTGGTACCGCCTCTGTATAGCCGTCTCCATATCTGGCGGTTACCTTCAGGTCATTCACCATCAATACCTCGCCCAGCTTATACGTTGTCTTTGCCTTCTCTACGGTAATGCTGTCCGGCGGAAGATTCTCGTTATGCAGTACCGTAAGCTTACCTGGCGCATCCTGTTGGACATCGTAATTCTTTGATACGTCTTTCTGCGTTTTTTGATCATAAATTGCATAAGAAAGTACCTTGTCGCCATTCTCGTCTGTTTTTGTCGGATAGAAGAAAATCCACCCCTCGCTTATAATACCGTCCTTATTAATAACCGCCCCCATTTCTGGAGTAAGCTTAAGACCTGTTATGATATGATCCTCGCTTACCAGCGGCTTAGCGGCAGGATTGCCGTTTCCGCTCTTCATCACATACAAGCTCTCATTAATCTTAAGGTCCTTTGTCCATGGAATCTCCTGTGATTCCGGACTGACCCAAATCATCTTTGGCTCTACCGTTACCGAAATAGGCTTTACTTCGCTTGTATTCGTTGTAGCGTCCACCGCATGATGCGTATCATCCGCGGCACGAATCTGGAAATATACCGTATACTCGCCCGCATCTTCTACATTCAGCGGGGCTGTCGTCCAATCATTCGGATTCGGGAAATCACCCGTTCCTGCTTCGTTAAAGCTGCACTGTGGGTATAACGCCCCCGCGGTGTCCGTACGAATCTCTATCGTATGCGGCTTTCCATCGTATACAGTCTTAATTCCCTGCGTCGGATCCTCAACCTCCGCGCCGTCAAATAGAACCTTATACTCGATTTTCGGGTTCGGAGCTATCTTATACTCAAAAATCAATGTCTTAACATTTGGCTGTCCGGCCGTATCCCTTATATCCGTACACGGTATCTCCTCGCCGTTTGTCAGCTTGATCACCGTATTATTCCGCAGTGTATTTTTATCCGCCAGCCAGCTATATCCGTCTGCTAAATTCACCTCGATGCTTGCCGTGTATTTCTGGCCGTAGGCGCCGGTACTTGTTACCGTATTATTGGCATCCGTCCATACTATAGCCGGTTCAGATTCCCGTATACCCTTTGTTATCTCCTCGTCTACCTTTGCGGACAAAGACAGCTTGGTATCCCCGGCAGGTTCTTCCACTCCGGAAAGCACGATCTTATCGACAATGCCTTCATGTCCCTTAACCGCATAAGGAAGACCTCCAAGGGTATCCGATGTTTCCAGCCATATCTTACATGCCCCCAGATTTATATTCTGGTCGGTCGTCGCCCCAAGCTGGGTTACGACTGCTGTCGTCAGTTCGCTGGTACCAATTTTTCCCGTTCCGCTTATCGGGTTACTAACCCAGTACCATTCAACCCCATCCTGAGTCGTCTCCCCCGGAAGCCCTTTTCCCTGGACTACGATCCTCGAACCAGAGGGCGCGTTCTTATGACTAATCTCACTTGTATTATATGCCACGTCAATCTTGCTGTTTTTCTCACTTCCATCTAGTCTCAAAAGCAGCGGGGTATCAGCAGTCGTATCAATCTTTTTAACTGTATTTCCCGTCCCTCCTGCTTTCTCTGCGACAGAGCCAAACAGCACTTTTGATAAATCCAAAGCAAACGCCGGATAAACGGCTTTCTTTGCATTGACGTCTTCCAGCTGTTCTTTCGCTGTTGTGCCATCGGATTCAAATACATAAGACTGGGTTTTATTAGTGTTCTGATTCTGCGGCAACTTAATCCCCGTCCACATCGGCTGAAACTTGACCCCTGCGCTGACAGAATCCTCTAAGGAAATATCATAATTGCTTCCGAACCAAAGCTTATTTCCATCTCCCCTTGCCGGAGCATAGAACAAGGTATCAACCGTATATGTATCATCGTTACCATCCAGATCTTTATTACGCGCATCCGTAAGATGCAGTTTAGTCGGGAGCATCAGCCCCTTCACACTGGAAAATAAGTTTCCATTCGCCAGCGTATTCAATTGGTTTCTCAAGGTACTCGCCCCGTAATGATTGGCAAATACCTTATCATATTTCGCCTCGTTAGGTAAACCGGGGTATGCGGGCGGTCCGCCGTCCTGCCCCTCTCTAGGCGGATACTCCCCGTGCGTTACCTGATGCTTAATTTCATCCACTCCCGCGCCTGCCGCGTCCTGATACGCGGTATCGCCAAGGCTTTGGGCCGAAAACAGTATCACATTCTCACTTCCCGCAATGCCGGTGTCCTCGCCTACAATATACCATTCTGCGAATCCCTTTCCGCCGCTTTGCATTCCAAATTGAACGCGGGTATGCTCCGAGCCCCCCATTTTCAAATTAATCAGCTGACTCGCATCGGCATAATAGTGGATGTTAGGCTCTGATGCAGCCGCCCTTAATTCTGCCACATAATTTACCAGCGGCATCGCCGCGCCCGCTGCCAAAACCGTCGCCGCAATCAAAGCTATTCTTTTTTTCATCTTGTCTTTCTTTCTTCTCATGAGTACCTCCCACGCTTTATGTCAATCAAAGAAACTTCTTTTACACATAGATATAAATAGTATATCATTTTAAACACATTTTTCAAGAGCCTTCCTATCTATTCTTAGGAAAACCCTTTGGAAAATATTCCTTTCTTTCATTCTCTATGTTAATTATCGGCTTAATATGTCTGGAAAATAAGATATGATATGCAAATACTTAAAAGCAGGCATAAAAAACCCCTGGTTTTCATGCCTGCTTTATCATTTTTATCCTAATTTACTGATTTATGTTTCCCTATAAGATCTTAGACAGGAATTCCTGCAGTCTTGGATCCTTCGGGTGCTCAAAAAATTCCTCCGGACTTCCCTGCTCCTTGATTTCCCCGTCAGCCATAAAGATCACCCTGCTGCCTACTTCCCTTGCAAATCCCATTTCATGCGTCACAACCACCATGGTCATACCATCCCTTGCAAGCTGTTTCATAAGCTCCAGCACTTCGCCGACCATCTCTGGGTCCAGCGCTGAAGTAGGCTCGTCAAAAAGCATCACGTCCGGTTCCATTGCCAGCGAACGCACAATCGCAATTCTCTGCTTCTGTCCGCCGGATAGCTGAGATGGATAAGAACCCGCCTTTTCAGCCAGTCCAACCCGTTCCAGAAGTTCCATTCCCCTTTTATCCGCCTCTTCCTTACTCATACCCAGCAGCTTGATCGGCGCCAAGGTAATATTCTGCAGGATTGTCTTATGGGGAAACAGATTGAAATGCTGAAATACCATTCCCATTTTTTGACGATGCCGGTTAATATCCACCTTCTTATCTGTAATATCCACACCCTCAAAATAAATCTTACCCTTTGACGGCTCCTCTAAAAGATTCAGGGAGCGCAAAAATGTAGATTTACCGGAACCAGACGGTCCTACAACCACCACAACCTCGCCTTTTCGTATCTCCTCGCTTACTCCGTTCAGCGCATGTAATTTGCCGAAATTTTTCTGCAGGCCTTCTACCTTAATTAATGTTTCTCCATTATTAATGGCCACTGTTCCTCAGCCTCCTCTCCAGCATATTTACAAGCTTACTAAAAATCATAACCATAACCAGATAAATCACCGCTACGGTCAGGAGCGGGAACATCGCGTCATAAGTGCGGCTTCGGATAATATCTCCGCCCTTCGTCAAATCCTGAATCGCTATGTAGCCTGCTACAGAGGTCTCTTTTAGGAGCACGATAAACTCATTGCCAAGCGCCGGCAGGATATTTTTAAACGCCTGCGGAAGCACGATATAAATCATAGTCTGAAAATAGTTAAATCCAAGGGACCTTCCCGCCTCAAACTGCCCGTCGTCAACCGACATGATTCCGGATCTTACAATCTCCGCCACATACGCCGCCGAGTTCATTCCAAACGCCATGACCGCCGCCAGAATTTTACTTACATTAACAGTCCCGAAGATTACAAAATAGATGATCAGCAGCTGAACAACTACCGGCGTTCCCCGAATTACAGTAATGTAAATCTGCGCAATCAAATTCAGAAGCTTTAATTTTCCGGTTTTTAAATATGTAGATCGAACAATGGCAAGGATAAATCCAAGCACAATACCAATCAAAAGCGCAAGAAAGGTAATCTGCAGGGTAACCTTCAAACCGTCCGCAATATAGGTCCAGCGCTTATCATCTATGAAATTAAATGCAAAACGCTCCGCAAAGCTCATATCCATCTCTACTTAACCCTTCCTCTTCTTTTCTGTAAAAATCCTATTGCTCTTTTACAATGACAACCTGACGGGCCGTGCAATAGGTATCTGAAAAATCAACGGATTTCAAACGGTCTTCCGTAACGGTCATGCCTGCAAAACCAACGTCTGCTTTTCCGCTCTGGACAGCAGTAATAATAGAGTCGAACTGCATATCCTCAATTACCAGTTCCTTGCCGAGGTAATCACAGATTGCCCTTGCAACATCCGCGTCAACGCCCATAATCTTATCCTCGCCGTCAACGGTCTCATGAAACTCATATGGAGGGAACTCCGCGTTGGTTGCCATAACAAGCTCTCCGTCCCGTTCTGCAGACTCATCCACTGTATAAGCCTCGCCCTCGCCGCTGATGTAATAATCAAAAATTGCGTCAAAGGTACCGTCATCCTTCAGCGCCTGAAGAGCCTCATTCAGCTGCTCTGTAAGCTCTGTATTATCCTTGGAAACAGCAATCGCATACTCTTCCTCTGTGTAAGCCTCATCCAGAATCTTAAGTCCCTCATTCTCATTTACGAATACCTGCGCAGGCTCATTATCAATAATTACCGCATCAATCTTGCCCTGCTGCAGAGCTTGTACAGCCTCAAATCCTTTGTTATAACGCTCAACGCTGTCCTCGCCAAACTCATCCGTTACATAGATATCGCCGGTTGTGCCTGTCTGTACGCCGATGGTCTTGCCTTCTAACTGCTCAATGGATGTAATTGCCTCTGCCGCCTCATCTGCATTTCCGCCCGATTCTTCCTTGCCGGAATCTCCCGACCCGCATGCCGCCAATGAAATTACCATTGCAGATGCAAGTAATACGCTGCTTAACTTTTTCAATTTCATAATTAATTCTCCCTTCCGCTCAATTTAATGAGACTTCCTATCCACGTTCTGCGTGGAGTAACTTACATTTTTTTGCATAAATATTCACCTTTCCTATTTTAGCACGTTTCATACAAAAAGCAAGTGGCTTTTTTTGTTTATCCATATAAACTAGAAAAAGCCGCCTGCTTCTATTGATTTATCCCATAATAAGCTTAACAACCGCCGATATAATAATAGCCGCTCCAAGTACAATCCGGTAATAGCCAAACACTTTAAAGTCATGCTTTTTAATATATCCCATTAAGAACTTGATTGCCGCAACCGATATCACAAAGGAGACCGCGCAGCCCAACATCAACAATCCGAACTCCTGACCTGTAAAATGAAATCCAAACTTCACCAGCTTTAAAAAGCTTGCTCCGAACATCACTGGTATTGCCAGAAAAAATGTAAATTCTGCCGCCGTCGCTCTCGCCACTCCGATCATAAGCGCTCCCACAATGGTCGCCCCGGATCTGGATGTGCCCGGTATCATCGCCAGCATCTGGAATACGCCGATCCACAGGAGCATCTTAACGGACAGCTGGGAAATCTTGGTCACCTCAGGCGTAACGTCTTTGTTGCGGTTCTCAATAATAATAAACAGTACGCCGTATACAATCAGCATCACCGCCACAGGAATAGGCTTATAAAACAACGCGTCCAGATAATCGTCAAATATCAGTCCGACGACTGCCGCCGGAACTGAGGCAATCGCCACCTTTATCCACATCTGCCATGTAAGCATCTTCTGTCTCTGATTTTTCCTCGGCGAAAATGGATTCAGCTTGTGAAAGTAGAGAACCACTACCGCCATAATCGCGCCAAGCTGGATTACTACATTAAACATTTCCATAAATTCATCGCTGAGCCCCGGTTTTAACAAATCTCCGACCAAGATCAAATGCCCTGTGCTGCTGACAGGAAGCCATTCGGTAATTCCTTCTACTATACCGAGAACCACAATTTTAATAAAATCTAACATCTTCTCCTAATCTCCTTTATCTTTTTCGGTTATTATAATACGTACTTCTCAATCGCTTTTGCAGCTCCATCTTCATCATTGGAGAGCGTCACATAGTCTGCAGCCTCTAGCACTTCATCAATTGAATTGGACATAGCCACTCCAAATCCCGCCTCTCTGATCATCTCGATATCATTAGAGCCGTCCCCGCACGCCATAATCTCATCTCTGGATATCCCAAGAATTTCCCCTAATTTCATTAAAGCAATTCCTTTTCTGGCTTCTTTTGCATTTGCCTCAAGATTATTATACAGCGCTCCGCACACTGCAAGCTCCGGAGCCTTCTCCTTTACCTCTGCAAAAGCCGCCCTCTTTTCCTCCTGACTAACAAAGAGAGCCTGTATCTTATCCACAGGACGATGTTCTATATGATACATTGCACAAACATCCTTCACCGGCCTTCTTGTGTCAAGAATATATTTTACCATCGGCGGCGAAGACATATAGCGCTTCACAATTTTTAGGTCTTGTTCGTTCGCATATCCAATTCCTTCATAATAAATCTCCAGCAGCGCGTCGTATTTCTGAAGTATCTCAAGAAGCCTCTTTCCTGAGTCGTAAGAAATCAGCCTTTCATACAATACCTTTCCCTCCTGAATATCCAGCACTCTCGCACCGTTGGAAGTAAGCGCATAACGTATTCCCGGAAATTCCATCACCTCTCTCGGAATCCCCGATACGGGACGTCCGGTGGCCGGCAGCACGACTACGCCCCGCCTTAGGGCTTCTGCAACCACCCGTCTGGAATAATCGCTAAACACCTTATTGCTGTCCAAGAGCGTCCCATCCAAATCCAAACCAATCATCTTAATGTTTTGTTTCATCATAAACCAGCAATTCCTTTCCATCCTTCGTAAACAAATACAGGTCTCTGCTAATCCTTCCTTTATCCATTTCATATACCTGTTCTGCATGCTGCTTCATCTTTTCAGCCGCCTCGTCCATAGATGCAGGAACAAAGAGCACCGTATCTTTTGAAGGAACCGTGATCAGCAGATCATCCTCCAGCTTCTCCACACACACCTCCCAGATATGCTTAAAGCAAAGAGAGCTGGCCTCATGATATCCGTCCGCAAATATGGCAAAAGCGCCGTACATCGTATTGCCGATCACAAACTCTACGTCCCTTGCCAGATTCCCGCATGCCATGTGATACAGCGGCTCTATACCGCAATCGGGAGGAAGCATATTATCTTTTATGATTTCATATGTCTCTTCCCCTCGTTTTATTACAAACAGAACCATCAAATCTCCAACGAAAGAAATTAATGGCGTATCCTTTTCAGAAATCCTTTTTCCATTCAGCGCCTGCGGCTCTGACAGCGACTGAGTAACCCACGGATAAATCTGGTCTTTTATATTCTCGAATAAATAGTATTCTTCCGCGTATTTTTTCATTTTCTTATGCTCCTAAATAAAATATCTATTATTTATAATAACAAAGTTTGCCAAATAAAGCAATTTGTTGTATAATATAAAAAATACTGGCCAGATTCGTCTGTTTGGCGCTCTATAACAGCGGATCATTCATTATTATTTACATATTAAGAAAGGACAAGTATTTATGAGTAAGAGAGCAAAACGCTTAGCGCGTGCGGGAGTCACAGCCATCTGCATTGCTGCCATTGGACATGCCAGCGTCTCTGTTTATGCAGAGCCGTCCTCAGCAGAATTACAAAGGAAGACTTCTAATCTGCAGAGTGAATTAAACGGTCTGAACGGGCAGCTCAATGACCTCATAGTCCAAATGGACGCCCTGTCACAGGACGCTGAGGAACTTGCCGGCGCCATGACCGAGACACAGACCCGTCTGGATGCCGCTCAGGCAGCCGGCGAAGAACAATACAAAGCTATGAAGCTGCGGATCAAGTATATTTACGAAGCAGGCGATACCTCATTTATTGAATTATTATGCTCTGCGGAAAGCATGACAGATTTTCTGAACAAGACAGACTTTGTCACAACGGTTAATGAATATGACCGCAACATGTTAAACGAACTGCTGGCTACCCAGGAGAAGATTGTCGAAGAAGGCAGGAAACTGGAAACCCAGCATCAGGAATTGGTTGCAAAGCAGGAGGAGCTTGCAAACAAACGTACGGAAGTAGAGGGTATGATCAGCGCTACATCCGGTGAATTATCGAATTACACCGCTCAGCTTGAACGTGCAAGACAGGCGGAACTTCTTGCTTCAAGACAGGAAGCGGAGCAGCAGGTGTCTGGTTCCGGCGGGGAGGCTTCCGGCTCCGGCGAACAGACCTCTGGAAACACGACATCCAGACCGACTCCTCCTCCGGTTTATAATCCTGGTGATTCAACCGGGAAACAAAGCCTTGGTTCTTTCCGAATTACCCATTACTGCAACTGCTATCTCTGCTGCGGAAGCTGGGCGGGCGGTCCTACTGCAACCGGAACGATTCCTACACAGGGACGGACCATCGCGGTTGATCCAAGCGTTATACCCCTTGGAAGCCGTGTAATTATCAATGGACAAGTTTATACCGCCGAGGACACTGGCGGCGCTATTCAGGGCAATAAGATTGACGTATATGTATCAAGTCATGCCCTAACCACACAGTACGGCGTCTATTATGCCGACGTGTATCTGGCTGATTAACCGATCGGCAATACCTGCTGAAATATTAAAAGGACTGCGGCATTTCTATATACATCTGCCGCAGTCCTTTTTCTTTTTCTAAAATTCTCAAATAATATTTTTAATTCCTTCGCAGATCCTCCCCGCTACCGCCGGATTATTCATCGTATACAGATGGATTCCCGGAATATCGCTGGCCAGCAGATCGATAATCTGGCTTAAAGCATAGGACATCCCCGCGTCAAACAGCGCTTCCTTTCTGTCCTCATACTTATGGATAATTCTCTCAAACCTGTCTGGGAATGAAGCTCCGCACATCGTGATCATCCTTTTGATCTGCGCCGCATTGATCACCGGCATAATTCCCGGAACCACAGGAACGTCGATCCCCGCAATCCTGCAATCCTCAGCCAGCTGGAAAAAATACTGATTATCAAAAAACAATTGTGAAATCAGCACCTCTGCGCCTGCGTCTGCCTTCTGTTTCAAATGTCTCAGTTCGCTGACCCTGTTCTCCGACTCCGGATGGCATTCCGGATAGCAGGCGCCTAAAATACAGAAATCTCCCGTTTTTTTCAGATAGGCGGTCAGATCCGACGCATGACGAAAATCGTCCTTTTCTGGAATATCCGGATTGCGGTCGCCCCGCAGAGCCAGTATGTTATCAATTCCCTCGCTTTTTAATATCTTAACAAATTCATCAATCTCATCCTTTGCGTAGCTCAGACAGGTCAGATGTACCACTGGCTCTACATGATACTTCTGTTTAATTTTCTTAGCCACCTCAATGGTACGGTTACAGTTCGCGCTTCCGCCCGCCCCAAAGGTTACGCTGATAAAATCTGGCTTCAATTCACACAAAATTTCCAGCGTCGCATCAATATTTTTCAGTTCGCTGTCCTTCTTTGGCGGAAATATTTCAAAAGACAGTGTTGTTTTACGGTTATATAACTCTGCTATTTTCATCTGTTATCACTCCTCCATATATTGTTCCGGGTTTCCATAGTAATCCAAGAGCATCGCCGCAAACCGGTCATGAACCCCATGCTTTGCCGGAGCCTGCACAATATTCATCCCCGGACTGTGATTCCCCTCGATCAGTTCCAGCGTTCCGTCCGACAGGATTGCAACATCCCATCCCACTACACGCAGACAGGGCAGTTCCATAGAAGCCTCCCGGCACAGCTCCACAATTTCCTTCCACCGGGGGATCTGAGTGCCTCTAAACTTCACTCCGGTCATCGGATGGACCGCATAGCTGTTGGAATACTCGTCCAGACCATCTGTTATAATCCTTCCATCTGCCGGATTGATCTCGCAGAAGATGCCTCCTCCGTGGGCGTTATCCACATGGAGACCGTTATTTCCCACGCGCAGCCCGCCGCCGAACACCTCAAACCGTTCCCCGCACCGGAAGGTGATCACGCGCAATGTATTCAAAGAAGAAGGATGAAAGACTGCCAGTTCCTGGCTGGATTCCACAAATTCTTCCGCCAGATACTTGCCCCTGCACATTTTTTCATAAAATTCTTCCGGCTGCTCTTCTGCTTCAAATTCTTCTTCCGTTAGTCTGAGAAATCCGATCCCCCAGCTTGAATACTGCGGCTTTAGGGCGATCGTACGATATCTGTGCACAAATTCGCAGAACTCTTCATAGCTTGCATCCGGCACATAGAGCCATCCTCTGTGGATAAACCGCGAAAAGCTTTTAAGGAATGTGGCCTTACTTTTCAGATAAGGCTCCGAATCATTGTTATACGGCCGCATCAGACGCGTGGCCTCAATATCCGTAAGATATTTTTTCTGCTCTTCTACGCTCAGATTGTAAAACCCGAAAATCATATACTCCGACTGGGATACTCTCTTCTCCGGATTGTTCCTGCGGACTTTCAGATAATCATGAAACAGCTTCCCTTTGCTAAAGCCGCCAGGCAGTTCATTTACCCCCTTGATGTAACTCATAAATTTCTTTCTCAGCGCCGGATAGGCCCTGATATTCTTTACAAGATAATTCTCAGTTAAAATGCTCATTTTCTCCTATGTTACTCCTTTTAAACATTCCTTTATCAGCGGGTACTTCCCGATTTTATCCAGCTGTATGATATTCCCGCCCGGCCAGTGGCAGTTGCCTTCTATCAGCTCCGGCCCTTCCGGGGTAACTGCGATATCCCAGCCCACATAGCCAAGCTCCGGCATATGCTCCATCGCCCGCAAGGCGCAGCCTTTAACATCCTCCCAGTATGGAACGCGAAATCCCGGCATGCAAACGGATGAACCGGGATGATATTCGTAATCCCTGATTTCCGTATTATTCCGTCCGGGTCCTGTAACGGTTCCGCAGTCCAGATCAAGCGGGTAGGCAACGCCTCCCGAATGGAAGTTATCCGCCGCCGCGCCGCCGGCTCCGCATTTCAGGCAGGCCCCGATCAGGCGCACCGCCCCTTCTCCGTCTCGTGCGGCATTGATGCGCACAGAATTAACGCAGGAACTGATCCGCTCCAGCTCCTCATGCTGTGGGATCGCCTGCTCAGCCAGAAGCCCTTTTTCCCTACATCGGTCATAAAGGCTCCTTCTGTCCCTTACATCCACGGTCTTAAGCCTTTCAATTCCCTGACCCTTGTTCCCACGGTCCGGTTTGAGTACAAACTCTTCCCGCCGGTCAAGAAACGCCGCAAATTCCAGATAAGGACTTTCCGGCACATAGATGCTCTCCCTGTGCACAAACTCAGAAAAGCTCCGGTAAAACAGATGCTTCCGGGACATGACCCGGTTCAGCTCTGCGGTCATATGCCGGTTCAGCTTCCGGTCCGCCTCCGCCGACCGCCCGGAGGTCAGGTAAGTCTCCCGCTCCTTTTCATCCAGCTCGTAGAAACGCAGCACAAAATAATTTTCCGGCGAAGCCTGATGCCTGAAACTGCATCCCACTGCATCCATGGCATATGCGCTTGCCAGACCGCCCCTTTGCCTCCTGAGCTCCTTTGCCATCTGAACGATTTTCTTTCCGGCGCTCCACCTTGACATCACAGTTCTCCATTTCCCGATTCAGCCAGTATTCTGCGTATATTTTCTTCCCCCAGACGCTCCAAGGTCCGTCCGTTCTTTCTGAAATCCGTCCCTACGGACGCCGACGCAAGTTCAATCAGCGCGGTACACACCGGAACCGAAATACCCAGCACCCTGCCCAGAGATTCCATCAGTACCAGCCCTTGCGGCACATCCTCCGTAATGTATCTGGAGTTTACGCTCTGCGGACCTTTCGCCCGCTCAGGCATGGACGCATAGTCAAAAAATACTTCCTTCGCATCCCTCTTTTCATCTAGGCTATTTCTGAATTTACACGCTTCGGCATAGGCAAGCCGCTCAAAACCAAGCGCCTCCAGTATATCCATTTTTTCTTTATCTAAAGCCTCCAGAAGCTTCCACACAGAAGTCGTAAACACCTCGTGATACATACAGTAATCCCCGTTTGTCGCCTCGATCCGCGGAATGCTCATAATGGCTCCCACCGTATGTACGATCATGTTTGGATTATGCAGAGCCGCCTCTACGACGCTTCCAAGATACACAAAAGGCGTACCCATTTTATCCAGCTTTCCGGCTGCTTCCGCCGTTCTTTTCGAGGGATAAATCCCGATAGGATTGCGCACGTTCCGGAACCCCGCCTTGAAATGCCCCGGCCCCGAGATGCGTCCGTCAATGAAATTGCTCTCCGCCTCCGCAACCATTACCCCATCCTTAAGGCCCTTGCCAAGCGCATAGGCCGTCGACAAATATCCCGGATTAATCAGGAGAATCTGTCCGGCTTCCAGATAAGGCACCGCCCTCTCAAGCACCTCTGCGTGGAACCCTGTCTGAGTACACAAAAGGACGGCCTCCTGCCCCCGGACTTCACTGATATCGCGGGTCAGACGGCTGATCTTACAGGCGCTTTCCTTTCCAAATTCATGCATCACCATCCATCCGCCGTTCTCCGTCAGATAACGGAAATTGTCATCGTGCAGGGAATGGGATGTTTTGATTAGCGTAACCTCATGCCCGCGTCCCGCATAGTCCGCCGCCAGCGCACATCCGCTATTACCTGCCCCTAAAATCGCTATTTTCATAGTTCCTGCTCCTACATCAGGCTTCCGAAGAGCAGATCCGTCTCCGGAAGACGTTTATTATCCAGCGCCGCCGCCGGCGTAAAGGTCATTTCCCCAAAGCGTACTCCGCGCTCTGTCAGATACAGATCCACGCGCACAAAAGGAAAACCCCGGCTCAGCCTGTCGGCCGTCTGAAATGCTTCTTCAATGCCCTCCGGTTTAGGAAGTGAAAATCCCTCCGGCGCATTGACCGAATCACGGTTAATACGCATTAACCGAAAATCCCTGTCAAAGAAATAAAAGCGGGGCCACCCCTCTTTTCGCCCCACACACAGCATAACACAATACGCTCTGCCGTGAAAGCAGTAAAATTTGTAATCTTCCGGCAGAACCCCTTCTTTGTTCCCCAGATATTCTTCCACGATAATCTTCTTATCGACACCTCTATACTGCAGTTCGGAGAAATAAGCCCAGAACGGCTCCCGTCCCCATTTTTTCAGCTTCTTTTCTGCCTCTGCAGTATCCAGTGCCTTTTTTGAACTGCAGATGATATTGTACCCGCAGCCAAAATTCCATTTCACTGCAAAACTCTGCGGCAGGCTGTCCCAGTCAATCTCCTCCGCTTTCTCATACACTGCCAGAAGCTCATTCAGGCAGGACTCCAGCCCGCAGGCCTTGATATAACCCCTCACACGGTACTTATCCGCGCACTTCCGAACCAGCTCATTCTTCCCATAGTTCTCCAGCTTTAACTTGAGAAGCTTCTCATTCAGCGTCGCCGGGTTCTTCAGGTTCGGAAAGCGTCCGAATTTTCTAAAGAAAAGAAGCTTTGTATTCAAACGCGGCGAAAGATAAGATGACACTATGTAAAATGCCCTTGCAATCCTGCTGATCCTCTTTTTCTTCAATCCTCCGCCTCCCCGCCTGCCGCCAGAATCAATTCCTCAGCCGCTGTAAGGGACTCTATCAGACAGTCTATCACAAATTTCGACCGTCTGACAATGGATTTAAATTCCTGTTTGGAGGCCACATACTGATAATGGAGCACGGAAATCGAAGAATCATACCGGATCACGCTTCCCTCCCGTCTGCACATCCACTCTAAGATCTCCATTTCATAATACATATACGTCTTGGGATAGAATGGCTCTGGGTGCGTCTTCAGATACCTCTCGGAAAAAATAACACAGGAACCGTGAAGCACGACCCCTTCCGCCGGGACAGTGGAATCAATATTCTGTTTCGCCCTCTGCCTGCGCTGCACCAGCCTCCAAATAAACGGACTGTTCTTCTCGCCGCTGCTCAAAAGCAGCAGGATCGGATGGCTGCTGCGCTTCACATTCGCACGCTTCCTTCTCACCGAATCCAGCGTACAGCCATGCAGGCTTTTGGGACTCTGATGGATGCCGGAAAAGACAGAAACAATATCCGGTCCGAGCACGTCAAAGGCATGCTCCTCATAGATTTCCTCTATCCTTACCGCAAAATCCTTCTGTAAGATCTCTACGTCGTTGTTCAGCACAACCACAAAATCTGCCGACAGGTGGTTTCTCACCCAGCGGATGCCCAGATTATTCCCTCTGGCAAACCCAGAGTTCTCCGGATTCAAGAGAACCGTAACATTCTGCTCCATGGCATATTCTTCCGCCAGAAGTCTTCCGGTTCCGTTCGGCGACGCATTATCTACAATCACGATATGATTGTTTCCCTCCAGCGCCTGAATCCGTTCCACACAGATCCTTGTCATGTCGATCGCACGGTAATGCAGTATTACAAATGCTGTCATCTCTCGTTCTCCCTTTCACTCTTCCTTCCTTTGTTTTTCAGCGCTGCCCTGAGCCTGTCTGCTGCCCAGTAACCAAAATCATAAAAGCTGTGGCTCAGAGCCATGCTTTTTTTGAAATGGTCCGCCGCCAGCCCTGGATTAGTTTCATGCATACGCTTCCCCAGCCGCCTGTTCATAACCGCATCGCTGCCCGGATGCTGTTGGTACAGGGCTGCATGCTTATTGTACAGATGGAGCAGATGAGGGTAGGAGTTCACTCTGGATGAGATACTGTCTTCTCCCACCTCTGATTCCACCAGCGCCTCCGGCAGATAGCAAAGCGAAAACCGGGCGGCCGCACGTATGCCAAAGTCCCAATCCTGATATCTCCTGATATCTTCATCAAACCGGAGTTGTTCCCACACCCTCCGGTACATCAGCATCGTCTGTGTACTCGCCCGGTTCTCCGCCAGAAATTCCTCCACTCCATGCTCCTGATGGAACGGATGCACCGGGTAATAAAAGCGGCTTCCCGAAGCGGATACCCGGTTCATCCCGCAAAAGCACATATCTGCGCCAACGGACCGAAGAAAGGCGTACTGCTTCTCAAGTTTATCCGGATGCCACCAGTCGTCGCTGTCCTGAAATGCAAGAAGCTCTCCTTTTGCCCGTCCGGCCCCATAATTTCTGGCGTAACAGGCCCCTCTGTTTGTCTCATATCTAAAATACAGAACCCTTGTGTCAGAAACGTTTTGAAAAAGCTCCTCCGTACCGTCCGAGGACGCGTCGTCCACTACAAGGACTTCTATATTCCTATAGCTTTGCGCCAAAACGCTTTGGATACAGTCTGAAAGCTTCTCTTTTCTGTTATATGTTGGAATGACCACCGAAATCATCTTCTGTTCCATCGTTTCCACCTTTACACCGCCGGAAATGGAAATGCCTCCACAAGCAGCCTCTTTTTCTCCTCCACCGCCTCCGGCCGGATCCTGTACCTGTCTTCTATTTCAGCAATCTCCGGCAAACGCTCCGTCCTCAGGTCATAAGGACTGTGTTCCACTCCGTAGCCGGAATAATAATCGTCAAATTTATATCCGTCGCCCAACAGCCTGTCGGCAAAAACCACGTGCAGATTGGGAATACCCATGCTATCCGCCAGAATCAGGCCGTGAAGGCTGCTGGAAAGAATGCATCTGCATTCCGCTATCTCCCAAATCACCTTCAAAGGTTCCTCCTTCACACTGATAAACCGGGCGTTTCCATATACCTTCAGCATCTGTTCCACTCTCGGATCCCTCAAGTCGCAGAGATGCGGAATAATCCCTATATCATAGCGTTTTTTTCTCTCTTCTTTTAAAACCTCCGAAGCCAGAATCCCCGCATCGGCCGTAGGAATGTCAAGCCTCTTCCCGGTCATCGATTCTACCCGCTTTCTGGTCAGCTCTCCGCGCACAGCACAGAATTTCATATCCCGCTTAAAAAACCGGCCTTCTGAATCCGAATAATTGATAAATCCGGTCCCCCAGATTGACACGCGGGGGTTCCTAATCCCGTTAATCCTCTGCCTAATACGCATAGGATAACTCCCGTGCAGCGTATACATTCCCAGACAGCTTCCGATGGCGCACAGTTCTCCGTCCAGAAAGGAGGTACGCACAGCCTCATAGCCAAAGCACTTCTCAAGGATCAGCTCATTCAGCCGATCCCCCATATTGTGCAGTTTGGTATAATACACCTTGATCCTGCATGGCATTTTTTACACGCCCTCCTCTCCGGAAAATACTATTCCCATTTACAGCCGTCTCAGGACAGCTTTAAAACCACCTTCTCATAACGTCCGTCGTCCTCAAAGCCAATGCCGTGCACCGCGTCAAACAGAGGCTGATAGCCGTACCCTTCCGTGACCCAGCTATAGCCCAAATACTGAGCCGTAGTAAATCCCGGAATGGTATTGGCCTCGATCAGAACCGGCCCATTTTCCGTAACCGCAACGTCCCAGCCGACATTGGAAATCTTGCTTGCCAGCGGAACCGCCTGGCGCATCATGGCAAGAATCTCGTCCCAATGGCAGATCTGCACTCCTTTGAACGCGGCTCCGGTAACGGGATGGGTCTGATATTCTATCATTTCATTCTGATCTACCGCATCCGTAAGCACCCTTCCCGACCGGATATCAATCACTGCCGTCAGCGCATCCTGACATCCGTTGGAAATGTCGTTCTCATGCGCCACCGTGAGGATCGGAGCAAACAAAAAACACCCCTCCGGCGAACAAACCGAATAAAACCGAATCACGCTCACCGCCCTTGGGTTCAGGCTGTCCATCACTTTATCCTGACAGATATACTCCTCTACGATTCCGCTCCCCGCGCTGCGGATAAACGCCAGCGCCTCCTCGGCCTCTTTCTGGGTCGCCGCCGCAAGGACACGTATGCCCTTTCCCATTCCTTTACAGTTCGGTTTATAGATGACGTATCCTGCTCCTTCACCCATCTTTCGTAAGATATCCGCATCCGCATCCTCGGCTTGTATACACTGCCGGCCATAAAATTCTGCAAATACCTTTGAAAATATATACTTATTCATCAGCATCCCGATATAACGCCTGTCCGTAAACTTCTTCCGGAATTCCATACGGGTCCAGAGCGTCGATATGGTCTTTTTCTGTTCCGGTCCAAGATCATAATGTCCGGTCCACTCATATTCTCCAAAGGAGATATGGTTCCGTCTCTTTGCCTCTATGATATCCCGCTCAACATCCTTTGCATCTTTTCCGTGCCGCCCCGCGTAATCAGCTGCAAATTCCCTTATATATTTTCTTGAGGTAAACATTCTCTTTAATTCAATGATCTGCCCCATCATCATCCCTCTTATCCTTAAAGAACCGCCGCCGGTCATCTATTCCGGCGCAGCCTTTATACGTATTGCATATATCCCTGATCAGCATTTTGCTACATCTGTGCGATCAGAGCCTCCAGCTCATGTTTGCGCCCTACCTTTTCAACCATCTGCATCGCGCCCATCTGAGCCGTACAATTCGCTTCCACCATACACCATCCCCGGTCTTCGCTGTAGGCCAGATCCCAGCCGCAGTAATGATTATCCGGGATCATAAACGCCGCCTCCTTTACCATTGCCACAGCCGCGTCCCATTCCGGGATCTGAAATCCCTTGAACAAAATCCCGCTGTCCGGATGACTCAGATACTGGTGTCCTTTTTTGTCCGCACCATTAGTATAAATCATACCGGTGTCCGGGTCAATAAGGGCGCTGATTCCACCTGCGCTAAAATTATCCACAAAACTGCCGTCCCTTCCCATCCTGAGCGAGGGATGGAACAGCCTAATCTCCGGCTCTCCCTCGGCGTTTTTAATAATCGCCGTAGGAACCCGCAAGGTATTCACCGAGCCGGCATGGATGCGGGCCATCGCTTCTCCCTGCTTGATCAATTCCTCTATTACAACGCCATTCTTCCTGTAGCGCGCATGCGCCTCTTCTACCGAATCATACATGGCGATATTTTCAATCCTTACCGCAGTTCCAAAAGCCGCGTAAACCGGCTTAACCACGTAATTTTCATGGCGGGCTGCAAACCCCTCCAGATTCTTTAAATTCTCCTCCGTGGGTTCCTCGTTTTTCCTGATCCGAATCACCTCACGCTTGAACATATCCTGAAACTTCTTGTAAGTCCTGTATTTATTTTCCAAAAGATCTGTATTCTTCCTCAAATTCATGCGGGGATAGAAACTCAGGCGGATTCCTTCCGTGATGAAAGAATTTCTGTATTCCCCGTCCCGCCCCTCATAACCAAAGAGAAAATACTCGCTGTAATACGATCCATATTTAAAAAGGCTCCGGATCATATCCCGCTTCAGGGCCCTAAGATACTTCCGGTCTTCTAACGCCTCCGGCCCCTTATATTTCTCAATGATCCCTTCCATCTCATCCCGCTTGCGGTGATAATAATACGCCTTCCGATACCAGCTCTTAAACCGGATTTTATAATAAATTTTCCTGCGGTACTTCCGAAACATCCTTCTTCCCCCTACGATCTAATTCCACTACTTTAATGTCCTGCTTTTGATCTGACGACGCTCTCCGCGGTCGGCGCGGCTCTCCGTGAAACCCAAAATATGCCGCCATACCAGTCAGGCACAGCGGCATACGATGCTGCTTATTTCTTATTCTTTTACAGTTTTCCTCTTGATGACTTTCTTCTTCTTTGTAGCCGGACGGAACATATTAATACGTACCCGGTGGCTGGAATCACGCTGGAAAGACTCCTCGTAAACACGGATGTAACCGGTATCCTGAATCAGCCACTGTCCGTCTACCTTCACATACTTATCCGTGTAAATCGCGGTACCGTTGATTCCCAGTCCCTCATACGGATCGCCCTTATCAAAGATCAGCTCATCCCTTAAATACCACTTGCCGTAAGCAACGGTATCGCTCTCGAACCAAATCTGCGGATTGTGTCCCTGATGCAGCGTAATCTCAGTCTTCGGCATAGTGCTGGAAATATAATCGGTAACCTCCTTCGGGCCATGGAATTTAAGCTTTCCGTCAGAGTAAGAGGTCTCGATATCCGGCGCCATAGTAGCTGCAAACGCCTCCCAATCCTTGGTATCCATAGCGTAAAGATACCTGCTCTTTAATTCCTTGATCGCCTGCACATCCTTTAACTGCTGCAGTTCCTTTTCCAATGCTTCAAGACGTTCTTCAACTGTCATAATATCTGCTTCCTTTCTGTAATTCTAATCTTATACCTGCCGTCCAACCGCATACGCGTCGGCAGTTGCATTAATACCCATGCCGACTTTCTTTGCATCGCCGATTACGTCGTAAGCAATGCCAAGTTCCTCGCATTTTGCTGTAAGAGCCTCTGTCGGGCGTGAGGTAGTTCCGATCGAAATAACAAGCGTATCAAAATGACGCGTCTTTTCGCTGGTCTTCCTTGACTTGTCTGTAAACTTATATGTAATCTCATGATCGCCGATAGCTGTCACATTGCTGCGGTTGCTCTTCTGGATCGTCTTGCCCGGATACTCGATGTCCATGAACATAGTACGAAGCATACCCATCCGATTGCCTACGCGTTTCTTGTCCATAACACGAACGTTCTTAACGCCCTTGTCAATCAGATACTGTGCTGTTTCGCAGCCGATCAGGCCGCCGCCGACAATTACAACCTCGCCTTTAGCTTCTGCCTTGCCGTTTAAGATATCCTCTGCGGAAACAACGTCTGCATTGTCAATTCCCGGAATCTCCGGCTTCACATACTCGGAACCGATCGCAACGATCACGTGATCCGGTTTTACTTCTGCGATCAGCTCTGGCGTAACAGGAGCGCCTGTCTTGATCTCAATGCCCTTTCTCTTGCAGTGCTCGATTTCCCAGAGCGCTGCATCGGTAAATTCCTGTTTTTTCGGAGCCTTGCCGGCTAAGATAAATCTTCCGCCTGCCGCCTCTGATGCTTCGTAGATCGTCGGATTGTGTCCCCGCGCCTTCAGAACCTGAGCAGCGATCATTCCGGCCATACCCGCTCCGATAACCATTACGTTCTTCGGAGTTTCAGCCTTCGGCATTCCCTCAAATTCCAGACAGAGTCCCGGATTCCGTGTACAGGTAATATGCGTAGCCTTCGGATCGATAACCTTGTCATAGCACCCTTCCGTACATCCGATACAGCGGCGGATCTCTGCTTCACGGCCTTCCCTTGCTTTGTTGCACCACTGATTATCAGCAAGCTGCGCTCTTCCGACTGCGATCATATCAATCTTGCCGTCGCGAATCAGTTCGTCCGCCAGCGCCGGCATATTCACACGGCCAACGCCGATAACCGGAATCTTAACGCCCTTCTTAACCGCAGTGATATTTTCCATATTAAAGCCCGGCTCCAGATTGTAAGGCGGTACCTCATAAACGGTTGCAAGGCTGCGCGCATTACCCCTTGAAAGATTCACTGCGTCTACGCCTGCGTCAGCCGCCCAGTTGATAAACTCAATCGTCTCCTCAACGGTGGTATTCTTCGGCATCATCTCATCAATAGCGTCCAGACGCATGATCAGAGGCATATCCTCCGGCATATTCGCACGCATCTCGCGGATAACTTCCAGACTGAAACGGCATCTGTTCTCCAGACTCTGATTACCATACTCGTCTGTACGGTTATTCAGATAAGCATTCATAAACTCATGAGGCAGATAGGTATGCGCCGAGTGGAACTCCAAAGCGTCAAATCCCGCTTCTACCGCATATTTTGCAGAAATACCGAACTGCTTAACAATCTCATGGATACGCTCAACGGAAATAGTATCCGGCGTCTCTACCACATTAGTCTTATCAAAAAATTCTTCCGGAACAAAACCGCCGTGCCAAATCTGTACGGCAGCCTTTCCTCCATTGGCATGGATCGCTTCCGTAATCTTCCTTAACTCCTCTCTGTGATGCTCGTTATAAAGGCCTAGATAGATCGTTGCATGGCATTCCGAACAAATTGATGCAATCTCTACAATATTCAGTCCGCATCCCCCCGCCGCGATTGCTGCATGATATCCCGGAAGGTCCTCATGTACATCATGTTTGCCTTTAGCCATCTTTGTAGCCATACCCGGCAGAATAATACGATTCTTCAGTTCAAGCCCTCTTAATTTAATAGGTGAAAACAATGCATCATAACTCATTTGCCAAATCATCCTCTCTTTTTAATTTGTAGAGTCATTGTCCCACAGCGCCTTTCCGGCAGACACGGGAATTATCCGCTGGAATATTGTGGAACAGACGGGTTTATAGTTTCAGGTGATGAACTAATATCCTAATTTGAACTTATTATCTTATTCATACCTTAACGGACATTAGCAGTCTGTTAAGTAAATAATAAACCCTTAAGACTTGTTTAAAGTTTAACACTAACTCCCGGATTATGCAGGAACAAAAAGTTAATTATAATGCACAAACAATGTACAAAAAATCAATTTTTAATGTCACTAATACCAAATTTGCCGTCTATACCTCTAACTTTTTGTAGTAAAAACCAACAAAATGTCTTCCTTTGCAGAAGTAATTTCTCACGATTTCATATAAAAATATAGATAGATTGACAAAAAAATGTGCAACGCCATGCTCTTTATTCGTTTATAATTAATATCAATAATAGTTCAGGAGGAAAAAAAATGATAACAGATATGAAAGATTCAAAACTCTTCAGCCCTCTTAAATTAGGAAAAACCACGCTGAAGAATCGTGTCGCGATGGCTCCTATGAGTATGGATTATGAAGCAGCCGACGGAACTGTTCCAAAAAGACTGGCTGATGTATTTGTACGCCGCGCTGAAGGCGGCACCGGATATGTAGTGATTGACGCCGTAACTGTAGACCGCAAGTATCCTTATCTCGGCAACACAACCGCATTAGATAAGGACAGCATGGTTCCCCAATTCAAGGAATTTGCAGACCGCGTCAGGGCGGCCGGAAGCGTACTTGTTCCCCAGATCATCCATCCGGGACCGGAATCTGTCTGCGGATACCGCCGGATCGCTCCATTAGGACCGTCTGTGAATGTAAATGCAAACTGTCACGTTAGCCGTCAGATCTCCGTAAAAGAGATCCAGAAGATCATCAAGCAGTTCGGACAGGCCGCACGCAGAGCTGAAGAAGCCGGCTGCGGAGCCGTCTCCCTCCACTGCGCACACGCTTATATGCTCCCAGGCTCTTTCCTGTCGCCCCTCCGCAACAAGAGAATGGACGAATACGGCGGAGGACTGGACAACCGGGCTAGATTCGTACTGGAGATGATCGAGGAAGTCAGGAGATGCGTAAGTCCAGATTTCCCATTGATCCTGCGTGTTTCCGGCGATGAGCGTATGATCGGCGGCAACTCCCTCGAAGATATCAAATATCTGGCTCCGAAGTTCGAGGCTGCCGGAATCGATATGCTTGAGATCTCCGGCGGTACCCAGTACGAAGGTTTAGAGCACATCATTCCATGCCAGAATAAGAGCATCGGCGTAAATGTATACGAAGCGTCCGAGATTAAAAAGGTTGTCAATATTCCGGTATTCGTAGTCGGCAAGATCAACGACATCCGCTACGGCGCAGACATCGTTGAGCGCGGCCTTGTAGACGGTATCGCCCTTGGACGTCCGCTTCTTGCAGACCCGGATCTGTGCAACAAAGCCCTTGAGAACCAATTTGACGACATTACTCCATGCGCAAGCTGCGGCGGAAGCTGTATCAGCCGTACCGAGGCGGTTCCTCAGTGCAGATGCCATATTAACCCAAGAGTAGGACGAGAATATGATTTCCCGGAGGTTCCCGCTGAGAAGTCCAAGAAAGTCCTTGTGGTAGGCGCGGGCCCGGCCGGAATGATGGCTGCCGTTACTGCTGCCGAGAGAGGCCACCATGTTACCGTATGGGAAGCATCCAAGAGAATCGGCGGACAGCTTAATCTCGCAGTAGTCGCACCAGGCAAGCAGGAAATGACCAAATGGATGGTTCATTTGAACTACCGCGCAAAGAAAGCCGGAGTTATCTTTGAATTTGGCAGGGAAGGAACCGTAGAAGCCGTAAAAGAGTTCGCTCCGGAAGCAGTGATCGTTGCTACGGGCGCAAAGCCGTTAGTTCCGCCGATCAAAGGAACCAAAGATTATCCGGTCCGTACCGCCCATGATTTCCTGAGAGGTAAATTTGTCATTCCAAAAGGACGCGTCTGCGTACTCGGCGGCGGGGCCGTTGCCTGTGAGACCGCGGAGGTTGTTCTTGAGAATGCCCGCCCGAACTCTTACAATAAATCCTACGACGCAAGCATCGGCGACGTGGAAGTAACCCTAATTGAGATGCTCCCGCAGCTTCTTACCAATGTATGCGCACCGAACCGCGCTCCATTGGTCCGCAAGCTTAAGAGCAAAGGCGTTAACATCAATGTGAATACCAAGATTCTGGAAGTAACCGACCACGACGTTAAAGTACAGCGCAAAGATGGAACCGAAGAATGGCTCCGCGGTTTCGACTATGTACTCTTCGGCCTTGGCTCCAGAAATTACGACCCGCTCTCAGAAGAGTTAAAGACCTTTATTCCGGAAGTATATGCAGTCGGCGATTCCGTAAGAGCGCGCCAGGCAAGCTTCGCTATGTGGGAAGGCTTTGAAGCGGCGTACAAATTATAAGTGAAAGATTGGAGGCGCAGGATATGCCAGCCACAGCAAGACCTTTAAAGAAAAAAGAAAGAGAACGCATTCTGGAGGTAGTTTTAAATGCCCGCAAGCAGCAGTATACGCCGGAGCTTCTCTGTGAATTCCAGAAAATCATAGACACCAAATATTATTACTGGTGGCTGATGGATATGAAAAAAGAAGAATATGCTGTCAAGCTTTTCACCGATGATTTCCGCTGCTATCACAACGGGCAGTTAGCGGCGAAGGATCCATTGACTCAGGCAAAGCACGCCAAATGGAGTAATCTTCCCATGGTAACCTCCCATATGGGCCATCAGCCTCTTATCTGGATCATTGACAACCATCATGCACGCGGCGTATTCCAGTATGAAGATCATCATGTGTACATAGAAGACGGCTATAATGTGGAAACGCGCGTCATCTACTGCGATGATTTTATAAAAGACGAAGAAGACGTATGGCATATCAAAACCATGCGCATGTACCAATATCAGTCAAACGGGCAGTACCGCAATCCGCTTCCGCCAAAAGGATGGAAGCCGGAGGAATGGGAACCATTACCATAAGCGGCTATTTTAGATGTGATTAATTCCAATAGAAAAGCAGGCTGCAGATGCCAGCGGCGTCTATAGCCTGCTTTTTATGTTCACCTATGAAAATTCTTGATTTTTTCACACAATGATTGATTTCACGCCTGTTCTGTGTTACTCTTTTATCTATATCAAGATGTTGATCTACAACACTTGATACAAAGATTTAAAGAGGAGATATAGCATTTTGAAAAGAAAAATCCGGCCTTTGTGTGAGCTCCCGAGAAATGGCATTTTCTGTGGTCCTGACAAATATCTTAAGCTTCAGGAGCATACCATTAGCGACGAGATGTTCCCAATCATGGAATTTGACAGTTATTTTATTCTCGTCAAAAAGGGGCACGGCAATTTTATTATAAATGGAGAAGAATTTTTAGTTCAGCCTGGCTGCGTATCATGGATTCAATGCTCACAGGTACTTACAATCTGTCCAGATTTTGGGGAACAGTTCAAACTGTGGGTTTGTTCCTATGATTATCAGCTTTTAAATTATTTTGCATTCAAAAAAATAAGTCCTTCACTGGAACTTGAAATTGTAAACAGCCTCCCTGTCATCGGTCCTGAAGGTTCGGAGGTTAAGCAGATTCTGCACCTGTTTAACCAATTTCGCAAACTGGATAAAAAAAAGACTTACGGTTCAGCAGTGATCCGCAGTTCATTTCTGCGGCAAATTGAACTTTTATATAACCGGTATGCCAAAAGCATCAAGGCAACTTACAAATTTGACTCTTTCCCGTTGAGCAGGAAGGCCAGTCTTTATATTGCCTCTCACAGCACAGAGAACCTGACGATTTCAGATGTTGTCCAAGTTGTATGTCCGGTCTCAAGCGAATCGTCGCTCAACCATGCGCTCCTTATAGCTACCGGCCTGAACTTTAACCAATATCTTAACCGGATGCGTCTGGCTCACGCTATGACATACTTCCTTTATGACAGCCTTCCATTTGACTATATATCGTCAATATCCGGCTTCAATAAAGAAATTACCTTTTTCCGCCGTTTTAAAACCATGACCGGCATGACGCCCCAAACCTATTTGAACCAGATGCTCAACGACGGAAAAGACGGCCGAATCTACCGCGGAACCATTATGAGCGAAACGCTGATCTCTACCATCAGCTACTTATACGAGAATATGTCTGAACCAATCGACGCTAAGAGTATTACGCGGGATCTCTATATTTCAAAAAATATCCTGCGGATTCAATTTAAATCTACGCTGGATTCCAGCTATAAAGAGATTTTGTCGCAGTTTCGGGTTCGCTATGCAGAGGCTCTCCTTACCACGACCAATCTTCCTATTATGGATATTGCTATTGAATCCGGTTTTGGGTCAGACCGCACCATGACGCGGGTATTTTTCAGCATCAACGGCATCTCACCGGGCGAATTTAGAAAACAGAGGCATCTGGCAGAACAGAACGAAAAAAAAACGCACAATTAAAATTACACAGGAAAGTAGATGATAACCATGCAAAAGGAATTCTCTGCCAGCACAGTTCATGCAGATACCAGCGAAAACACCTCTAAAAACCATACCGTTCTCTCCGGCGCCCACGACTATTTTGCAAACAATGTCCTGCCAAAGGACATCCATGCACACCTTCGCCACATTAAGTCTCCGACGTCTTATAGCAATAACCGAGATCAGACTTTTCTTCTGGTTCGGGCGGGAACCGGTATACTGCGTGTGAATGGTTTGGAATACAAACTAAAGCCAAATACCCTGATTAATCTGGGACCGTTCCACCGTTACCGTTTATTTCCTTCCGGAAACACGGAACTTGAAATCGCAGAGGCGCGTATGAACAGCAGTACCTATGTCTATATGATTGCTAACCCATACCTCAAATACGAGCGCTTTTCTGTCCCGTCGCAGCCCCCGGTCATCCATCTCAAGGGCCTGTCGATGCAGATTGCCAATGATTCAATGAACGGTCTTTTAACCGAGGTAAAAAACAAATCCGGCGCCAGTATCCAGCTCTGTTTCTGTTATATGATGAACTTTATAGGTATTATCACTGATTATATGCCGAAGGAATATTTTACACCATATGAAAAGCAGACAAAATAAACTCTTATAAATACCGTGGAAGACTTCTGTTAAATATATAATTTTAGCAAAGTCTTCTTTTTTTACATTTTATTCAATTGTTTTTTCTTTTATCCCTTATTGTCCGTCAATTTGACTATAAAATCTTACTTTTTATCCCTTCATTCTGTATAAAAACACAATTATCCATTCGCGAAACTTTTCGAAAAATGTTAAAATATTAGCAGTCATTGAATTGACAGAACGGTGATGAACTTTCGAGGCACCGGGAATGCTTCGAAAAGCAAACTTAATTTAAGAACCATTTACATGAAAGGAGATTCAACAATGTTTGAAAACGAATTTAACGGAAAAGTTGCATTAGTTACTGGAGGTACTTCAGGAATAGGATTTGCTACAGTAAAATCATTTCTTGCATCTGGCGCTAAGGTTTATTTCCTAGGCAAAGAGGGCGAGGATGTTACCGCAGTGCTCGATGAGTTAAAGGCTTCTTATCCAGAGGACAGCTTCAAGCACAACGCGATCACCCTTACCGATTACAAGGCAGCTCAGGCTATTTATACTGAAATCGAAGAGATGTGGGGAAGACTTGATATTCTTGTAAATAATGCCGGCGTTGACAGCAGCGTTCCGATTCACAAGATGAAACAATCTCAGTGGGATTATGTAATGGACACCAATATCAAAGGCACATTCAACATGACCAAATACGCCATCAAGATGTTAAAGAAGACCAAAGGCTGTATCGTAAATACCGCTTCTGTAGCAGGTATCTACGGAGCTGGCTGCGGATGCCCGTATCCGGTATCTAAGGGCGGCGTTATCGCATTCACACAGTCTATGGCTTGGGAGCAGGCATATGCGGGAATCCGCTGCAACGCTGTAGCTCCCGGTGTAATCGATACCAAGCTTCTGGCAACTGTTCCTCCGTTTGCAAAGAAGAATCTCGCTGCAGGCATTCCGCTCCGCAGGATCGGCGAGCCTCAGGTAATCGCTGACGCAATCCTCTTCCTGTGCTCAAGCGCCGCTTCTTATATCACAGGCGTTACACTGCCGGTAGACGGCGGATACAGACCGGCTAACGTAGCAGGCTAATTACATAAAAATACTTAATAGAAAAATGCTCCGAATCTGGGAGAGAAATGTGAGGACCAGACGCCGTGTGTACGTCACACTTTAATATTTTTAATCATAGTGAGAACAGTTTTTTTACTCCCGGGGTTCAGCTGGCTAATATTGCAAGGGTTAAGCCGGATGCACCCGCGCTTGTATATATCTCACAAAAGAATAAAGAATCAGTCATGACCTGGCGGACTCTTGAGGTGCTATCCAACCGTATTGCATGGTATCTTCTGGAGCAGGGGATCGGACCTGGAAGGAGCGTTATCGTTGCTCTTCCCAATATCCCTACCCATATCGCTCTTGCTTTTGGTATCTGGAAAACAGGCGGATGTTATATTCCCATATCCGACAGGGTTCCCAGGCAGAACCTTCTCGAAATATGTGAATGTGTTTCTCCTTCCCTTGTTGTTACAAACCGCTGGAAGCCAAGTGATTATGCGGCTCTAAGTACAGCTGAGTTAAAAGAAGCCTGCGGGGATTATTCAGACGAGATGCCTCCCGACATCCTTGCCGTGCCTAATCTCGCGAACTGTACCGGCGGCACAACGGGAAAAACCAAAGTCGTCCAGCAGAATATGCCTGCGGGTGAAAGCGACGAGGGGCTTCAGACATGGTTCACTCTTTCCGGTATGCGCTTTGAAATGCGGCAGCTTCTTGCCGGACCGCTGTTTCACGGCGCCCCCCACTCGGCGGCATTTAACGGACTTTACTGCGGAAATACGCTTTATATGCCTTCTTGTCTGGATGCAAAAACCATTGTGGCATTGGTGAAAAAATACCAGATTGAATATGTACAGCTGGTTCCAACACTAATGCAGCGTATCATTAAGCTGCCGGATTTCAATCCGGAGGATTTAAGCAGCTTAGAGATCCTCTGCCACACCGGCGGCGTCTGCTCTGCTGATCTTAAGCGGGAATGGTTCCGTCTCCTCCCGCCGGAGAAGATATATGAGATTTACTCCATGACCGAATGCGTGGGTATCACATATATCCGCGGCGACGAATGGCTCACCCACGAAGGCAGCATTGGCAGGATGCCTTGCGGCAACATCTCAATACGCGACGACGACGGCCATGAGCTTCCTGCAGGCGAGACCGGCAATATCTATATGGCATGGCATGGCGATGCCCCAAAGATAGAATATATTAACGTTACTCCTCTCGAAACCGATGAGAACGGCTATAAAAGCGTAGGAGATATTGGATATATGGACGAGGAAGGCTATTTGTATTTTGTGGACAGGCGCAGCGATATGATCGTTACCGGCGGCGAAAATGTATTTGCCGCAGAGATTGAGACTGTGCTGAAAAAATCAAAAAAAGTTGTTGACGCCGTTGTTGTAGGACTTCCCGATAAGGAATGGGGACACAGGATCCATGCATTTATCGAAGCAAGCGAACCTGTCAGCGACAAGAGTCTCATCAAGCTTGCCCTCAACTATCTTCCGCCGTATAAGATACCAAAGTCTTTCGAGTTTATGGATGAGATCCCGCATGCTAAGAATGGCAAGATCATCCGCAGTAAACTCGTAGAGCAATACCTAAATACTAGTTCAGATCTGAAAGGAGAAAATAATGGAGAGTAAAAAATTTAAAGGCTGGGGCGTTCTTGTGGCAGCCTGCATCCTGTCATTTATACCGACCGGAATCATGGGCAACTGTTTCTCATTGTACATGGCTCCCGTCTGCGAAGACCTTGGATTCAGCGTTACAAGCTGGTCGCTGGTCAACCTGATCGCTTCCTTTGCCAGCGCGATCGGCGCTATGGTAATTGCCGGATTATATCAGAAGAAGAATATGAAGATTATGATGGTAATCGTTACCGTCGGATCATGCGCATGTTGGGCAGTCGCTACATTCTGTACCGCTATCTGGCAGTTTTACCTGATATTTGCTCTGTCAAATATCTTCCAGGCCGGTCTTACACAGCTTCCGATCTCCATGCTGGTAACTGCATGGTTCGAGGATAAACGTGCAACGATGATGTCCATCGCTTATGCCAGCGGCGGACTTGGCGGCGCCGTATGGTCGCCGGTTATTTCCAAGTTTATCGCTTCCGGTACCACCGGATGGAAAACCGCAATGCTGTTCTCAGCAGCTGTTGTAGGTATCGTAATGCTTGTTACGGCGCTTATTCTGGTAAAGCGTTCTCCGGCAGAATACGGTACAGAGCCATACCGCACCAGTAAAAAGGATGCTTCCATAGCAAATGCGCAGGCACAGTCCAACGCATGGATCGGCGTATCTAAAAAGGTAGCTACCAAGTCCGGCGCATGGTTCTGCGTACTCGGCGTTGTTCTTTGTGTAGGAATCCTGTCTGCAGGCGTTACCACACACGTTCCGAACTTTGTTACCTCCGTCGCACAGGACGGCGGAAAACTTCAGGGTACTGTTCTTTCTGTTTACTCTGTTGTTTCCATCTTCGGTATGGTAGGCGGCGGTGCATTGATGGATAAGATGGGCATCCGCAAGACCGTTCTTGCTGCTGCTGTTCTGGTTATCATCGGACTGGGAAGCCTTTACGCTTACTCGATAACCGGCAATACCACGCTTGTTTTCGGATACTCCGTATTCTTTGCTATTGCAATGTTCCTTCCAAAGGTGCTTCCTGCCGTACTGATGTCTACCGTATTCGGCACAAAGGATTATGCGGGAATTTATGCTTTTGCTAACCTGTTCTTCCTGATTGGCGCGGCATTCGGTTCCGTACTGACCTCAATCATTCAGGGTATCGCAGGTTACGGCATCACATGGATCTTCTACATGGTAATAGCAGTTCTTCTGTTCCTTTCTGTTTCCGGTGCGATCAGCGGCGGTAAGAAGCTTCAGGAGAAATATCCACAGGGCGACGAATAAACATACCTTATTGAACATTAGCAGTTCAATAAGTATAGTTTTTCAATATCACACATGTATATATTAGGCGATTAATATATTAAGAAAGGAATTCTATTATGAAAGAAATTAACAACAAATTAACTCAGAAATTCAACGAATATCCTGAATTTGGTGTTCTTCAGGGCGTAAAGGTATTTATCTCAGGTACCAATATTGCTGGACCTTTCGCAGGTTCCCTTATGGCTGAGATGGGCGCTAAGGTTCTTCAGGCTGAGGCTCCTACAATCGCATGCCAGACCCGCGGTACTCTCTCATGGTCTCAGAACCACCGTAATGAATACTCCATTACGATCAATACCGCAAAGCCTTCCGGACGGAAGATTTTCTACAAGTGTATTGAATGGGCTGATATCTGGATTGAGGCAGGAAAACCCGGTTCATATAAGAAGCGCGGCATTACCGATGAATCCTGCTGGGAGCGCAACAAAGCCCTTATGATCGTACACGTATCCGGTTACGGCCAGTTTGGTCCGGCTAAAGACAAACCGTCTTATGACGTATCCGGACAGGCAATGGGCGGTTATATGTATTTGAACGGTGAAACACCTACCTCCGCTCCGCTGAAGGTAAATCCATATCTGTCAGATTACATCACGGCTTACAATGCATGTATGGTTGCCCTGTCTGGTTATATCCACGCTCTGCGTACCGGCGAAGGCGATTCCTGCGACGTTGCACAGTATGATACCATGTTCCGGCTGCTTGACAACTATCCGGCTAAATGGTTCAACAACGGCTATCCAAAGCAGGGTGATCCGGTTCCGTACCGTACCGGTAACAAGAGTGATATATCAGCTTGTTTCTCATTCTACAACACCAAAGACGGCGGTTCCATGTTTGTTGCTATCGTTGGCCAGGGTCCTGTTACCCGTGGATATCCAATTATCGGTATGGGTACGCCAGGCGCCAAAGACTCAGACATTCCGAAAGATTGTACCGGACTTCCTCTTTACGACCCACGCGGGGCAAAAGCAGAGAAGTTGTGCGAAGAGTTCTGTGCTTCTCATACCTGTGACGAACTGGAGGAAATCTTCGGCAAAGCCGGCGTTCCATGCCAGAGGGCTTATGGACCCGCCGACATTGAGAAAGACGCGCAGTACGAGGCACGTGAGAACCTGGTTGAATGGGAAGATCAGTGCTTCGGCAAGATGAAAGGTATCGGCGTAACGAATATCTTCAAAAAGAATCCTTCTCAGATTGTTGCCGCTGCTCCTTGCTTCGGCGAGCATAACCGTGAAGTACTGCAGAGCTTTGGCTATACGGACGAAGAGATCGATAAGCTCTACAAAAACAAAGATCTTGTTACGTGGACTCCTGCTGATACGGCAAAGAAGAAACTGTACGTTGAGTGGGGATTCTTCTGGGATCCGGAAAGACAGTGCGAACGGATCGGCCTTGAGTACAAGAAACCAGCTAAATAATAGTATTCTTTGATAAGTAACAGTATATCTGCATGACGGCCTATACCGTTAATGCGGCACATACCTAAGCCTAGTGCTCCATCCGGCCAGACACCGAATTTTGGGACTGACTGGATGGAGCATTTATTCAAGAAAGGACAACCTATGACTGAACTTGAAATTTTTGTAGAAAAAGAAAAAATAAAAGAACAGATTTATACCTACTGCCGCGCGCTTGACAGAATAGACTTCGAACTTGGTTACACAATATTTGCAGAGGACGCTGAGGTAGACTATGGCCCTACCTACAAGGGAACCGGAAGAGGCTTTATCGATATGATGCTGAAGATACATACAAACCGGATGATCTCTACCCATCATATGATGACCAATATTCTGATAAAAATGAATGCGGACGGCACAAAGGCTGCCAGTGAAACCTATATGTATGCGGCCTGCAAATACCGGAACAAAGCGAAAAAACCTACTTTTACAGTGGAGGCCCGCTGCCGGGACATCGACCAGTGGGAAAAACGCGACGGCAGATGGGTAATCGTGAAACGTGTTGTAGCCGGCGACAATTCCTTTATGCTTAACGATCTTTCTTATACCGACGACTACAATAATGGCCGTGGAAAATCGAGGGAAACAGATCCTTCCTACATAGCGTTTGCGGAAATCGAATAATGCAGCTAAGAGGAGCCGACGTATCAGAATGGCACGCCAGCTCCTCTTTTAATTACATATTTTCATTTTTAATTTCTTTTACGCTATTCGATTATGATCACAAATCCCGATCCATCTTCTGTAACGGTGGTCTTCTTGCCGCGGTCTTTCGCCAGCTTCTCTACATTTGTCTTCTGATGGGGTTCGCTAACCAGTACTTTAACCGGTCCGTCTGCACTCTTTAGCGCATCTGCCGTCAGCATAATCGGTTCCGGGCAGGAAAGCCCTCTTGCATCTACTTCTACCATATCAATTCCCTTCCTTTCACTTATTTCTTTACAGCCTCGCGCTTGTTGGCAAATGCTATCGCAAAACATACGATAATACATAGAATGACTGCAATCTTGCCGTTCGGCGTCGCTGCTCCCGCAACAACCTCCTGCGTCTCGGCGTTCATGGCAGTTCCGCTGGAAGCAAGCCCCAGATTGTGACAGAGCGCCGCCCCAAAGAACAAGCCAAGAACGGTCACTGCTGAGTCAGAAGAACCCTGTCCCGCCAAAATCAGCTGACGCAGCGGACAGCCGCCTGCAAGTACCGCTGCAAATCCAACCGCATACATTCCCAGCACGTTCCACAGATGCTCGGAATGCGCAATAATACCAGGTGTATTGAATCCAAGGACGAATCTTCCCGTTGCCGCATTAAAAATCAGCATTACCGCAAATAACGCTGCAATTACGGTTAGAAGATCAAAATTCTTCATCAGAATCACGTCTCGTATTCCTCCTGCAAAACACATTCTGGACTTCTGTGCAAACGCGCCGAATACGAGTCCGCCGATCAAAGACACAATAATCGGTGCGTGCATACTTCCAGGACCCGCCTCACTGGCCTTTAGAAGGCTTGTACATACCGCAAGCAATAAAATACCCACTAAGATAATAGAAAGCACAGAACCGCTGGATTTGTTCGTTTCATGGGCACGTCCAAGGCTGGTTCCATTCTTCAGCATAAAGGTTCCGGTTCCCACTCCCAAAATAAATCCTACCAGCGCCACCCATGCGTTCAGGTCGCCTGCCGACATACGGATGATCATACGCAGCGGGCAGCCTAAAAATACCAGCGATCCGATCATAATGATCATTCCCAGTACAAAGCGAATCATCGGAGAAGAACCGGCCGTAGAACGGTACTCCTTCGTTGCTGCAGAGATAATAAAGGCTCCTAAAACAAGTCCTATGATCTCCGGACGCGCATACTGAACTACCTCAGCCTGATGCATCCCCATAGCTCCCGCCATATCCCTCACAAAACAGGCGATGCAAAACGCCATATTAGCCGGATTGCCCATAAATGCAAGGATAGCGGCAACAATGCCGCAGACTGCCCCGGCTAACGCAAGTTTCTTTTTAGAATCATACAAAGTCATATCTTTACCCTCTCTTTCCATTTGTGACTTTTATAACCATCTTTATTATCTCTCTAAATTTCTCGATTGTCTAATTGATAGATTGTATAATGGTAATAATTCATAGATACATTCTATGAGAGGGCCCGCTGTAAATAAATAACTGCCAAATAGGTTTCCTATATCATAAAAAATATCTCATCCCCAATACCTTCTTCCCAGAATGGCATGAGGATGAGATATACTCTTTTCCCACATAAATTATCTGATAAAATAATGCTTATACCAGCTCGATCAGAACCTCCATCGCTGCGTCGCCCTTACGCTGGCCGATCTTAACGATTCGTGTATAACCGCCGTTGCGGTTCTCATACTTTGGAGCAATCTCATCAAATAACTTTGCAACGAGATCCACGTTCTTGGTGTTTTTCTTTCTTCCCGCCTGTGCTGCCGGAACATCCTTAACCGGATAGAGAACCTTCAGCATCTGTCTTCTTGCATGAAGTCTTGACGGTTTATCCTTCTTGATCTTTTTTTCAACTTCGTCATATACAGTAACCTTCTTACCGTCTACAACTTCCTTTACTCTCTTTCCATCCTTGTCCTTGCGGGCAACCTTCGCTGTTACAGTAACCTCCTCGAAGTTATCCTTCTCCTTTACTGCCAGCGCGATCAGGCCTTCTGCAGCTTTGCGGATCTCCTTTGCCTTCGCTTCTGTGGTTACAATCTTACCGTTGTTCAAAAGCGCTGTTACCTGGTTTCTGATCAATGCTTTTCTCTGGCTTGACGTTCTGCCAAGCTTTCTATATTTTGCCATTTTACTATTCCTCCATCATTATAACACTTGGTTATGCATTCGTCGGGCTTACTAGCCAAATGCCTCCGTCATGCGCGTCGGGCTTATTGACGGACTTATTTTTATAAGGTAGTTCTTCATTCCTCGCCTTGGCTTAATTCTAAGCCGAGCTCTTTCAATTTCGCCAACACTTCTTCCAGAGACTTGCGTCCAAGGTTACGTACCTTCATCATATCCTCCGGAGTTCTGTTTGTCAGCTCCTCTACTGTATTGATCCCCGCTCTCTTCAAGCAGTTGAATGAACGAACAGAAAGTTCAAGCTCATCAATGCTCATCTCAAGAACTTTCTCTTTCTCATCGTCTTCCTTCTCGATCATAACTTCAGCAGCCTGTGCAACCTCTGATAAATCAATAAACAGCTTCAGATGCTCGCTAAGTACCTTTGCCGCTAAACTTACGGCCTCATCCGGAACCAATGTCCCATCCGTCCAAACATCCAATGTTAATTTGTCAAAGTCTGTAATCTGACCAACACGTGTATTTTCTACAGTGAGATTCACACGCTCTACCGGGGTGTAGATAGAATCAACCGGAATAACTGCGATCGGCAGTTCCTCGTTTTTATTCTTATCCGCACTTACATATCCTCTTCCCTTTGTAATGGTAAGCTCCATATACAATTTGCTGTCCGCTCCGCCGTTCAGCGTCGCGATTACAGTTTCCGGGTTCATAATCTCAATATCAGAATCCACCTGAATATCCGCGCCAGTCACCACCCCTTCGCCTTCAAACTCAATATAGACTGTCTTTGGCTCGTCGGTCTCGGATGTGTTCTTGATTGCCAGAGACTTTAAATTCATGACAATCTCGGTAACGTCTTCTTTTACACCTGGGATGGAACTGAACTCATGCAGTACCCCGTCAATCTTCACCTGGCTAATTGCAGCGCCGGGAAGCGACGAAAGCATGATCCTTCTAAGAGAGTTTCCAAGCGTTGTGCCATAGCCTCTCTCCAGAGGCTCCACAACAAATCTTCCGTATCTCTTATCTTCTGAAATCTCGGTTATCTCGATATTTGGTTTATTAAAATCAAACACTATATAGTCCCTCCTTGTGGGGTGAATCTCTAAATCTTATTATTTAGAATATAACTCGACAATCAACATCTCATCTACCGGAACATCAATCTCGTCACGGGTCGGAAGCTCTTTTACGGTTGCCTTCAGATTCTCATGGTCTGCCTCAATCCAACCCGGAACCAAACGTCCGCCTGTCACCTCCAGAATGTCCTTATATCTCTGAGAGCCTTTGCATTTCTCCTTGATTTCGATTACATCGCCAGCCTTTACAAGGTAAGACGGAATATTCACCTGCTTGCCATTTACCAGCACATGCTTATGGTCAACGATCTGCCTAGCCTCACGGCGGGTTCTTGCCAGACCCATACGGAACACTACGTTATCCAGTCTGCTCTCCAGCATAATCATCAGGTTTGAACCTGTCATGCCGCTCATACGCTGAGCCTTCTCAAAATAGTTTCTGAACGGCTTCTCTAACACGCCGTATATGAATTTGGCTTTCTGCTTCTCGCGTAACTGCAGGCCATACTCGCTCATCTTCCGATTGGATCTCTTCAACTGTCTTCTAGACTTTTTATCAATTCCCAAATAAACCGGCTCCATTCCAAGGGAACGGCATCTCTTCAGAACCGGAACTCTATTTACTGCCATGTCCTATATCTCCTCCTATTATCTCAAATGTTATCTTTAAAGGGTAACCAATTAGACTCTTCTGCGCTTCGGCGGACGGCATCCATTGTGCGGTACAGGCGTAACGTCCTTGATGCTTGTTACGTCAATTCCGCATGCCTGAAGGGCACGGATTGCTGCCTCTCTTCCAGAACCTGGTCCCTTAACCATAACATCTACTGATTTTAACCCATGGACTAATGCTGCTTTTGCTGCAGTCTCTGCTGCCATCTGTGCTGCATAAGGAGTAGATTTCCTTGAACCTTTAAATCCAAGACCACCGGCGCTTGCCCATGAAAGAGCGTTACCCTGTGCATCCGTTAATGTAACGATCGTGTTGTTAAAGGATGACTGGATATGTGCCTGTCCGCGTTCAACGTTTTTCTTGACACGCTTTTTTGTCACTTTCTTTGTAACTTTCTTTGCCATAATAAAACTAACCTACACTTTCCTTTTTTGATGAATTTTAATGAAGTTCTTCTCGCTATGCTCGAAGAACAAAGTAAATACTAGCCGCAGGCTTCGCTTAAGCCTGCCTTCACTAAGTTTTTACTTTTTCTTATTAGCTACTGTTCTCTTCGGACCCTTTCTTGTTCTTGCGTTGGTCTTTGTCTTCTGACCGCGAACTGGAAGTCCTTTTCTGTGGCGGATACCTCTGTAGCATCCGATCTCCTGCAGTCTCTTGATGTTCAGCGCTATCTCTCTTCTAAGATCGCCTTCTACCATCTGGGTCTCATCAATTACTGCACTGATTTTCTTAACATCCTCATCTGTCAAGTCTCTGCAGCGGATATCAGGATCTACTCCTGCCTCTGTCAGAATCCGGGTTGCGCTCGGTCTGCCGATTCCATAAATATAAGTCAGTCCGATTTCAACACGTTTGTCTCTTGGTAAGTCTACACCTGCTATACGAGCCATGTGATTTTCCTCCATTTTCTAAAAATTATAGTTACATTGTCTTTAATAGGGACTACTGAGCAGTCAGCACGGTTTCCCACATGCTTACTGAAAAGAGTTGTTCCTGTTCGCTTAGTAAGGTTTCCCACGAACTTAGCGCAAGGAACTTCCTCTTTAATTTAAGTCCAGACGTGTTCGGTATCACGTCCTTTCCGGCCACCGGACAAATCCTATCCGGTAATGACGGGCCGGCATTAGAAGCAATATACGAGGACTTCACCGGCTACAGGTGCGCCTTGTATATTTAAAATAGCCCGCACATTAAATCGTACCGGCTATCAGCCGCCTAATTTAATTTCATAAACTTTGTCTGTGTCTGCAATCTGCTTTTTCGACTGCAGAAGATGTTCGACTCACTAACCTCGCGCTTCGCCTTTAGGCTCACGCTCGCTAAGTTCCTCGAACGACCTTCACCACTAAATTCAAGCTGCGCCTATGGCTTGCTTTCATTAAGTGTTCAGTGCCTATCCCTGACGCTGTTTATGTTTTGGATTTTCGCAGATAATGCGAATGCTTCCTTTTCTTTTAATAACTTTGCACTTCTCGCAAATTGGTTTTACTGATGATCTAACCTTCACGGGGATCCTCCTTTCATCCATTGCTTGCCTTTCAGGTTTCCTTGTTTCCAGGGCTTTAAAAATGCGCAACGAAATAAAGCACCCGAAAACGTGCTTTTATATTATAGCACCCTTTTTTATCCTGCGTCAATATGTTTTTTACTTATCTCTCCAAATAATTCTTCCTTTGGATAAATCATAAGGTGACAGCTCCAGCGTAACCTTGTCACCTGGCAAAATCTTGATAAAATTCATTCTAAGCTTGCCGCTGATATGCGCAAGCACCTGATGTCCGTTTTCAAGCTCTACCTGAAACATTGCATTCGGAAGTTTCTCTACTACGGTTCCTTCAATTTCAATCACGTCAGCCTTTGACATATCTTACATCCTCCTAAATCTCTTCTTCCTCAATTAAAACGTTATTCTGATATTCCTTCAGTATCCTTCTGAGCTGCGCGTCATCCGCCTCGGATATATCATGCTCCATGCAGATTAATTCTATATGTTTTATTTTTTTCTTCTTTGGCTTAGCAGCAGTTCTAATCCTGCCGTCCGCTAAATATGCATATGCGCCGTCAGTATCCATTATTACATATATTTTCCCAGCGTCATGCCCGGCCTTTGACCTTGCAAGCATCCCTGTCCTGTATCTGTCCATTCCAACCTCACTCACTGCTTTTATAACCTTTTCGCCTGCTCGCACTAACCTTAAGCTGCGCCTTTCGGCTTGCTTTCGCTAAGTGCTTTCGGCCATTGACAGGATTCTTGGTTCACCCTCTGTGATCACGATGGTATTTTCATAATGTGCCGACAGCGTGCGGTCTCTGGTTACTACCGTCCAATCGTCATCCAGCCAGTCAACCTCCCAGCCTCCAATATTAATCATCGGCTCAACCGCCAGCGTCATTCCGGCCCTTAACCTTACGCCGCGCTTCGCCACCTCATAATTCGGTATCTCCGGCGCTTCATGCAGGGTCGTGCCGACGCCATGGCCGCAAAGGTCTCTCACCACGCCATATCCCCGCTCTCTGGCATATTTTCCAATCGCTCTGGAAATGTCAAATAAATGATTGCCTTCTTTTGCGTACTTTATGCCTTCGAAGAAGCATTCTCTTGTGACTCTGATCAAATCTTCGGCTTCTTTGCTCACAACTCCCACAGCATGAGTCCTTGCGGCATCGGAATGGTATCCCTTATAGATCACGCCCGCATCCAGACTCACTATATCGCCTTCCTTTATAATACGGCGCTTTGATGGAATACCGTGCACGACCTCTTCGTTTACCGATACGCAGATAGATGCCGGATATCCGTTATAATTAAGGAATGAAGGGGTACATCCATACCCCTCGATCAGCTCTCTTCCCAAATGATCAATCTCAAGGGTGCTCATTCCCGGATGCAGAGCCTTTTCCAGTTCCAGATGAACCTTCTCCAGAATCCGCCCCGCCTCCGCCATCAGTTCTATTTCTCTTGATGATTTAATTGATATCGGCATATCCTACGCCTCCAGAAGCTTTACAATCTGTCCGAACACTTCGTCAATATCGATCGTCCCGTCTACCTTGCGGAGGATTCCTTCCTTTGTATAATAATCGATCAACGGCTGGGTCTGCTCATGGTATACGTTCAGGCGTTTCTGAACCGTCTCCGGTTTGTCGTCGTCCCTGAGGATCAGTTCCTTTCCGCATGTATCGCAGATGCCTTCCTGCTTTGTCGGCGCATATACCAGATGATACGTAGCGCCGCATCCAACGCAGGCTCTTCTGCCCGACATACGATTCACGATATTCTCATCCGGCACATCCACATCAATTGCATAATCCATCTTCTGCCCAAGCTTTTTCAGCGCCTCTGAAAGCGCCTCCGCCTGCGGGATCGTCCTCGGAAAACCGTCCAGAACGTATCCGTTTACACAATCATCCTGATTCACACGGTCCACTACCAAGTCTACAACCAGTTCATCCGGTACAAGCAGTCCCTGATCCATGTAGGTCTTAGCCTTTTTGCCGAGCTCTGTGCCGTTCTTAATATTTGCACGGAAAATGTCTCCCGTAGAAATGTGCGGAATATTATACTGACCTGCAATCTTCTTTGCCTGGGTTCCCTTTCCAGCTCCAGGTGCACCTAACATAATAATCTTCATGGAATACCTCCTCCTTATATAGCATTTTAACCCGCGAATAATTTCGCAGGTCAAAATAGATATGGTATCGGAACAAGCGTTTACCGCATGCTCCGCATCGTCTGACGGGCGTGCGCCCACCAGTCTCATCTGTTCAAAAATCCCTTGTAATTACGTACAAGCATCTGAGATTCAATCTGTTTAATTGTCTCGAGCACAACGCCGACAATAATAATCAGCGACGTTCCGCCGAAGGATACTCTTGCGCCAAGCCATCCGTTAAACAGAATCGGCACAAACTGTATCACAACCAGACCGCATGCTCCGATAAATATGATATAGTTCAGTATCCTTCTCAGATACTCAACCGTCGGACGTCCTGGACGGATACCCGGAACAAATCCACCGCTCTTTTTCATATTATTTGCGATCTCCATCGGGTTAAAGGTGATGGACGTATAAAAATATGCAAAGAATATAGTTAAAACAATATACACAACCAGTCCCCATGAATATTTAATATTCTGAGGATTGCACCAGTTGCTCTGGTTTAATCCGCGAAGGATCTCACTGCCAATGCCATTTCCATCCGCTTTCCCCAAAAATGTAGCGATCACTACTGGGAACTGCATCAGCGAAGATGCGAAGATAATCGGAATTACGCCGGCTGTGTTAATCTTCATCGGAATATGAGTCGACTGTCCGCCATAGGTCCTTCTGCCCTGCATCTTCTGGGAATACTGCACAGCAATCCTTCTCTCGCCGCTCTGAAGGATTACAACGAATACTACCAGAACCAGAATGATCGCCAGAATAATGATAACTGCCAGACCGCCTTTGGCGATGTTCTTTCCCTGTATAAACTGCTCAAACAACGTTGCCATATCATTTGGGATACGTGAAACAATATTAATCACCAGCACGATGGAAATACCGTTTCCAACACCGTTCTCCGTGATACGCTCGCCAATCCACATGAGAAATGCAGAACCACCTGTAAGAGTGAGCACTACAATTGCCGCATTTACAAAATTATACTCAACCAGAAGTCCCTGACGGCCAAAGCCAACCGCCATCGCCGTTGATTCGATCAGCGCCAGACCTACCGTCAGATATCTTGTAAAGGACGCAATCTTCTTTCTTCCATCCTCGCCCTCCTTCTGCATATCCTCTAACTTCGGAATTGCGATAGTAAGAAGCTGCATAATAATGGAAGACGTAATATATGGGGTAATACTTAGGGCAAATACTGACATCTGCTCAAAGGAACCGCCGGTGAAAGCGTTAAAAAAATTAAACGCTTCCCCCGTATTCTGTGCAAAAAACTCTTTGATATAGGACGGATCCACGCCCGGTGTCGGCAGCTGTGAGCCAAGTCTGATTACGATTAACATTAAAAATGTGTATAAGATCTTCTTCCGAATATCCTCAATTTGAAATGCCCGTCGAAATGTTTTGAACATTAGATCACCTCTGCTTTTCCACCAAGTGCCTCAATCTTAGCTACTGCACCAGCACTGAATGCATTCGCCTGAACTGTAAGTTTTTTCGTCAATTCACCATTTCCAAGAATCTTAACTCCGTCTCTTGGATTCTTTACGATTCCAGCCTCGATTAAATTTTCTACAGAAACCACTGTATCATTTTCAAACGCCTCCAAAACGCCCACGTTGATCCCGACGATCGTCTTGGAATTTCTGTTTGTGAAGCCTCTCTTAGGAATCCTTCTGTATAATGGCATCTGACCGCCTTCGAAACCGGGCCTTGTGCCGCCTGAACGGGCTCTCTGACCTTTATGTCCCTTGCCGGCAGTCTTTCCGTTTCCAGAACCGTGTCCGCGTCCTCTTCTGAAATTGCTGCTCTGCTTTGCTCCGTCAGCAGGTCTTAAATTAGATAAGTCCATGGTTACACCTCCTTATTCAAAATTTGTTACGCCTCTTCTACCTTTACCAGATGCTGAACCTGTTTCACCATTCCTCTTGTAGCCGCATTGTCCGGAAGCACAACTGTCCTGCCCGTCTTCTTAAGCCCAAGCGCTTCTACGGTTTTCTTATGCTTCGGTACAGCACCGATTGTAGATTTTACCAATGTGATTTTTAAATTTGCCATCTCGGTCTACCTCCCTCTAGCCTAAGATCTCTTCGATGGATTTTCCACGAAGCTTAGCCACTTCTTCTGGAGTCTTAACCTCTTTCAGTCCCTCAATCGTAGCCAGAACAACATTCTGCTTATTGTTAGAGCCAAGAGACTTTGTACGGATATTCTTGATACCCGCCATCTCGATAACGGCACGCGCCGGACCGCCGGCAATCACTCCAGTACCATCTGGTGCCTTTTTCAGTAATACGGAAGCGCTTCCGAATTTACCGATCAAATCATGTGTAATACTTCCATTCTCATCTAATGCAACCGTAATAAGCTTCTTTGCAGCATCCTCTTTTCCCTTGCGGATTGCTTCCGGGATTTCGGTTGCTTTTCCTAAACCTGCACCAACATGGCCGTTCCCATCGCCAACAACTACTAAAGCTGTGAATCTCATATTCCGGCCACCCTTAACAACCTTGGTAACACGTTTAATTGATACTACTTTTTCTGTCAATTCTAATGAACCAGCATCAATACGTTCTTGTTTCATGTGTGCTCCTCCTTCTAGAAATTCAAACCAGCTTCTCTAGCTGCGTCTGCTAATGCCTGAACTTTTCCGTGATAGATAAAACCGCCTCTGTCAAAAACAACGTCCTTGATGCCTTTCTCAAGCGCTCTCTCGGCAATTACTTTGCCAAGATATGCGGCTGCCTCTACATTGTCCGTCTTTTCCAGGTTTGCTTTCACATCTTTCTGAAGAGTGGAAGCGGATACCAGAGTAATCTGGGCTGTATCATCAATAATCTGAGCATACATGTGTTTGTTACTTCTGAACACTGCTAAACGCGGGCATTCAGGCGTACCGCTGAAACGGTTACGTAATTTCATGTGTTTTTTTACACGAACTTCGCTTCTTGATTTTTTGCTAACCATTTTCTCTCACCCTCCTTAATTATTTTTTACCTGTCTTACCGACTTTACGTCTGATAACCTCGTCAGAGTACTTAATACCCTTGCCCTTATATGGCTCCGGTCTTCTCTTATCTCTGATCTCGGCTGCATACTGTCCAACCTTTTCCTTATCGATACCCTGAACAGTAATCTTGTTCTGTCCCTCGAGAACCGTCTCAACGCCTTCCGGGTCGATCATCTCTACCGGGTGAGAGTATCCAAGGCTAAGTGTTAATTTGTTTCCTGATTTTGCCGCTCTATAACCAACACCGTTTACTTCAAGAACTTTCTTATATCCTTCTGTAACGCCGATAACCATGTTGTTAATCAGTGTCCTGGTAAGGCCGTGAAGGGATTTCATCTTCTTCAAATCATTCGGTCTTGTAACGACGATTGTCTCGCCGTCTTTCTTAATTTCCATTTCAACAGGAAGCTCCCTAGACAGAGTTCCCTTTGGACCTTTTACGGTCACTACATTATTCTCTGCGATTTCCACAGTTACGCCTGCCGGAATCGCGATTGGCAGTCTTCCGATACGTGACATTGCCATATCCTCCTTAACTTAAATTCTCGGAGCAGAATCTTTCGCCTGCTCTGTTTTCAGTTACTGTGAGCACTTGGCGAGGTTCTTTCGAGCCTAGTGCGAACGCACACCTTAACACTTGACGAGGTCTTTTCAAGTCTAGTAACGATGGTGTTTCCTCTAAGGAAGTTCCTTTCGCTAATCTCAAGGAACAACCTCGCACTAAGTTCAAGCTTCGCCTCCGGCTCGCTTTCACTAAGTTGCTTTCGGTTACCACACAAATGCCAGTACTTCTCCGCCTACGCCAAGCTTCCTTGCTTCTTTGTCTGTGATAACACCCTGATTGGTTGAAATGATTGCTGTTCCAAGTCCGCCAAGTACTTTCGGCAGCTCCTCACAGTTTGCATATACGCGCAGACCCGGCTTAGAAATTCTCTTAAGCCCTGAAATGACTTTCTCATTCTTATCTGCACCGTATTTTAATGTTACACGGATTGTCTGGAACTCTCCGTCTTCTACGATATCGTATTTTGTAATATATCCTTCATCCAGCAGAATATTAGCAATTGCAGTCTTCATCTTAGATGCAGGAATATCCACTGTATCATGTTTCGCAGTATTTGCATTACGAATTCTTGTAAGCATATCTGCAA
>CAJTYU010000018.1 GCA_910584095.1 uncultured Dorea sp. | reverse complement strand
GTTAAATATATGGAAAATTAGGAAAATATCCGAATGCCTCTTAAAGCATTCAGCTATAAGGTGAAGATGGCATATTTTTAATAAAGCAATACATATATATGGAGATAGAACTGTAAGGGGGGAATCATGCGAGGCGTGCATGAATATCCGGAATAGCGTTTTCAAAAAGTATAGGGATTGCTAGGGGGACTTGTTTGGAAGCGGAGGTATGAATAGATGGAGCGATTAGAAACACTCTATGTTCAGATGTTTGGTAATTTTCAAATGTATTACAGAGATAAACCGCTGACTGGAGAGAGACGGCGGGATACTCATTTCACCAGCTTGATGCAGATCCTTCTACATAACGCCCAGACAGGCGTCAGCAGGGATTATCTTGAGGATGTGCTTCTGGGCGATCGGGATATAGAGAATAGACATCAGGCATTGCAGACAGTTATCTATAAGGCAAAACGGAAGCTTAAGAGTATGGGCCTTCCGGAAGCAAATTATATATTTCTTGAGAAAGGAATTTATTTCTGGACGTCTGAGGTTCCGGTGCGGGAGGATGCGGCTGTATTTGACGGGTTCTGTAAGAAGGCTGACAAAGCGAGGACGGAAGAGGAGAGATTTGAACTTTACAAGAAGGCGATTTATACCTATAAGGGAGAATTTCTCTCTACCTATGCCGGAGTTATGTGGGCGGGCGCGGAAGCAAGGCGCTACAGCGAGAAGTTTAGCGAGTGTGTTCAGCAGGCGGTTTCCATATTAAGAAAGAGGCAGGATTGGCTGGGTATTGAGAAACTGGGAAAATATGCGGCTTCTACAGTGCCTTTCGCCGATTGGGAGAGCCTGATTATGGAAGCGCTGATGGAGAGCGGCCGTTACGACGAGGCGCAGAGGCTGTATGCAGATACGGTGGATAATTATCTCAGGGAGCGGGGAATCAGTCCTTCCGGGAAAATCATGAAAACGATGGACAAGCTGGGCAGGCAGATGAAGCATTCCTATGAAATTCTAGATCAGATACAGGAAAAGCTCAGAGAGAGCAAAGACGGTGCGCCGGGCGGATATCAGTGTACCTATCCGGTATTCCGAGGCATTTATCATGTGGTAAACCGAATGATGGAACGGGGAGGACAAAGCGTATATCTAATGCTGTGTACGCTGGTGGACGGTAAAGGAAATCCCATGAAAGAAGGAAAAAGGCTTGACGAGCTGTCGGAGCGTCTTAGCAGGGCTATCCAAAATTCGGTAAGGCATGGGGATATTATTAACCAGTATGGAAAGGGACAGTTTCTTATCTTACTGGTTAATACTACGCGGGAAAACTGTGGGATTGTGGAGAAGCGGATTAACCATAAATTTGCAGCGGAAGGGCAGCGGACAGGAGTACAGTATCATGTTAACAGTGTGATCTGCGAAGCATAGAAAATCGTGAAGTGATAAGTTGGTATTGCCTTGACATAAAAGCGGTATAGCCGTTTGGTGTTATACCGCTTTTGTCATGATATGGGAAATCATAGTCCCTATTTTATAAAATTCTTTGGAAGATGCTTTTTATATACAAAAGATAAAAAAACAAGCATTTTTTCTGAAACGGATAGCGGAGGGGATAGTACCGGACTGTTAAGATGATGATGTAAGCTGCAGAAGAGTGCAGAAAGGACGCGATATAGATGGAGGAGAATGGACGTTATATCGGTACTCCTAACGGGATGGTCCTATGCGTTGATAAGAACAGCGACGGAATTATAGAAGGCTTTCTATATCACGGCTATCATAAAGAAGGGTTTCCCGTTAAGGGGTATGAGCAGATTATAAGGATTGCAGAGAGACTCTTCAACGCGCTGGAGTTTCCATTTATGGGAACGGGCGACAGAGATATATATGGCCGCACACATAGCCGCCAGAAAAAGGAAAGGATGGCAAGAGTTTTGGAAGACGAAAAATTATTAGAGAAACATGGCGATATGGGAACCTTTGTCATTCGGGTTCAACACAGGCAGCACAGCAGCTGGCAGGGGAGAGTCACATATCTGGAAGAAAATAAGAGTGTGTATTTTCGGTCTGTATTGGAATTGATAAAGATTATAGACGGTGCACTTGACGAAGCCGAGCGCACAGCCGGGACAGAGGATAGTAAGGAATAGGAAAGGTGCGGTATGGCAGATAAGGAATTAAGAAAATTAAAGAGGAGAGAGCTTTTGAGGATGCTCCTTGTGCAGTGCGAAGAGACGGAACGGCTCCAGAAGGAGCTGAATGAGCTGACAAGAGAACATGATGTTATGTCCGAGAGTTATGAACGGCTGAAGGGGAAGCTGAATGTAAAAGACGAGCGGCTGAACCAGAAGGATGCACAGATAGCATCTCTTAAGAGTACTATAGAAGAGATGAAGCTGGATCGGATGATAGAACTGACGGAGGCAGGCAACATCGCTGAGGCAGCCTTAAGGCTGAACGGGATTTTTGAGATGGCCCAGCAGGCGGCCGACCAATATCTGATGAATGTGAAGCGGTATGCGAAGAGCCAGCCGAAGATAGCCTTAATTCAGGAGGAGGAAGATGTGGAGGAAAGTGAGAAGCGGATTCCTTTCGAATTCGGATGGAGGGCCGGGATCCGAAGGAGAACGGGGATTCCCAGAACCAGACAAATGACGGCGCTGGGATATGGGAAAATCGATGCTGATACAGGACATGAACCCGACGCAGGAAGAGAAATAAGTTATCTGATGGCTTCAGGTGAAAGCCATGGATAACGAGGAGCAGAATAAACCAGAGGTGGAGATACCGCCGATAGAGCTTTTGAGAATGGAGCTTGCGAGGGTGGAAACGCGGAGAAACTTCCGGAGGATGCTTCTGAATATTGCGGGAGTGTTGACTGTGGCGGCGGCGGTTGCCGCGCTGATGGTAACGAGGATATTTGTCCTGATACAGGTAAACGGCTCCAGTATGTCGCCGACCTATGAGGCGGGGGAGGTTCTGTTTCTCCGTCAGACGAAAGAAATAGAAGCCGGAGACGTGATTGGATTTTACTACGGAGGCAATATATTCCTAAAGCGTGTGATCGGAACGCCGGGAGATAAGATAGATATAGATCAAAAAGGAAATGTATATGTCAATGACGAACTGCTCGAAGAAGCTTATCTAGCAAAGAAAGATCTGGGGAAATGTGAATTGGAATTTCCTTATGAGGTGCCGGATGGTATGTATTTCGTACTAGGGGATAACAGGGCGGTATCGCTTGACAGCCGTATCAAGTCAATAGGATGTGTACAGAGCGATCAGATCGTAGGCAGGGTAGTCATTAGGGTATGGCCTCTGGCACGGGTAGAAATTATGCACTAAGAAGGTGAGAAGATGCAGGAACTTGTGAGAGAATATTTGAATGAGTTAGGGAAAAAACAGAAGAAGCGCAGACACTTTAGTGTTATTACGGTTGTGTTTGCACTTGCGGTTGTAGGCAGCGTCATCTGGGCACTGGCAAGGGCCGGGATTGCTATGACGGGAGAGCCGAAATGCGGGATCGCTGAACATACGCATACAGAGGCCTGCTACAGCAACACATTGAACTGTGGGCAGGAAGAAGGCGGCGGGCATCGGCATTCGGATGAATGCTACCAAGAGACATCCGCTCTGGTCTGCGGACAGGAGGAAAGCGAGGAGCATGCCCATATGGCTGAATGCTATCAGACGGAATCCGTTCTGGTTTGCGGACAGGAAGAATCTGAGGGGCATACCCATACAAACGCCTGCTATACGCAGCAGTTGTCCTGCGGACAGGAAGAACATATCCATACAGATGAATGCTACATTGATAAATCGGCGGACGTGGAAGATTCTTCGAAATGGATGGTGGACTATGAGAATGTAGAGTGGAAGGACGCATGGGGCGAGGATCTGGTGAAAGCGGCAGAACTGCAGCTTGGTTATAAGGAAAGCGTAGAAAATTATGTGGTGGCGGAAGACGGAAGCCATAAAGGCTATACCCGCTACGGACAGTTTATCGGCGACCCATATACAGATTGGGACGCATCCTTTGTTAACTTCTGTATGTACTACGCGGGACTGACAAACTCCAACATGTTCCCAAATGAGAAGGAAACTTTCAAGTGGTATGAAAAATTTGTACAGGAAGACGAGGGAAAGAAAATAGTTTACCTCGTATCGCCGGAAGGTTACGAGCCGGAAGCGGGCGATATCATCTTCCTTAAGAATGAAAATAAGGAAACAGACCTTCAGATGGGAATCGTTTCTTCCTATGATAAAGAAAAGAATGAGATAAAAGTTATTGAAGGAAACAGCGATAACCAAGTTAAGGAAAATACATACGATATCAAAGACGAACACATTTCAGAATATCTTAAGATAAGCGAGATGGAAGCTGCGTTTAAGGAAACGGAAGAACAGCCGGATGCGACGACAGAAGGAACGGAGAATAATGAGCCGGAAACAGAGGTTCCAGAAGAAGCAACGATTGAGCTGACTACAGAAGTAGATGGAACGATCATTACCCTTTATGGTCCGGAAAGCTCTTTCGAGACCGGAAAAAATTATAGTGTTCAGGCAGAGAAGGTAGAGGACGAAGAGGTACTCGCAACGGTTGAGGAAGCAGTTGAAAAAGTAGCGGAAGAAAAAGAAAAGAAAGTAGAAAGTTTTCAGCCATACGATATCAAGCTGTTTGCGGATGGAGAAGAAGTGCAGCCATTAGGACCGGTAGCGGTCAAATTCTCTGGCAAGGAGGTTGTGGATTCTGTAGAAGATGAGAAAACGGAAGTCAATGTTATTCATGTAGATGAGAATACAGGCAAGTCAACAGACATGGAAGCTACTGCAACAGATGAAAAGGAAGTGGTAATTGAGACAGAGCATTTTTCCGTATATGTGTATGTAAATCTTACAGAGTCGGATTTGTTTGGTAAAATTAATGTTAAGGTAGAACATTGGGGAGAGGGTATTACTACAATTGGACAAATAAAAGACGAAAATACTGGAGAAATGCGTACAAGGAGGGCAGATGCCTCAGCTGGAATTGATGAAGTATATACATGGAAAGCAAAACATATAAATACGAGATCGGATTTGAAAACGGAAATTTATACAACAGATGAAATTTCGATTCCTAATGAGTATTATGCGGATATTGTTCAGTTAAGTAAAATTTGCAATGTAGAAGAGAAAGACGTTAATTATACGGCAACAAAGGTTTGGATTAGTAATAATGAGGAGAATGAAGGAAAGGAAACATGGACAGAGTATGAAAGTTATGACTTATCCAGTAATGCGGAAATAAAGAATTTGCAAGAAGGTTCTCTTATTCGTTTTTGGTATACGCCGAAAGAAACAAAGAATGATACATTTAAGACAGAGGCGAATTTTTATGATTATGACATTACTGATGGGAAATACTGGGACGATACAGGTGTAAACGAGAGTTCAAGGAGAACTGACACGTATAAGTATATAAAAACGGATGAACAGGGAATTAATGATCCGGACAATTTTACAAATAGTGGTACAGCTAAGCTTGGAGTTGGTCAGAATAGTTCGGGTAATGCGAGCGATTGGGCTGGAATTCATTATAACAGAGGGGCGATTACTTGGGCTCCGTATAATACGTGGACAGACGCAAGATTTTATGGTGATCGTTTAAATAATGATAATCAAAAAAGACTGAATGGAGGTAATGGGAAGTATAATAATCAAGCAACAGACTATAGAATTGTAGAAGGCATTGTAAAAGACACTTTAGATGAGAACGGGAATTTACAGTACAATGTTAGTGTGCCTAAAACTCTGTTTAAAGCAGGTACAGGATCAACAGAATATAAATATGACCTTAGTTTTCAACAAATAGGCGATACGTATACGTTACAGCATGTAAATGATAAAAGCGGAAATACACTTACAAAAGACTTGACTGAATTTGGCGTTTATTCTAACGTTCCGGCAAACTTGTTTTGGCCGCTGGATAAGGTGAATGGGAAGGCGGACAGGGATCCGAATATAGGAGCGGCAGAGAAGGAATATTATTATTTGAAGAAAAATGGTAATGGGTGGAATAACAGCAGTCAGAATAACTATAATACGTCTAACGCTCAGAATGACGATATGGTGGCGCATAATTGGCATTTCGGAATGACTTATCAAGTTGACTTTACTGTAGGAGATTATACTGGGCCAATGGAATTTTATTTCCGCGGTGATGATGATTTTTGGTTGTTTATTGACGGTAAACTAGCAATTGATATCGGTGGTATACATCAGTCTGTAGGAGAATCCATTGATCTGCGGGCGTGGATGGAAGCGAATCATCTTTTGGGTACAGATGTGGAAGGAAAACCGATAGATAAGAATACAACACATACCATGAAGGTGTTCTATATGGAACGAGGTGGATATGGTTCTACTTGTTTTATCCAGTTTACATTGCCGCAGTCTGTTCCGGTTGATTTACCGGCAATGAAAGAGACAGAATATTCATTGGAGAAAACTTGGAATGACGGCAATAATCCGTTCCGGCCTGAAAAAGTTGAAATCACTTTGGTGCAAGAATATGAGACTGGCGAAAAGGATGCGGATGGCAACCCTATAAAAGTAAGCAGGCCGACAAGTGAAAAAATAGTGCTGCCTGACGACAGTCCGGATGGAAAGAGTTGGACTTATAAATGGACGGGATTGCCGGAGGTTAATGGGTCAACTCAAGGAAAATATAACTATTCCTATACGGCGAAAGAAATAGGGGGACAGCTTCCGCCAGGATACGAGAGCGAGATTGATCCAAATAATCCAAGTAAAATGATTAATAAATTGGAACCAGTCAGCGTACGGGTCGCAAAGGAATGGGTGAATGATGACGGAGATTTGATCAAATACCGTCCTGATGAAGTGATTTTGCGGTTATATGCGAAAAAAGGCGAGAATGGTAATTGGGAAGCCTACCAAGATACAAAGGGAAACTATAAGGATGTTACATTGAAGCCTAATGAAGCGGGAGTATGGGAGCCGCAAGAAATTACAAATCTTCCGAAATATTGTAATTATGTGCTGCATGAGGGAGGAATTGACGGAAATAGGTATTATACATGTGATCCAGTTTTCTATAGTGTAAGAGAAATGTGTAAGGTAATGGAAAACGGCAAAGAAGTTCTAAAAGAGATTGACGAAGGAACTCAACTTGCGGGGAAAGAAAACGCGAAGTATAAAGTAAGTTACTCTATGGGAGCTCCGGCGGTTGATTCTGAAGGAAATCAGGCGGTTGATGCCGATGGAGGGCCGGTTACATTAACAGTAACCAATACATTACTTACTAAGTTCAAAATGGTTAAAAAAGGCAGCGATATGCAAACCGATAATCTAGAGGGAGCTAAATTCTTATTGTCGCCTAAGCCAGAGGAAACCGACGATCCAGTGTTACAGCCTAGTTCAAATGATGGCGAGAGACAAATTAATAAACTTCCGACATATGACGGGATATCTACAGAGAACGGCATAGTATGGACGAAACAGGGAGAATCTTCGCCAAGTGAAAAAATAGAACCGGGCGTATATGTAATGAAAGAAACAGAAGCGCCGACAGGATATAGACTGAGCGGGGTAGAGTGGATTGTAACTATTACAGAGATAGAAAATGAGAAGGGCTCTACGATCAAAGCAGTTGTTACTTTGAATGATGAGAACAAAACTCCGGTAAAACCAATACAGGTTGATAGTGATACGAATGGAGAGCTGATTTTTGTATATGGATTTAAGAATGAAGTAGTATATGCTCTTCCATCTACCGGTGGAAATGGAATTCACCTGTATATGTTCAGTGGGGCGCTGCTAATGGCGGCGGGGGCACTGCTAACATATAGAAAAAAACGTAAGGAGGTGCTGGAAAGTTAGGATATGAACATAACTTTTTGGCGGTCCTTGCACCGCCTGTACATAGGCGTATAGCTTATGTTAGGGAAAGCATTGTATAACACATGTAACTCTAAAGTAAAGCAAAAAAGAAATCAGAAAAGGAGAAAGAGAATGAAAAAGTTTAAAAGACTATTTGCAGTGATTTTATCATTGGCAATGGTACTGGGTATGTCGTTGACCTCTTTTGCGGCAGATCCAGCGAAGATTACGGTCAGTCTGCCAGAAGGAGCGGAGGACGCTAAGGTGACTTATGTGCAGATTGTAAAACCAGACCCAGCAAGCGCGAGCGGATGGGCATTTGTGGAGGGCTATGAAAACCTTGGCATTACTATTGATGAGCTGTTGGCGGCAGGCAAAACAGAGACATCTGGGAATAAAGCAAACGATAATAAGAATGCAGAGGCTGGCACAATCAATACTACAGAGAAATTGGGTGCAGCACTGGATAAAGTTGATATGTCTAATGCCACACCGGCGAAATCTGATGGAACAATTGATGTAACTGAGGCTGGATTATATGTTATCCGTGCGGAAAAAACAGGCTGGACATTTACCAGAATGTTAGCATATGTGGCTTATCAGGAAGGCAGCCAGCAGCTTGTGGCAGATACGAAAGTTTCAGCAAAAGGCGCAAAGGACGGAGTGACCAAAGAGCTGAATGATCCGATACTGGATGCTGACGGAGAGGATACAGGAAGCGATAAGGGCGAGTCCGTTGCAACGACCGACACCGTTAAGTACAAAGTAACGCAGAGATATCCATATTATGATGCAGATCAAAAGAACAAAAAGTTTATAATCACTGATACGCTGACACGTGGAGAGTTCGCAGAAGATGTTGCTGAGAAGCTTCAAGTAGTTATCAAAGGCGTAAACGGAAGTGATAAAACGCTTGTAGCTGGTACAGATTATAAAATAACAAGAAATAGTGATGCAAAGATTACACTTGACTTGGGTACTTTTGAGGATAGTAATTATTATAATTCCGCTTATGCTGGAAAACAGGTAGAGATCACCTATGACGTTAAAGTTACAGAGGTTACATGGGAGTGGCCTTTGGAAAATGATGTTGAATCCACAACTTCAAAGGATACTCCGGCGGGAGGATCAGACGTTGAACTTGGCGATCCAGGAGATAACACATCAAAATTTAAGATTATCAGCCCAAGTGTAAAGGCAGATATTCAGAAATTAGGCGAAAATGCTGATAAACTTGCTGGAGCGGAATTTACATTATATGTAAAACCAGAAAATGCAGCAGAAGTAACCCATGTATATTCAGTTGACGCAGCAACTGGGAAGGGAAAAATCGAGAAACTTGAAAACGGCGCAGTTCCATCTGATAGCCAAGTAGGTTTGAAGGTTGTAGAGACTAAGGCAACTAAAGGCGCTGACGGAATCGCATTATTTGACAGTTTGGATGCCCAGAAAGAGTATTACGTAGTAGAGACAAAGGCCCCGGAAGGATACAGTCTGAATACGGAAGCTTATAAGCTGAATATGCCAGAAATTACTGAGACGAAAGAGACAAACAAAACAATAGATGGCGTGAAATATGATATGGTAACCACATATACTGTAGATTCTGATAAGGTTACAATTGATGGAAGAGACAAAGAAGGCGATCGGACTATCACAGATACGAAGCTTGCATCTCTCCCATCAACTGGTGGTATCGGTACTACGATTTTCACCATCGGCGGATGCTTGATCATGGTTGTTGCAGCAGCATTATTCTTCGCGAGCCGCAGAAAATCTGCGAAATAGTGAACCATCAGCCAGTATGGTTATCTAACATAAGGGACGGTTCAGCGCAGGCTGAATAGTTATACAATACTTAAATTTATAAGGCTCCGGGGCATTTATTGTCCCGGAGCAGCAAAGAAAGAAAATATAAATGCAACAGCAAGGAGAGTTCGGATGAAAAAGAAAACGAGTAAAATTTTCATAGTTGTGCTATTTTTAGCCGGATTGTCCTTACTGCTGTATCCATTTATGGCAAACCAGTGGAATAATTACAGGCAGAAACAGTTGATTTCCCATTATGATCAGGTTGTAGCTGAAAAGGAAGCGGAGGGCGCGCTGGATTATAATGCGGAGTGGCAGAAAGCGCAAAGCTATAATCAGGCGTTGCTTCCAAGTATTCTTCCGGATGCATTTGCAGTGGCGGAAGCTTCAGATGAGGACGACGCATATATGTCCAGCTTGAACATTGCGGAGGATGGGATTATGGGAACAGTAGAGATCCCAAAGATCAAGATTACGCTCCCCATTTTCCACGGTACGGATGACGAGATATTGCAAAAGGCGGCAGGACATCTGGAGGGAAGTTCTCTTCCAGTGGGCGGAGAGAATACCCATGCGGTTATCACCGCGCATAGAGGACTGCCAAGCGCCGTGTTGTTTACAGATTTGGATAAGATGCAGAAAGGGGATCATTTTCTGCTCCATATACTGAATGATACTCTTTGTTATGAGGTGGATCGGATAACGACGATCGAGCCGGAGGAGACGGAAGCGTTGTCCGTGATAGAGGGGATGGACTTAGTAACACTGGTTACCTGTACGCCGTATGGGGTGAACAGCCACCGCCTGCTGGTACGGGGACACAGAGTGCCTTATGATCCAAAAGCTCTTGAGGATGAAGGAGTGCCATTGAACAATATGAGTCTCCACACGAATTATATACTTTGGATCGTAGTCGGTCTATTAGTAACCGGTTTGTTTAGTTTCTTCTTATATAAGAGAGAGCAGAAGCTTAGGAAGGCAAAGACTGCCGAGAAGACGGTTATGGAAGCGGAGACAGGCGGAGGGCAGGCAGGATCCATGGACGAACCGGAGGCTGATATAGATGAAGAGGAAAAGCAGAAGGAGTAGATAGCGATGATGAGAAAAATATCCACATTCCTATTCGGACTGCTGTTTCTAGTAGGTTTTGGGATTCTCGCTTATCCAACAATCGCAAACCAGTGGAATACCTACCGCCAGTCAAAGCTTATTTCTAACTATGAGAATGTAGTTGAGGAGATGACAGAGGAGGATTTCGAGCTGGAGTGGGAGGCGGCAAGGGATTATAATCAGACGTTTGCAGGCAACAGCATTCGTACGGATATATTTGGAACAGAGCATTCAGAGGATATTACGGATACCGAATACTGGAAGGTGCTGAATGTGGCTGGGGACGGCGTTATGGGATACATTACCATACCTAAAATAAACGTTAAGCTGTCCATTTACCATGGAACTGATGAGGATGTACTCCAGACCGGAGTGGGGCATCTAAACGGCACCAAGCTTCCCATCGGCGGCGAGAGCAACCACAGCGTAATGTCGGCGCATAGGGGACTTCCCAGTGCGAAGCTGTTTACGGATATAGACCAGTTGAAGGAGAAGGACAGATTCTACCTGCATATCCTAAATGAGGATATGGCGTATGAGGTGGACCGGGTGCTCCCGATGGTTGAGAAGGATGATTACGATGCACTGGAGGAGGCGCTGAAGGTGGAAGAGGGTCAGGATTATGTGACACTGTTTACCTGTACGCCTTACGGCGTGAACAGCCACCGCCTGCTGGTACGGGGACACAGGGTTCCCTATGACGGGGAGCTGGAGTCAACGCCGGCGGAATCCATGGTGCAGGCGATTCAGAACTATTATATGTTATATCTGCTGCTCGGACTTGGCATAACGGCGCTGGCGATATTCGTAATGCGCCGGATGATGAAGAAAAAGAGCCTGCGGCAGACGGCGGCAGAACCGACGGCAGGAACAGAGCGGGAAGCGAAGACGGAAGCAGAAAACCGTGAGGAGGGAGAAAGTTGAAGATAAGCAGGAAAGCAAAAACCGGATGTGCAGTAGTTCTGGCGGCGCTTATGGCGGTGACAGGGCTGTCCATGCAGCAGACGTATGCGGCGAAAGCAGTTGATTTGGAGAGGAAAGACTGCAGTATCGAGATCTCTGTATCAATCGGCAGAAATGGAGATAAACATGGCAATGACGAATATTTGGAAGATTTTAACGCAATGAGTATTCCGGCAGACCTTTACCGGGTTGCAAGCGTGGATGTGACGGGCCAGAATTATGAGACATACGCACCGTTTAAATCCGTGGATTTGAGTGGGATTAACAGTGAGACAAAAGCATCCGAATGGCTGGATATGGCGAAGACGGCGGCGGCCAAAGAGAATCTTGAAGCGGCAAAAGAGGCTTCAAATGAAGGAGAGCAGCTTTATTGGAACGAGACCATTCAGTCGGGGACAGCGACTTTTACGGGACTTGCGCCGGGAATGTATCTGGTGGTACCGGAGACGACATTTAATCTGGATTATACAGTGAAGTATTCCTTTGCCCCGTATTTGACGGCGCTTCCAAGCAGCGCGTATACGACGGGCTATGATGAAGACGGAAATGCGACGCAGACAGGAAGCGACGAATGGATATATAATACGGAGATCGGCTTGAAACCAGAGGCAGAGCCGCTGTTCGGCAGGCTGGAGATCACGAAGGAATTGGAGAATTTCAACGAGACGCTGGGACAGACTACATTTACATTCTTGGTTGAGGGAAGAGATCCGGAAACCGGCGAATTGTTATACAGCGACGTGGTAAGCACGACGCATGAAGAACTGGCGTCTGAGACTGTGACGCTGGAGCATATTCCGGCTGGTATTACTGTAACAGTAACGGAGATATATACCGGAGCCAGTTACGAGGCAGTCGGAGATATAGCCAAGGACGTACTGATCTGGTCTGATGAAGCGGTTGAGAATGCAGAAGGGCAGGTTATAAACGGAGCGACAGTACAGATCCCGGCGGTAACCTTCCAGAATAGATATAACGGCGGAAACCGGGGCGGTTATGGAGTAAATAATCAGTTTGAAAGAGAAAACGGAGTCTGGGAATGGAAGTCAGGACCAGAATTTTAGAAAGGGGCTGTGACAGGTATGAAAAGAATACAGAGATATAAGAAAACGATTGCAATGTCAGCCGCAGCCCTGAGTCTGCTGGCGGGACTGACCCTTGAGAGTTCGATGGCATATTTTACTACCTATGTGTCGGCCGGGGGAAGTCATGTTGTAAATCTGGACGCCAGGACGGAGATTCATGAGAGTGTAAGCAATCTGACAAAGCATCTTACGTTGGAGAATGTATCTACGAAGGGCGACTGCTTTGTCCGGGTTAAGGTATTCCATGGAGCGCAGGTAAAGGTCGACATTTACGACGCGGAGGGCGCCGGCAACTGGTATAAGGGAGATCAGGCGGATGCGTATGGATATGAATACTGGTATTACAGACCGGCGCTCCCGATCGGAGGGACGACAACCGGGCTGGATATTAAGATTGATGTAACAGATTTATTAAAGGATCCGAATTTTATGGAACCGGAGGATCCGAATGCGGAATGGATCAAGGATAAGTTTAACGTGGTTGTAGTTCAGGAGTGCACCCCGGTAATCTATGGTGATAATGGGGAAGCAACGGCAGACTGGAATACCATTTATACGGATTTTGTTGAAGTAGACGGCGGAGAGGGGGCTGGCAACTAATGAAGAGGAAGAGAAGAGCCTCCAATAACAGAAAGGTTACGTACCTGCTGCTTGTACTGGCGGTGATGCTGCTGCTTGGAAGCGCGGTAGGAAGCACAAGGGCGGCGCTGACCTACCAGAGCCAGAACTATGAGGCGGAGATTATAGTATCCCAGATCGGCGTAACGCTTTTGGAAAACGGCGAAGAGGTAAGCTGGCGCAATTATGATCAGGATAAATGGGATCAGGACACCAACGATAAGGAAAACCCGAAGAAGGGCGCGCTGCTTCAGAACATGATCCCGGAGGGCGGGAAGCTGGTCCTAAACAAAGATTACAAGGAAGAGCTAGCAGTAACCAACAGCGGGACGATCGACGAATATGTCCGGGTACGCATTTACAGGTCATGGAAGGATAAAAACGGCAAAAAGGAAACGACCCTATCGCCGGATCTGATCCATCTGAACTTGGTAAATACCGACAAATGGATTGAGGGAGAGAATCAATCCAAGGAATGCATTGAACTATATTATAAGGGAATACTTCCGTCGGGAAAAACCAGCGAGCTGTTTGCGGACAGCATCCGTATCGACGGTTCTATTGCGGAGGCCGTGAGAATAGAAGAGAATAAGAAAACCGGAATAATTACCATGGTGTATAAATATGACGGCGTGCAGTTTTTCGTGGATGTAGACGTAGATGCGGTGCAGACCCATAACGCCAAGGACGCCATTATGAGTTCATGGGGCGTGGATGCTTCCAACGTAGATGGGAAAGGAAATAGTATTCTGTAAGGAGGAATGGGAGAATGAAGAAAAAATTATTGACGTTATGCTTTGCCATGCTTCTGGCTCTCGCTTCTTCTATGACAGTACTGGCGGAAGACAAACAGGGAGAAGCCGGCTGGGAGGTAGTCTTCGACGGAAAGAAGCTGACCAGCAATTTCTCAAACGGCAAGATCGACGATCAGATCGCAGACTTGCAGCCAGGAGATTCCGTGGAGATTACCATTGCGCTGCGGAACACTTATGACGGTCAGGCGGACTGGTATATTAAGAATGAAGTTGGAAAATCGCTGGAGACCGCTTCATCAGCTACCGGAGCGGCATACGACTACCAGCTGACCTATACCAATAAAGCGGGCGAGACTACCACGCTATTTTCCAGCGACTACTTCGGCGGCAGCGGAAGGTATAGCGGGGAGGGTCTCCTTGCGGCGGCAAAATCCCTGAACAATTTCGTTTCCCTTGACCGGCTGGGAAAAGGAGACACCGGCGTTGTAAAGCTGAAGGTAAGGCTGGAGGGAGAGACTGGAGTCAACGCCTATCAGAATACCTCTGCAAGGCTGGATATGCAGTTTGCAACGGAGCTGGTAGACGCGGGGACGACGCGCCGTCCGGTAAGGACCGGAGACCAGTCAAGGATCCTGCTGTTTGTCATATTGACGCTGGTATCCGGTCTGCTGCTTCTGACAGTTGCAGTTATGAGGCTCCGCCGGGACCGTGAGGAAGCCTTGGAGACAGTCGGCGATACCGGAAGTAGGACAGTGAGAAGGAGGCGGAGATAATATGAAGTATTTGAAAAAGATACGGATAAGCCTTCTGGCTTTGTCGGTGATGGCAATGACGATTGGCCAGACTGCATTTGCGGCGGACGAGGAATATACCTATACGGTAAAGCTTCTGGCGGGAAATCAGGGAACCTTGACCGGAAATGGGATTGAATTAGAGAAAGCACCTAATGCAAAAATATCGAATATTACCGATTCCAACGGTGTGATTATCGGAGTTGAGATCAGCGGCCTGCCCTATGAAAGCCGTGTAAATATTACTGCGGCTGAAGCGGCTGCCGAGAAAGACGGCAGATACTATGTGAGGGGCGTGAAAAGAGCCGGAAGAGATAACTCGGAGGAAGAACCTTCCTTTACGGTTGACTGTGATAAGGATTATGTGATTTCTTATGGTGTCAGGGGGGATACCGTACAGTATGCGGTAAATTACGTAGACGCAGCGGGCAACGTACTGCTGCAAGGCGGAACTTATTACGGCAATGCGGGAGAGCGGCAGTATGTATCCGCCCGTTATGTAGACGGTTATCTGCCGGATGCATACAACAAGGTTATGACCCTGAAGGACAATGAAGCTGAGAATGTATTCAATTTTGTATATACGCCGGTGACAGCGCCGGTTGAGGAGACAGGAACGGCGACGGCGACACCAGCGGCTGGGACGGCTGCGCCCGCGGCCGGAGCAGCGGCACCTGCAGCGCCTGCGGCACCCACAGAAGCTGGAGCGGCGGCAGTTACGCCGGAAGGCGGCGAGGTAGTGCCGGTGGAAGAAGAAGAAACACCTCTGGCGGGGCAGGATTTGGTAGACTTGGATGAGGAAGATACTCCGCTGGCCAATAAGGATTTGGACGGCGCGGAGCGTCCGGGAACCCGGATGGGTTACATGCCCGTCTACGTGGGAATCGGGGCGGCAGCGGCAGCAGCGCTGATTCTTGCAGCGGTTTACCTGAAGAAACGCCGCAAATCCATAGTACAGCCGGAGGATCTGCCGGAGATACTGGAAGATGTAGCTGATATCGGGAAAGACAAATAAGCGTTATGGGAAGGCGGAAGAAAAATAACGGGAAAAGTAAATCAGGCGGAAGGGCCGGAAGTGTGTGCCGCACGGCGGGGACAGCGCTGATCGTGATTGTGATTCTGCTGTGCGCCATGCTGGTAGTGCCGGGGGTATTCGGCTTCCATATGTACAATGTTATCAGTGGGAGCATGGAGCCGGCGCTGAAGGTCGGAAGTCTGATCTATGTAAAAGAAGAAAGCCCGGAGGAGGTAAAGGATAAGGACATTATCGCCTACTATGGTTCCGGCGGGGACAGCGGGATCATCACCCACCGGGTTGTGAGGAATAATGTCACGGCCGGAAGCTTCCGGACAAAAGGCGACGCCAACGACGTGGAAGATCCGATGCTGATCCCGTACGAAAGTTACATTGGCAGCGTGGCATTTAAGCTTCCCTATATGGGGAAGGTGTTTACGATCATGACTTCCCTGTATGGGAAGATAGCGGCGGCATGCGCCGTCGGGCTGGGAGTTGTGCTGAATATGCTGGGCTCCCGAAAGGAAGAGGAATCCGGGGAGGAGTAAACGCCCCGGATTTTACTGAGAGATTTACATGAAAAGGAGATGGACAACATGAAATATCCAAAAGTGCTGCAGATACTGGCGCTTGCATCAGCGATTACAATAGCGGCGCCCTGCGTGGTGATTCCGTCGCATGCGTCGGAGACGGGATTGACACCGCAGGAATATGAAGCGCAGTACAGCTATGTTCTGCCTTCGGGATACCATTATGTCCTGAGTAACGGGCAGTATGTCATACTGGATGAAAACGGAGCGCCCCAGCTTGAGGCGGATGCCTCTGCGGAGCCAGCAGAACCGGAGACGCCAGCAGAACCGGAGACGCCTGTAGTACCGGAAACGCCTGTAGAACCGGAAACGCCAGCAGAGCCGGAGACGCCAGCAGAACCGGAAACGCCAGCAGAGCCGGGGAGCCCGGAGGAACCGGAGAATCCAGGGACGCCGGAGACACCGGAGAATCCAGAGACGCCGGAGACGCCGGGAAATCCAGACACACCGGAGAATCCGGAGACGCCTGTAGAACCGGAGACACCAGCAGAACCGGAACTTCCATCAGGAGCTGAGGATATAAATAAGGGCGGCGGGGAAGAAGCGGTACAACCGGAGATTCCCGGCATGCAGATAGAGCAGGCGCCCACTGTAAGCCAGACGGCGGAAGCGTCTGGCGGAGCAGGCAAGGAGACCGGGAAGATGGAATCAGAACCGTTTTTCCTGACGTCAGCACAGTTCAAGGCGGTCCATGACCGGATCCAGTACAATGTGGACGTTCCGATAGAAGGACTCCCGTCATTTATTACACAGGAAATGGTAGTGGGAGCGCTGAAGGCGCAGGATGAGACTGGGTATCCGGCTTCGGTGACTATCGCGCAGATTATTCAGGAATCCGGCTATGGCAAGTACGGCCCCGGAGGAAAAGACGGGAAAGGGTTGTCCTATCTAGCATTCGAATACTGCAACCTGTTTGGAATTAAGGGCGTAGGAACGGCGGGCAGCGTGTCCATGAAAACCAGCGAGATGGAAGAGGACGGCAGCATGTATTCTACATATGCGGGATTCCGCGTATACCATACCTATACAGAGTGTATCGAGGATCGGAGCGAGCTTCTGGAGGAGGTATATTCGGATTTGACCAAGGATGTAAAGGACGCCAATACATTTGCCATGAAGATCGGGAAAAGATGGGCGACCGACCTTGGCTACGGCAAGCATTTGATCAATACTATGCGCCGATATGATTTGTACCGGCTGGACGATATGACGCTGAATGAATTCAGCGAGCTGATCGGCGAATTCGCAAATCCTTGTCCGGGTTCTGCGATTACCAGTTTATTCGGACGCCGGATTGCTCCGATAGCCGGGGCGACGACCTATCACAGGGGGCTGGATCTTGGCACGGGCGCATATAATATACCGACCTATGCAGCGAAGGCGGGAACCGTTATTTTTGCTGGGGAAGCGGGAGCCTGCGGCAATCTGGTAACGATTGACCACGGCGGCGGGCTGGTGACCAAGTATATGCACCATGCGGAGATTTATGTAAAAGAGGGGGATACGGTAGAGAAGGGACAGCAGATCGGTTTGTCCGGAACTACCGGAAATTCTACCGGCAACCACCTGCATTTCCAAGTGGAGGAAGAAGGGAAAGCTGTCGATCCGTTAAGGTATCTCCAGTATGACGAGGACGATCAGGAAATCATTAAGATGCGGGATTTGGAACCGTTAGAGCCCGAGCGGCAGAAGGAGAAAGAAAAACAGCGCATGATGGCGGCGGAAAGATATAGAATAAAGCTGCCAGGATATATAGGACGCCATGGAACTTTAGGGAGCGGAAGCTTATACTCTATGGCGGCAGAAAGGCCAAATACGAAAAACAGAGGAATAGAATAGCAAAAAGTATCTGACAGGTATGGATTGAAGCCAAAAGCGAGCGAACGTCAGCCCGGAAATCTTATGGTTTCCGGGTTATTTTCTTTGCAGTACAAATTTATGGGAAAAGGAATGGTAGGTTATGCGCTGTCAAATAAGAGAGAAATCTTTGAAGAATGTAAGTAAAAAGGAGAAGAAGGGCAAACCGAGTATACAAGAGCAATCTATGTATAGAAAGAGCCGGCAATTTGCGGCTCTATTGTGCGTTATTCTGACTGTAATGAATCTTCCGGGGATAACGGAAGTATTTGCAAAGGAGGCGGACGGGCGCTGCGAACATCATACGGTACATACGGAGGAGTGCGGTTATAATGCAGAAATGGGCGCTCCCTGTACATACGCGTGTTCTCTCTGTGCAGACGGTACGGGGAATGGCGCCGCACAGACTGGGACGAGCGAGACGCCGAAAGAGACGGGAGAAAATACAGACGCGGACGGTTCAGAAGCGGTACAGGGAGATGCTAGTACGGATACAGCTATGGGGAATGCAGATGTGCCGGAGGATTCGGAGCATGTATCGCAGGATACGGATATGCCGGCAGACGAGGCCGTGACTTATGCGGCTGCAAAAGTGATTACAAGCTGGGAGTGGATGGATGAAAACCAGATATTTGCATGGAACGGAAAGCAGTGGGAAGGGACGCTGCATATGGACGTTAGGTCTTCCGTTCCGTATCTTACTGGTGCTGAGCTGGAAGAAAGGCTTCTAAGAGTACTGCCTGTTCAGATTAACGCCGCGCTTCAGGACGGCACAAACGAAACAGTGGCTGTTAATTGGGATTTTGCCAATCAATTGGATAATATTGTAACGACGACGGGGTGGGAGAAGGAGATTACAATCAGCGCGTCGATAGATCCGGCGTATAGCTTGGGGAAAGGCGTAAAAGGATTCCAGTCGTTTCTCAAACTTAGAGGGCCGAAGAAGTTTCTAAGTAATTGGGATTATGTGGCGCGTACCGGAACGACGATTACGTCAAACGCGGACAAAACAGAGTGGTTTATGGACGTGTATACATTTGGCCTTACGGCCGGAAAAGTTCAGGAAGCGTTAAAGAAAGTTCTTCCGGAAGAAATATATGCTTCGGGATATGGACTGCAGGCTGGCGATGTAAATGGACAAGGCGGTTTTCGATATGACGAGACCAGTGGAGGCAGGTGGGGATGGCTCAAGATAGACTGGCTTCTAGACCGATTAGACGGTGAGACGTTTCGGGATGGACAAACATTTACGGTAGCGGCGAAATACGATACATTCTGGGGTGTGAATGTGAATATTCCGCTTAATGCTGGAGACTTGATCCGTTCGCATTTAAAAATGACGATCAATCTTCATGATCTGAACCTTAGCGGAAATATAGAGAAGGAAAAGGTTGCGGATCCGGAAGCAACTACCGTGAATCTGTTTGATTACTGGGTAGAAGACTATGGCAAAGAGCCGAAGGAACCTCAGGGAGATATACTGGGGAAGAGCGACTGGCATATTCATGAGGACGACGATGGGAATCTCTTTTCAACCGCGGCGGCATACAGCACGAAGGACGACTGGAATAAGGGAATTAATAAAGGGCATCTTCTGCTTTTTGGCGACGGGCTTATCCATGCCGGACTCTGGAATAAGGGAGCCGGGGAAAAAACGCGTTATGGCAGGAAGTACGCCGGCATGGAGGGGATTGTAAAGCCGGTATTGGAGGACGGATATCCAGTTATCAATACGGAGGATGCGAAAAAGACTTTCACAGATTATACATTGGTTAAGGACTGGCAGCTCGCCGGAGACCATGACGATACTGCCGGACAGAAGTATGTGGGTAAGGATCATCAGAATTTGAGCAATACGGTAATCGATGCATGGGGAAAGGATATCAGTAAAGATAAAGAGTCCTTGGATTATCTGTTTGACCCGACGATACGCCACAGTAATAAGACAACCTATCAAAATGTTACTGGGTTATTTCAATTGAATGAAGACGGGTATTACTATTATAATATGCGTCAGAATTTCGCTGAATTTCAGAAGAAGAAAAAGAGTGACGGCGACGGGCATTTTGTTCTCTATAAGGCTGGTGCAACGACGAGGACGGACGGACAAAACAGTATCGGCAATTTCTTCCCGTTTAATACAGGGGAGGAAGTATTTACCGGCATTGATGGAAACGGGAAATTGACCAGCGCTGTAGAATGCGATAGGAATACGATGAATCATCATCTAGGCATGACGATCGATATTGATTTCCGTCAGCCGGTGGACGGACAGATTAACAAGGGAGTCGATGGGAAACAGCCTATGACCTTCGGCTTTTCCGGGGATGACGACGTATGGGTGTTTATTGACGACGTACTTGTGCTGGATCTGGGAGGCGTGCACAGTGAGATTTACGGAACCATAGACTTTGCTACGGGCGATGTCTGCATAGGACGGGCGTTTGATACATTGGGAATACCGGCGGATCCGAAGGATCCGAATAATCTGGTGACGTTTACAACATTAAAGAAGCTGTATGAAGATGTGGGGAAGGATGGAGAGATTGATTGGAATGGCAGTACCTTCGCCAGCAACAGCGACCATAAGCTCCGTATGTTCTATCTGGAGCGGGGAAATTATGATTCTAGTATCGCGCTTCGGTTTAACCTTCAGCCGCGGCTGTACCAGCAGATTAAGAAGGTGGACAATAGCGGGAAACCGATAGCCGGAGTGGAATTTGACCTGTATGCGGCGGAGAAAATTGGAAATGATGATACCGCGGCGTCATTTAGGGCTGTCGGGAAGCCGCTTACAAGTATGAAGACAGATAAGGACGGAATCGCGTTATTTACGGAAAAGGATGAGGACGGCGAGATAAAGCCCTTTAATTTCTCGGACCGGGCGGCCATGGGCCAGTTCTATTATATCCTAAGAGAGAGGGCGGCTCCGCCGGGGTACCGGATGCTTCCCGCAGATATTGTGATGACGTATGACAGGGATATGACGCTTGTTTTGGTGGTAAATCTCTGGGAGACCGGCGCGTATGCAAGTTTTACCGAGAAGATTGAAGGAAACAGCCACATTACATACGGGAAGGTGGATCCGTCTGCCGGCGTTATTGAGGAAGATTCTGAGATGGTTGACAGATCTGTTCAGGAGAATGGACTGGTAGTTGCCGTGCCAATGCTCAAGCAGCGCAAGACAGGAAAGTGGTCAGCGCTGTATGGCAGTAATATTACAGGCCAGCACACGGTAAGCCCGGGAGCGGACGTAATATCATGGCGGAAGGCTGTTCTGAACGCCATGCTGCATCAATGCTCGGACAACAGCGAGGGCGCGATTTACTGGTTTATGGAGTGGAGCGACAAAGACAACAGGCTGGAGGGAAACTTAACGGATCTTCCGGGCTGGGCAGATCGTTATCAGATCGCCAATGCCAATGGAGATATGAAGGTGGTGTATGCCGTCGTAGACCCGAAGGTGTTTGAGGAACTGGGCATTTCGGGGGACGATGCGGCGGCCCGTTACGAGGCTCTTGGTGAATATACCAGAGCCAGAATACAGAATGGGGAAAGCGTTGAGGATGTAGTGGACTCTATTTACGATGTAGACGGTGCGCTGCACAGAGGATTTAGTTTCCTGAATGTGGATCAGTTTGTCAGAAATTTCTACTCTTCCGTATATATTCCGAATGAGCAGAGAGAGCTTCGGGTATGGAAGGTTGATCAGGATGGAAAAGGTGTGAATGGCGCCGTATTTGGTTTATTTGAGAACCGGAGCTGCAGCGGCGCTCCGATTGCAACAGGAACAACGGCAACTGTAGACGGACGCGACGGCGAGTTGATCTTTGCCCCTTACGACAGCGGCCAGGAGGGACATGCCAAGATGGAATGGGAAAATTCCAGCAATACAAGGTATTACCTAAAAGAGATTGCGGCTCCTGCGGGACACCATATCAACAATACAGTGACGCCGATCGTGGTAGGCGTTTATTCCATTTATGCCGATGCCGGCACAGACGACGACGGTGTGACGGTTATGGCGGGCGTTGGTAAGCTGGCGCAGACTTTGAAGAAATTTGCTGAGGATGAGACGGTAGATATTACCTTGAGGGATATTACGGCGTTTGCGCAAGGGCAGCAAAGCAGCAGGTTTAATCTGTCAGGATGGAATGACGTGCTGTTAGACGGAACGCCGGTTGTGCGAAGCATGAATCTACATTATGGAATGAATACTACCATGCATTATGGTCTCCATGATATAGATGGAGGAAAGAACCTTTTGCCTTTATTTGTTACGGATCGTGGATTTATCCGAGTCAGGATACAGCAGAATATGCCCGCATTGCAAGGGAGCATCTATGACAGCCCTTTAGATACGAATATGGAGGATCTGGGAAATACGGATCTAACTAGTCTGTTCAGCCTGCTGAATATTGTGGTAATTACGGACCGGACAGAGGCCGATACCAGGACCGGAAGCCTGACGATCAGCAAGATGGTCAGAGGCGACGAATTAGCGGATGAAGATTATACGCATCTCTATGATTTTACAGTGGAGCTGACGGACGCTTCTGGGCAGCCGCTTGCCGGGGAGTATTATTTCTACGGCACCGATAAGTCGGGATATGTACGGAGCGGGGAGACGATTCCGCTTCACCACGATGAGAAGGTTGTGATCCTTGGACTGCCGGAGGGGACGAAATACCGGGTAAAAGAAACGCAGGCAAATGCAGATTGGTATGTATCCCCGGAAGACGGAGAACGGGAAGGGACGATACTAAGCGGCGGAGCGGCCGTTGCAGCGTTTATCAATTCGGATGAAGAATTGGACATGGGTACGCTGACCGTTTTGAAAATGGTAACCGGAATGGGAAATACACAGAGGAAGTTTACATTTACCGTAACGCTTCTTGATGAAGATGGAAAGGAACTTACCGGAGAGTATCCATATCTGGGTTCTGTGAGCGGAAGATTTGAGAGCGGCGATAAGGTGGAGCTGAAGCACCATGAGAGTATTACTATTACGGAGCTGCCCACGGGAACCCGGTATAAGGTGACGGAGGAAGAGGCGAATGAGAACGGTTACGTTACCAGCGCGGAGGGAGAAGCCGGAACGATTACCCATGATGGGGAAGCCTGGGCAGTGTATGCTAATTATAGAGAGGCTCCGGAGACTCCGGAACAGTCGGGGACAGATCCCAAAACGACGCAGACGAACGGCAGAAGCCGGAATGTTCCCGGGGCAGATGGAACCGGGGACAGGAGCCAGCCCTTTGTATGGCTGATTATGCTGTGCAGTTCGCTGGCGGTAATAACAGCGGAGGTATATCGCTGGAAAGGAAAGAGAAGAAGGCTCTGATGGGACGGGAAGAATATTTCTGAGTCTGGAGTCTAGCTAGCAAGGAATATGATAGCGGCGCAGCGTAAGCTGCGCCGCTGTTTGGGTGCATAACAATTAAGTAGTATAGAGATAATGTTTTAAAAAGGCGGGACAATAATAAAATTTAAAAACATGCAGGCTTGGTTTTAATGTGAAAATGCGCTATAATACTTGGAAAATGTGATAGGGAGTTATTTATAAGAAATGGGAAGCAAAAGAGAAAAAAAACATTTGATAAGAAGATTCTGGCCTTACCAGAGAAAATATATAAAAACGGTTATTTTGGATTTGTTCTGTGCGGCTTTGACCTGTCTGTGCGATTTGATACTGCCCTTGATTCTGCGGACGATCACAGATCTGGCAATGAATGATCTGGCGGCGCTTACGGTTTCGCTGGTGTTAAAGCTGGCAGCGCTGTATCTGATTCTGCGGCTGATTGATGCGGCGGCGCAGTATTTTATGGCGGATATGGGACACGTAATGGGCGTATATATTGAAACGGATATGAGACAAGATGCCTTTGATCACCTACAGAGACTGGGGTATACCTATTATTCGAATACAAAGATTGGACAGATTATGGGAAGAATTACGAATGATTTGTTTGATGTTACAGAATTTTCGCATCACTGTCCCGAAGAATTTTTTATTGCAGGACTGAAATTTGCAGTTAGTTTTTCGATTTTATGTACATACAGCATACCTCTTACGCTGATTATATTTTTATGCGTGCCGCTTATGGCTGTTTCATCGATTTATTTGAATAGGAAACTCCAAGGGGTATTTCGCAGGCAGCGTGTCCAAATTGGCGAGTTGAATGCGCAGATTGAGGATAGTCTTCTAGGAGAGAGAGTTGTTAAGGCGTTTGGCGTTGAGGAACAGGAGAAACAGAAATTTGCCAGAGGAAACGATGATTTTAAGTCGATCAAGAAACATACCTATAAATACATGGCTCTGTTTCAATGTTCTACTAGATTGTTTGATGGACTGATGTATCTTGTAGTAATTTTGGGCGGCGGGCTTTTTGTTATCTATGATAAGATTTCACCGGGAGATCTGGTAGCTTATGTGCTCTATGTTTCAACTCTGATAATGACGATACGCAGGATTGTGGAATTTGCGGAGCAGTTTCAGAGAGGTATGACTGGTATTGAACGCTTTTTTGAAATTATGGACGCAGAGGTTGAAATTGAAGATGAACCAGACGCGGCGCCGCTTCGGGCGGAGTCCGGCTGTATTGAATTAAAGGATGTATGTTTTGAATATCCGGATGATCACAATGCGGTTCTTAAGAACTTGAACCTTCGGATTGACGCGGGAGAACGGGTGGCATTGGTAGGTCCTTCCGGCGGAGGAAAGACTACGCTTTGCAACTTGATTCCAAGATTTTACGATGTAACTTCCGGCGAAATTTGGATAGACGGACAGAATATTCGGAGTGTAACTCTGAAAAGTCTGCGGGATGCAATTGGGATTGTGCAGCAGGATGTATATCTGTTTAGCGGAAGCGTAGCAGAAAATATTGCCTATGGCAAGCCGGACGCAGAATTGGAGGAAATCAGGCGGGCGGCGGCATTGGCCGGAGCCGATGAATTTATTCAGGAATTAAAAGATGGATACGGCACCTATGTGGGAGAGCGGGGAGTAAAGCTGTCCGGAGGACAGAAGCAGAGGATATCTATCGCTAGAGTATTTTTAAAGAATCCTCCGATATTGATTCTGGATGAGGCGACCAGCGCATTGGATAATGAAAGTGAAATGTTGGTGGGACAGAGCTTGGAGAAGCTGGCAAAGGGACGGACGACACTGACGATTGCTCACAGACTGACAACAATTAAGGACTATGACCGGATTCTGGTGCTGGAAGGGGACGGGATAGCGGAATCAGGAAATCATGAGGAGCTGCTGGCGCAGAAGGGAATATATTATCATCTTTGGAATCAAAGTTTTGAATAGGGGTTATGACGTATGTAAAATTCGAATATGAAAAAAATAAATTACATAATTATAGAGAATGTGTTGATTTTTTCATCTAGATCTGATAATATTACAGGCAGAAGACAGTGGGGAAAATTGAGGGCAGGAATTCTGTTTTTTGTTTAGGTATATTATATAGAACAGGGGAAAATGATGCTGAGTAAAGAAGATTTGAAAGCAATTGAACAATTAATGCGAAATGTTGTTGAGGAGAACAACGAAGTGCTGAGGTCGGAGATGTCTGACATGAAGGCGGAACTGAGGTCGGAGATGTCTGACATGAAGGCGGAACTGAGGTCGGAGATGTCTGATATGAAGACGGAACTGAGGTCGGAGATGTCTGACATGAAGGCGGAACTGAGGTCGGAGATGTCTGATATGAAGACGGAACTGAGGTCGGAGATGTCTGGTATGAAGACGGAACTGAGATCAGAGATGACCGATGTGCAGACAGGGCTGAGAGAAGAGTTTAGACGTGAAATGTCAGAACTGAAAAGAGATATAGAGAAGACAATTGAAGTAAAGATTGAAGAGAGCGAAGGATTTTTGCTTGATGAGATGGAGCGGTACTATAATATGACAAAGAAGGATCTTTTGAATCTGGAAGAGAAGGTTGACAGAATTGACCGATATTATAGTATCAGGAGGCTGGAGGATGAGGAACGCGACCTGAAACTCCAACTGCATCAGGAGGCGATAGATGATATCAAGGAAAGGCTTGCTATGTAACTGATAGCAGTCATGGGAGGTTCATTATAATAAACGTAGGAATTGATGTGTTAGAAGAGAAAAGCATTGTCGGCGTACTGAAGCCATGCGGAGAAATATTTTAAACCTGCTCAAAAGTATTTGGCTTTTGTTGGCAGGTTTTTTATGCTTTTTTGCATGAAAGAGACTGTTTTCAATCCATTGTACGGATAATTTTTAATAATAGAAGAATAAGTTAATTGATTTTTTCGATGCAATGTGCTAAAATGTTAGCACGAAATTATGTGTGGGGGGGGGTCATACATGATACGGATAGAAAAAGAAAGTACAGAGAGGATGGTTCGGAATTGAAAAAATATATAATTAAGCGTTTGACGCTCGGCATTGCAAGTATATTTATTGTTGCAACGCTGACATTTTTTCTTATGAATCTGGTTCCAGGCGGGCCGTTTGTTGCAGAGAAGTCCATTAGTAAAGCGGCGCAGGAGGCGCTGGAGGCAAAGTATGGATTGGACAAGCCGTTAGTAGAACGGTATACGACGTATATGACGGATTTTGTCAAAGGGGATATGGGGTACAGTCTCAGGCAGAGAGGGCGTACCGTGTCTGATATTATATTTTCTAAGTTTCCAATCTCTGCAAAGCTTGCAGGAATAGCCGTCGTACTGGCGCTGGCGCTGGGGATACCGCTTGGATGTATTTCAGCATATAACAGGGGGAAGTTCTATGATAATTTCATTATTGTTTTGGCAACCTGCGGAATTGCCATACCAAGTTTTATAAGCAGCGTATTACTCCTGTATACTTTTGGAAGCAAATTGAACATTCTGCCGACAGTCGGACTTAACACACTGTCGTCTTATATTATGCCGGTAACGGCTTTGGCTATTTATCCGACCGCGTATATTACGCGTCTGATGCGTTCCAGCCTTCTGGATGTTATGGGTCAGGACTATGTGCGTACTTCGAGGGCAAAGGGCGTTTCGAGCTTTAAGACATTATTCAAGCATGCGCTTCGCAACGCGATTCTTCCGGTTATTACTTATGTAGGACCAATGCTGGCGGGACTTATGACAGGCTCTTTTGTCGTGGAAAAGATTTTTACGATTCCGGGGCTTGGGCGGGAATTTGTGTCGTCCATAACGAATCGTGATTACACGATGATTATGGGGACGACGATTGTTCTGGCAACCCTGATTATTACGGCGAATGTGATTGTAGATATTCTCTACAAGATCATAGATCCGCGGATTAAATTAAAATAGAGAGCAGGTGCAAAAGTACGATGAGTAATAAATTTCCCAGTCTTCAGTTGAAAGCAGAGGATTTCCTTCCCGCTTCAGCCGAGGAAAAACAAAGTCTTGTTATCATGCGCAAAAGCGTTAATTTCTGGGCGGATGGTATGCGCCGCCTGCGTAAAAATAAAATTGCGATGGTCAGTTTGATTTTTATTATATTAATTATGATATTTGCATACGTTCTGCCTTTTTTCTGGCCGTACAGCTATGAACAGCAGATCAAATACAGCGAGAATTTAGCTCCGTTTGAATATGGCAAGAACGAGCAGGCGCTTATTGACGAGGGCGAGAGCGTGTTTCCGCATATCTGCGGCACGGATAAATTAGGGCGCGACTTTGCGATCCGTCTTATGATGGGGACGCGTATCAGTTTGAGCGTAGGTCTTGTATGCGCGGCGCTGGTACTTATTGTGGGAGCCACATATGGAGCGATAGCGGGATTTGCCGGCGGATGGGCGGACAATATCATGATGCGTATTACGGATATTTTGTATACGATACCGGATATTCTTTTGATTATTATACTTTCTATGGCTATAAAGCCTGCGCTTCAGGATCTGGCGACCCGTCCCGGATTTGGATGGATGCAGAAAATGGGACCGAACCTGATCGCGATTTTCCTTGTGTTCGTTCTGCTTTACTGGGTCGGTATGGCAAGGATTACCCGTTCCCAGGTTTTGATTTTAAAAGAATCGGAGTATGTAACGGCGGCCCGCGCTCTTGGCGCTAGCGGAGGCAGGATTGTGAAAAAACACCTTCTAACGAACTGTATCGGTACGTTGACTGTTACGACGACGCTGCAGATTCCTTCTGCGATTTTTACAGAGAGTTATTTGAGTTTCCTTGGACTTGGCGTTGCGGCGCCTATGCCGTCCCTGGGGTCTCTCGCAACGGATGCGGTAAAGGGTATGAATACGTATCCGCATCTTTTGATTCTTCCGGCGGTGATGATCAGTGTTATCATTCTGGTGTTTAATCTGTTCGGAGACGGCTTAAGGGACGCGTTCGACCCGAAGCTGAAGAACTAAAGGAGGTATAAGTGTTTTGAAAGAAAAGCTTTTAGAAATTAAAGATGAATACCTCTCCTTTTTTACTCCGGCTGGTGAAGTGAAGGCTTTGAACGGGGTTTCTTTCTCCATGGAGGAAGGGGAAGTTCTGGGAATTGTTGGAGAATCCGGTTCCGGAAAATCGGTTACCGCATATTCGCTGATGGGCCTTACTGCTTATCCGGGAAAGCTTGTGGGAGGTACGATACGTTTTAACGGACATCAGGTGGATACGATGACCGAGAAGGAATTCCGTAAAATGCGCGGAAATGAAGTATCCATTATTTTTCAGGACCCGATGACAAGCCTAAACCCGGTATATACCATTGGCAATCAGATTAGAGAGGTTATTCTCCTGCATACGGATAAGACGAAAAAAGAGGCGCAGGAGCGTGCGAGAGAGCTGTTGGAACTGGTTGGGATCAACGAGCCGGATAAGCGGCTGAAGCAGTATCCTCATGAGCTGTCCGGCGGTATGCGTCAGCGTGTTATGATCGCAATCGCCCTTGCCTGCGAGCCAAAGCTTTTGATTGCCGACGAGCCGACTACGGCGCTTGACGTTACGATACAGGCGCAGATTTTGGAGCTAATGCAGGAATTGAGAGAAAAGCTGGGCATGAGTATTATTATGATTACGCATGATTTGGGCGTGGTTGCAAGCATGTGTGAGAAGATTGCGGTTATGTATGCGGGACACATTGTAGAGTATGGAACGGCAGACGAGATTTTCTATTCGCCGAAACATGAGTATACGAAGGGATTGATTAAGTCGATTCCGAAGCTTGATACAAAAGAAGACGAACGTTTGGTTCCGATCGAGGGACAGCCGGTGGATCTTCTGAATCCGCCGAAGGGATGTCCTTTTGCACCAAGGTGTTCAAATTGTATGAAGATCTGTCTTGATAAGATGCCGCCAAAGACAGAGTTAAGCGATACACATTACAGTCATTGCTGGCTGCTTCAGAAAGAACAGTTTGAGGAAGGAGGCAGGGACTGTGAATAAGCAAGAGATTTTAATGGAAATACAGCATTTGCAGCAGTATTTTCCTGCGGGAGGTTACGGAAAGCGTAAACGTGTTGTGAAGGCTGTGGACGACGTGTCCTTTGCAATCCGAAAAGGAGAGACGTTAGGGCTTGTAGGCGAGTCGGGCTGCGGAAAGACCACCATCGGCCGTACGATGCTCCGGCTGTATGAGCCTACGGACGGGCGGATTATCTACGACGGGAAGATTATATTCGACAGTGGGAAGCATCCGCTGCAGAATCCGGACGGTACGCCGAAATTGGATGAAAAGGGAAACGTAGTCTTAGGGACGAAGACTGCCGCAGATATGCTGCCGTACCGGCGAAAGATGCAGATTGTTTTTCAGGATCCATATGCAAGTTTGGATCCGCGCATGACGATCGGAGATATCGTGGGAGAACCGATTGATATTCATAAGCTTGCGGGCAGCAAGGAGGAAAGGCGTAAGCGTATCCTGACTCTTTTGGAGTGCGTGGGGCTCAACAGTGAGCATGCCAACCGGTATCCCCATGAATTTTCGGGAGGCCAGCGGCAGCGCGTAGGGATTGCCCGGGCGCTGGCGGTAGATCCGGAGTTTATTGTCTGCGACGAGCCGGTATCTGCGCTGGATGTATCGATACAGGCGCAGGTGGTCAATATGTTTGAGGATCTTCAGAAGGAGATGGGGCTGACCTATCTATTCATTGCCCACGACTTAAGCATTGTGAAGCATATTTCTGACCGTATCGGCGTTATGTACCTTGGAAAGCTGGTAGAGCTTGCAGACAGCTATGAACTGATTACAAAGAGCGCGCATCCATATACGCGCAGCTTGATTTCGGCGATTCCGATCGCGGACCCGAAGACGGCTAAGGCATCTAAGCGGATTCCGCTGCAGGGAGACGTGCCGAGTCCGTTAAATCCGCCCAGCGGCTGCCGTTTCCGGACAAGGTGTCCGTACGCGACAGAACAGTGCGCCGAAGAGTGTCCGGAATTTAAGGAGATCAGCCCGGGACATTGGGCGGCCTGTCATAATCTGGACAAGCTGAACTAAGATTGGTATCCCATATGCGAAAGCATATTTTGGATATAGAGCAGTTAATGCAAATAAAAAATGGAGGAAAGTATTTATGAAAGCAAAAAGAATAGCAGCGATGCTGCTGACGGTATGTATGACGCTTTCTCTCGCGGCTTGCGGCGGGAAAGGTTCTGGTTCTGACGACGCGGGATCTTCTGACGGCGCGTCCGGCAGCGAAGGGATTACCGTACAGATCGGACCAAACCCGGAGACGCTGGATCCGGCGCTGAACAGCGCTATGGACGGTGCGAACATGCTGGTTACCTTGTTCGAGCCTCTTCTCATCATTGACGAGAACAATGAGGTACAGCCGGGACAGGCTGAGTCTTATGAGGTAAGCGACGACGGTCTTGTATGGACATTTACTATGCGCGATGGCCTGAAGTGGAGCGACGGCTCTGACCTTACGGCGAAGGATTTTGAATATACCTTCAAACGTCTCTGTGATACGGAACTTGCTGCTCCTTATGGAGAGACTGTTGTAGGCATGATCGACGGTTATCAGGATGCGATCGGTAATCCGGATGAAGATGGCAATACGACGACAGAGCCGGATATTGAGAAGCTGAATGTTGTTGCTAGCGAGGACGGAAAGACACTTACTATTACATTGGGCTACCCATGTTCTTACTTTGACAAACTGGCTGCATTTGCTACCATGAGTCCTGTTCAGCAGGCAACTGTTGAAGAAAACGGCGATGCATGGTCTGTTGCGCCAGAGACCTATGTATGTAACGGGCCATATATGATCAAAGAGTGGACTCCAAGCGAGCGTATCGTATGTGAGAAAAACCCGAATTATAAGGGCGGCTGGGATTCTTCCCGCATTGTTACGGATAGTTTGACCTTCCTTCTGCTTGAAGATGCCAGCGCATGTTATGCGGCTTATACCAGCGGCGAGGCTCAGATGATCAAGACTCTTCCGACAGAGGAGATCCCAAGTTTTACATCAGCAGAGGACGGCGGCGATTACTATGTTGACCCGACTCTTGGTACTTATTATTTGAGTATGCAGACACAGAAGGAGCCGTTCAATGATATAAATGTACGTAAGGCGCTGAACCTTGCTATCGACCGTGAGTACATTGCAAACGTGATCATGCAGGGAACTTACAGCCCGGCATACAATTTTGTAGGCGCTGGCGTTGTAGATGCAAATCCAGAAAACATGTTCTATGATGTGTCTGTTGATGCAAATGGCGGAAAACCATATATCAGCGAGGATTATGAGGCAAATCTGGAGGAAGCCAAGAAAGCGCTTGCGGACGCAGGCTATCCGGATGGAGAAGGCTTCCCGACTATTACCTATTCGACAAATGATCAGGGATATCATGTAGCGGTAGCGGAATACCTTCAGAGTTGTTACAAAGATATTGGAATTACCATGAATATTGACAAGGTTGAGTGGGCATCCTTCACTCCGCAGCGTCGTGCCGGTGATTACGAGATGGCTCGTAACGGATGGATCATGGATTACAATGATGCTTCTAACATGATTGAGCTTTTGTATTCTACAAACGGAAACAATGATGGTAAGTACAATAACAAGGAATTTGATGCGGCGATAGACGCGTCTAGATGTGCGGACATAGAAGAGCATTACGCAGCGCTTCATGAGGCTGAAAAGATCATGATGGAAGATTATGCAGTTATTCCTGTTGCTTGTTACAATGACTATTGGCTGCAGTCTCAATCCCTGAAGGGAACATGGCACAGCCCATACGGATATTGGTTCTTCCAGTACGGATATATTGAGGAGTAATCCAGAGAGTTATTTAAAAATATTGAGAAAATACGCGCTCGGTGCTATAATGGCATCGAGCGTTATTCTTTGTGAAAATGCATCCTATTCTATTTTAATTATTTTATCCGGAGAAGGCATAAAAGGCGCCGACCGCGCAGCAGTGCGGCGGCAACCAGAGGAGGGTCTAAATTCATCCGGTCCGTTTGTATTTTCCCGTGGGGTCTGCGCTCATATTTCCCCATAAAAAAGGGCTGAAAGACAGGGGACACATCCGGTTTTTTCTGCCGGTGCGCCGTTTTATCAGCAGAAAAGGAGAAAAATATGACAACAATGGCAGCAGCGAAAACAAACACAAAAGGAGGCACCCGCTATATGGTGGAGCTTGCCCTGATGATTGCGATCATCTTTATCATGGCGTTTACACCGCTGGGGTATTTGAGGACGCCGGGTATTTCCATTACGTTTCTTACGGTGCCGGTGGCAGTGGGAGCGATGATACTTGGTCCGGCAGGAGGGGCGGCCTGCGGCCTTGCCTTTGGTATTACCAGCTTGATACAGTGCTTTGGGATGAGTCCTATGGGAGTGATGCTTCTTAGCATCAATCCTTTCGGAACGGCGGTTACCTGTATTGTGCCAAGGGTTTTGGAAGGTTTTTTGTGCGGGCTGGCCTTTAGGGGTGCAAGAAGCAGGAAGAAAAATCTCGCTTATTTTATCGGAGGGCTGACCTGTCCGGTATTAAATACCGTCTTATATATGTCTTCCCTTGTACTGTTTTTCTATAATACAGACTATATACAAGGGTTTGTAGAAACGCTCGGTGTATCGAATCCGCTGACCTTTGTCGCGGCATTCGTAGGCGCGCAGGGAGCCGTTGAAGCGGCGGTGTGCACAGTGGTGTCTGCGGCGGTTGCACGTGCGCTGGCGGCAGCGCTTAAATCTGTTTAAAAGTAAAATTTCAATTTATGCGCTTGGTTTCTGGCTGCCGTTTGCGGCATCTGTTCAGACAGAAATCAGGCGCATAAATCAATTTGTCTAGTTTTTTAAGAAGAGGTGGAATTATGGAAAGAAACGAAATTGTGTCAGAAATTAGTATTTCAGAGATGACGGGTCTGCGTATTGGAAACGCGCAGAATGACGAGGCGAAGACAGGAGTCACGGCGCTTTTATTTGAACATGGAGCAAGGGTTGGAGTGGATGTAAGCGGAGGAGGTCCCGCATCCAGAGAGACAAGGCTTCTTGAGCCGCTGACGGCGGATAACCCGATCAATGCCATCGTATTGTCCGGAGGTTCGGCGTATGGGCTTGCGGCGGCAGACGGAGTGATGCGTTATCTTGAAGAGCGGGGGATTGGCTATGATACCGGCTTTGCAAAAGTACCTTTGGTGTGCCAGTCCTGTATCTATGATCTGGGAACCGGCCGCGCTGACGTACGGCCGGATGCGGATATGGGATATGCGGCCTGTGAGGATGCGGAAAAGAATTGTCCAAAGTGCGGCGGAGCCGGAGCCGGGTGCGGCGCTACGGTAGGGAAACTATATGGAATGGAGCGGGCGTCGAAATCCGGGCTGGGAATCCATGCGGTGCAGGCGGGTAATCTTCGGATGGCGGCAGTTGTAGTGGTGAATGCATTGGGCGATATTTTTGACCCTGACAGCGGAAAGAAGCTTGCGGGACTGCGGACAGAAGATGGCGGCAGTTTTGCGGATACCAGACGGGAGCTATATAAAATTAGCAGGCAGACAGATTTGTTTGCCGGGAATACCACCATTGGAGCTGTTATTACGAATGGAAAATTTTCAAAAGCAGAAATGAGTAAAATTGCATCTATGGCGAGAAACGGTTATGCAAGATGTATTAATCCGGTGGGAACAATGGCGGACGGAGATACAATTTATGCGGCGTCCATAGGGGAAACTGCTGCAGATATCAACGTAGCGGGAACGCTGGCGGCAGAAGTGATGGCGGAGGCTATTAAAAAAGCTGTAAAAGCTATATAAATTAATTCTATTTGTAAAAAAAAGCAGTGGGATTCTGATAAAAAATTGTCAAAAATACTGATTGCAATTATAGAAAAAAGTAGTATACTAAATGTGGTTTTATAATTATACATTTAATATGAAGGAATGGAGGCAGCATATGCAGCACATGGATGCGATAATTAAGAGGCTGGAAGATGTGGAACTGACTGCAGAGCAGATTGTGGACCGTGCCGAAGCCAGTAAGAACGATATCGGCCAGCGTATACAGGCACAGAGAGATGCATTTGATGAGAAGCTGGCGGCCGAGACAGAAGAGAAGCTTGCCAAAATCAAGGCTGAAGCAGAACGGAAGCTGAATCAGATTCTTGAGGATGAAAAGAAGAAGCAGCATTCGATTATTGACAATCTTGAGAAGGAATATGAAGAGAATCATGAGGCGTATGCGCAGGAGATTCTGGAGAATATTATAGCTGTATAGAACATTTGAGGTGGTAACATGGGAAACGTAATGTCATACAGCGGTATTGTGACAAAGGTTCGCGCCATGCAGGCAAAGCTTCTTACGGACCGTGATTTTGAAACCATTGCAGGGTTAAGAAGCGTACCGGAGGTAGTAGAATACCTGAAAGGGAAGCCTGCGTATGCAGAAGCGCTGAGCCGAATGGACGAGACGCTGTATCACAGAGGAAATGTAGAAAAGGTCCTTGGTCAGTCCCTTTATGCAGATTATTCCAGAATATATCGGTTTGCGGGTATGAAACAGAAACAGTTTATTAAGGGATTCTGGAAACAATATGAGATCGCGCTGATCAATTATTGCCTGCGTATTGTATTTAACCATTATGATACGCCCTTTGACCTAGATTACAAGAAAGAATATTTTGACCGCTATTCAGACATTTCAATTGATAAGCTGGTTACATCGGAGAATATTGGGGAGCTGGTTGAGAACCTGAAAGGGACGGAATACTATGAGCCGCTGTGGCGGTTCAGGGATGCGGAGGAAGCGACCCTGTATGATTACAATATGGCATTGGATCAGTACTATTTCCGGAATGCATGGCGCAGGCAGCGGAAAGTATTGAGCAAGGAAGAGCGGGAATTATATACAAGGGACTGCGGAATGAAGATTGATCTTTTGAATCTGCAGTGGATTTATCGGGCGAAAAAGTATTACCATATGCTTCCCCCGGACATTTATCAGATGATGATACCGATTCAGTACCGGCTGCGTGACGAGGAATTTAAAGCGCTGGTTGAAGCGCCGTCGATAGAACAGTTTATCCAGCTTGTTTCAAATACGTATTACAAGAAATATCTTGACGCGTCTTGGCAGCAGTATTCTATTGAACAGGTATATAAGGACTGTCTGCACAAGCTGTATGTATCCGACCGGAGAAAAAATCCATATTCCATCGCGACAGTGAATACTTACCTGTTTTTGAAGGAAGAGGAGATAGATAAATTGATTACAGCCCTTGAGTGCATCCGTTACGGATTGTCACAAAAGGAAACGCTGGAGTACTTAGGAGGTGTGAGTCAATGATTGTAAAGATGAAATTTCTGCAGATCAGCGGGCCGGAGACGGATATTGACCGTATGTGCAATCAGTATCTTTCCAAGCATGAGATGCAGCTTGAGAGCGCGATTGCCGAGCTTAAGACAACGGATAACCTGCTTCCCTTCGTGGAGGTGAATCCGTATCGCGGGTCGCTTGCAAGAGCAGAGCAGTTCTGCGGACTCCTTGAAGGAAATAAGCCTGCGCCGGATAAGACGATGGATAAGGACGCAGTTATGTCCATGCTCTGGGAGATTCAGCATGAATATCTGGAGATGCAGGAGAAGAGGGAGTTTCTGAAGAAGCAGTCTGATGAGACAAAGGAAAGCGCGAATGCGTTAGAGCCGTTCCGTACCATGAACGTTGACCTGGGGAAGGTGTCAGATTATCGTTTTTTGAAGGTGCGGTTTGGGCGTCTGGGTCTGGAACAGTACAGGAGATTGGATAAGTATCTGTTTCAGGATTTGAAGGCGGTATTTATAGAAGGCTCCCGCAATGAGAATTATGTGTATGGCGGTTATATTACCGCAAACAGTGATAAGGGCGAGGTGGATTCGATATTTAACTCTCTTAGGTTTGAGAGGATTTCCCTTGGCGGGAACTTTACGGGAACGCCGGAGCAGGCCTATCAGGAAATTAAGAAGAAACAAGATTACATGAGACAGCAGATTGACGAGCTTGACAAAAAGATGGCGGAGCTTATGAATTCTCACGCCGCACAGCTGTTGGGAGCAAAGGAGCAGTTAAAGGAGCTGGCGGATTATTTTGATATCCGCAAGAAGGCGGCAAAGCTTGGAGGAGATGAGGAGAAAAGCGGACGTTATATCCTCTGCGGCTGGATGGGCGAAGAGGACGCGGCTAAGTTCCTGAAGGAGACAAAGGATGATCCGAACGTAATGGTTATGGTAGAGGAAAACCGGGAAAAATTCTTTGGCGAACCCCCGACAAAGCTGAAGAATCCCCGCTTCTTTAAGCCCTTTGAAATGTTTATTGAGATGTATGGGCTTCCGGCGGCTAATGAAATGGATCCGACTATATTCGTTGCCTTGACCTATACCTTTATTTTCGGAGCTATGTTTGGAGACCTGGGACAGGGAGCGGTTTTGTTTGCTGTAGGAGGACTGTTGTATCTGACGAAGAAGATAAAGCTGGCGGGAATTATTTCGATTGCGGGATTGTTTTCCATGTTTTTCGGGGTGATGTTCGGAAGCGTGTTTGGATTTGAGGATGCGATTCCCGCTTTGTGGCTGAGGCCCGTGGAAGCAATGACTAGACTGCCATTTGTCGGCCAGCTGAATACAGTGTTTATTATAGCAATTGCATTTGGAATGGCGCTGAATATTCTGGTTATGATTTTCCAGATTATTAACGCGGCAAAGACCCACGATTTGGAAAATCTTCTATTTTCCCATAATGGGCTGGCGGGATTGGTATTCTATGGATTTATTGTTCTGACGATTGTCCTGTATATGACCGGACACAAGACGCCGGGCAATTTCCTGCTGGTGATTTTCTTAGGTGTTCCGATTTTGTTGTTCTTGTTCAAGGAGCCGTTAGGAAATCTGGTAGAAAAGAGACATAAGAAGATGGAAGTCGGCAAAGGAATGTTTCTGGTACAGGGATTTTTTGAACTGTTTGAGACTATGCTTAGTTATTTTTCCAATACGCTTTCTTATGTGCGTATCGGGGCTTTTGCAGTCAGCCATGCGGCGATTATGGAGGTTGTGCTGATGCTCTCGGGAGCGGAGAGCGGACATGCGAATCTGTTCGGCGTAATTTTGGGAAATTTTATTGTTATAGGATTTGAAGGATTGATTGTAGGTATTCAGGTACTGCGTTTGGAATACTATGAATTGTTCAGCAGATTTTACAAAGGAAACGGGCGGCAGTTTAAACCGTTTAACAGCACCGAGGCTAAATAGTAATTACATTAATTATAATACAAAACAAGCTAAATTAAGAAGCAGAGATAAGGAGGACTTTTATCATGACAGTAACAGTGAAATTATTACTTATTGCAGCTCTGATGCTTAGCATCGTGATTCCATTTGGAACATTTCTTCTGGGGGAAAAATCTAAGAAGCGTTATAAGAGGGCGATTGGAGTCAATGCATTCTTCTTTTTCAGTTCATTTGTAATTGCAGGTATTTTGATGTTTTCCGGAGTTCCGGTACAGGCTGCCGACGCGGCGGAGGCTGTTTCTAACAGCGCGACCGGATTTGGATATCTGGCCGCGGCACTTGCTACCGGTTTGTCATGTGTGGGCGGCGGTATCGCCGTTGCCAGCGCTGCCAGCGCGGCGCTTGGCGCAATCAGCGAAGACTCCAGCGCTTTGGGTAAGTCGCTGATCTTCGTAGGTCTGGCAGAGGGCGTATGTCTGTACGGACTGATTATTTCTTTCATGATTCTGGGCAGGCTTTAAGATGAAGATGTATTTGATCAGTGATAATGTCGATACGCTGATAGGAATGCGGCTGGCTGGCGTGGACGGCGTAGTGGTTCATGAAAAGGATGAGCTGCGGACGGCTATTGAAACAGCCATGGAAGATAAGTCGGTGGGCATCATACTTTTGACAGAGAAGTTTGGAAGGGAATTTCCAGAGCTTTTGGATGAAATTAAGCTGGAAAGGACGATGCCTCTGCTGATTGAGATTCCTGACAGGCACGGAACCGGACGTAAAAAGGACTTTATCACATCCTATGTAAATGAGGCAATCGGACTGAAACTGTAATGGAGAGATTCCATAGCTATGAGTCTGACAGATGAATAGCTGAAACTGTAAAGAAGAAGGTGAGAGGCTTGACGATAGAAGAAAGAATTGCGCATATACAGGAAGCAGCCATGCAGGAGGCGAGACTGAAAGCGGATGCGATTACAAAGCAGCATGAAAAGATGCTGGCAAATATTTTCAACCAGCATCGGGACGAGACTGTACGGCAGTCGGAGGTGCGTATCCGGGGAGAGCTGATTAATGCCAGGCAGCAGCAGAACATGGCGGCGTCCAAAGCACAGATTGAGCTGAAGCGGGAATACGGCAAGCGCCAGAAAGAGCTTAAGACGGAGCTGTTTGAAGAGGTTGAGCGTATGCTTCAGGAATATATGAAAACAGATGCATATGAAAAGGCGCTGGTGAAATATATTGAGAAGGCGCTGCGCTTTGCAAATGGGGAGGAGCTTACGATTTATATTAACCCGACGGACGCGGATAAGAAAGATTATCTGGAGGAGCATACAGGCATGAAGCTTACAGTCAGCAAGGAAGATTTTGTAGGCGGTGTCCGTGCGGTTGTCCATGGGCGTAATGTACTGATTGACCATGCATACAAGGGCGCGCTTGAGAATGAATATCAGAAGTTCTTGTTCAGGGGAGGTGTGGGCATTGGATAATTTAAATACAGGCATCATTTATGGTATTAACGGGCCCGTCATCTATCTGAAGGGAAAAAGCAGCTTTAAAATGTCGGAGATGGTGTACGTAGGAGAAGAGAAGCTGGTTGGCGAGGTCATTTCTCTGGATAAAGATCAGACTACGATTCAGGTATATGAGGAGACATCGGGCTTGAGGCCGGGAGAGAAGGTGGAGTCTTCGGGGGCTCCGGTGTCCGTGACGCTGGCGCCGGGGATTCTGAATAACATTTTTGACGGAATTGAGCGTCCTCTTGAACGGATTGCGGATACAGGGGGGGCTTTTATTACCAGAGGTGTTTCTGTGGAGTCTCTGGATACGGAGAAACTGTGGGAGACACATTTGACGGTGGCTGAAGGCGACCTGGTACACGGAGGAACCATTATCGCGGAGGTTCCTGAAACTAGGGCAATCGTGCATAAATGCATGGTGCCGCCGGATGTAGAGACGGCCGAAGTATTGGAGGTTGTTTCTGACGGAGAATATACGATTCAGGATGTTCTTGTTAAGATCAAGCTTCCGGACGGAAGTGTACGGGAGTTAACTATGACCCAGAAATGGCCGATCCGTGTGGCAAGGCCGGTTAGCCAGAGATATCCCGCAAGTATTCCGCTGGTAACCGGACAGCGTATTCTGGATACGATGTTTCCGATTGCCAAGGGTGGAACTGCAGCGATTCCGGGAGGTTTTGGAACGGGAAAGACAATGACCCAGCATCAGATTGCAAAATGGTCGGATGCGGACATTATTATATACATTGGCTGCGGCGAGCGCGGCAATGAGATGACGCAGGTATTGGAAGAATTTGGCGAGCTGATTGACCCGAAATCGGGAAATCCTCTGATGGACCGTACTACGCTGATCGCCAATACTTCTAATATGCCGGTTGCTGCCCGTGAGGCGTCTATCTATACGGGACTTACGCTGGCAGAGTATTACCGTGATATGGGTTATGATGTGGCGATTATGGCGGATTCTACTTCCCGTTGGGCAGAGGCGCTTAGGGAACTTTCCGGGCGTTTGGAGGAGATGCCTGCAGAGGAAGGTTTCCCGGCATATCTGGCTTCCAGACTGTCAGCATTCTATGAGCGGGCGGGGATGATGCAGACCTTAAACGGAGCTTCCGGATCGGTATCTATTATCGGCGCGGTATCTCCGCAGGGAGGCGATTTCTCTGAGCCGGTAACACAGAATACCAAGCGTTTTGTGCGGTGTTTCTGGGGACTGGATAAATCCCTTGCTTATGCAAGGCATTTTCCGGCGATCCACTGGCTGACCAGTTACAGTGAATACACGATGGAGCTGAGCAGCTGGTATGCGGATCATGTGTCGCCGAAATTTGTAGATTACAGGAATCGTATGATGGGACTTCTGAGTCAAGAAAATAATCTGATGGAAATTGTAAAACTGATCGGCGCGGATGTGCTTCCGGATGATCAGAAGCTGGTGCTTGAGATTGCTAAAGTAATCCGTCTGGGATTCCTGCAGCAGAATGCATTTCATAAGGATGATACCTGCGTATCTATGGAGAAACAGTTCAGAATGATGGATGTTATTCTGTATCTGTATCGAAAGAGCCGGAAGCTGGTGGCTATGGGGCACCCCATGTCGCTTTTGAAGGCGGAGGGCATTTTTGAAAAGGTGATTGCGATTAAATATGACGTGCCGAATGATAATCTGCAGCTTTTGGATGTATATAAACAGGATATTGATGATTTTTATGAACGCGTATTGGAAAAGAACGCATAGAAGGGGGGAGAGGCTATGGCAATAGAATATCTTGGCTTGAGCAATATTAACGGTCCTCTCGTAGTCCTTGAAGGACTTCAGGATGCGTTTTTTGACGAAATTGTTGAATTTGTAATTGATGGAAACCAGAGAAAAATGGGCCGTATTGTGGAATTAAACGACGACAAGGCGGTAATACAGGTATTTGAAGGAACAGAGAATATGTCTCTGACTAATACTCATACGAAGCTGTCCGGACATCCTATGGAGGTAGCGGTATCTCCTGATATGCTGGGAAGGACTTTTAACGGTGTGGGCGAGCCGATCGACGGGCTGGGGTCTCTGTTTTCTACGGATAAGAGGGATATTAACGGTTTGCCGCTGAATCCGATCCGCAGGGAATATCCCCGGAACTATATTCGTACCGGAATTTCGGCAATTGACGGGCTGACGACCTTGATTCGCGGGCAGAAACTTCCTATTTTCTCAGGAAACGGACTGCCGCACGATCAGCTTGCGGCGCAGATCGTAAAGCAGGCGTCGCTGGGGGATGATTCCGAGGAGGAATTTGCAATTGTATTTGCGGCTATGGGCGTTAAACATGACGTGGCGGATTTTTTCCGCAAGACCTTTGAAGAAAGCGGCGTGTCCGATCATGTGTGCATGTTCCTGAATCTGGCGAACGATCCGGTGGTGGAGCGTCTGATCACGCCGAAGGTGGCCCTTACGGTGGCGGAATATCTGGCCTTTGAGTGTGATAAGCATATTCTGGTAATCTTGACGGATATGACCTCCTTCGCGGAGGCCATGCGTGAGGTGTCCTCATCCCGCGGGGAGATTCCTTCCAGAAAGGGGTATCCAGGATACTTGTACAGTGAACTTGCAACGATTTATGAGCGGGCGGGAATCGTTCAGGGAGCGAAGGGGTCTGTGACTCAGCTTCCGATTCTGACCATGCCAAATGACGATATTACCCATCCGATTCCTGACCTTACCGGTTATATTACGGAGGGACAGGTGGTGCTGGACCGTAATCTTCAGGGGCAGGGAATTTATCCGCCGATCAGCGTGCTGCCGTCATTGTCCCGTTTGATGAAGGACGGTATCGGAGAAGGCTACACAAGAGACGATCATCAGGATCTGGCGAACCAATTGTTTTCATCTTATGCGAAGGTGGGCGAGGCGAGGAATCTGGCTTCGGTTATCGGCGAGGATGAGTTGTCTGATCTGGATAAGAAGTATCTGGAGTTTGGACGGGAATTTGAGAAGCGTTACGTAGGACAGGGAATGTCGGAGAACCGGACCATTCAGGATACTCTGGATCTGGGCTGGGAGCTTCTCCAGATTCTGCCAAGAGAAGAATTGGACCGTATCGATACGAGGATTTTAGAGAAATACAGAAAGGAGCCGTCAGATGGATCCACGGGAATTTCCGACGAAAGGTAATCTGATGCTGGCGAAAAATTCGCTGGCGCTTGCCCGTCAGGGCTTCGATCTGATGGATAAGAAGCGAAATGTTCTTCTGAAAGAACTGATGACCCTGATTGACGAGGCAAAGGATATACAGGAGCAGATTGATTCTACGTTTACCAAAGCATACGCATGTCTGCAGCGGGCAAATATTGAGCATGGTATCAGCAAAGTGCAGGAGCTGGCATATACGGTTCCGATTGAAGATTCAATTCGTATTCAAACCAGAAGTATTATGGGAACAGAGATTCCTTTGGCAAAGTACGATGAGAAGCAGAATAATCTGACCTATTCCTTCAGCAGCACGAGAGAGTCTATTGATATGGCCAGAGAGGCGTTCAGGGAGGTGAAGGACCTGACGATAAAACTTTCGGCGGTAGAGAATTCCGCATACCGGCTGGCCGGCAATATCAAGAAGACCCAGAAACGGGCGAATGCATTGAAAAATATTACCATTCCTATGTATACGGAACTGGTGCGCAATATTAATAACGCGCTGGAAGAGAAGGAACGGGAAGAATTTACGAGGCTGAAGGTAATTAAGAGCATGAAGAGCGCTTCGTGAGAATTTGAGCGTGCCTGAAAATTGTGGAGAGCAATTTTCAGGCATTTTTTATGAGAAAGTGCAGATTTAATGCAGATTGGAGCAGCAATTTAAAGAGGCGTCAGATGCTTCTTGACGAACAGGCATTCATTTGTTAGAATAAGGAAGTGGGAAAAATATAGGTTTATCTAGCAACTTTTTTCTTTACGAAGAAAGCCGTTGGGGATAAAGCTGTATGGGGAGAGTATAAATTTCAGGCAGAAGGGAGCTTCTGTCTATATGGCGTTAAAAAAGCGTGACGTCAGGTAATTAATAAGGAGGAGTCTAGTATGCCAGATCTAACGTTCGGAGAACAAGTCAAGATCGTCTTAAGCCGGAAAGGCATGACCATCAAAGAACTCGCAGAGATAATTGAAAAGAGAACCGGAAAGAAGATGTCCCGCCAGAATCTTACCCAGAGACTGGGACGTGATAATTTTCAGGAGCAGGATATGCGTATGATTGCGGAGATTTTGGAGTGTCCGTTCCGTTTGAGTATCCTTTTGGAAGGAGAAGATCCGGCGGAGACACAGCGCGGGGACAAGCCTAACGAACAGTCCAAACCGCAGGCGAAGCCGCAGCCGGCAACAAAGGAAAGCATACGGATTGCTAAGGCAAAGGCGCGGAAAGAAAAGAAAGCGAGAGAAGCGGAGCGCTTGGCCGAGGCAATAGAGAAGGTTCCGTCAGAAATGCGCAGAGAGCCTGTTGAGAAGGAAATGACCCTGGGGGATTATCTGGACATTCATGAGGAGCTGGTACGGCAGGAGACAGAAAGACTTCCGAAGGTTTCAGAGCGAGAGCTTGTTTTTGAGACGGAGGTTTTAGAAGACGATAAAGAAGATATTTTGGGAGATGGAAGCATAGAAACTTCCGAAGAATCTGCAGAAAAGGAATTGCAGGAAGAAAAAGAAGATTTGACCGAGGCGGCGCCGGAAGTTCGAACGGAAGGAATAAATCAGGAAGAAACTGACAGGGAAGAGCAAATAGAGAACGAGCAGTCAAAAGAGGAAGCGACAGAGTCCATAGAAGACGCGGGAGAGGAAGCGCCGAAGGTGGATGTAGAGGAGCTTCTCCGTGAAATGGAAGAACTGGAAAGGGAGCGGAAGCTTCTCGAACAGCAGGTAAAGGAAGAAAAAGCAGCCAGAGAGGCCAGAGCGCAGGAAGAAGCGGCGCATGAGGAGAAGAGAGTTACCGGATGGAGAGCTATGTTCCAGCGGAAGACGAAGAAAGAGAGACAGGAAGAGCTTCAAGAAGAAGCGAAGATTGTAGAACAAGTAATACTCAGGGAACCTACGATGGAAGAGTTGGAGGACGACTATATCGAGTATGACGAACCGGAGCAGGCGGAAGAGGAATTGGAGCTTCAGGAGGAGATCGAAGAACAGAAAGCGACGGAAGAATTGATTGAGGAATTGATGGAAGAGGACGAGGATGCGGAAGATCTGACGATAGGAGAACTGAATCCTTTTACAGGGCATGAATATGAGACAAACAGCGTGCGGATGCATCCCAAACGGATTGGCTATGTACAGTTGTATGACCGCAGGGACCATGGGTGGACGGATATGACAGAATGGGCGTTCCTCGGATATCAGGAACGGAAGAAAGCCCTGCTTGGAAAGGATTATGATCCGCCGATTTATTTGGATTAGGAAGGCGTGAAGGAATTGAATTGGGAACAATTACTATCTGCCAGAAGGTACCGGGCCGGGGCGGCAGGCAGGAAGACTGGGAAGGCGGCGGATCTGCGGAGCGAATTTGAGAAGGATTATCATAGGATTATCGGGAGCGCTTCTTTTCGGCGTTTGCAGGATAAGACGCAGGTCTTTCCGTTAGATAAAAGTGATTTTATCCGTACGAGACTGACGCATTCGCTGGAGGTTTCTTCTTTTGCCAAGTCCCTGGGGCAGAATATAGGTGAAAATATATTATCGTACAGGAAAGACGCGGGATTTACGGTGCGGATGAAGGAGGATATCTGCAATATCCTTCAATGCGCGGGCCTGATTCATGATATTGGGAATCCGCCCTTTGGGCATTTTGGTGAAGACGCTATTCGGGAGTGGTTTGGGGAGAACCTGCACAGGCTTAAATTCCACGGACAGCCTATAGACGAAGCGCTTACGCCGCAGATGAGAGAGGATCTATATCATTTTGAAGGGAACGCACAGGCCTTTCGTCTAGTAACAAAGCTTCATTATTTGGTGGACGAAAGGGGCATGGATTTGACTTATGCGCTTCTCAGCACGATTGTCAAATATCCGGTATCATCGCTGGAAATAAATCCTAAGAGCGGCGATATAAAGGATAAAAAGCTGGGATATTATTATGCGGATGAAAAAATATTTTGTGAGGTTGCGGCTGCTGTCGGTGCAAAAGGATGCCGTCACCCGCTTGCGTTTATTCTGGAAGCGGCGGACGATATTGCTTATAAGACGGCGGATATTGAAGACGCGTTCGTGAAAGGCTTTTTGTCTTATCATAAATTAATGGAAGAGCTTCAGGAATTGGAAGCGACCTATGCGCAGGTTAGAAATCCCTTCAGTCCATCCGTGAGACTTCAGGAGATGTATGACAGGGGAAGGAGTATCCGTGCAGAGAACCCGGAGGAGTATGCAATTAAAAATTGGATTGTCCGGGTACAGGGATTTTTGATTAACTGTGCAACGTTTGGATTTACTTCTCATTATCAGGAAATTATGGAGGGGACTTACCGGTACGATTTGTTTCATGGTACGTTTGCGGAGAAACTGATGGAGCTTCTGGGAGACTTGGCGTACAGGGAAGTATTTACGTCAGAGACTATTTACCGAATGGAGGTCTCTGAAAGTGTTATGATAAATTATCTGATGGACCGGTTTATCGGAGCTGTGATTGGGTACGATGACCGGGGGCAGGAGCTGGGTACGATTGACAGGCGTTTGGTATCTTTCATTTCCAGTAATTATAAGAATGCGTATCATTATCATGCAAGAGGCAGGGATGATGCGGAGAGGTTATATCTGCGTCTGCTTCTTGCGACAGATTATATCTGCGGCATGACGGACAGTTATGCGAGAAGGCTGTATCAGGAGCTGACTTCAAGTATATATTAGCGGATTAGGAATGTTTGAACTTCGGAGTGAATAAACTGTTTTGAATACATCAGAATTGGAAGTGGCGGTGTGGAACAGTTTATTAGGTATTTATATGAATATCAGCAAGGGAGGCCCAGCAGGAATGTGGGTTTCGTAAAGGTAGAGCGGAAAGAAGAGCAAACGACGGTGCATATACATGGAAAAGGACTTCAGCTTGGAAGGGAGACAGAACTTCGGCTGTACATTTTCTATATAGATGCGGATACGCCGGTTGGCGTTTTTCAGGGAATGATTACAAATATTAACCCTGCGGTGAACTATAGGCTGACCTTTGGCATGGAGGATGCCGGAGCGCCGGAAAATTATCCAAAGATACAGGGAATTATTATGGAATCGGAAGGGAAGCGCAAATTTGCGGCTGTATGGAGCGACCTTCCGCTGGATGTAGAGCTTATGCGCGAGTGGGAGGAACCGGAAAGCATTCCTCTGACGATGACGGAAGCTCTTCAGCAAAAGGTTGTCAAGGATTCGGCAGAAGAGGGCGGCGAGGCGGCCGCAGAGCGGCGGGAGCAGGAAAATGAAACTGCCTCTGAACAGAAACCGCCTGAGGACGAAACCGCGGAACCGGAGCCCGCAGCTTTATTTGAAGAGGATGTGGATGAATATATCACGCCTTCCGAAAGACAGTGTAAAAAAATATGCCGGCAGGAGATTGCCATGCTTCCCCGATGCGAATGGCGGTTAGCCAATAATAGCTTTCTGCTTCATGGATGCTATAATTACCATCATTTGATGCTGATACAGGAAGGCGATGAATTGTGGCTTGGGATACCGGGAATTTATCACAGTAGGGAAGCGAAAGCAGCGGAGGCTTTTGGGTTTCCGAGATTCATTACTTCAGGGGAGCTGGATACAGAACTTAGCTCGGATGAAAAGGAAGAGGGAGAAGAATTTGGATATTGGTGCCGGAGAGTTAGAAGGATGAATAATTTTTCTCTGTAGCGAAAAAAGGAGGAAGGCATCTGCATGGAGAATGAAGATGTAAAATTTATGAGAGAGGCCCTCAGGCAGGCAAAGAAAGCGTATGCGTTAGAGGAAACGCCAATCGGCTGCGTGATTGTACAGGGAGGAAAGATCATCAGCCGGGGGTATAACCGCAGGAATACGGATAAGAACCCTCTGGCCCACGCGGAACTTACGGCGATTCGCAGGGCCGGCAGGAAGATGGGAGACTGGCGGCTGGAGGGGTGTACAATGTATGTGACGCTGGAGCCTTGCCAGATGTGCGCAGGCGCGATTGTGCAGTCCCGTATAGACCGGGTAGTTGTAGGCTGTATGAATCCAAAAGCCGGATGCGCGGGCTCTATCCTGAATTTGCTGAACGTGGCGGCATTTAACCATCAGGCGGAACTTGAGACCGGAGTGCTTGAGGAGGAATGCAGCGGGCTTATGAGACAATTTTTTAAGGAACTCAGGGAACGGAAGAAAGAAGAAAAAAAGGTTACAATTCAGCCTTCGGCAGAAAGTGCAAAGTCATAGGCTGAACTGTTGCAAAAAAAAAGAGCCTTGTACCATAACTGGAGTCAGATATGGGCAAGGCTCATAAATTTCTATTTTGTGCATTGCGCTTCGAACTAAACCAATGAACGTTACCTTGACAGTTAACTCAGCCCAGGCGCCCTCACGGCACCCGGAAGGTTCTGCTTAGTGCTGCTTCGTTCCCGACCTGACACGGTTCACGGATTTCCGTCGCGTGAGACCCAGGCATCAACGCCACTTATCAAGGGCAGCTTCACCAGCAAACGCCCTCCGCGCAATATCACCCCTGCTATAGCGGATTGCAGGTTCAAGGTACCGCTACCACCCCGGCTGCACGAAACATATTGTAGCCTGTTTCTATGGAAAAGTCAAGGACATTATAAAAGGCGCAGAAAAGCTTCATAGAAAAGTTTTTCTTTCTTTTCTTTATTGTTCTGGGGGATTCCTAATCGGTCAAGGGCCTTTTGGACTGCGGTTTTTGCTGAATCCACAGTGCTTCCCAATATATCCTGTCCTTTGCCGTTTACCATATTTTCGATGGACATGGCAAACAGCGTGGTAATCTGGGTAAGCTTACCTTCCGAATCCATTCCGTATCCGTTCACGCCGCTTTCTGCTTCTGCTTTCATCCAGGCGTCTCTTACATTCTCCGGTACAGACGGCCCAAGGACGTCTAATCCGTTAAATGATCCGCTTGGCTGGGACCCATATTCGGCGGCTTCCGAAGGCGCCTGTCCGATACCTTGTTTTGTTTTAGTCTCAAAAGCTTGCTGTCCATATAGACTGTTATTGGAATGAATAGCCTTGTCTATCAGGCAGTTTTGAAAGCTTGGCATATCTGTCTGCGCGGATTTCGCGTTTCGATTATATTTAGGGACGCCGTTTAATGCGGGTCCTCTGCGAATGCCATATATCACTGTATTATCCTCCTTTTACATAACGCTTCTGCTTGATTTTGTTGTTTTGATTTTTCCTGCCGGATAATTCGCTGAATACTTTTCTTGGCCAAAAAAAATTCGTCTGCGAGAATTTGTACGGATTTTCCTTCCATAATTCACCTATGTAGAGACTGCAGATTCTGCTTCGGTTAATCTGTCGTTCATAACCGATGTTATTCTCTTATACATATTTATTAAAAAGAGTCCATGACAATAAACAGTCTTCTGCAATCCGTTCTTCCTTTCTCTTTTATACAACTGCTATGCTACTGCGTTTGAATATGGGCGTTCAACTCCTTTCATAAAAATTTTATGGAGACACATAATTTCCAAGTCCATCTCCTTTCCTGCCTGTGTATTCCATAAGTAATATATAGTTATTATATCACACAGATCATGAAAGCAAAGCACATGTTTTTATAAAATTAAAGATGTGCCTTGTTAACCTTGGGGAACTGTTGTAGAATGTAGCTATTATGAAGATTTTACTTACCGCCGTTAATGCAAAGTATATACATTCCAATCCGGCTGTGTATAGTCTGAGGGCTTATGCGCAGTCTTTTCTTGATGCTCAAAAGAAAAAGGGGGAGATCTTGACTGCGGAGTATACGATTAATCAGCAGATAGGCGCGATTCTTAGGGATATTTACCATAAGGCTCCGGATATGCTGTGTTTTTCTTGTTATATCTGGAACATTTCATGCATAGAGAAGATTGTAAGGGATATTCATAAGGTACTGCCGCGGACCGAAATCTGGCTTGGAGGACCGGAGGTATCCTATGACGCCAAGGCCGTATTGGAGCGCCTGCCGGAGGTTACCGGGGTTATGAAGGGAGAGGGGGAAGAGACCTTTGCTCATTTGGCGGCGGGAGAGGGCCTGAGAGAGATTCTTGGAATTACCTACCGGGATGCAAACGGAGAGATCTGTGAGAATCCTTGGCGCGAGGCGATGGATTTAAATAAAGTTCCGTTTATCTATCAGGATATGACAGATTTTGAACATAGAATCGTATATTATGAAAGCAGCAGAGGATGTCCGTTTTCCTGCAGCTATTGCTTATCTTCGCTGGAGAAGAAGCTGCGGTTTCGGAATCTGGAGCTTGTGAAGAGGGAACTGTCTTATTTTATTGAGCATGAAGTGCCGCAGGTGAAGTTTGTCGACAGGACCTTTAACTGTAACCATAAGCATGCAATGGCTATCTGGCGGTATATAATGAAGCGGGACAGAGGAATTACGAATTTTCATTTTGAAATTGCCGCGGATTTGCTGAATGAGGAAGAGGTTGAGTTGATTGGCCGTATGCGTCCGGGTTTGATTCAGCTAGAAATCGGCGTGCAGACTGTGAATCCGGAGACGATAAATGAAATCCACAGAACAATGTGTTTTGAGAAGGCAGCGGAAAATGTGCGGAGAATCCAGAAGAAAGGGAATGTGCATCAGCATTTGGATTTGATCGCAGGACTGCCGTATGAGAATTTAGACAGCTTTCGCAGAAGCTTTAATGAGGTGTACGCCTTAAGGCCCCAGCAGCTGCAGCTTGGTTTTTTAAAAGTGCTGAAGGGTTCTTTTATGGAGGAAAATCAGAATAGCTACGGACTGGCGTATCAGAGCAGACCTCCTTATGAGGTGCTGTATACCAAGTGGCTTTCTTATGGCGACGTGCTGAAGCTGAAGGGCATAGAGGAAATGGTGGAGGTTTATTATAACAGCGGCCAGTTTACAAAAACGATGCCTGTGCTGGAGGAGGAGTTCGCAGATGTATTTACCCTGTACATGAGACTGGCGGAATATTATGAGAGTTCAGGCTTGAATCTGGTGAACCATGCCAGAGCGGCAAGATATGAGATATTGCTGGGATTTGCAAAGGAAGCGTCCAAGGAAAAGGCAGAGCTGATTAGAGAGTTATTGATTTATGATTACTATCTTCGGGAAAACGCGAAGAGCCGTCCTGAATTTGCGGGAGAGTACAGGATGGACAAAGAGACTCTGAGGGCATTTTATGAAAGAGAGTGCCGGGACCATATCTATCTACAGGGATATGAACAATACGACAGAAACCAGATGAGGAAGATGACGCATTTGGAATATTTTCAGGAGCTGGGGGAAACAGTGCTTTTTGACTATAGCAGGAGGAATCCTTTGAATCAGCAGGCTCGTACAGTTATTGTTGCAAACGGGCGGCAAAAAAGGTATGATAAAAAAGTACGATATTCAGGAAAAGTGAGGGAATGATATGGATTTTCATAATAACAGAACGAGAAGAATCATGGCAATTGTGATTGTCGCTATTGTAATAGCGATGGTTGCTACAGCAGTACTGCCTGCGATGATGATATAAAATAAGGAGTGAAGGAATGGCAGCGAGAAAAAAAAGCAGGGGACGCCGCATACAGGCTGATAAGCATCGTAAAAAAACGCTGAAAATAGCTGCGTTGCTGACGGTGGCGGGCCTTGCTGTCGTGTTTGGCGGAGTGTATCTGGCGCTTCGCAGTTATGTGGGAAAGGTCGATCAGGATGCTATCTGCAATCATATTTTTATTGGAACAATGGATGTATCTGGGATGACGCAGAAGGAAGCGGCGTCGGCTCTTAGAGAACAGGCTGAAGCGGACGCTGGGATTATGGCGACGTTAAAGCTTCGGGAGCATAATATAGAAGCGTCTCTTGAGGAATTTGGCTACGATAGTCCGGACATTGATAAGCTGGTGAAGAAGGCTGTTGATTATGGTAAAAAAGGCAGCATGTGGAAACGCTACCGGCAGATGAAAAAGTTAGAGGATGAGCCTCATATACTGAAAGAGAAATATACAATAGAGGAAAAGAAGGTTGCCGCGCTGCTTGAAGAGAAGGCGGGCGCTCTTCTCCAAGGACCGGAGGATGCATATATTACCAGAAGTGAAGACGGCATGCTTAATATTGTGGATGAAAAAGAAGGAGAGACTATTGATACAAAAGGCATGCTTGAGAATATTACTGATTATCTGAACGGAGAATGGAAACATGAGGCTTTCAGTATGGAGCTTGCTGTTATCAGGGAGAAACCGGAAATCATAAGGGCAGATCTGGAACAGATTACCGATGAATTGGGATCTTATTCGACTGATGCCGGAGGCGGCCAGCGCTGGACGAATTTAAAGACTGGCGTCGGTAAGCTGAATGGCATTATTATGAAGCCGGGAGAGGAACTGTCGGTCTATGATGTTACGGCGCCTTACGATGAAGAGCATGGCTACGTAGAGGGGACGGCTTATGAGAACGGACAGGTGGTTCCGTCTTATGGCGGAGGAATCTGTCAGGTTTCTACGACTCTTTACAATGCGGCGATTTATGCTGAGCTGGAGATTGTGGAAAGGTATCCCCATTCCATGGCGGTAGATTATGTGGAACCGTCGAGAGATGCGGCGATTGCAGGCGGAGTTATGGATTTTCGATTGAAGAATCCTTATCCGACTCCAATTTACATTTTTGGTGAAATTGATTCAGCCAATCGGCTCCGGGTAGTGATTTACGGTAAGGAGACGAGGCCGGAAAACCGCAGTATAGAATTTGAGAGCGAGACGTTAAGTACGGAAAATTATTCAGTAACGTATAAGGCGGCTCCCAGCCGGAGCTTCGGCGACATGGAATACACTGGAAGTCCCCATACGGGCAGAGAAGCAAGACTGTGGAAGGTGATTTATGAAAATGGCGCGGAGGTCAGCCGGGATATATTTAATACCAGTACATATGCGAAATCAGACCAAATTGTGGAGGTGGGAACTGCCGGGGGAAGCGCAGAGGCAGTAAGCGCACTGGAAACTGCTATTGCAAGTCAGGATTTGGATGCGATAAACAGTGCAATTGAGGCTGGATATGGGAACGACGACGGCGATAGCAGTGACAGCCAGGAAGGAGAAATCAGCGCGGAGACAGATGCGGAAACGGAGACGACACAATGATTCGGCGGGAAATAGATAAAGAGGGAAACAAAGCTTCTGATCATATAGATAGGTCTGCATTTTTCTGTACGGGAACCTATTATGGAAGTATGAGAGATATTGGCGCCTACGCGCTGATTATACAGGCGAATGAGCTGGCGTCATGGGGAATTTATGCAGCGTCGGCAGAGGCGCAGATTACCATTCCGGCAGATATGGATAAATCCAGAATTAATTCTATCAGAAATCATTTGAAGCGGGCGGTAAAAAGGATTTCGGAGGAGGGCTTTTTAATAGAAGAGCTGAAGATACAAGGGGGAATCCAGACGGCGGTAAAGGTGCCGGCCGTGAGAGTGACAGCAGCGGGAAGCGAAAGGACAAAACGTCTGCAGGGCGCCTGCCTGACCGCACGAGCCGGTCAGGATATCCTGCTTGCGGGATGGATCGGTATCGAAGGAACGCTTCGGATTGTCGGGGAGAGGGAGCGGGAATTGAGAGAGAGATTTACCCCATCCTTTATCCGGCAGATCAAGGCTTACGGCGATGAGATAGCAGGGTTTCGGAAGATAGCGGCGGCGAAAGAAGCGGGGATATCTTTTATCCGTCAGATTACAGAAGGCGGGATTCTGGCGGCTCTTTGGAGGCTGTCTCAGGAGACGGGACTTGGAATGGAGCTGGACATGAAGAAGTTTGCCGTTAGGCAGGAGACTATCGAGGTGTGCGAATATTTCCGATTGAACCCGTACCAGCTTACTTCCGGAGGGAGTTTTCTGATGCTGGCGGAGCATGGCGGGGAGGCTGCAGAGGCGCTTTGGCGGAAAGGAATAGCGGCGGCGGTGATCGGACGGCTTGACGGCGGCAATGATAAGGTGATCCGCAACGGAGAAGATATGCGGTATATCGACCGGCCGGCGCCGGATGAGCTGATGAAGGTTTTTGATCGGCCTGCGGATGTTATATAAATGAATAAAGGAGAGGAAAAGTTATGGAAGTTACGAGACAGCAGATATTAAATTATATAGAAAGAAACTGTAAAGTTGACGCTGCGGAGCTGGCGGTTCTGCTGGGAACAGATGAGGCAACTGTGAAAGGCGAGATCGCAGCCATGGAAAAGGAGAAGATTATCTGCGGATATCATACGATGATCGACTGGGATAAAGCAGGAGTTGAGAAAGTGAACGCGCTGATCGAGGTGCGGGTGACGCCCCAGAGGGGAATGGGATTTGAGAAGATCGCAGAGAGGATTTATAATTACCCGGAGGTTTCTTCGATTTCCCTTATTTCAGGAGCGTATGATTTTCTGGTGACGATTGAGGGGAAATCTTTGATGGAGGTATCTAGGTTTGTATCGGAGAAGCTCTCGCCGATCGACGAAGTGGTGGGGACTGCTACGCATTTTATTTTGAAGAAATATAAGGATCATGGAACGATTCTGGCACAGAAAGAGAAAGCGGAAAGGATGCTGGTGACATTGTAATGAGAAATCCATTATCAAAACAGATTACAGAGATACAACCCTCTGGGATTCGCAAGTTTTTCGATATTGTAAGTGAGATGAAAGACGCCATTTCCCTTGGCGTGGGGGAACCGGATTTTGATACGCCGTGGAGGGTCAGAGAGGAAGGGATCTATTCTCTGGAGAGAGGGAGGACCTTTTATACATCGAATGCGGGCCTTTGGGAGTTAAAAGAAGAGATTTGCAGGTATTTGGAACGAAAGATTGGGGTAAAGTACGATGCGAAGGAGGAAGTAGTGGTTACCGTCGGCGGAAGCGAGGCTATCGACATCGGCTTCCGGGCGATGCTTGATCCGGGCGACGAGGTGCTGATTCCCCAGCCGTCTTATGTATCCTATCTGCCATGCGCCGCTCTTGCAGGCGGGACGCCGGTGGTGATTCCGCTTCAGAATAAAAATGAATTTAAGCTTACCAGAGAGGAGCTGGAGGCGGCGATCACGCCGCGGACCAAGATACTGGTGCTGCCGTTCCCGAACAATCCTACGGGGGCGATCATGACAAGGGAAGAGTTAGAGCCGATTGCCGAGGCGGTGATTGAGCACGATTTGTATGTAATGTCCGATGAGATTTATTCTGAGCTTACCTATAAGGATGAGCATGCGTCTATAGCATCCTTGCCGGGAATGCGGGAGCGGACTCTGGTGATCAACGGATTTTCCAAGGGATTTGCCATGACCGGCTGGAGGCTGGGCTATGTGTGCGGGCCGAAGCTGATCTTGGAGCAGATGCTAAAGATCCATCAGTATGCGATTATGTGCGCGCCTACCAACAGCCAGTATGCGGCGGTGGAAGCGCTGCGTAACTGCGGGGATGAAGTGGAAAAAATGCGGGAAGCATATAATCAGAGAAGACGGTATCTGGTCAGCGAGTTTGCGCGGATGGGACTGGAATGCTTCGAGCCTTACGGGGCATTTTATATATTCCCCAGCATCAAAGAATTTGGCATGACATCCGAAGAATTTGCAGAAAAATTTTTGGAGGAAGAGAAAGTTGCCGTTGTGCCGGGAACTGCATTCGGAGAATGTGGAGAAGGGTTCCTCAGAATATCCTATGCTTATTCTCTGGAGGATTTGAAGGCGGCGCTGGAGCGGTTTGAACGGTTTGTGGAGAAACTGCGGAAGAATTTGTAGTATGGGAGTGAAAAGTAACAAGGACTTCTTCGGAGGTCCTTTTTGTCTGCCGTAAGAGGATATAGTTCTTGTATATACAGGAAATGTCCGATATAATAATACGAAAAGAGGAGAATTATGCTTAATATTGTTTTATATGAACCGGAGATCCCGGCTAATACCGGCAACATCGGCCGTACCTGCGCGGCCACAAATACGAGGCTTCATCTGATCGAGCCTCTCGGATTCCGGCTGGATGAGAAGAGCCTTAAGAGAGCCGGGATGGATTACTGGAAAGAGCTGGACGTAACAACCTATATTGATTATCAGGATTTCATGGAGAAGAATCCGAATGCAAAGATCTATATGGCGACAACAAAAGCGCCGAATGTTTATACGCATGTGCAGTATGAGCCGGACTGCTTTCTGATGTTTGGAAAGGAAAGCGGAGGAATACCGGAGGAGATATTGGTAAAACATAAGGAAAACGCTGTCCGGATTCCTATGATCGGGGATACGCGTTCATTGAATCTTGGCAATTCTGCGGCGATCGTGTTGTATGAGGCCCTAAGACAAAACGGATTTGAGGGGATGAATCTGGAAGGTCATCTGCACTGTCTGGAATGGAAAGAATAAATTTTGTAAAGTTCCTGCCTGCGAAATTGAAGCTTTAGAGTGATAGAAAATAGCATAAATAGAAATAATTAAGAAAATTTGAAGGTATTTGGCAAAATAAATGGATTTTTATCCCAAGGCGAAGTATAATAAGACGGAGTGTTTTTTACTTTGTAAAAAAAGAGAGGTGGTGAATAGATGGTAGAGGAGACTATTCGTACAATCAAAGAAGCGGAGCGGAAAGCCGATGAACTGGTGAAGCAGGCGGAGGAACAATGCTCTGAGATTTTGGAGAGGGCGTCTGCGGAAGCTGCAGAGGTGAAGGAGCAGGCCGCAAAGCAGGAAAAAGCGAAGGCGGAAGCTAAGCTTGCGGCAGCAAAAGCGGAAGGTGACGAATCTGTTAAGAAAGCATTGCAGGATGTGGATAAGCAGATTGCCTCTCTTAAGACAGATGCGGGGCAGAAAGCGGCGGATGCCATAGCGGCCGTTATTGCAGATATTGCATAGTCCGGCATATAGTAATGAGTAAAGGAGGGATGCGGTTATGGCAGTACTGCAGATGCAAAGAGTGAGTATCTGCGCGCTTAAGAAAGACCGTAAAGCCATCTTGGAGAAGCTTCAGTCTATGGGGATCATGGAGATCAGCCAATTGATCGAGGATGATGAAGATTTTGAACGGATGGACACAATGAATGCCAGACAAGGGTTTGAGAGGAATGCCCAGACAGCGGATCATGCGCTGGATGTACTGAATCAGTACGCTCCGGAGAAGAAATCGTTGTTTGCAGGTCTGGAAGGAAAGAAGCTTGTGGGACAGGATCAGTTTCAGAAGACTGTTTCCAAGAAAAAGGAAATTATGAGGGAGGCCAAAGCCTTGCTGGACTTCAGCAAGGAGATTGCGGAGTGCAAAGCCGGCATATTGAAGCTGGAGAATCAGATCGAAAGCTTACGGCCGTGGATGGCTCTGGATGTACCCATGAATTTCAGCGGAACGTCAAAGACCGCGATGCTGTTAGGTACTATGGCCCCGGGAACTGCGCGGGAGACAGTATATCAGCTGATCGCGGCACATGCTCCGGAGGCAGAGGCGGCAGATGTAGAAATGATTGCTTCCGATAAAGACGCCGCGTATCTTGCCGTATTCTGTATGAAGGATGCCGAGCGTACGGTGGAGGATGCGCTGAGGGCCGGAGGCTTTGCAAGACCGACCCAGACGTCGGATAAGATTCCGCAGCAGGCGAAGGCTGACTATGAGGCGGAGAAGAAGAAGCTGGAGTCCCGGATCGCAGAGGTCACGAAGGAGATTGAAGGGAAGGAAGGAATCAGGGAAGAACTGAAGGTGGTTTCAGATTACTTCCGTATCCGTGCAGAGAAGTATGAGATACTCGGAACCCTGCCGCAGTCACAGAGGACTTTTATTATCAGCGGTTATGTGGCAAAGAAATATGTTCCTTCCGTAGAGAAGGCGATCGGCGGTAAGTATGACTGTATCGTGGACGTGGAAGAGCTGAAGGAAGAAGAGGATCCGCCGGTAATCTTGAGCAACAACGGTTTCTCAGCCAGTGTGGAAGGCGTGCTGGAGTCCTATGCACTGCCGCATAAGGGAGAATTTGATCCGACAACGATTATGTCGTTCTTCTATGTATTTTTCTTTGGTATGATGCTGTCTGACGCGGCATATGGGGCAATTTTAGCGATTGCATGTTTTGTGGTATTGAAGAAGTTCCCGCGGATGGGCGCAGGAATGAAAAAGATGATGAAGATGTTTATGTACTGCGGTATTTCCACGCTGATTTGGGGAATCCTATTCGGCGGATATTTTGGAAATGTAGTAGATATCGTGTCGGCGACGTTTTTCGGAAAGACGGTTACCGTACCGGCGCTATGGTTTGCGCCGTTAAATGATCCGATGAAGCTTTTGATCTATTCTCTGGCATTTGGACTTGTCCATTTGTTTGTGGGTCTGGGGATTAAGGGCTATATGCTGATCAAGGACGGAAATATGCTGGACTTTTTCTGCGACGTAGTTTTGTGGTATGCTTTTCTCATCGGCTTGATCCTGATGCTGATCCCGACGGATATTTTCGCATCAATTATGGGATCGAAGGTAGTATTCCCAGACGCTCTTAATATGCTGGCGAAGGGACTGGCCATTGCGGGAGCTTTGGGACTGGTTCTCATGTCAGGGCGGGCGAATAAGAATCCTGCCTTGAGACTGGCGTTAGGCGCATATGATCTTTATAATATCACAGGGTGGCTCAGCGACGTATTATCCTATTCCCGTCTGCTGGCGCTGGGACTTGCCACAGGAGTTATCGCCTCGGTAATTAACCAGATGGCGAGCATGGCAGGAAACGGAATCGTGGGAGCGATTGTATTTATTCTTATATTTATTGTGGGACATACGCTGAACCTTGCGATCAATCTGCTGGGAGCTTATGTACACACCAACCGTCTCCAGTTCGTAGAGTTCTTTGGCAAATTCTACGAGGGCGGCGGCAGGGCGTTCCATCCATTTGAGTCGGATACCGTGTATGTGACGGTTCAGGATGGAACGGAAGGTAATTAATTGGCGGACGCCATTTATGAGATGAATATCCGGATGGAAATAAGGAGGCTGCTTTGTATGATGAGAGCAGACGGCAGTATAATAGGACATCCGGAAGGATAAGTTTAAGAAATGATGATTAAAGGAGGAACATTATAATGGAAGGTATCAGTATTTGGAGTAATTTAGGTCTTGTATATGCACTGCTTGGCGCGGCGGTAGCGGTATTTCTTGCGGGCGCAGGCTCCGCGATCGGCGTAGGTATTGCAGGACAGGCAGCAGCAGGCGTTGTTACAGAGGATCCAAGCAAGTTCGGTCAGGTACTGGTTATGCAGCTTCTTCCCGGTACACAGGGTCTGTACGGACTGCTGATCGGCTTCATTACGCTTTCTAAGATTGGTATTATCGGCGGCGGCGCAGCACAGCTTGACCCGCAGACAGGACTTCTGATTCTTGCGGCATGTCTGCCGATCGGTATCGTAGGTTTGATTTCCGGTAAATATCAGGGAATGACTTCCGCCGCATCTATCGGCATTATTGCAAAGAGACCAGATCAGTTCGGTAAGGCGATGCTGTTCCCCGCAATGGTTGAGACCTATGCGATCCTTGCACTTCTGATTTCTTTCCTGGCAGTAAGCGGCGTACAGGTTTAATGGCTGAACAGATAGGAGAAATCAGGGAAAAGGAGAGCGAAGAATGACTGGATTAGAGAAAATGAAAAGTCAGATTCTGGACGAAGCGAAGGCTTTGGCTGACAGTAAGATAGCAGAAGCGAACCGCAAGGCAGGAGAGATTCTTGAAGAGGCAAAAGCAGATGCCGAAAAGTCCGCCGCAAACATTTCCCAAAGATCAGACAAGGATGTTGCGAACTATAGGGAGCGAATTCTGTCTTCCATCGACCTGCAGAAGAGGACAAAGCTTCTGGCAGCGAAGCAGGAAGTGATCGCAGAGGTGCTGGACCAGTCTTATGAGAGGCTGAAGACGATGGAAACAGGGGAATATTTTGCAATGCTTTTGAAGCTGGCAGATAAATATATCCTTCCTCAGGATGGAATCATGTATTTCTCCCAGGCGGATCTTGCAAGGATGCCGAAGAGTTTTAAGAGCGATGTGAATAAGCTTGCGGAAGCGAAGGGCGGGAAGCTTGATATTTCGGGAGAAGGAAGAAATATCGAGAACGGCTTTGTTCTTGCTTATGGCGGAATTGAAGAGAATTGCACATTGAAGGCAATATTTGATGCGAAGAGAGATGAGTTTGCGGATAAGATTCATCATATTCTATTTTAACGCGTAAGAAAGGAAAATGTAGCATGAGTGAACAATATACTTACGCGGTTGCGCGCATACGGGCGCTGGAGGTCTCGCTGTTTTCAAATTCCGGCATTGATCAGCTTATGGCGTGCCAGACCTATGAACAGTGTCTGCAGCTCTTGGCTGAAAAGGGCTGGGGCGATACGGAGACCGGTTTGAATGCGGAAGCCATGCTGTCCAGAGAAGAGGAAAAGATTTGGGAGATCGTGAAAGAACTGCACATACCGATGGAGACATTTAACGTACTGTCTTACCCCAAGCTGTTCCACAATCTGAAGGCTGCAATCAAGGAAGTGTGTACGGAAGAGATGGAGCGCCATATCTTTTATGACGATGTAAGCATTCCGGGCGACGAGATGCTTGCAATCATAAAGGAGAAGGAGTTCGACCGGCTTCCGAAAGAGATGCAGGAGGCGGCAGGCGAGGCCTATGAGTCTCTTCTTCATACCAGAGACGGGCAGATGTGCGATGTCATTATCGACAGAGCTGCTCTGGAGGCGATCAGGAAAGCCGGAAGAGAAGCAAAGGATGCAATCATCCGGGATTACGCAGAATCTACCGTAGCCGTGGCAGACATCAAGATTGCAGTGCGTTCGGCAAAAACCGCGAAGTCTTTGGATTTTATGAATCGGGCAATGGCAGAATGTGACAGCCTGAGCGTGAGTCAGCTTGCGAAGGCAGCTCTCGGAGGCATGGATGCGGTCCGGGAATACCTGCAGGGGACGGAATATACGGAAGGGGCTGACGCTCTGGCAGAGTCTCCTTCTGCATTTGAGCGCTGGTGTGACAATCGAATCATTCAGACCATCAGTCCACAGAAATATAAGGCATTTGGCATAGGGCCGGTGGTGGCCTATGTAATTGCCAGACAAAATGAAATAAAAACGGTGAGAATCATCCTGTCAGGAAAGCAGAACGGCCTGTCAGATGAGTCGATCCGGGAAAGGGTAAGGGAAATGTATGTATAAGGTTGCAGTAATGGGCGATTATGACAGTATTTACGGTTTTGCCACTCTGGGCCTGGATACATTTCCGGTAAAAGACCCTTCAGAGGCGGCCAGAATACTGCATCAGCTTGCAGATGGGAAGTATGGGATTATTTATATCACAGAAGCCATGGCGGCACAGTTAAAACATGAGATTTCAAGATATCAGGAGCAGATTAGTCCTGCAATTATCCAGATCCCTGGAGTTTCAGGCAACACAGGAGCAGGAGTCGCAGGAGTAAAGAAGTCTGTGGAAACAGCGGTAGGTTCCGATATATTGTTTGGTGAATAGTGGGGTGATTAATCAAAATGAGTAGTATTGGTACAATAAAAAAAGTAGCAGGACCTTTGGTTATCGCATCCGGTATGCGTGATGCCAATATGTCCGACGTTGTACGTGTTAGTAAGCGGCGTTTGATTGGAGAGATTATCGAGATGCACGGCGACGAGGCATCCATCCAGGTATACGAGGAGACGTCAGGCCTTGGACCCGGCGAGCCGGTAGAGTCTACAGGCGCGCCTATGTCCGTTGAGCTGGGACCTGGTCTTATTACCAGTATTTATGACGGGATTCAGCGTCCGCTTGACGACATTATGAAGATTTCAGGAAATAACTTACAGCGCGGTGTGGAAGTTGCTTCCCTGAAAAGAGATAAGAAGTGGGAATTTGTCCCGGCTGCGAAGGCCGGCGATACCGTAGAGGCCGGAGACGTACTGGGAACCGTACAGGAAACCGCTGTTGTACAGCAGAAAATCATGGTTCCTTACGGTGTGAAGGGTACGGTAAAAGAAGTGAAGTCCGGTGAATTTACCGTAGAAGAAGTGGTAGCTGTGATTACAACTGATGAGGGCGACAAAGAACTTACCATGATGCAGAAGTGGCCGGTTCGTAAGGGACGTCCTTATGTGAAGAAACTGCCGCTTGACGCGCCGCTTGTTACAGGCCAGCGTGTTGTCGATACGTTCTTCCCGATTGCAAAGGGAGGCGTTGCTGCCGTTCCGGGACCATTTGGAAGCGGTAAGACGGTTATCCAGCATCAGCTTGCAAAATGGGCGGAAGCGGATATTGTGGTTTATATCGGATGCGGAGAGCGCGGTAACGAGATGACCGACGTTCTGAACGAATTTCCGGAGCTGAAAGACCCGAAGACGGGACGTTCCCTGATGGAGAGAACTGTCTTGATTGCCAATACGTCAGACATGCCGTTTGCGGCTCGTGAGGCTTCTATTTATACAGGTATTACGATTGCGGAGTATTTCCGCGATATGGGATATTCCGTAGCTTTGATGGCGGATTCTACCTCCCGTTGGGCCGAGGCGCTTCGCGAGATGTCCGGACGTCTGGAAGAGATGCCCGGCGAGGAAGGTTACCCGGCATATTTGGGTTCCCGTCTGGCAGAGTTCTACGAGAGAGCGGGACGCGTGCAGTCGTTAGGACAGGATAAGAGAGAAGGCGCTCTGTCTGTAATCGGCGCCGTATCGCCTCCGGGCGGCGATACCTCCGAGCCGGTATCCCAGGCGACCCTTCGTATTGTAAAGGTATTCTGGGGACTGGATGCCGCTCTTGCATATAAGAGACATTTCCCGGCTATTAACTGGCTGACCAGCTATTCTCTGTACCTGGATAATATGCAGACCTGGTTCAATGAAACCGTTGCAGAGGACTGGATGGAAGACCGCCAGAAGATGATGAGCCTTCTGACTGAAGAGGCAGCTTTGGAAGAGATCGTACAGATGGTAGGTATGGACGCGTTATCGCCCATCGACCGTCTGAAGATGGAAGCGGCAAGATCCATCCGTGAGGACTTCCTGCACCAGAACTCTTTCCATGAAGTAGATACCTACACGCCGCTCAGAAAGCAGTATCTGATGATGAAGCTGGTAGTTGCGTTCTATGAACTGGCTTCCGAGGCGCTGGGTAAGGGCGCGTCCATGAAGGTGCTCCTTGGAATGGATGTAAGAGAGAGAATCGGCCGTTACAAATATACAAAGGCTGAAGATATTGAGACAGAATATGAGAAGATTATGAACGAGCTCCACGAAGAGATTTCAGGAGCATTCGGGAAGGAGGACTTCTAAATTATGCCAAAGGAATATAGAACCATACAGGAAGTTGCCGGACCGCTGATGATGGTAAAAGGTGTAGAGGGAGTCGCGTTTGACGAACTCGGCGAGATTGAACTTGCAAACGGCGAGACCCGCCGGTGCAAGGTTTTGGAAGTAGACGGCGACAATGTTGTAGTACAGCTCTATGAAAATGCTGCCGGTATAAATCTTAGCAACAGTAAAGTCCGTTTCTTAGGACGCAGCATGGAGCTTGGCGTATCCGGAGATATGCTGGGACGTGTATTCGACGGTCTGGGACGTCCCATTGACGACGGACCGGAGATTCTGCCGGATGAGAGAAGGGATATCAACGGCCTGCCTATGAACCCGGCGGCCAGAGTATACCCGGAGGAGTTTATCCAGACAGGCGTATCTGCAATCGACGGCCTGAATACGCTGGTTCGCGGACAGAAGCTTCCTATTTTCTCCTGTTCCGGTCTGCCCCATTCACAGCTTGCCGCACAGATTGCGAGACAGGCGAAGGTTCGGGGAACCGACGAGAAATTCGCCGTTGTATTTGCGGCGATGGGTATTACGTTCGAGGAGTCCAACTACTTTATCGAGTCCTTTAAGGAAACAGGAGCCATTGACAGAACCGTACTGTTTATCAATTTGGCAAACGACCCGGCGGTAGAGCGTATTTCTACGCCTCGTATGGCGCTGACCGCAGCAGAGTACCTAGCATTCGAGAAAGAGATGCACGTACTGGTTATTTTAACAGATATTACCAACTATGCGGACGCGCTCCGTGAGATTTCCGCAGCGAAGAAGGAAGTTCCGGGACGCCGCGGCTATCCGGGCTATATGTATACCGACCTTGCTACCATGTATGAGAGAGCCGGCCGTCAGAGAGGCAGGAATGGAAGTATCACGATGATCCCGATCCTGACCATGCCGGAGGATGATAAGACCCATCCGATCCCTGACCTTACCGGGTACATTACCGAGGGACAGGTAATCTTAAGCCGTGAGCTGTACCGTAAGGGCTTACAGCCGCCGATCGACGTGCTTCCGTCCCTGTCCCGTCTGAAGGACAAGGGTATCGGAGAAGGCAAGACGAGAGCGGACCATGCCAATACCATGAACCAGTTATTTGCCGCATATTCCCGCGGCAAGGATGCGAAGGAATTGATGACCATCTTAGGCGAGGCGGCTCTGACAGAGATCGACTTAAAGTATGCAGAATTTGCTGATGCATTTGAGAAAGAATATGTTTCTCAAGGTTATAATAACGACCGCGGTATTGAAGAAACTCTGGAAATCGGCTGGAAATTGCTGTCCATGCTGCCAAGAGCAGAGTTGAAACGTATCGACGATAAATTCCTTGATGAATACTATGGTAAGCAGTAAGCCCCGCGCAGATGTACAGAAACAGTTATGCAGGTCTGCCTGCAGATAACTGTTTCTGTACAGACGCATAGGGTGTCAGCCGGCAGCGAAGCGGAATCGAGCTGGGAACGGCGAAGGAAAACCATAGATATGAAGGAAAAGGAGGTTAGATAAATGGCATCAAAGCAGATTACTCCTACCCGTATGGAGCTTACCAAGACGAAGAAAAAGCTTGTGACGGCCAGAAGGGGGCATAAGCTCCTCAAAGATAAGCGTGACGAGCTGATGCGTCAGTTCCTTGAACTGGTTAAGGAGAATATGGAACTGCGTAAGAAGGTAGAAGCCGGAATCCTCTCTGCTAATAAAAATTTTGTCATTGCAAAGGCCGGAATGGATGAAGCCACTCTGAATACGGCGCTGATGGCGCCGAAACAGGAGGTTAATCTGGAGGTGAGCCATAAGAATGTTATGAGTGTTGACATCCCTGTTTTTAATTCGACTACAAGGACAGCGGATGACAATGATATCTATTCTTATGGATTTGCCTTTACTTCCAGTGATTTGGACGGCGCGGTGAAGTCGCTTGCCGATATTTTGCCGGATATGCTGAAGCTTGCGGAGGTCGAGAAGGCCTGTCAGCTTATGGCGGCTGAGATCGAAAAGACCAGACGGCGTGTAAACGCGCTGGAGCATGTGACTATTCCGGATGCACAGGAGACGATCAAATATATCACCATGAAGCTGGACGAGAATGAGCGTAGCTCACAGATCCGTCTGATGAAGGTGAAGGATATGATGCTGGAGGAAGCGCACCACTACAGCGAGAGGGAAGCGTAGAAGGTTTCATAAGTTTAACCACTTGCGATGCATAGTGGTTCAAAAGGCAAAAAAATTAGAGTAAATGCAGGAGCTGCTTATTTTGGCAGCTCCTGTTTCTATGTTAAAAGGGTTATTTACTATCTGAATCAAAAACATAAGGACTGTCTGTTCAGAGCTGCATTTAGGCACTTATAAAAGATTTTGCGTAAAATGGCAAAATGTGAGAAAACTCGACGAAATATACAATTCGAGGACAAAACATTACCGTTGGAGGACAAGCGGACACAACAGAATTTTTTTGATGTATGATACCCTCATGGATAATTTTTTAATTATCTATGAGGGATTTTTATGCGATGCGAAAGGAAAAACAGAGTTTTATGAAAAGGAAATGACGTCCAAGGAGAGCGGTACTGGGAAGAGTCATATACGGGCACCACATGACCGGCGGCGGGCGTTTACAGCGCTGTCTGCAGCCGCATATATTCTGGCATTTGCGGCGTATGGTTCCTATAAGGCGGATGTTTCCTATAAAGAGAAAACTGTGACAGGGGGAAAACAGGATGAGGACGTATGGGAAGAAATGGGTACGG
>CAJTYU010000017.1 GCA_910584095.1 uncultured Dorea sp. | reverse complement strand
CTATTGTCACACACTTTGCCCTTACAGTCGAGGTACGCACTATCTACCGGTTACGCTATATCGGCCAGAGAAAGAAACGGAAATAAGAAAACCGCTGTTGCATGGTTGTGTATGTTTCCATGCAGCAGCGGGTTTTGTGCTGGCGGTATTTAGTTGAGAACGTGGCTTGATAAACCGGAATTACTGGCGATATTAAATCAATTCCAAAGCTCTTTTATACAACGGGTCTAATTCGCAACCGCAGCTTCCACATTCTTTGTCTGCTTGCTTGATTGCTGATACTAAAGTGTCTTTATCAGCTTTTCCCTCTAACCATTGTTGTGCGGGAATAGATATTAAATCCCAACCAGACGCAACAAACTTCTCCATAATAAATTTTAATTCTTCCATGGTGTTACTCCTTATACCTCCCAAATTTCATTGGAGTAAATCTCATTCCATCAACAAATTTTTACTATTACATCATTTGCTTTCCAGCATTATATTGTATCTCCGGAAATAATTTCTACCAATTCCGGAAACGCCACAATAGGAAATGCAACTTTTTTATATCTTGAAACTAATACCTTATTCATACACATATACGGTATCACTTTATAGCCGGTGTATTCTGTACATCCCAATTGACGGATAACTTGATCAGCATTCACACTTAAATAGTCAATTCTTCTTTGAAATTTCTCATCTTCCTTATGTTCATTGAAAAATCTGTTCTGTTGACGATACATGTCATAGAAAGTGGCTACTTTTTCAATTACCTTGCATTCTACAATCCAGATAGACTTATTTTTAATATCTACAGCAAACACATCATAATCTCCAAGCCACTGAGGATGAGATTTATTTAATTTCATCAATTCAAAATTTGTCTTTACAATATCAAATTTATTTTTCCTAAATGAATTCGCTATGTCATAAACTATCTGTTTCTCGTATGAATTTTTCCACTCCAGTATCAATTGTTTCGTTTTTTTCATTCCAACTTCATATGGTAAAACGAAATCCATTATTCCGTTAAACCAATCTTTTTTCAAATGATCCATTGTAATAGGTGAAAATATAATATCTCCATTAATGCTTACAAGTGGCATTAATTCAAACCTAGTATCTCTTGTTCTTCTTTTACCGATTGGAAGATAAAAATCTGCCTTACCGTTTGCTGTCTTAAGATTTTGAAACGTCACCACTAAATAGTTAAAAAGATTAGTCGCATCTTCTTCTGTAATGACACCATTCATTTGCACTAGGAAATCACTCAACAATTCTTCCATAGGTGCTCTGAATACATTATTACCAACCTTTTTAACGATTTCCTCAGAAAATGAATAACTGAAATACGATAAGATATCCAAAAAGTCTTGGAAAGTAAATCCCATATCCTCCTTAAATGTTGTCTTCACCTTTTCAAGATATTTAGAATCTGTTTCATGATTCCGCTTTAACCCCTCTGAATATGAATATACCCTATGATGCAAACCATTTAATTCCTCAGCATCTTGATCATCTGATAATGTATCCACTACATACTCATCTGTTATTTCTATATAGGCTTCGTTATCCGCAAAGTAGCACATATCTGCTACATCATTTAAGACAACTAACCAATTAGCATATGCTAATAAAAGCTCGATATCATCTCTGGTTGCAAGTGTTTCTGATTCACGGTGCAAGTATAAATTTGTTTCTATTAGGTAAAGTGCATTTCTATCATCATGCTTTGCTTTTTCTCTTTGGTCAATAATACGATCTCTGACTTCTTTATCTTTCTTCTCATCTAAGTCAAAATATGATCCATATCTTTTCCAGTTAATATTTATATCATGCAGTAACGTTGAATGATAATCCAACAACGAGCAATGTAATTCACTCCAAGAATATTTTGACACTTCACTCTCGAAATCTTCAATTATAGCCTTTTGCATGGAGCGTATAATTTGATTTGCCTCTTGTCCACGATAGATTCCCGATTTTATCATATTACCATAACAAACATTTGCTATTCTTTTCCGAACTTCGTGATAATAATAATCCTCAGGAGAAAAATTCTGTACATTATTATCCCATTTGTATTCTACAGAAGCCGAAAAAACTCCCACCTTCTTTTTATCAAGAGAAATCAATTGTTTTTTTGTTTCAAACAATTCGTTTAAAGCAGGCATTCTAACCAACAGAGGCAGAAGTATTTCTTTTAATATATTAAGTTCTATCTTTCTATCTTTCGCCGCTTGAATATCCTCAAAAATTCGTTTTATATCTTTCACAACATATCTTATAATCCACTTATGGTTATGATATTGAGCGTCGCTATACACATACATCCGGTCTTCATGCAGAAAAGATTCGTGTCCCGCATGAATGGCATACTCAATAGGCATAAAAGCCATTTGTATTCCGGTATTGCAAATTGCACTATCGTCCTCAAATATGCATTTTATCGAAGCAAATCCTTCTGTTATAATCTCCTCCAACAATTGTATCCACTGACGATATTCCCCAAAATCTTTTACATCTTTATAAAACTCCACATTGTTTGTCAGAAAAACATAATTATTTTGGGGCAGAGTAAAGTATATTCCTCCAAATCCCATTCCATGTTTAGCTGTATATTCATATAAACCGAAATCTCTTTTTTCAATTTTCCACGAAAATGGTTCCTGGAAAAGATAGTCCTTCATGTGGAATGGATAATCTTTCAATTCTTCCTTGAAATAGTCAACAACAGCTTCATTTTCTGTATCGTATCCTACATCAAGCATATTAAATACAATTGCACCCTTTGCAATATACCGTCCTTGATTTCTCCATGTAAAATACAAAGCAGCATCACTTCCAAATCCAAACGAACTTTCGTAATCTCTCTCTTTAGAATAAGATAAGTACTCAAATAATTCATCCGTGTCATCCATAAAATTTAGATAATATATAACATCCAGTGCTGTACAGGTTTTTCTTTCCTTCTTTCCAGTCTCTCCCAGAGACATGTGCATTTGATTCGGATTCATAAAACTATCGTAGATTAAATATTCTATTGGCACATCGGCCGGAATATGTAGCCCTCTTAATCCATTTTTCTCAAAGCGATTATATGTTTCCGCAATTTGCAACGTGCCACTTTTATGATATTCCTCTATATGTTCAATTTCCTTTTCTAACTGCCCCGCTTCATATTCATCTGCATTAATTGCAACAACTACTCCATGAGATGCCTTTGCTATAAAGGTATACGTTTTCTGAGTTGAATCATATTTTTGATTCGGAAATATCATAGCTGGTGCAAACATTAAACATCCCCTTGACCGATCCGTTTCAAACAAACTGTAAATCCTGTCTATGATTCCAATATTCGCGACAGTAATCTGCTCTTTAAAATCAATTTCGTTCTCCCATATATCATATAAATCAATTAACAAAGACACATTGTATAAAGGATAAATATTATCTTCTCTACACACAAAATGACTTTTTTCAATTGTAGTTTTATCATTTCTCATCAAAGAATCAAGTTTAAGAATATTGTATTTCTTATACTTTTCCTTAAAGAATCTCTGTACCCTATAGAATAATTCCTCTGGCGGAAGAACAAACCTTTTTTCTACAATACCATCATTCTTATTTTCTTCAATAAAATAATCAATAATCCCCGATACATACTCTAAAGCCAGATTGAGTTCCTGTTCATGTGAAATCTTTCTTGCTAAAGTAGGTAAAAAATTGAGACATGCAAAAACATTATTATGACCTGTTCCTATTATTACGTGATAAAACTTATCGTTATATCTAATCCGTACTTCTCCAAAATCTTCTACTGTATAATCATCTGCTATTCCTGGTTTCATAACATTATATATTTTATCAAAGAAATTCTTAAACTCGGCAAATGTTTCAATTCTTTGACTACCTTTTTCTTCATATTCAATTAGACAGGCATTTAACGCCAAACAGGACTCCAAAACGGATCTATTATTAATACATAAATTAATACAGTATATCGCCTTCACGAGATCAAAATATTTATATTCATTTGTAACCATTAATAATCTGTCAATTTTCGTTCGAATAGTTGGAAATGTCTCTGTTCTTATCATTTTTGCCGCCTCCGTCAACCCCCAAATTTGAATAATAACTCTTTAGTTTTCACACACCAAATAACTGAGTATACTTCTTTGCAACCAATTTACTCATTTCACCACAACAGATTTTTGTTATTCATTGACTTCTCCAATCCATATATTTATATCACATCGGAACATCTTTCAAAAGTTGTAAACCTGTTGTAAAAATTATCCTAATCATATCAGAATCCACATAAAACAAAAATATTTTCTTTAATCAGCACTTCCTGCCGTGGCAATAGAAAAGCACCTTTGTCATATGCTAAACCCTCCACATAATTATTTTATACAATTCATAATTACACTTATCATCATTTCTTTTTCTTCTGGATTTGATTCCGCAATCATAATTGTGAGTGCAACAAGTGTATGGTCATCAATTAGTTTCTCTCCGTTTTTAAATAAGGCATCATTCTTATCCAAAAAATATAGGAATATTGTTGCTGCTATTCGTTTATTCCCATCAAAAAAGCTATGATTCTTTGTAACAAAATATAATAAGTTTGCAGCTTTTTCTTCCAAAGTAGGATATAAGTCTTCTCCTGCAAAGCTTTGATAAATGGTTCCGATGCTCCCTTTAAACGATTCATCCTTTTCATTGCCGAATAATGAACTGCTGTCGCCAAATTTCATATTATCAATTACTTTTCTACATTCTTCATAGGTCAGAATATATGTTGCCTTATTTCCTTTTGGCCGTTCCATATTCTGATGATCATAGGCATCTAACAATTCCAGTGCCTGGCTATATCTCTCTACTACGGTTAATACTTGTTTAGTATCCAGGCTGTTTTCTGCTCTTTTCATAACTCGTATTACCTCATTTAACTGATTCATACGATTATGATTCACAGCGTATCCTCTGATTATGTATTCTTTTAAAACACAATTTGCCCAACGTCTAAATTCAATGCCCCGTTTTGATTTCACTCGATAACCAATAGAAATAATAACATCTAAATTGTAGTGCTCTACCATATATTTTTTTCCATCGGAAGCAGTTGTCGCAAATTTTGCGACAACTGTATTTTGCCCGGATAATTCTTCTTTTAGAGCATTATTAATATGCTTACCGATTGTTTTTATGTCACGTTCAAACAGTTCTGACAATTGGTTTCTATTAAGCCAAACAGTTTCATTCTTTACCATAACCGGCAAAGATATCATTCTGTCCTCCGTCTCAAATAAAATAATTTCATTATTATTCATCTGTTTCCCCAATCCATATATTTATATCATATTGGAGCATCTTTCTTAATTGCAGGTCTGACTCTCCAGAAATATTGGTAAATCATTGGTAAAATTGAGTAAGAAACACAAAAAACATTGAATTTATAGGATTTTTACCATGACCAACAAATCCTGCCGTGGCAGACGAAAAGTATCTTAATCATAATAAAAATTCCTCCTAAAATGCGATGATTTGCCGTGTTTTGGCACGTTTTGCGAGGTTTATTTTTCTAATGAATATTGTCAAAAAAATCACAGAACGAGCAAAACGGGGCAAGTTGAAGCCGTCAATCGTAGTAAAAACGTAGTAGGAATTGGGGGTTTTTTACTACTCCTCATGGTTCACCATCTTTATTTTGCTTGAACCACACACAGGACAAAATTGGGGCATCTGCATAACCGCTGCATATTCCGAAATGTAAGATTTTTGGTTCTTCGCCATGTTGAACATCTCCTTTGCTCTTTCACTTGATAGTATAGATTGTTCAACTTTTCCTGTCCACACTTATATACTAACACCACACCGCTGTCATCTGCATGGCAGAACGCTCCGTTACCATCTTTCCAGAAGTGCTTCCACACCCCCCCCAAAAAAAATCGGTATGCACTACCGGATGTTGCATTCTGTGGTTTGTCTCTTGATTTGAATATGTTTGATAATACTCTCATTGAAACCTCCTTTAAGGTCTGCAGAAACCTTTATTTTTATCAAAAGAAAAGCACCCGTTTCCTGATGCTTCATTCAATATTCTATGTAATTATTCGTTTGTCTCTTCTTTATAAAAACTATCACTAATCAAATGCTTTATACCCCTTGGAATACATTTATGTTTATCTTCTGCCAACATAGTATCGTATTTAGCCATACTAGCATCCTTCATGAAAATAAAATCAACTATTTCCCCGTCGTTACTTTTTTCAACAGAAGAATCTTCTATCCGCAATGACATCGGCAGAAAGAAATCATTAACTTTTTTACCTTGACTGTCTATATTTTCAGTCAAGCCTAATGTAAATTCCAAATTAGTAACACTCAATTTGTATATAATTGTTAACGTTTGCATATCCTTAAGGATACATACCATATCATTCGTCAACTCAGGTAATCTTTTTAAGCGGGGTAATTTCTTTTTTGCGTTAGCATATGGATGTCTTGCATCAAAATAAAACTGACTATTTGTAAGTTTCCCTTTCTTAGCATTCTTATAAAAATCCTTAGCTGATAATTTTGTTTCCACTCCAGTTAAATGAAGAAAATGATCCACTGGAAAGGATACTTCAAAAAAATCTTCGCCATATACATACAGAAAAGCTTTACCTGCCAGATTCTGGCTGTATATACTTGCCGAATCTATGATATCTTTTCGTATTACATTTTTCTTATCTGTCTTTGTTGCCATTTGTCCCTCATATGTAAAGAGGAGTGTGTTAAAAATACACACTCCTCTAAGAATTTCTTTTAAAAAGAGTTTTCTGCTGGTTGTCAGCCTCAGTATCCAGTTAAGATACCCATAACGACGTGGAAATCATTAAGTCCCCCACGTGGACTACAACTTTATCCAAGTTGCCAAGCTCGATGCCCAGTTAAGACATCTAATGAAATGGAAGTTTAACCTGCTCCATCTGCAGCCCAACTTTTAACGATGCTCTTACATCGAGAACATCTCTGTTCCTACTTTTATTATACTCAATCTATCGAAAAATTCAACAAAAATATTGTATTTCCTTATTTTTCATTCCCACTCGTATTAATTATTATATACGTTTTTCTTTAAAAGTCAATACCTCTGTCAACTATTGTTCTTCCTATCATATAATATTAAATAAACAAAATCTCTCTTTCATCATAAACCGATGCCGTAACATCATCCCCGCATCGAATTGCTCTATCCAATCCCATTATTATTGCAATGGCACCGTCAATCTTCTCTGTAGATTGGTACTATGTCAAGAAAAAGTACAAGTTAAACGTGGACTTTTGATGAATAAAGCCATCTCTTTTCTCTTGTTTCAGCTATCATGTCTTTTGGACAACATTTCCCTCTCTGGTCACAAGATACCCTTGTTTCTCCCAGACATCATAGGGGACATGGCCTCTTCTGTGATGTTAGAATATCCATCAGCAATTTTTTATATTCTCGCTCTGCCAAAGCACATTCCTCAATTCTATCCTTTTTTAATCTTATACTCTCGGTGAATCAAAATCCTCATTCGCATACTTGCGAATGATTTGCTTTGTCTTTTCAATAGGCAGCGGAACGTTCTCTTCACTAAAATATTCGATGTTCACTACTTCCACAACCGCTTCATGATTATCCTTACCTGCAGGGACAAGCACAAAATCACCGATCTCAATGCTATCGTCCTCGGTCAGATAATAATAACTCTTGTACCCTTCATCAAAGATAACGCTGCAAAAGATGTATTCTAATTTGCGGCGTTTTGCTTTACCATAAACTGACGGATCAAGTATTTCTCCCAATCCATAGAAACGAATGAAGTCAAACACAGTTTCTGCAAAATACGCAAAGTCTTCCGGTAGACCGTTTTTATCGTAGCTTCCCGTAATGGTACGGCTCGGATTCTTCTTATAATCAATAGTTATAGTATAATCCTTGGTTTCGTTCGGCGTATCTATAACGTCATCGGGATTTCCTTCGCTGTAAGCAAATAAATCCTCTGCATCGAAATTCTCAAGCAAGCTCTCTATTCCACCTTCAATTTCATACTTGTGGGAAACTTTACATCCAGTACCGATATTCTGAATATGCTCCAACGTTTCCTTTTCTCTATCGATAATCAAACGTTCGATATAATCCCAAGTCACAAATTCCCACTCTGCACCTTCCGGTTTATGACCGGGTTTGATTTTTGTAACCCTGTGATAGTCCAGAGTAATTTTATTTATCACGTCCGGCTTGCAGTTTCCATCAAACACATACAAATCGTCCATCCCAACTGTATCACGAACAAGGTCTGACAAATCTGTCCCCTCATAATCAAAATCAGCACACAGCAAACCTCTGAATTTATATGTGATACCCTCGGTGTTGGTCAGTTCCATAACCCAATCACCGATGTCAGCAGCAATAATCTCTACATACTCATTTCCGAAGTAAGCAGCTATCGCATCCAGCAGTTTATCTGCGGCTGCTTTATCAATTTTGAAATTCTTACTTCTGGCTTTTTCGTATCGTTCACTGCCACAGCCGAAGTTGTATCCCAAAAACCACACCCAACCTTCATTATTGATGGTAAGATGCTGTTCTACCTCATCGTCCGGTTCCGGCATAGGACCGCAGCGAATATTATTTGATACAATACGCATTTTCTTTAAGATTCCTTGGAAGATAAACGAATTATCTCCGGAAAGCAATGCCAGTCTACTCAATGCCAGAATAAACCACGCACGATTCTTAGGCTCCAATATTTCTGCCGCATCATATGCCCAATGATTGAAATAACGCCATTGAGAATAAATTGCAGAACCTAGCAAGGAAATATCTGTTACATCATCAATAATCCTGTCCAAAGCCTCATGATTGTTTGCTGCATTGCCATACTTCTCTGAAAAGGCATGACCACAGTCCATTTCAAATCCAAGAGCATCGCAATCATCAGCCATATAATGATCAACTAACTCTATATAATTGATATTCTGGTCTCTGAACTTATCACACCATTTCACAGCGAAATCATGTATCTGTTTCATATCAGCCACTGTGGTACACCTCCTTTTTATGATTTGGGATTCAAATATGTAATTGGATTTTGTGCGCCTTGATTCAATTTTAATCCCGCTATCGATTTCCAAAATAGAAAACCTCTTTTTTATCATGTGGATATCCTTTTTCAAAACCTTCATCCACAAAGAAAATACGATTTTCTGTCTTCGGTGTCAAAATCTCATCTTGTCTTGGACGCTTCTTCGGTGCCTTTTTGCATTTATACCATCGTGTAGGCTTATAAACCGCAACAATCAAGGAATTATACACGCCGAAAACATACGCGGCGGACTGAACGTTATTCATTGATGCCCGCCACACACCGCGCACAGAATCATAAAGTTCATTATCAGGCATATTTCTTCGATACAACTTATTAATTTTAATAACAAGTATTTTATGCTTAATATCTTCTTCACGAAGTTCCTCCGCACCATATATTTTTTTCAAAATCTTCTACCGATAAAGCCTCTGAAGAATGATGTCCTGATACGATATTTTTAAGCCCACGTAGGTAAACGCATTAATCAATGCCGCCTCTTCATGTTCAAACACTCTGTTGCCGGTACCTTTGCCAATGTAAATTATTTGATTTGTTCTTGGATCAATCAACCTATATACATAATAGTCACCCAATGACAATAAACTTTTTTCTGAAAAAGTATCCATACTATCCTATCTCCCAAATATAAACTGAGCCATCACATTTTATAACTTAATTGATCTGTCTGGTTAGTTCTTGCGTGATGAAATCATTATATCGCTTTATCGCAATGAAGTCTATCTATGTAACAAATAACGCCCCGCCAAAGCAGAGCGCCTTACCATTATCTTATCAAATTTATCTCCTGTCAAACTTCTACTCTCGCTTTTTACCGAGTTTCTTTACACATATAAAAACTACTATGGCCGTTGCTATAAGAAATTCTGCGAAAAGAATCTCTTTGCCACCTAATACATTAAACTCAAAAAGGAAAAAACGTTCGATAAAACATACTGCAGCGAATACCAGATATACCACAACAGAATACATTACACAGCCAAAAATCTGTCGCTGTTTTTGCTCCTGTCCCAGCATCATCTGTTGCTGTTTTTCTAACATTTCAGTTTTTACTGACAGATCATCTATCTCTGATGACTTTAACAGATAATCAGTTGTAACGTTAAAGACCGCACTCATTGCCACTATCTTTTCCAGTTCAGGAATTGCCTGTCCACTTTCCCATTTTGAAATGGACTGTCTTGAAACGTCAAGTTTTTCAGCAAGCTGCTCTTGTGTCAGGTCGTTAGCCTTCCGCAATGTTAATAATTTTTCTGAAAAATCCATAATATTCTATACCTCCTTGTTTTTGATATCTAAACAATACCAAAAACCTAAATTGCGTTCCATATAGCCTCCTGTACACCTGTGCAACCAATAGTAGAAATCTGAAATCAATTCGTAGAATTTCCAAAATTCCATCTTTCCAGCCTCACTTATCTTTTTCATATCCACTTTTTCCATCAGCGCAGCCCTGTCCGGCCGTGACATATTGGCGATTTACGTCTTATAGCTTCTCCGTTTCGCCTTTTAGCAATCAGATAAGTACTGCGGACTGTTTAAAATATCTCATAGCCCGCTGAAGCCAATGCTTCCAGAGCCCTGTCAAAATTTTCTTCTTTCACAAGAATATAATCTGTATTAAAAGTTGATACAACAAATATTCCAATCTTATTTTCTGCAAGAATACCAGATAATTCAGCAAGGATGCCAACCATTGAAAAATCCAGAATCCCCTGTATCCTAAAGCCTTTCCACCCGTCCTCCCGCTCAATCGCATTCGCCGGCGCATCCTCTGTGATGCACACAACGGAATATTCCTCATCGGTTTTACCGATAAAATAAAACTCCTTATTCAAGTCAACATCAAATTCTGATGCAACTTTACAAATCGTTAAACTATAGGTTATTTTTTCTAATTTCACCGCTTCCTCCAAACTCAGATCGTCAATCGCATAAGATACTCACTCTCTCTTGTTTCTTACAAATAATGAAATCCGGCTAGAATTTATTGCCAACTCTGCCATAACCATTTCATCATAGGAAAGTTTCATCAATACTCTTACATTGAAACACCTTTTTATAAAAAGAAATCAATTTTTTACTATCTTTAGCAATAATATTCATATGAACGTATCGAAACATACCCGTATCCTTCTGATTTTTACTGCCGATGCTTTACTCCTTAATACGCCTTATCAAATTATTCATCTTGCTCTATAAGCTGTGCATGCATCTGCTTCTTTCTATACAGGTTCCTCTGCTGTATAGCATAACATGCATCCAGAATAGTTACAATGATAACTATTTATCCAACAATGTCATGTTTGCATCTTTCAGAAATTCGTGCTAGCATAAGTTTAAAATAATTACAGTTCAGGAGGATTTGACTATGAGCATGAATCATACCCCATCCGGGGAACGTATACACATTGGCATCTTTGGCAAAAGAAACGCGGGTAAATCCAGCATTATAAACGCCCTGACAGGACAGAATCTTGCGATCGTCTCTGACGTACAAGGAACCACCACCGACCCTGTTTTAAAAGCCATGGAGCTGCTTCCTCTTGGTCCGGTCGTAATAATAGATACTCCCGGCCTTGACGACGAAGGAGAACTTGGCGCTCTCCGCATTCAGAAAGCTCATCAGATGCTGAATAAATCTGACATCGCACTCCTCGTAGTGGACGGAAGCATTGGCATCACCACGGAAGACCGCCAGATCCTTGAACGTATTCAGAAAAAGAATATACCTTATGCCGTTATTTTCAACAAGGCCGACTTAATACAGCCAGACACCGATAAGGACAATAAATTTCTGCACGACTGCCGGATTGACGAAAAACACAGTATATGGGTCAGCGCCGAAACGAAACAGAATATCTTTGAACTCAAAGAATTAATTGCTTCTCTTGTCCCCGCCGAAGATCCAAAACACCGACTTGTCGGCGATTTGATTCATCCATCCGACTTAATCATTCTGGTTGTTCCCATTGACAAAGCCGCGCCAAAAGGACGTCTGATTCTTCCCCAGCAGCAGACTATAAGGGACATTCTTGAATCAGATGCTATATCCATCGTGGTAAAGGAAACCTGCCTGAAAGAAACGCTGAAATCCCTTGGGCGAAAGCCAGCCCTTGTTATCACCGACAGTCAGGCTTTTAAGAAAGTTGCCGCAGAGACTCCGGCAGACATTCCCTTAACCTCCTTCTCTATTTTATTTGCAAAATATAAAGGAAACTTAAAAACTTTGGTAAAAGGCGCACGTGCTTTAGACAACCTAAAAGACGGCGACAAAGTGCTTATTTCAGAAGGATGCACCCATCACCGCCAGTGTGATGATATCGGAACAGTAAAACTCCCTGAATGGATTAAAAAACACACCGGAAAGACGCTTGATTTCCAATTCACCAGCGGCACAGAATTTCCAGCGGCGCTTGATGATTATAAGCTGATTATCCATTGCGGCGGATGCACCTTAAATGAACGGGAAATGAAATACCGTCTGAAATGTGCGGAAGATGCCGCAGTTCCGATAACCAATTATGGTACCGCCATCGCATATATGCATGGAATCCTAGAACGAAGTATTGCGGTATTCTCAGGAATCTAACCGCATATCCTGACGAATCTTCTGCGCACTGTTTTCAAATATATGACAACTTATATGGTAAAGTGTGCACCAGTTATTTATGATTGTGCACACTTTACTGCAATCCTGCGAATTCTTTGCTTTCAAAGCCCGCGCGGCATATTTTTCAGACTTCTTTAATTCCATTTTCCCGGGTATCCCTTCACATACGCAAATTCGTCATTTTCCCTTCCCATACAATAGTCTTCATTCAAAATAGCCTTAATAAAATCCCTTCCCCCCGCCTCTGCGGGAACAAGCTTCATCCCTAATCTCTCTCCGGCCTCCTGCATCGTCATATCATCCAAAAACACCTGCTCTCCTGTCCTCAGCATATTGGATGGAATGATCAATGCGTCTCCTAAATCCACGCCCTGCTTCTGATATTCCAGCAATTGATTTACCAAATCCTGTCCGGTTATCAATCCAGATACTGTGATCATTTCCCCAAAAAAATCATTGCGGATTGCATACACACGGATCGTCATATTGGGAAACATCTCCATCATACGGTTTGAAAAATCAGAAACAGCCGTATACGCAAGCCTGCCGGTTGCTATTGTCAGCGTCCTCTTATAGTTATCCGCCCGCACTGCAGCTTCTATATCCTTCTGAAACTCTGCAAATGCCTCCTCAAACTCTTCCATAAATAAACGCATCATACCCACGCCGTTCTCTAACTGGATATAGCCGTCATATCGTTCCTCCTCTGGAAAATCACGTTCCGCCGTTATATACCATTCGTCACTGGCATGAATAAAATGAAGCCCGTATTCTTCATAAAATCTCTTCTGAAAGCCTTCTATCAAATCAATTACCGCTTCCGCTTCTTTCTTTGTGTACAATTCCAGCGGATATAGACCCTCTCTGTATCTAGTCAGCCCTGCCGGAACAACAGACACACTCCGCATAAAGGGAAGGTATCTGGATAAATCCCGGATGCTCCGCTCAAGCTCTGCCCCGTCATTCACACCTTTGCAGCACACAATCTGCCCATTCATTTCTACATGTCCTTCAAAAAATTCGTCTATATATTTAAGCTTCTCACCTGCAAAACGGTTATGGAGCATCTTGCATCGAAGTTCTGGATTTGTCGTCTGTACAGAAATATTGATAGGTGCAAGCTGCATATGGATAATACGCTCCACATCCCTGTCGTTCATATTAGTCAGCGTAATGTAATTGCCTTGAAGAAACGACAGTCTGGAATCATCATCCTTAAAATACAAGGTTTCACGCATACCCGGCGGCATCTGGTCAATAAAACAAAAAATGCATTTATTACTACAGGAGCGGTAATCGCTCATCAATCCATTCTCAAATTCAATCCCCAGCTCATCTTCATATTCCTTCTCTATCTCAAGAAGCCATTCCTCTCCTTCTTTTTTTCGGATTAATACTTCGATATATTCATCTTTTATCAAATAACGATAATCAAATACATCCTCTATTTCCTGATTATTAATTGCAAGCAGCACATCTCCTGCCTCAATCTCCATTTCCTCAGCAATGGAACCCGGATATACCTCTTTGATGATATGCTCCTGTTTTTTCATGTTTTTCTCCCCCTTGCAAAACAATGTAATTACACAGTGTATATACACTTCCTTTGATTCTTTAACATCAAACAGTATTAGAAAAGGTCTCAAAATATCTGCTTTCCTAGTATAACATAGTCCAATCTCTTTCTCCATATACAAAATACTGGATTCCCGGCTTCTTTTCCGATATAATAAAAAACAGGGAATACATATGAAATCTATTCTACTGCATAATATAGGGAGGGATATTTATGCCAATAGGCGTAATGATTAATGTACTTTCCGTCGCAATCGGCGGTATCATAGGAGCTGCAGCCGGGGAAAAGCTTCCTGACAAATTTAAAAATGAATTGAACTTAGTATTCGGCGTATGTTCTATGGGAATCGGAATCAGCTCTGTCATCCTAATGAAAAACATGCCGGCAGTCATCTTTGCTGTAGTCTTAGGAAGCAGTATCGGTCTTTTGATTCATTTGGGCGATAAAATCAACCGGACTGCACTGCTTTTGGAAAAACCCATCAATCGATTATTTAAAAACATGAACCGGAGTTTGCCGGAAGAGGAATTTCAGGCTCTTCTAGTCACTGCACTGGTATTATTCTGTGCAAGCGGAACCGGCATCTACGGCTGTCTGGATTCTGGAATGACTGGCGACCACAGTATTCTCATATCTAAGTCTATCTTGGATTTATTTACAGCGCTGGTTTTCGCCTGCAGCCTCGGCTATGTAACCACAATAATCGCTGTGCCTCAGTTTATTATCTTTTTAATCTTGTTCCTGTGCGCAAAAATGATATTTCCGTTTACCACACCGGATATGATCGCAGATTTTAAAGCCTGCGGCGGCATCCTGATGATAGCTACCGGATTCCGTATTGCAAAGATCAAAATGTTTCCGATTGCGGACATGCTCCCGGCTATGATTTTGGTAATGCCTTTTAGCTCATTCTGGCATACAGTACTTCTCCCGCTTTTTTCATAAGGAAAACCTATCCGCTAGAAACAGCTTATAGATACACTATATGACAAATTCCTTTACCCGCACTGGATAAAGGAATTTGTATATAAATTTTCTATACTTAAATCATTGAACTCTTTCCACCGTCAATTAAAATATTCTGCCCAGTACAATACTTTGATGCATCAGATGCAAAGTAAATCAATATTCCATCCATATCATCTATATCTCCCCATTTTCCAAGAGGAAGACTTGCGGCAATATGCTCTGCAAATTCTCCTGAAAGATGTTCATGAGTCATCTCTGTATCATATACGCCCGGACCAATCGCATTAACAGTAATTCCATACGGCGCAAATTCTGCTGCCAGCGCACGTGTAAGATTTATCACGCCAGCTTTGGAAGTATAATACCCCACCTGTCCCTTGTTGGCTGCAACCCCGCCGATTGATGAAGTGTTAATAATTTTTCCATATTTATTCTCAATCATATTAGGCACTATATATTTTGTTACTAGATAAATACTTTTCAGATTGGTATTTAATACCTTATCCCAATCTTCCGTCGTCTGGTCTAAGAATGCGCCTTTAATTACAACGCCGGCATTATTCACCAGAATATCAACATTTCCAAACTCCTCCAATACTTTCTCAGCCATATTCTTTATCTGTTCTTCATCCGTTATATCACACGGAACAGCAATACATTTTACTCCATATTCTTTTTCAATAAATTTTTTATTTTCATCCAGCCTTTCCGCCCTTCTTGCTACAATCGCCACATTAGCTCCCTGCGAAGCAAGCGCCTTTGCCCACTGCGCTCCAATTCCTGATGATGCTCCCGTAACAATGGCGTTTTTACCTTTAATATCAAAATAATTTTTCATACTTTTATTGTCTCCTTATTCATTTTTCGCTAATTTACTAGCTCTATTATTTTTACGCATTTTTCCAAAGATTTTTTGTTCCAGCAATAATAATCCATGTCATAACCAATACTACTGCCATAAATACCACACAAGTAACCAGACTTGTCGCATAAGAGCCAGTTGCCTCATATATCGCGCCATAAATCGGTCCCGACACCGCACTGGCTGCATTTCCCACGCTGGATACAACGCTATAAACTGAACCGAAATGTTTCGTACCCGCTGCTTTACGCACATAAAGCGGCAATGCAATTGACATTAATGCAAAAGCAATACCAAACAGCATGGCACCTACAAACACCATTGTCGCCATACCACCTGAGGATATCAAGAGAATAGAGCCAATAATGCCGCATATAATACCAACCGTAACCGACACTCCCAGTCCGGCTTTATCATTGATCGCTCCTAATGCAACCTTTCCAATAATCGAGCCAATCATCAGCATAGATGATACCGCTGCGCCTTTATTAATTGGAAAACCAATAGATACCGCATACTGTGTAATCTGAGGTTGGAAATTTGCAATAAAAAATAAACCGGCTGCTATAATAAAAATCATATAAATCCAAGGTCTTTTTAAAGACTCTTTCAAGGTGTCCCCTGATAGTTCAATTTTCTGCCCCTCATCGCCTTTCTGTATCGTATTAATTCCGTAAGGCTGAAGACTTTTTTCAAACGGATCTCTCCGAATACCAATCAAGGCAACTGGGCAGGATATAAAAATACTCAGAATCCCCATAATCACAACTGTTGTCCGCCATCCCATATTTACAACAAGATTTCCTGCAACTGGAGCCCAAATTGCGCCGCCAATATTTGAAAAAGCCATGCAGATACCCATAACAAATCCAATTCTTGTCACAAACCATTTATTCATCAATGTCGGAACCAAAATAAATGTAATAAGGGAAAGTCCAAAACCATTAATTATACCAGAAATCCAAAAATATACCGGCTTATTATAAAGTGCCATCAGTGCTGTTCCAATACCCGGAAGCGCAGCAAAAAAAGCCACAACAATCCTCGCATTGTATCTTTCAAACAACAGTCTGGAAACTGGCTGGCAGACGGCTATTGTAAGTGTAACAAACGTAAAATATAAAGACAGGCTTACCATATCAATTCCCGTATCAGCATTAGCTCCTGCCAAAAAAACAGTCATACAGTTCGGTATAATCCCAACTGTACTAAACATAATTACACAGCAGCATCCCATAACAACCCATCCATAATGTACCTTTTTTTGAGTCGTGCTCATATTTCCACCTCTTTCTCTTTCTCTTTCTTTTGACTATTATTTTTCTATTTTACTATTTAGCCGTCATTTCGCACTTACACCAGTATAAATCGCTCCTCCTTTCCCAATCCGGACATTAAATAGTAAATTTATACATCTATGTTAACCCCTTAACATGGTCGTTACAATATGCACAAGCGATAACATCACCTTTTTAGTTATGCATTATGCACAAGTTATATTGACATCTATTTTGTTCAATTATATAATCAATACGATCTATTTTTTCTTCATTACACTGACGAGGATTTAAACTTTATGAAAAAACAAATATCACAAATAAAAGAGAAACTGTTCGAAATCACTGTAGGCGGATCTTTCGATGACATAACAGAACTTGCTTATGATTTATGGGGATACCCCGCTTCCATCATAGATATTCATTACCATATTTTAAGTATGTACCCGTCTAAAAAAATTGAAAATGCAGTCTGGGATACCATCGCGCCCAAAAAAATCGTGCCTGACGACCTGCTGGCGCAGCTAATTGAAGAACGGTATCTGGAATCCAGCATTTCCAGCGAGCGCCCTGTTACCATTGACTGGGGAGTAGCCGAAAGTAAACCCAGAAGGGTATGCAGAATCAGCATCAGAAGCCAAATTAAGGGCTTTATTTCTATCGTAACCAGCAGCAATAACTGGACAGATGAAGATTCTGCCATTCTGGAAAGCATGGCCAACGCTTCCGCACTGTTATTTTGTAAAATGCCTCCTGCCGCTTATGATGAAAATAAACTGAAAACCGTTTTTTGCTCCTCCCTCTTAAAAGGACAGATCAGCACAAAGGAACTCCTTTTACGATGGATAAAAGGACTAGGCGTTTCTTTCAAAAAAAGACTCTGCATATTCTGTATAAAGCCACGAAATGAAGAAGTCTTAACGAATTTTCTATATATTTATGAACATGTGAAACGTGACTTTAGCCATGTATTATCGGCAATATTTGATTATGAAATCTATATTGTATACGATTATGAACGTCCACAAGATATTGACATTTTAATTAAACAAGGAATTTTCGAATACTATAAAAAACAAAACTATGAAATAGGAATGAGCAGGGAATTTTTTGATATCTTGCAGTCAAAATTGTATAAGAGCCAAGCAAAAAAAGCCATCGCACTTGGATTAACCAATAAATCCGAAGCTCTGGTACACAAATTTCATGATTATATCTTGAAAAATATTTATTCCTGCATCGACTCCTCACTCTCTAGTGCCGATTACGAACACCCTGCCCTAGATATCCTTAAAAAGCATGACGAAAAATTCAAAACCGAATATTATATTACACTCAAAGAATATATATGCAGTTTGTGCAATCATTCAGAAACAATCAACAAGCTGAATATCCATCGAAATACTTTACGATACCGGCTTCAGCAGATTCAAAATATCACCGGAATATCTCTTTTAGATGTTGATACCTGCACTAAATTTCTCTTCATTTTTAAGATAGAAGAATATAAACTTTCGCGACGGAATTAGCCGCCGGAAGCAATGGAGCTGTCTCACGGCAGCCCCATTCTTTCTCATGCTTTCTCCTTTTTCATTTCAATACACGCGCGGCATGAAATCCTTCATGAACAGCATTTAGTACTTTTCCCGGCGTTACGGCGTCTCCAACTGTCCTCACATTCGTAATCTCATCCCATATATCATCCTCTAAATAATTATTGGAACGAAATCCTACCGCCATTACAACTGTATCACATGAAATTTCCGTTACGCTTTCCTCTTTCTCATAAGAAATCCCATTCTCAGTTATTTCTCTCACTTTTGCGGATGTAATCACTTCGATATTGCTTGCCTTCAACATGTCTTTTAATGAATGATCATTGGATCCAAAATGCTTTGCTGTTTTTAAAAGCGAATCTAATGCCTCTACGATTACAACACGTTTTACTCCTTCCATTCTCTCAAGGTGCAGCGCCGTTTCACATCCTACCAGCCCGCCTCCAATTACTACAACTTCTTCTCCAATTTCCTTTAGATTCAATAAGCATTCATTACTTGTAATAACTGACACCGTTGAAGCGTCTGCTTTTTTTAACGGTATTATAATGGGATCGGAGCCTGTAGCTAAAATAACACTATCAACATTTTCTTTTAGAATATCTTCTTTAACAGTACATTTATTTAGCTGTACCCTAACATCTGACTGATTTAGCCTATATATTAAATTATCCAGATACTTATGGACGTCTGCTTTAAATTCCGGCGCTCCTGCTGCTGCAAGATTCCCGCCCAGATATGAATTGCGTTCCCACAAGTCAACTTCTATCCCCCTGTTCCATGCAGTCAGCGCGGCATTTATACCAGCCGGTCCTCCGCCTATAACAAGTAGTCTTTTTGTTTTTTTCGCCGGATTTACCGGATATTCGAGTTCATGCCCACTTAAAGGATTAACTGCACACGGCCGGTTCTTTCCTAGAACTGCCATGTACATACACTCATTACATCCAATACAATAATTAATTTCATTAACCCTCCCCTCTTTTACTTTTTCCGGCCAGTCAGGATCTGCAAGCATCTGATGGCCAAGAGCTACAACATCTAATGCCTCTTCCTGAAGAACCGCTTCCGCCAAAGCGGGGTCGTTGAGTTTCCCCTGTCCCATAAGAGGAATCGAAACATTTTCCCTGATCTTACGGATAACGTCCAATTCCATTCCTTTCTCTTCATATACAGAAGGAATTTGACAATAATATCTCTCATAACATCCAGTATCTACATGTATTGCGTCAATCCCTTCCTCTTCAAGAATCCTGCACATTTCAATACCTTCGTTTATTGTTCGATATCCTGGTTTTGGTATTCTATGATCAACCGTTACCTTAGCAACAATTGTAAAATCCTCACCACAGGTCTTCTTTGCCTCATGAAGACACTCAATAACAAACCTCATTCTATTTCTCAGTGATCCTCCATATTCATCCGTTCTCCGGTTCCATGCTGACGTCATAAACTGATCAAACAAATATCCTCCATATGCATGCATCTCAATTCCATCCACTCCGGCTTTCTTTAGCAAAAGCGCTGCTTCGCCATATGCCTTTACAACCTCTGCAATTTGTTCCTTTGTAAATTCTCTTGTACAGACATTAGGATTTCCTCTTAATGGATTCTCTGACGGTCCATAAGGCGCTTCCTCTATCCGGTCTGCATATGCCACGCGCCCTAGTCCTACAGTAAGCTGAGACACTACCTTTGCTCCATAAGCATGACAAGAATCCACAAGCTGTCCATATTCAGCCATCTGAAAAAAACTATCCATCGCCCATGTCGGACGGGTTTCATACTTTTGAATACACATTGCACAGCCTATATTAATTAATCCTGCTCCGCCTTCCGCTATTCTTCTGTAAAACTCTATATTTCGCTTAGATACGAATCCATCTATATCCGTTTTCATTCCCATCGGTGCAATTGCAATGCGATTTTTTAATTTAATCTTTCCATAATTTGTTCTGCTAAACAGCTTCATTTTTCTTTCTCCTTCATATTCATTTTAGCGTAAGTGTGAAAATTAATATTTTATATATAAAGTTTATCATTGCGGTATATCTGCAACAATGTTAACAATGCACTATAATTTTTCCTTTTTTGGATTTTTGCACAAATCAACTATATATTTTATAAAAATGTGCAGTCAGCATTTTTCTTTACACATTTATATAATCAAAAAAAGAGAAACTATAGCTTTCATAAGCCATAGCTTCCTTTAATACTCTCATATCAAATGAAATATCCGCGTACTTTTAACTAATCTCTTCATCCGCCAGAACCCTCTGCAGATGCATTGCCAGATAGCCAATCTCCGCTTCGGTAAACACACAATGCAGCTTTCTTCCCAGCTCATCGCATACGGTTTTCGCCATCTCAAATTCTCTTGGAAATTTAAACTCCATATAGTCGTTCATATTAAGCTTGATGTCTTCCCCCTTCAGCCCTCTGGCAACCATATAACGGATATGATTCATCAGTCTATTATACGACAAAGACATAATATTCAGTTTTCTTCCCAACACTTTTTCCACATAAGACACACAATCTCTTACAGCCTGAGCCATCTGCATAGCCTGAGACAGTTCTTCCTTCACAATCGCCGTATGTACATGCAGAGCCACATATCCTACCTCATCTTCATCAATGTCAACTCCCATCCTGCTTTTCAGAACAGGAACAATGCCGCTTGCAACTCTGTATTCTGTATGAAACAAAAGCCTGATATCGTCCGTCAGCGGATTGCTGATTGCCTCATGGTTTCGAATCCGTTTGACCGCATACTCAATATGATCAGCCATTGGGAAAAGTATGTTTCTGTCAATAGTCTCAAATACCTTCTCTGCTTCCTGAAGCACTATATTTGCAATCTCAAGATATTCCGGTCCAATGCTTGCCGCCAGTTCTCTGGCATTCCCTCTTTTTGTGGTTTCCTTCAGGGAATAGACCGACGCCGCGCCTTGTATTTCGATGCGCTCCGTCACCTTTTTGCCAAAGCCAATCCCTTTTCCCATAATCAGATACTCCTGATTATCCTCCACCGATACAGCAATTACCGTATTATGATTTAATACTTTACTGATTCTGTACATACTTTCCCCAACCTCATCCTAATTCCTAATCACTATTCGTAAATATCTACCGCAAATAAACTCTCGCCTTTCTCAATCTCGCCTTCCTTTAACAAGCGGATCTTCTGGTTATCCGTCAGCTCTGTACACAAAACTGGAGACATCATAGACGGAGCATTTGCATTCAGGTATTCCAGATCAAGCTTCAGAAGCGGATCACCCTTCTTCACCTTCGCGCCCTGCTCTGTCAGGACCTCAAATCCTTTTCCTTCCAGCTTCACAGTATCAACGCCCATATGGATCAAGACGCTTACTCCATTATCCATGGAAAATCCAACGGCATGTTTGGTATCAAATACAAAGATTACTTCTCCGTCTTCCGGCGCGCACACAATCGGATCCGTAGGCGTTACCGCCGCGCCGTCTCCCATCAAGCGTCCTGCAAAAGCCTCGTCCGGTACCGCGGACAAATCTGCGGCAATTCCCTTAACAGGGCTTCCTACCATGATAGACTTTACCACTTTTTTCGTCTCATCTTCCGGCTTGGCAGTCTCTGCCGCTTCTGTTTTTACCGGTGCGTTCTCTGCGATATATTCTTCATCCGGGGCGGTTTCAAGATAATCCTCCAGATTAGACTTAATCACTGTTACACGAGGACCATAAATAACCTGTACCCCATTTCCTTTATGAACCACGCCGGACGCTCCCGTACCTTTAAGCATTGCATCGTTTACCAGCTCTGACTTGTATACCGTACAGCGGAGTCTGGTCGCACAGCAGTCTACGTCAGAAATATTCTTCTTTCCGCCAAGACCCATACAGATCTGTCTGGAAACCTCATCCTCTGCTCCCGTCTCTTCTCCGCCAGAAGCTCCTTTCTTTCTAGCATCCACATCGCTTCTGCGATACAGCTTTACTTCCTCGTTATCATCACGTCCCGGTGTTTTCAGATCCATTTTCATGATCAGGAAGCTGAACAGGAAATAATATACTACAAAATAAACAAGACCAACGATTACAATCCAGATCCAGTGCGTTTTTGAATTGCCCTGCAGGATACCGAACAGGAACATATCGATAAATCCGCCGGAAAACGTCATACCGACTCCTACGCCGAAAATATGCATCAGCATATATGCCGCGCCGGCAAGTACACAGTGGATTCCGTAAAGCATCGGAGCCACGAAAAGGAATGTAAATTCCAAAGGCTCTGTGATACCAGTCAGCATAGAAGTAAGCGCCGCCGACATAAGCAGACCTCCGACAACCTGTCTCTTTTCCGGCTTTGCAACACGGTACATAGCAAGCGCTGCTCCCGGAAGACCAAAGATCATAAGCGGGAATTTACCGGACATAAATCTCGTTGCCGATACGGCAAATTCTGTCGTGCTCGGATCTGCAAGCTGAGCAAAGAAAATGTTCTGCGCGCCTTCGATCATCTGCCCTGCAACTTCCATGCTTCCGCCAAGGCCGGTCTGCCAAAATGGAAGATAGAACACATGATGCAGTCCAAATGGAATCAGCAGACGCTCCATAAATCCATATACCCAGGTTCCGGCATAGCCTGAATTCAGTACAACATTTCCTACCGCATAGATACCGCTCTGAATCACCGGCCATACAAAGAACATCAAAATACCTACTCCCGTATAAACCAGCGCGGAAATAATCGGTACAAATCTTGTTCCCCCAAAGAAAGAAAGCACCTGAGGAAGCTGGATTTTATAAAACTTGTTGTGAAGCGCCGCAACGCCAAGACCTACAATAATACCGCCGAATACGCCCATCTGCAGAGAAGTGATTCCACATGCAGACGCGGTAGCGCCGTCCAGCATATTCTCTGTTCCTCCGTTGATTGTAATCATTGCACTAATTGACGCATGCATAATAAAGAAGGAAATCGCAGCGGCCAGAGCCGCAACCTCTTTTTCCTTCTTAGCCATACCGATTGCTACCCCCATAGCAAAAATAATCGGCAGGTTGGTAAATACAATATTACCCGCATCATTCATAACCTGCAGAACCGCATGAAATACCGTCCCCGGTCCCATAACTCCAAGCAGGCCGTAGGTTTTAAGCATCGTTTCATTTGTAAAGGAACCGCCAAGTCCCAGTAGAAGACCTGCTACAGGCAGGATTGCGATTGGAAGCATGAAGCTTCGGCCCACACGCTGTAAAACTCCAAAAATCTTGTCTTTCATCTCTTCGTCTCCTTTTCCTTTTGATTCTTGAAATTATGCGGGCAGTGATGCGCATTCACTTTTTTGTATAAAAAAAGACACTAACCCACATAAATTCATAATAAAACTTATGTATAGTTAATGCCTCGCTCATCACAAGTAACATACTATCTGTGTGAAATATTAACACAGCAGAATGCTTTTTGTCAAGATATTTTCACCTATTTTCTATTACAGTATGCATAATAATCCTTTTCATGAATTCACTTATCTGTCAAGTCAAACCGGTTACTCAATGGAAATTACTTTGTAATCCTGATCCTCCACAGCCTTTTTCAACACCTCGTCCGACACTTCAGCGCTCATCGCTACAACCGCGGTTCCCGCTTCATGGCTTACTTTTGCATTATCCACCTCAGACAACGCCTCTAACACCTTCTTTACCCTCGCTTCACAGTGTCCGCACATCATTCCTTCGATTTTCATTGTCTTTGTCATGGTCTCTTTCCCATCCTTTCTTGATTGTTCATTTATATTTGATATATTTGCAGGCTTAACCTTCTTATCCTTTCCGGCTTCGTGCAGCTTACAGAAATTCAGCCTCAATGCGTTCGATACCACGCAAAAACTTGAGAGGCTCATTGCCGCCGCGCCAAACATTGGATTCAAGGTCAGGCCAAAATGCACATACACGCCTGCCGCTAACGGTATACCAATGATATTATATATAAATGCCCAGAATAAATTCTCATGGATATTACGCAAAGTTGCACGGCTCAGCCGGATTGCCGCAGGAACGTCGCTCAGCGCGCTCTTCATCAACACCACATCCGCCGCATCTACCGCCACATCTGCTCCTGCTCCAATCGCAATCCCCATATCCGCCCTTGTAAGAGCAGGCGCATCATTGATTCCATCGCCGACCATAGCTGTCTTCCCCTGGGTCTTTAGCCCGCGTATCACACTCTCTTTGCCGTCTGGAAGAACTCCTGCAATCACTTCGTCTACGCCGGCCTGTCTTCCGATAGCCCTTGCTGTCCGTTCATTATCGCCAGTCAGCATAACCACATGGATCCCCATGCCCTGAAGCTGCTTTACCGCCTCCCTGCTGTCTTCTTTAATCGTATCTGCAACCGCAATAATTCCAAGAAATCTGTCATTCTCCGCAAACAGAAGCGGCGTCTTTCCATCCTCCGCCATCTCCTCCGCCTTATGCTTCATCTCCGGCGAAAGCGGGATCTGCCCTCCAATAAATGACATACTGCCGCCAAACATGCGTTTTCCATCCAAAACCGCCTCCAGACCATTCCCCGGAAGCGCTGTAAATTCCGACACTTCCTCTGCTTGCAAAGCCAGTTCTTTTCCCTTTTTTATAACTGCCTTTGCAAGCGGATGTTCGCTCTTGGCTTCCAGTGCGGCCGCCTTTTCCATTAACTCTTTTTCATCAACACCCTCGGCAGGAACCAGATCCGTTACTTTTGGCTCACCGATGGTAATCGTCCCGGTCTTATCTAACGCCACAATCTGTACTTTCCCTGTCTCTTCAAGAGAAACCGCCGTTTTAAATAAGATTCCATTTTTCGCGCCAAGACCGTTGCCCACCATAATTGCAACCGGAGTCGCAAGACCCAGAGCACATGGACAGCTGATAACAAGAATAGAAATTCCCCTTGCCAGCGCATAAGCAAATTCTCTTCCAAGAAGAAGCCAGATCAACGTTGTAACTACTGCAATTGAAATTACGATGGGCACAAATACTCCCGACACCTTATCGGCAATCTTGGCAATCGGCGCTTTGGTTGCCGCTGCGTCACTTACCATCTTGATAATCTGGGACAATGTGGTATCCTCTCCTACTCTGGATGCCTCACATTTTAAAAATCCCGACTGGTTCATGGTTGCTGCAGAAACCATATCCCCCGCCGCCTTATCCACCGGAATGCTCTCTCCGGTCAGCGCCGCCTCATTTACCGCGCTGACGCCCTCCAGTACAATACCATCCACAGGTATATCTTCCCCGGGACGAACTACAAAAATATCTCCTTTTTTCACCTGCTCTATCGGCACGGCAACCTCCCCGTCCTCCCGCGCCAGCACCGCTGTCTTTGGAGCCAGTTTCATCAGGCTCTTTAAGGCATCTGTCGTCTTTCCCTTTGATCTTGCCTCCAGCATCTTTCCCACCGTAATCAATGTCAAAATCATGGCTGCAGATTCAAAGTAAAACTCATGCATATATTTCATAACGCTGTCCATATCTCCGCGAAGCTGTGCATCCGTCATCATAAACAGCGCAATAATACTCCACACATAAGAGGCCATGGACCCAAGCGCCACCAGCGTATCCATATTCGGCGCCCTGTGCCAGAGACTCTTAAAGCCGCTGATAAAAAACTTCTGATTAATAACCATAATAATTCCCGCAAGAAGAAGCTGCAGAATCCCCATAGCCACATGATTATGCTCAAACCATGCCGGCGCCGGCCATGACCACATCATATGGCCCATAGAAAAGTACATAAGTACAATTAAAAATCCAATTGACGAAACCAGCCTTCTCTTCAATGCCGGAGTTTCTCTATCCTTCAGCGCATCCTCCGACGCCGCCTGATTTGCGGTCTTTACTTCCGTCCCTTTTAACGAAGCTCCATATCCGGCCTCCTCCACCGCCATAATAATACTCTGGGCCGATGCGTCTCCTTCCACTCCCATCGTATTAGTCAACAGACTGACAGAGCAGGACGCAACCCCCTCAACCTTAGAAACCGCTTTTTCTACGCGGGCGCTGCAGGCGGCGCAGCTCATCCCTGTAACTGTATATTGTTCCATACCCTTATTCCTCCAATTATCTCATAAGCTTCTGTATTGTGGTCACAAGTTCGTCTATTACCTCATCCTTACCATCCCTGATATCCCTTAACACACAGGTATGGATATGGTTTGAGAGAAGCTCTTTGTTAAATGCATTCATTGCCGCATTCACCGCCGACGACTGAATCAATATATCATTGCAGTAAGCGTCGTTTTCTATCATCGACTGAAGCCCTCTTACCTGACCCTCAATCCTGCGAAGCCGGTTCATAAGCTTCTTTCTCTGTTCCTCAGAACGCTCCGTTTTCTTTTGATGACAGCATTTTCTCTCTTCTTCCATAATTATAAACTCTCCTTATCTTTTAGGATTATACCTCCGCTAATATCAAATACCCTTCCGCAAACAAAAATACCCCCAATAGGTATATAAATACTATATACCTATTGGGGGTATTTGTCAACTGCTTTTTTTACAGTTCGGCCATAGAAACACCTTCCCCGGCCAGCTTCTCAAAATCCTTGACAAATACATCTACCGCCGCTGTAATCGCTGCGTTATTAACGAATTTATCCATAACGGCAGGCGCGGCCGTTACGCCTCCCACACCGTATTTGCACAGCTCCAGCACCTGCTGGGAATTCTTAAAACTCGCCGCAAGAACCATCGTATCAAGCTTATTCACCTCAAAGATATCCTGAATCTCTTTCGCCACATGAATGCCGTCGTATCCCATATCATCAATCCGGTTAATATACGGAGCCGCATAGGACGCGCCGCTTTTTGCCGCCAGATAGGCCTGCATTGGCGTATAGACCGCCGTTCCCGTCGTGCGGATTCCATCCTTTTTCAGAAGCTTCATCGCCTTAAATCCCTGCGGAATACATGGAATCTTCACAAAAGTTGCCTCGCCCAGCGCCTGAACAATCGCATAGGCATCCTTAACCATCCCTTCCGCATCTCTCGCAATTGCCTGTACATGCAGGTCAGCTTCCTTTCCGATAAATCCACGGATCTCTTTTAGAACCTCATAGGGGTTCCTTCCGGTCTTCGCCAGAATCGACGGATTCGTTGTCACCCCGTCAATGGGATACAGATCATACAGCCTTCTGATCTCCCCCATATCTGCGTCGTCAATTAATAACCTCATTTTATCACTTCCCTAATCAAAAATAATCGGCCATAAATAAACAAATACCCATGGCCCGCTGTTATACCGTAGACTTTATTGTAACATGTTTCCATATATATTTCTACACACTTAGATTGTAATATGGGCGTCAGCGTCTTTTCTCATCTACATTTCTTATAAATCCAACATAAGTAACCGCAAAGTATACCACATAAATTCCAAAGAACAGCGCGATACTCTTTGCAAAAAATAATCCTTTCGCTGCCGGAACCCCTGTCATAGCCACAAACCCTTCGCTCATAGACAATATCATTTTCCCACTGATAACAATAGCCAGCGCCGCCGGACACAGATAGTATGCACCAAGCTGTTTCCTTATCAGGCTGTGAATCTGCGCCCGTTCCAATCCCAGCTTTGCCAGTACGTCATACCGGAATTTATACTTGGCGGAATCAGATAACTGCTGCACTGACAGAACCGTTACAGCCACGCATACAAATACCAAACCAATGTAAAACAGCGGAATAATAAGAGAAGCCAGCATAAACTTTACTTCCGGAATCAGGTTATCCCTCACCAGATTAACTGCCGCATAAGAAATAATATTGTCTGAACCGCAGCAGCTATTGCCCTCTAACTCTGGCATCGTTCGGTCTGCAAAGTCCAGTTCATCATCATTCGTCAATCTATCCAGCTTCCTGCCAAGGTCTGGCGGCGCGTCTCCTTTTATATCGGCCGCCAGTTCCGAATAATAGGGCTTCATCCGATTTAAGACCCTATCCGGCACCACGACAATATAATCGCCTCCGTTATGGCCGTCCTGAGAAAACGGCTCTCCGCAAACGCCCGCACAGGAAAGATACCCGTTTCCCAATGCGTCCGCAATCCTTAAATCCTCCCCGATTTCCTGCGCTTCCTCATACAGTCTCGGCTTAATATGCACCAGATATTCCCCCTCATTCATTACTGCCCTTTTGTACCCAAGCATATCACGCAGATGATTGTAATCCGTTATACCCATATAGGTATCGCTGGTACAATAGACTCCCTCCTCTTTCAGCATTTTCTCAATCTTCTTCATATCCGGGCTTCCGTCCTCCTTCTGGTACATGGTTCCCCATTCCTGCAAATGCGTAAGCATCCATGTATTCACCTGATTTTCATAATCTGTATAGATACGGTAAATATAATGCTTATGAATATCCGTATTTCCCTGCAGCACTTCCAATTCATCTTCAAAATCATCTTCCGGAGAACTGCCGTATACCTGAACGTCAAAAGGAAATTTTTCCTCCAATACCGTGTTTTCGTAATCGCTGAACATCAGCGCAACAGAAGCGCCCATAAGAGCAATTGTAAACAGGGACGTCAGTGTTCCCATGGTAAACTGCATTGTCCTTACCTTGGAAGCGAACTGCCGCAGCAGAAACAAATTCTGTCCCTTATAAATCCCTTTTCCCTTCTTCCTTACATAACAAATAATCCACGCTGAGATTCCTATATAAAAAAGATAAATGGTAAGTACCAGCCCAATCAGAAACAGCGCTATTTCTCCTGCGTTAGACAGCATGGAGAACATTGTCCAGAATGCAAAGATAAACAGAATAGATACCGGCAGGAAAAGTCTCTTTAATCCCTCTCCTCTTTCTTTGATCTCTTCATTCCTCCGTTTTGCATCCATCAGGTCATGAATATTCATTTTCTTAAATTTCCATCTGCACCGGAACAGCGCCAGCAGATAACAGCCTGCGTAACAGAGCATCGTCGTCAATATAGTCCATTTATTAAAAGAAATATCAAAATGATATTCCATCCTTATCATAGAGAACATAATTACCAGAAGCTCCTCCCTGAGAAGGATTCCAAAGAGAATGCCCATTAGAAAAGAAACGCTGCCAAGCAGAACATTTTCCCTCATATAAATTTTGTACACCATTTTCTTTTTCATGCCAAGCAGCAGATAAATGCCAAATTCACTGCTCCGCTTTTCCAGCATAAACCGAACCATATAATTGATCAGCCATGCGACGATCAACACTATAAAAAAGGTTGCAAGCCCGATCATCACCTCCATCAAGGACTCCACCTCAAAATATTCATTCATATCGTTCTGGAAGATCAGGCTGTTAAACGCATACATCAGCGCAGCAATCACCGTCATCGTAAGCATATAGACCAGATAATCCTTTGCGGAGCGCTTCATATTCCGAAAAGCAAGTTTACCGATCATTGGAAAGCTCACCTCCCGTCAGAGATAATACATCCAAAATTTCCTGAAGAAATACCTTTCTCTCTTTCTTTCCCCTCACAAGTTCATGAAAAATCTTCCCATCCTTCAAAAAAAGAATCCGGCTGCAGTAGCTTGAAGAAAACGCATCGTGAGTCACCATCAAGATCGTAGCGCCCATAGCCTGATTCAGATCTGCAAAGGTCTCAAGCAGAGTCTGCGCCGAACGGGAGTCCAACGCCCCAGTCGGCTCGTCCGCCAGAAGAAGCCTCGGATGGTTCACCAGAGCTCTTGCGCATGCACACCGCTGCTTCTGCCCGCCGGATACCTGATAAGGAAATTTCTCCCTGATATCTGCAATCCCAAGAAGCCTCAGGATTTTCTCACATTCTTCCTGAATCTGCCGTTTCTTCCCTCCCTGAAGGGTCAGAGCAAGAATAACATTTTCTTCAATAGTCAAGGTATCCAAAAGATTATACTCCTGAAACACAAATCCCAGATTCTTTTTGCGGAACTCAGAAAGCGCATCCTCCGACAACTCGGTAATATCTGTATTTTCATAATAAATATGCCCCGCTGTCACCCGGTCAATAGTAGCAATCATATTAAGAAGCGTCGTCTTACCGGATCCGGAAGCTCCCATTACACCCACAAATTCCCCCTTCTCCACATTAAAACTGACCCGGTCCACCGCTTTCGTCACATTTGATTTGTTCCCATAGTATTTTTCTACATCGCAAACACGGATATAGCCATTCATTAAAAATCACTCCTAACCTGCAGAATCTTTTATCACGCTTTAATTCTACCGCTCCCGCCCGTCTCTTTGTATAAAGATAGATTGAAGTTATCTTACATTTTCTTAAGATAACTTCAATCTCTGACTCACCTGTTTATATAATTGCTGATCGGAAATTCCAGAAATATCTTTGTTCCTCTTCCATATTCTGATTCCGCCCTGATTCCAATCCCAAGCCTGCCGCACAGCTTCCGGCACAGATACAGCCCCATTCCGGTAGCCCGCTCGTGATTCCTGCCGTTGCTCCCGGTAAATCCCTTTTCAAAAATACGCGAAAGCTCCTCCTGCCGGATGCCCGTGCCGTTGTCCTCCAGCGTCAGTGTTACTCCATTTTTCCCTTTCTGCGCATAAATACGGAATACCGGCCGCTCACTTCGGTATTTCACACTGTTTAGAAGCAATTGGTTCAAAATAAATGCAATCCATTTCCGGTCTGTATACACCCACTCCTCTGCCGACGCCTCAGCGCTTACCTGATTCTGAATCAGCAGCAGACGGTTCTTCTCCAGCACCTCATACGCCACCTCCTGAAGATTTGTCTCCTGTATCAGATAATCCTTATATACCTCCTCCGATCTGGCATAATAAAGAACCATATCCACATAATTCTCCAATCTCTGGTTCTCAAGGCCCGCCGTCCTGAAGGCCCTTCCCGCCTCCGCAGTCTCCTCTTTCCCCCAGCGCCTGCGTCCGTTTTCACAAACCAGCGAAATACTGGTAATCGGAGCCTTGGCCTCATGAACCCAGCTCTCGATATACTCCTTATAATCCCTCTGCTCTTCCTCAATCTGACGTATTCTCTCAATAACCGATTTGTTAGAGCAGCAGATCATATCCCTGTACAGCTTATCCTCCAGCCGGAAAGAATCCGGCAGCAGTTCACCCAAAAGATATCTCTGGTCTATCTTTTCCAATATCTGCCCGGCCTCCAAAAAAAATATCTTTCTCTGGATATAAACTGTTCCCAGCCACACAAGAAGAATCAGCGTCCAAAAAATCAAAATGAGTCCGGTATTGGCTGCTTCGTAACCTGTTAATCTAAGGAATGCTCCCAGCAGGCACATACATACCCCATGGAGTATCAACAGAAGGCACTTATCCTTTAGAAAATTCTTTACTGTCATACTCGGTACCCCATCCCTCTCTTCGTCTCAATAAAATCCCAAACGCCTATCGTCCTCATCTTTTCACGGATTCTGGCTACGTGCACACTCAGCGTATTATCATCAATGAAAATCTGATTTTCCCACAGATACTCAATCAAATCCATTCTTGGAACAAATTCTCCGGCGCGCAAGAATAAGAGATGAAGAAGCTTCATCTCATTCTTTGTAAGTCCTATATCCTGTCCCTGAACGAATAGGCTGCAGCTGGAAATATCCAGCACCGCTCCCTTGTGAGACAGCCTGACAGCTTCCTTTTCTTTTATGCCCGCCGTCCGCTTCAGCACTGCTCCAATCCTTGCAAGAAGCAAGGGAGCCTGATAAGGCTTAGTAATATAATCGTCCCCGCCCTTTAAGATACCTGTCAGCTCATCCATGGCATCCGTCCTGCTGGTAAGGAATATCACCGGAACCTCCATCTGTGCGCGGAGCCGGGTACAGATATCAAAACCGGACGCCCCCGGCAGGTTCACATCCAAAAGCACAAGATCCGGTCTAACCTGCTGCACCTGATTTGGCACTTCATCAAAGCTCTCAGGCGCAGTCACCTGATACAGGGCATTCTCCAATAATATCTTAAGTTCTCTCCGAATAACCGGTTCATCCTCTACTACAAATATGTGCATTCTTACCTTCTCCTGCTTTTCTCTTCCGTCATACGCTCACTCGGAACCCCTTCCCAATCGTCTCGCTGCTCTTCGTAACCATAATAAAAGCATCGGAATCCTCCCTGCGGATATACCTCTGCAGGAGAACTGCCTGCTTCCGGTTCAAAGCGCACAAAATTACCGTCTTATTCTCATGGGTATACCCTCCCTGCGCATTGTAAAGAGTAGCGCTCCGCTTCAGTACATCCCTTATATAGTCGCAAATCGGCTCTGGGTTGCTGCAGATAATCGTAAAATATTTGCAAAGCCGCATCTGTTCCATAGTCCTGTCCACGAAAATCGATTTGGCAGCCAGCCCGCAGACGGAAAATAACCCGGTTCTCGTATCAAAAGCCGCAAAAGACAAACAGACAATCGCAGCATCTGTAAACAGAAGCGCTGTTCCAATATCTATCGTCGTATATTTTTTTAATACCATCGCAATAATATCTGTTCCTCCGCCTGACGCATCCACATAAAACAGCATTCCGGAAGCTACAGCCGGAAGAGCGATTGCATAGACCAGTTCCAGCACCGGCTGGTTCGTAAGAGGCGACGGAATCGGCGTAGTCTTTTCCATCACTTCCAGAATCAGCGACGACAGAATTACTGCATAGGCCGTCTTAATCCCAAATCCCCTCCCCAATACGGCGAATCCAAATATCAGCAGCCCTACGTTGATAACCAGATTAATCTGAGAGGCGGAAAATCCAAGCATCTGGTTCAGGACAACCGCAAGTCCGGATACTCCTCCAAAAGAAAAATGATTGGGAAATTTGAATACATAGATTCCAATATCCATTAAAATAACTGCCAGTGTAATAACACTGTAATCAACAATTCCTGCTTTTGTAAATTTCTTCTTCATCTTTGTCCTGTCTCCATATTTTTAATAGTAGGTTCTACTATCAAGGTAATACACCTCAGGCACAATGTGAAACAGTTTTCTTCTGGTCATCTCCACAACCTTTTTATTGTGAAATATGATTTTCCAGCGAAACAATTACCTCCTGAACAATACGTATCATTTCCTTCATGGCCGACGTAAGATACTGATTCTTCCGATACGCAATAGAAAGAGTCATGTGAGTACAGGGATAATCAAGCCCAAACAGCCTCAGCCTGTCCAGCCCGTCCTCTGCTATAAATTCCTGCAGCAGCGAGGTCGGATAAAATGCCGCCCCGATTCCTCTGCCGCACATTTCTCCCAAAGTCTCTATGTTCTCTGTTTCGATCAGAGTATGAGGTTTCATTCCCTCCTCCTCAAATATAGCATCCGCGATCTCTCTTGATATATTTCCCTTCTTGTTCAGCAGAAACGGAATTTCTCTAAGACTGGTAATCTTTCCGGTTTCTGACAATTCTCTCCTCATCCTGTTCTGTTCCTCACAGCTGTACCGGCAGAAAAGCTCCTCTGATACCGCCAGCACTATATCCTCGGAGACAAGACGTATATATTCCATTTCCGGACGCTCCTGCGGGCATGGTCCTACCGTCATATCCACATCTCCCTTTGCCAGCGCCTCCGCAAGTTCTTTTGTATTGCCCTCCAGCACGCACACCTCAACCATCGGATAAGACTCCATCAATATCGGTAATACTTTCGGCAGGATCAGCCGTCCTCTGGTATGGGAAATCCCTACTGAAAATTTCCCTCTCTTTTCATCCTTCACATCAGAAAGCTCCTGCATCATCGCATGATAGCTTTCCTCCATCCGCAGCGCATATTTATAAAAAATTTCTCCGCCCAAGGTCAGCCTCATGGGAGCCTTCCGTTCAATCAGCGTTAACCCAACCTCTCTCTCCAAAGAAGCAATATGATTGCTGAGCGCCTGCTGGCTGATATAAAGCTTCTCAGCGGCCCTTGTGAAATTCAGTTCTCTGGCCGCTGTGATAAAATAGACTAGATTCAAGTGATTTATCATATCCTCAAAAATCCCCTTCTTACTTCCATTCCATCATTATACTCTACAATCCAGCCCCTGTGAAATATTATTTTTAGAAATTTTCATCTAGACACCTTCGCATCTCCCACCGCCGGATTGTTAATCAGGCTTCCGTCCGCATCAAACCGAGACCCATGACAGGCACAGTCCCATGTATGCTCATGAGGGTTCCATTTCAGCGCGCATCCCATATGGGGACACCTTTTCTTTGTGGGCGCGAGCAAGTTTACAAAAGCTTCCGCCCCATTTATCAGAAGCTGCGGCTTTAACAAACTCCGGCTGGGTGAAAATACTTCCTTCCATGGGTTCTCCCTCCCCAGCACCATATCCCGCAGCAGCATAGCTGAAACCATCGCCGACGTCATGCCCCATTTATTAAAACCGGCCGCCACATATAAATCCGGCGTATGCGCGGAGTATCGCCCGATATAAGGAATCCCGTCTAGGCTCATGCAGTCCTGTGTCGCCCATGAATAAGCTTCCTCTGCCCTCGGATACGTCAGATTCGCAAAATTCCTAAGCTCCTGCCAATTTCCCCCGTTTTTCCCGGTCCGATGGCTTCCTCCGCCAATCAAAAGAAGATTCTGATAATTGCGGAAGGACAAGCCTTCCTGCGCCTCATCCACATACATCCCCCGGACATCCTGCGCCCCTTTCAGCGCTATAACATAAGAACGGTGCTGATACAGCTTCAAAAAATAACTCCCATGCTTATTTAAAAAAGGAAAATGAGTCGCTACAATGATTTTATCCGCTCTAATCTCCCCGGTCTCACTGTATGCTCTATGCGGCGCAAGTCCACGGATAAATGTATGCTCATACACAGGAAGCCCCTCCGCAATAGCCGACAAAAATTTCAATGGGTGAAACTGCGCCTGATTCGGGAAGCGGACTGCGCTCTCCACCGGAAACGGAAGCGGGGTATTTTCTATAAAATCTGCCGGAAATCCAAGAGAATTGACCGCTTTTACCTCTCGCTCTGCCTTTTTCCTGTCAGAACAGGAATATACAAACGCATCCTTTTCTTCAAAATCACAATCTATCACTCTGGCAAGCTTCCGGTATTCTTCCAGCGCCTCCTCATTAGCTTCAAGATATCCCGCCGCAAGTTCCTTTCCACGGGACTTAACCATCTTATCATAAATAAATCCGTGCTGGGATGTGACCTTAGCGGTTGTGTTGCAAGTAATTCCGCTCCCAATAGACGCAGCTTCAGCTAAAATACAGTCCACGCCTTCCTTTCGCAGAAAATACGCGCACAAAATTCCGCATAAGCCTCCTCCAATCACCAATACATCTGTTTTTACGCTTCCATAAAGTTTCTTAAATCTTGGAAGTTTCTGTCCGTCTGTCCAAACTGATTCCGGCATACTCATTTCTCCTCATATTAACCATATTTTCCTAGTATGACCGTAAATAGAAATTATATGCCTTTCTGTATCTAGTATAGCTCACACTAATTAACCGTATGTTCTAACAGGAACGGGGAAAACAAATCCCGGCATCATATCTTCCGTCTTCCCTCCGCACAAATTCCAGTCTTCCTCCATGAACCTTTGCAATCTGCTCCGTTAGGCGAAGACCCATAATGTGAACGGTTGAATCCGGCGCGTCCATATTCTGCACTACATTCTCAGGAATGCCGGAGCCGGTATCCTCAACTAAAAACCGGATATCTTCCCTCTGTTCTTCCACGGTAACCCTTATTCGGCATCCTTTCGGATTATGCCGAATACTGTTTCCTATAAGGTTCCTTACAGCGCGTGCAAGCAGTTTTTCATCCGCATCTATCCAGACCTGTTCCAGTTCTTCCTGAATCACAGTCTCAAATTCATACTCCGCCTCTCGTTTCCCTCCCAGTCCTTCATTGTAAAAATCGGCAATGCAGCTCCTTGCCAGCGCCGCGGGCTGAAATCTGCTCTTTTTCAGAGGCTGCGCCTGATAGGCGAGCTTCGACGTCAGATTCAGATCCGCGATAAGCTGCCGGATGATCAGACTCTGCCTGCGGATATTTTCCGCCAACATTCGGTTTTCTTTACTCAATGTTTCATCCTTCGACAGCCGGTCAGAATGTCCTACAATCATAGACAATGGAGTCCTTATATCATGGGAAACCCCGGCGATCCATTCTGTTCTTGCATAATCTCTTTTTGCAATTACCCGGTTCTGTTCAAGAATAAGGTCGGATGCTGCATTTAATTTCCCGGCTAACTCCCCGGCCGCTCCCTTCTCCTTTAAGCGCACCGGTTTTTGAGCCGCTAAACTTTCAATTCCTTGTGCGATCGGTTTCATGGAATCATAAAACCGATATCCAAAGCACAGAACAACTACTGCGATTACCAAGAGATTCGCCATAATAATTAATTTAATATAATCCGGCGCATGCTCCATGAGAACGGACGAAACAACCAGATTGTGACGGGAAACCATTTCCGGATCGCACCCGAAAACCAACAGCAGTTCGCCTTTTACCATGGCTTTCACCGGATAATCCGATAAATACCATCTGGAAAAAGACGCCACATCCTGAATACTATACTGCTCCGGAATTTCCTCCGGAAGCTTCCATTCCCAGACAACCGTCCCCTCCTTATCAAGCGCCATTGCCCAGACAAATTCTGAGTCCTCCAGCAGTTTCCTGCCTTTTTCATTCAATATGTATCCTTCCGCTTCCATCCCAAAGCCCTCTCCTACCCGCTCCATCAAGCGCAGCGATATGCCATAGTATTTGTCCGCGCCTTCCTGCCACGCGGTAAAATATACAATTCCCATCAAAAGAACGCCGTTGCAAAATAAAATAACTACAGTAATTAGTCCCGCCGTCAGCGAATACCGGCGGATAATCCGAAACAGACCTTTCATAATCCATTTACTCCTTTACCAGACGATATCCCAATCCTCTTGCCGTAAGAATCCATTTGGGATGGGACGGGTCTTCCTCAATCTTTTCCCGCAGATGCCGGATGTGTACCATCAGCGTGTTTTCATAACCGTAATAGGAATCTCCCCAAACTGCGGCGCATAAGGCGTCAAACGTCACGATCCTGCCCCTGTTCTCATTCAGCTTTATGAGGAGCATCAGTTCTTTGGCAGTTAACGGCGTCTCCCTTTCCCGATATCTGACAACGGCCTGTTCAGGCAGGATTTCTCTCTCCCCCAGAAAAAAACGCTTCTCCCTTTCCTTCTGCATTTCCGGGATATGGTATGTTCTCCTTAAAATAGCGCCCACCCGAAGCGCCAGCTCTTCCGGCAGAAACGGCTTCGTCATATAATCGTCCGCACCCAGACCAAGCCCAAAGAGACGGTCTGCATCTTCATCCTTCGCCGATAAGAAGAGAATCGGCACATCGGATTTCTCCCGGATTTTCCCAAATAAGGAAAAGCCGTCCTCCCCCGGAAGCATAATATCAAGAATTACCATATCCGGCTGTTCTCTTAGGAACAATCCCATTGCTTCTTTCGCATTTCCTGCAGAAATAATCTTTTTATACCCATTTTCCCTTAAAATGGCATCTATCATTTTCCGGATTCCCATATGGTCGTCTACCGCCATAATCTTACATTCAAACGGTTCCACAATATCCCCTCCTTCTTTTGTATTATAATTCTGCATCCTGTATATTCCAATCCTGCAAAACCATATTTAAGCTAAAAATAAGGTTGAACTAAGCCTGAGATAAGGACGCCTTCTTATACTGGACCTGTCACCGGCAACAGATATACTACAAGGAGATGATACTATGAAACCTGTAATCTTTACAGAAGCCCTAACCAAGCAATATGGCGGCAAAACAGTAATAAACCAGCTCGACCTGTCGGTGCCGGCAGGCAGCATCTATGGATTTCTTGGACCAAACGGAGCCGGGAAATCCACTACTATCAAACTGCTTCTAGGATTAATCAAACCTAATTCAGGAAGTATGAAACTTTTAGGAAGAGAGGTCACGGAAAAAACCCGGCTCTCCATCTTATCCCAAACCGGGTCCCTCATAGAGTCCCCGGCCTATTACGGACATTTAAGCGGTCAGGAAAACTTACAGATTATCTGCACTTTAAAGAATGTTCCCGAGACAGAGATCAGCCGGGTATTACGAATCGTGCGCATGGAAGCCCAGAAAGATAAAAAAGTCCGGCAGTATTCTCTCGGCATGAAACAGCGGCTGGGCCTTGCCGCCGCATTAATCGGAAATCCCAGGCTCCTTCTTCTAGATGAACCAACCAATGGACTTGACCCCGCCGGAATCCATGAAATACGGGAATTAATCTGCTCCCTTCCAAAACAATTTGGGATTACGGTTCTGGTTTCCAGCCATCTGTTAAGCGAGATTGACCAAATGGCAACCCATGTTGGCATCATTGACGAAGGACAGCTTATTTTTCAAGATACCCTTTCCTGTCTTCATGAACACAGCCGCCCAAGACTCCTGCTTCGCACCGACAACGACAAAGAGGCGGCTCAAATATTAAAGCGGCGGCAAATCCCCGCCGACCTAAAAGACGGAAAGCTCTATCTGCGCATCCATGAGGACGCGGCTGTCAAAAAAGCAGCAGCCTTACTTGTAAATTCTGATATCGGTATCCTGCGTTTAAGCGAACAGCAGATAAGCTTAGAGGATATATTCCTAAATCTGACTGGAAGGCAGGTGAGCTTATGAATTTCCAATTTACCATGCAATTGCGGGCCGAACGACTGAAAGGACGCAGACGGCATCTGCTGTTGATTCCTTTTCTTTTCCTGCTATTTCAAATCCTCTGGGCGTTCTGGCAGCTTAACCGCGCCACTCCTGAAGAACTAAATACCGGCTATCTTCTGCTGTTACATCACCTTCCAATGATGAATACTATCCTGCTGCCCATGATGGCCGCTGTAATCGCAAGCAGGCTCTGTGATATGGAAATCAAAGGGGATACCTTAAAGCTTCTGTATACCATGCAGAAACAGACCTCCCTTTTCGACTGCAAATATCTGGCCGGATTAAAATATCTGATCGCCTTTACCTTTGCACAGGGGCTTCTTATTGTAGGCTTAGGCACATCTTATCACTTTGGGGAGTCTCTGAAATGGTCCATGCTGATAGAACATCTGGCTGTCACCCTGTCGGTAAGCGCAGCGCTGCTTGCAATACAGCAGGCTCTCTCTCTGCTTTCTGCAAGCCAGATTCTGCCGCTTGCATCAGGACTTGCGGGATGCTTTCTGGGATTATTTTCCCTATTCTTCCCACCCCTTATCGCACGGTTATTTATCTGGGGATACTATGCCGCCTTTTCGTCTGCATCCATGGATTGGGAACGGAATTCCAAAATTGTTCATTATTATGAGACGCCTTTTCCGACGGCCGGCTTTTTTCTGTTTCTGGCAGCCGTTATAATCATATACCTGCTATGCCGGACGATTACCGCAAGAAAGGAAGTGTAAGAAAATGATGCTGTTACGTTGTATAAAATCAGAAAACCAAAAACTGAGACATTCCCTTATCTTTCCGGCCTGCCTCGTCATCCCGGTAATACCCGCTGTTATGGGAACCTTCAATTACCTGCAGAATGCAGGAATCCTCAGCCGGCAATGGTATTCCCTCTGGACACAGCACACGCTGTTTTATGCCAGCTTCTTCTATGCCCCGCTCATCGCCCTTTACTGCTCTTATCTTTGGAGGCTGGAACATCAGAATAACAACTGGAACGTATTTATGACTGCCCCGGTATCCATTCCCTGTCTTTATCTGGGAAAACTTTCCGTTATATTCCGAATAACATTCCTGACTCAGCTATGGGTTGGAATCCTATACGTCCTCTGCGGCAAAATTATCGGACTTTCCGGATTTGCCCCCGTGGACGTCTATTTCTGGCTTCTTCGGGGAACCCTTGCCGCCGCTGCAATCGGCGCTCTGCAGCTTTTCTTATCCATGGTCATACGAAGCTTCTCCGTACCAATCGGCATTGCCTTAGTCGGCAGCGTCTTTGGAATGATGGCCTCTAACAAAGGGCTTGGCCTATACTGGCCCTACAGCTTAATGCTGATGGGAATGAATTCCAATAAAACAACAGACGTCTTAGGCGGAAACACCCTTCCCTTTATCCTGTCCACATTGATTTTCTTCCTAGCGTTTTACCTAACCGCCGTGCAGATGCTCCGAATCAGGGATGTGCGCACATAGGCGCGGCTTCCTCTGCAAAGCAATCATAAGCTATGCGGCAAAATTCCCGTCACAAATCTTAAGGCGGCCAACGGTTTTTCACCTTTAGCCGCCTTAAGTTTCATCTACGGATAGAAAAATGCCTCCTATCTTCCCGCCGCTGCTACAGAAAACAAAATGCTGTAAGCTAGGATACACCATGGCTTTCCAAGAACGATAATTGCTGCGAATTTCCGGGAGCTCATTTTGGTAATCCCTGTAAAATAGCAAAAATAGTCATCGGGAAACAGAGGCAGAAGCATCACAAGAAACAGCACGGCCGTATAGAATCTGCTCTCCGCCGCCCATGCGGTTAATTTCTCATATTTCTTTTCCGGAAACATCTTTGCAACAAGCCCGCTTCCATATCTTCTTGCAAGCAGAAACGCCGCCATGGAGCCTGCGGAGATTCCGATATAATTGCACCAAAAACCGCCCATCATCCCAAATAAAACCGCCCCCGCGGCGCAGCCTAAGGCGCCCGGCAAAACAGGAAATACCACCTGCGCCATCTGGATTACCATAAGGATAAACGGCGCCATAAGTCCAAAACCGGAAATATATTGCCGCAGCGTCTCCACTGAATCAAATTTCCCGTCCATATAAGCCTTTAGTAACCATACGCAGATGCCCGCGCATACCGCAAGCATCGCCGCTATCGCCCATCTTTTTAGAACTTCCATCCTTTTCTCTGTCATTCTCTCTCCCGCCTTTATCCTGATTCGTACAGCAGCCGGACATCACTCACTCCTCTTGTACTATAATTTATTATCCCTAAAATATCTTAATAATTATCAATGGAAAATCTTAAACATTTCTAAAAATTGAGATGGAACGCATAAGCTTAGAAATTTAAAAATCGCAGAAGCCATTCTTCTGCGATTTCTATTATAAAAAACTCATCAAAAACATTTAGCATGACGTCGGAGCAATAACCAGTCCCAAATCGCCCAGCTGTTCCTTTGCCACCCTTGTAGGCGCTTCTGTCATTAGGTCTGAAGCGTCCTTCACCTTTGGAAATGCAATCACATCACGGATGCTGTCTTCCTTTGCCATCAGCATAACCAAGCGGTCAAGGCCGTATGCCAGTCCTGCATGGGGAGGCACTCCGTATTTAAACGCAGTTAATAGGAATCCAAACTGCTCCTGTGCCTGTTCTTCCGTAAACCCAAGCACTTCAAACATCTTGCTTTGGATCTCCGGATTAAAGATACGCACACTTCCCCCTCCGATTTCATTGCCATTCAGTACAATATCGTAAGCTTTTGCACGCACACTTCCCGGATCGCTGTCAATGTACTTCAGATCCTCCTCCATAGGCATGGTAAACGGATGATGCATTGCCGTATATCGGTTCTGTTCGTCGTTCCACTCCAAAAGCGGAAATTCTGTCACCCATATAAACTTGTATTCATTCTTATCCAAAAGCTCCATCTGTGCCGCCAGCTCCAGACGCAGCGCGCCGAGAACTGCCCAGACAACCTTATTCTTATCTGCTGCAAAGAGCAGTAAATCACCATTTTCTCCGCTCATAGCGGCAATCAGTGCATTCATCTCTTCCTCGGTCATGAATTTTGCAAAGGAAGATTTCACTGTGCCGTCTTCTTGAATTGCAATATAAGCAAGTCCTTTTGCACCATAATCCTTTGCAAATGCCGTCAGCTTATCGATCTTCTTCCTTGGCATGCCGCCCTGTCCCTTTGCGTTAATACCCCGGACAGAGCCGCCATTCTCAATCGCTCCTTTGAATACTGCAAATTCACAATCCTTCACTATCTCTGTTACATCCGTAAGTTCCATGCCAAAACGTGTATCCGGCTTATCGGAGCCATACCGGTCCATAGCTTCCCGCCAAGTCATTCTCGGAATCGGAAGAGATACCTCCACATCCAGAATCTCTTTAAATAACTTCGCAAGCAGACGTTCATTCACATCAATCACATCATCCACGTCTACAAAAGAAAGTTCCATGTCGATCTGGGTAAATTCCGGCTGGCGGTCCGCGCGTAAGTCTTCATCGCGGAAACATTTTGCAAGCTGGAAGTACCTGTCGCAGCCTGAACACATCAAAAGCTGCTTAAACAGCTGAGGCGATTGAGGCAAAGCATAAAAATGTCCCTGATGAATCCTGCTTGGCACCAGATAATCCCTGGCTCCTTCCGGCGTGCTTCCAATCAGCACCGGCGTCTCAATCTCAAGAAATCCTTCCTCTGCCAAAAACTGACGGGTCAGGGTTGCAGCCTGGCTCCTCATCAAAAGATTACGCTGCATATCCGGTCTTCGCAGATCAAGATAACGGTATTTCAGACGGATTTCTTCTTTTGTCTTAGAATTTTCCTCTACCGGGAACGGCGGCGTCTCTGATTCAGCCAGTATCCGGAGTTCAGAAGGAATCACTTCAATCTCTCCTGTTGCAATATTCTTATTTACAGCGCCGGAACGCTTCTCCACCACGCCCACAACAGCAACTACAAACTCTGCACGGAGTCTGGACGCCTTCTCGATTAATCCAGCTTCTGATTTTCCCTCTTCAAATACCGCCTGAATAATTCCTGAACGGTCCCTTACATCTACAAATACCAATCCGCCTTTATTACGCATTTTCTGAACCCATCCCATAACGGTCACTGTCTCGCCTGCATTTGCTGCCGACAGTTCTGCGCATCTATGGGTTCTCTTTAATCCCTGCATTGATTCTGCCATAATTTTTCTCCATCTCCTCTACATAATTTTGGGATATCGTCTTTCCTGCAAGTTTATCTTCTTCTGTCTGCTTAACACATTACAGCTTATCGTAGGAATCTGCATAGCAGTCGATAATCTCTGTATACCCCTCCGACTCTAACTGCTCCTTCTGGAACTTTTTATTCTTCTTCATATTGACAATCAGAACTTTCTTACCGGCATCCCGGTCTGCCTTTGCCTTCGCCAGAATATAGAGCATTCCTTCCTTAGGAAACCTTTTCGCCAAAAGATACGCCTTCTTTTCTCCCATACCCGGCGCCTGATAACCATTTTCCAGAAGCAGCATAACAATCCGTTCAAATCCGATGGAAAATCCACAGGCCGGCGTATCCTGCCCGGTAAACCTCCCAATCATCTTATCATATCTTCCGCCTCCCGCTACGGAACCGCCAAAATCATCCATCTTCACCTCAAAAATTGTCCCTGTATAGTAGGACTGGCCTCTCACCAGAGTGGGATCGAATTTTATACAAAAATCACACTCCTTTGCAGCCTCTACGCTGGAAATAATCAACTCCATCCCCTCTGCGGTCTCGCTGCTTAAACAGTCTCCAAGCTTTTCTTTCAAATAGCGAATACCGGATACATCCGGACTGATTTCATCGAACAGTCCCAGATACCGTTCCACATTCTTTCTCTCATAGCCCATCTCGCAAAGCTCTTTTGCTACGCCTTCCGCCCCGATTTTATCCATCTTGTCCAGAACGATGAATACTTCGTCATAGTCCTCTTCTTTAAAACTGCAGTAAGCTGCCATTGCCTTTAGAATATTGCGGTCATTGATATTTACCGTAAAATTATGGAAATCCAGTTTTCCAAGCATCGCGGTAGTTGCAAGAATCAGTTCAATCTCTGCCAAATTCGAAGCCTCGCCCAAAATATCAATATCACACTGCATAAACTGGCGGAACCTCCCCCTCTGCGGACGGTCCGCGCGCCATACGTTTCCGATCTGCAGCGCTTTAAAAGGAGAAGGAAGTTCATTGGCGTGATTTGCATAATATCTTGCAAGAGGAACCGTCAGATCATAACGCAGGCCTCCGTCTACCAGATCGTTTTCCTCCTTTGCACTTTCAAGCTTTAACTTATCTCCGCGCTTTAAAATCTTAAAAATCAGCTTCTCATTATCGCCGCCCTGCCTGCTGCACAAATTCTCAATATGCTCTACGCAAGGTGTTTCCATAGATGTAAATCCGTAGGTCTTATAAGTCTCCTTGACTAAGTGTATCACATAATCGCGGATTTCCATTTCATTTGGCAGCATGTCCCTCATTCCGGTAACCGGATTCTTTTTCAACGCCATAACCATTCTCCTTTTCGCTCTATCATTTCATCAATCCGGGAAATATACTCCCGAATATTCTTCACATTTTCCACGCGCTTTAGGGTCGTCATCTTCCCATCCTTTCCGCCGGGGGCAGTCACCGACAGCGGCAGGACAAGCTTCGTTGACGCGCCCGCGCCCACTGCCACAATCGACTGTTTTTCTTCCATAATAAGTATATTGTAAATTCCGGCTTTGTCAACCTTTGCATAGCCAACATTTTCAAAATTCCCGGCAATATTCTTCTGCCGATACAGATAATAAGGCTTTAACTCCATCCTATCCGCCGCCTCTTTTGTCTCTGCAATCATCCGGGACATTTCATACGCCATCCGCGCCGGGTCTTTCATCTGTTCCCCCAGATCTCTCACATATCCTAAAACACTCTTCTCCTGTCCCATTTTTGCCGCCCTCTTAATTGCCAGCGAATGTACGGTCAGGCTGTCCGGCATAAGCGCCTCGATCTGCTGCAGAGTATCCCTCATGTCTTCGCACGTCTCTCCCGGAAGACCGGCAATCAAATCCATATTGATATTATCAAATCCCATCTCTCTTGCCGTCAAGAAAGCATTGATTGTCTCTTCCGTGCTATGCCGACGTCCAATCCGATCCAGCGTTCTCTGCTGCATGGTCTGCGGATTAATGGATATACGCGTCGCCTTATGGTCTCTGATTATCCGGAGTTTCTCTTCCGTAATACTATCCGGCCTTCCCGCCTCAATCGTATATTCCAAAAGATGTTCCCTTGAAAATAATTCATCAATACAGGTTAACAGACGCTCTAATTGTTCCGGCTCCAGAGTCGTAGGCGTCCCTCCTCCGATGTATATAGTATTCAGCTTCCTTGCGCCCATCCTGCTTCCGATATACCGCAGTTCTTTGCACAGTGCGTTCAGATAGATATTTACTACATTCTTCCACACCGTTATGGAACCGGAACTGAAAGAACAGTAACTGCACACAGACGGGCAGAATGGAATACCCACATACAAACTATATCCCTGTCTGGTATCAAGCCTCTTTAGTATCCCTTTTTCACGGACTGCAATGTCATAAGCAAGTCCCGCCTTATCCTCAGATACAAAAAATTCCTTTCCAAACCATGAAATGAATGCTTCCCGCTCCATTCTTTCTTCTATCTTCTGCATGGCCAGCTTTGTCGGACGCACTCCCGTCAGGATTCCCCATGCGAGCCCATGGCCTGTTTCCTCCGCCAAAGCTTCATATACTTTCCGGTCCAGCAGATATTTACTCATTTTCTTATCCGCAGCGCCGGATGTTCCAAAATACCTCGTCCATTTCCCTTCTATATGAATGCACGCATCCTCTTTTAATTCCCTGAAAATCCTCTGTTCTACCTTCTCAGATGGGAAAAAAGCTTTTACAAGATGATAGATATTGTACAGGTATCCCTCATCTTTGACTTCTATTCTAATCATAAAATCCTATCGTACCTTTCTCGCGCAACAGGCGCCTGATACTCAGCCAGAATAATCCGAACCGGTCCCAGACGCCCGCACTCTACGCTTTTTATTCGCTACAAAAAGGGATTGAATCCTTTTTCCTCTCCTATCGTTGTTGTCCCCATATGTCCCGGATATACATGAGTATCCTCCGGTAATATTAACAGCTTCTCTTCAATGGAGCGGATAAGCTCTGACATACTCCCTCCCGGAAAGTCCGTCCTTCCCACTGACTGCTGGAACAGTGTGTCTCCGCTAAAGAGTACTTTATCTGATTCCACATAATAGCAGGCTCCCCCCGGCGTATGTCCCGGCGTATGGAATACTTTAAATTCACATCCTGCAAGAGAGAGCGCCTGTCCGTCGGCAACGGCCTCTCCTCCCATATAAGCATAGCCGCCGCCAAATCCTCCGGACAAATTTAGGGACGCGTCCTCCAGCATCCGCAAGTCCTCCTGATGTACATAAACCGGCATCTGTCCATATTTTTCTATTACCGCGTCAATTCCCATTATATGGTCAAAATGCGCATGGGTCAAAAGTACCGCCTGAATACGGAGCCCCTCGTTTTTCACACATTCGACGAGATTTTCCGGCAATCCCGCCGGATCTACGATAACGGCTTCGTTTGTACTGCCATTTACCGCCAGATAACAATTGGTTCCAAAAGGCCCCGCTAAAAACTTCTTTACTATCATATCTTCTCCGCCTCCTATTTCTTATCTGCCGGAAATACAATTCCCATCTGGCGTCTTGCCTCATCCATTACCTGAAGCTCCCACAGAGAATACTGATTGTGTTCCTTTGCACCCGTCCCGCTTTCTGCCGCATGGATAAATTCTTCAATTTCATAATACATGTTATTATTCGGATCGATTTTTTTAACCTGAATTTCTTCCCGCCTTTTATCCCGATAACAAATCGTAAGCCTGCCCGCATTGTAGATCTCCTCAATCAGCATACATCCTTCCTCGCCCTGAATCTGCGTAGGCAGGATAGAATCTGTAATCTTCGAGTAGATCAGCTCGACCAAAATTCCCTGCTTTTCATACTTTGCGACGATCGTCCCCATTCCGTCCACACCGTTATGAAGCTTAATCCCTGAGGCCGTTATCTCATCCGGCTTCCCAAAGAGCTTCACCATAGGATGTACGCAGTATACTCCGATATCCATCAGGCTTCCGTTGGAGAGCTCCGGCTTAAATGCATTCTCAATAATTCCATTCTTAAATTTATCGTATCTGCTGGAATATTGACAGTATTGGATGGTCGCCCTCCTGATTTTCCCAAGCTTCGGAAGATTCTCTTTGATTGCCGCAAACCCCGGATCCAGAACAGATCGCATTGCTTCCATTACAATCACGTGATTCTTTTCGGCGGCCTCAAGCATCAATCGGAGCTCTTTCTCATTCGACGCAATGGATTTCTCACAGAGCACATGCTTTCCCGCGTTTAACATCTGTATGCTCTGTTTCGCATGAAGCGCATTTGGACTTGCCACATAAACCGCTTCCACATTCTCTGCCGCCGCAAGCTCCTCCAGCGAATCATAACAGTCTGAAATCCCGTATTTATCTGCAAACGCCCTTCCTTTCTCCATCGTTCTTGAGTATACTGCCTGCACATGAAGCTTATCGCAGTGCTTTCCTGCAGTCATAAACCAGTCTGATATAAAGTTTGTTCCAATGATTGCTAAATTCATTTGTTCTCCTATCCTGCTGTCCTCTCAATATCAATCATGCCCTGAAGCTTCATAAGTTTCTCTACTACTCTTTCGAGTTCCTCTCTTCTGTGCACAATGAATCCTGCCTCTATGGTCGCCGTTCCCTGCTTGCTGGTACGCACATTCAGGGTTTTCACATCTATCTTATTCTCTGTAAATACTCTGGACATCTCCATCAGAAGTCCCTGACGGTCTTTGGCATACATCCTAATATCCGCCAGATACTGGCCGCCGGTCTTCTCTGCAACCTCGCTTTCCCATTCCGCATCAATCAGCCGCACCCGCTCTGCCTCTGTCAGATGCAGCATATTAACGCAATCCGTACGATGGATGGAAAGTCCCCGGCCTCTGGTTACAAACCCAACGATCTCGTCTCCCGGCACCGGATTGCAGCATCTGGAAAACCGTACTGCTACGTCGTCGATGCCCTTTACCACAATACCGCTTTTAGATTTAGCGATATGCACCTTATTCTTTGCAGCCTCAGCAACCTTCTCAAGCACCGCTTCGTTGGTAATCTCCTGCTTATGCTCCTTGCTGTATTCCTCCGCCAGACGGTTTACTACTTGGCCCTCCTTCAGGCCGCCGTGCCCCACTGCCGCCTGCACCGAATCCCAATCCCTAAACCCGTATTTTTTCTGAACAACCTCCTGATACTTCGGTTTAATAAGCTTTGAAACCTCCAGAGACTTGGATTTGCAGTAAGCTGCAATTAACTCCTTGCCCCGGATAATATTCTCCTCTTTAAATTCCTTTTTAAACCATTGGTTAATCTTAGATTTTGCCTGAGAACTTGCCACAATATTCAGCCAGTCCCGGCTTGGTCCCTTGGAATTCTGGGAAGTAAGTATCTCAATCCTGTCGCCATTCTGAATCTTATAATCAATGGTGACCAGCTTGCCGTTGACCCTTGCTCCCACCATCTTATTGCCAACCGCACTATGGATCGAATAAGCAAAATCAATGGTATTAGAACCGTTAGGAAGACGCTTTACCTCGCCGTTAGGCGTAAAACAGTACACATCCTCGGCAAATAAGTCCAGATCCCCCTTCAGCATGCTTAAAAATTCCCGGTTATCAGACATATCCCGCTGCCATTCCAAAATCTGCCTGAGCCAGTTCAGCTTTTCCTCCTCCTGAGCCTTCACGCTCTTCTTGCCGTCGCTGGATTCCTTATACTTCCAGTGGGCGGCGATTCCATACTCCGCCGTCTTGTGCATATCATGCGTGCGGATCTGAACTTCAAAGGGCACTCCTACCGAACTCATCAGCGTCGTATGCAGAGACTGGTACATATTCACCTTAGGCATGGCAATATAGTCTTTAAACCGTCCCGGCACCGGAGTATACATCTCATGGATCACCCCCAGAGCCGCGTAGCAGTCTCTTACTGAATCTACAATAATCCGCACGGCAAACAAATCAAATATCTGATCCACCGTCTTATCCTGATTCACCATCTTCTTATATATGCTGAAAAAATGCTTCACCCTGCCCTTAATCTCCGCCTTAATGCGGGCGTTGCTGATATGCTCCGATACCTCTTCCACAATCTGCTGTACAAATTCTTCCCGCTCCATCTTTCTGGTATTAACCTGCTCCACCAGATCGTAAAAAACCTCCGGGCTGTAATACTTCAGGGCCAGATCGTCCAGCTCAGTCTTAATCTTGGATATTCCAAGTCTCTGTGCAATCGGCGCGTAGATATCCATGGTCTCCCTTGCTTTTTCCTTCTGCTTCTCAGGACGCATAAACTGCAGTGTCCTCATATTGTGCAGACGGTCTGCAAGCTTGATAATAATTACCCGGATATCCTTCGCCATAGCAAGGAACATCTTCCTAAGATTCTCAGCCTGCGCCTCCAGCTTATCCGCAGAATAAGACATCTGTCCCAGCTTGGTAACCCCGTCTACTAAAAGCGCTACCTCCCCGCCAAATTCTTTCTCTATCTCTTCCTCCGTCATGACGGTGTCTTCCACCACATCATGCAGCATCCCCGCAACAATCGTCTCCTTATCCAGCTCCAGATTTGCCAATATGATTGCTACCCATAGCGGATGGATAATGTAAGCTTCTCCGGACTTGCGGTATTGGCCTTCATGGGCCTCCTTTGCAATCTTATATGCTTTCTCAATCAAGGATACGTCCGTCGACGGATGGTATTTACGGACGCGTTTAATCAATAAACGGTACAGTTCATCGGGGTCTTGATAATCCGCAGGTGCTTTCACCGCATGTCCGTCTACTACTTCCAGGCCAATTGCCTGATTCTCTGTAAGAGATTCTTCCGTAATCTTATTTATCTCTTCTAACCGTTTCATCACATCTGCCATATCAATGCCCTCCTTCCTCTTAGTATCTCATTCCATTTTTAAAATTATTTTAAAGTATAGCATTTATAACACAGGTTTTCAAATATTTATCCAGATTTTATTTAGATATTCTATAAATAGTTACAGATAATCCGTAATTACTATCTGCATTCTCCTATTTCCCATATATTCATTCACTCCCGGATAGAAAGTTACCGACATATAAATCCCTTGGGCTTTCCCCTCCAGAAGGCAGTCTTTCTGCCTTTTTCCATACTTAGACGCAACCGCATCCAGAAAACTCCCTGCGTCGCCAAAATATACGGCCTCCATAGATATGCCAGACGCATCTCTTGCCTGAAGCTTTAACATATTATGATTTTTCCCAATCAGCCGCGCTGAAAGAAACTCTATATCCCGTCCGGCAAATACTGGTTTGTTATTTCCTTTCCCGAAAGGCTCGAGAAGTTCTAACTCCTGCATAAATTCCTCTGTAATACAGGAAAACGGAAGCTCCATATCTATAGATATTTTCTCCTGAAGTTCTGTATTTGTAAGCCGGCAATTCCCGTTCAGCCGCCTGCGCAAAGCCTCAATCTTATCCCGTTCCATAGACAGCCCGGCCGCCTGTTTATGGCCCCCGAACCGAATCAGCAGATCTTTGCATTCCGTCAATTCCTCAAACATATGATATGCCTCAATAGAACGTCCGGATCCCTTCACCTCCGATTTTCCGTCGGTCAGTACAAATACCGGTCTGTAATACCGTTCCCTGATCTTTCCCGCTACGATTCCCGCCAAGCTTTCATGACAGTCCGGAAGGTACAGCACCAGTACCCTGTCCCTTTCTGCATCCGTCTCCTCTACAATCCTGACCGCTTCCCTTACCGCCGCTTCTGTCAATTCCTTACGGCTGTCATTTAACGCTTTCAGATCCCCCGCAAGAATAACTGCTTCCCGCTTTGTCTTCGCGCGAAGGAGTTTTAACGCGCGCTTTGCCGTATCCAGCCTGCCGCCCGCATTGATACAGGGTCCCAGCACAAATCCAATATGGTAAGCACAAACAGCCCCCGCGTCTACTCCGGTACATTCCATCAGGGCTTTCAATCCCAAATTCCCGCCGTGGGACAGCATCTCCAGCGCCTGTTTTACAAAAATACGATTTTCTCCCGTCAGATCCATCACATCTCCAACCGTAGCAATCCCCACGGCTTCTAAAAGCGCGTCAATATCCTCTGCGTCCATCCCCATAGCCTCATAGAGGCATTCCATCAGTTTATAGGCGACTGCCGCCCCGCAAAGTCCTTTAAAGGGATAGCCGCAATCCCAGCGTTTTGGATCCACTACTGCATCTGCCGGCGGAAGAAGCCATCTCTTCTCTTCCTCTGTCTCAATATATGGCACTTCATGATGATCGGTTACAATTACCGTCATGCCAAGACTTTTAGCATAGACAATCTCATCTGCCGCCGCAATCCCATTGTCGCAGGTAATAACTGTATCAACCCCGTCACGGTATGCACACTCAATCAGATTCCGATTCAACCCATATCCGTCTAGAACACGGTCCGGAATATCCATATCCACATCCGCTCCCAGTCCCTCTAATGCCTCCATCAGTATGTAAGCCGCGCAGACTCCGTCGATATCATAATCCCCGATTACACGAATCCGCATATGTCCCTTGATCTTTTCCATCAAAATATCAACTGCTTTGTCCATATCCTTCATCAGCATTCCGTCATTAAGATCCGCAATCGTTCCATTCAGATAATTATCAATCGCTTTATCTCCGATGATATCCCTGTTGCGGATCAAACATGCTAGTCTCGGGCTGATATGAAATTTCTTTCCTATCGCTGCAAAATCAGCGCCTTTTCTAAGCAGTACCCAGCGTTTCATCTTTCCTTCTCCTAATGAGAAAACAGCCATACCTTTTTTCCGGCATGGCTGTCCACATCCTGTTCTCTGCAGTTACGCTTTCGGCTTCACCGCAGGATCCGATTATTTTTTCTTTTTAGCAGAAACTTTCTCAGGCGTCTTCTCGCCGCCAAGCTTCTCTTTCATGATATACCACAGCGCTCCTGTAATGCATACGGAAGAATACGCGCCCACCAGAATACCAGCCATTAAAGGCAGCGCAAACTCTCTCATGGAACTTACTCCCATAATGAACAGGAACAGTACCATGATAAAAGTGGTCAAAGACGTATAAATACTTCTGGTAAGTGTCTGTGTAATACTCTTATTTACAACCTCGGCAAGATTAGCCGCTTTCGTCTTCAGCCGCAGCTCCTCACGGATACGGTCAAAGATAACAATCGTCGCATTAATAGAATAACCTACGATAGTCAGCATACAGGCGATAAATGTATTTCCCACGGAAATCCTTGAAACCGCATAGAATGCAAGAACCACCAGTACGTCGTGAAGCAGCGCCGTAACCGCACTTGCCGCGAACCGGATGTCCTTAAACCGGAACCAGATGTAGATCAGCATACAAATTGTAGCGGCAATCACTGCAACAATTGCATCCTTTCTCATCTCACTGCTGATGGTAGAGCTGATATTCTCCGCAGTAATCGTAGACGCATCTACTCCAAAGTTTTCTTCGAGCGCCTGATTCAATGCTTCACGTGTATCCAGATCCAGCGTTTTAGTCTTAATGATCACCTGCTTACTTCCAGCAACCTTCTGTGTCTGTACATTGGCATCCCCGGTCACATCCTCCACAATCGGAACAATCTCTGCATCAATCTCATCTATTGTATAATCCTTGTCAAACTCTGCCGTAGTAGAAGTACCGCCTTCAAATTCCAGACTGTATGAGAACGCGCCTCTTCCGCCTGCCGCTCCGGCTCCCATTACTGCGAAACCGCCGATAATCAAGACAAGAGAAATAACGAAAAATACCTTCTTCTTTCCAAGAAAATCAATCGGCTGACGTTCCGGCTTCGGTTTGTAATACAGTCTTTCCTTCTTCAAACCAACCGCATAGAACGCATATACAATCAAACGCGTCACTACCAGAGCCGTAAACATGGACACGATAATACCAATGGCAAGCGTCTGTGCAAATCCCTTCACACTTCCGGAACCCCTCAGCCACAAAACTGCAGCTGCAATCAGCGTAGTTACATTACCGTCCACAATTGCGGACATAGCCTTTTGAAATCCTGTCTTAAGAGAATTTCTCACACTCTTCCCTTTGGTCATCTCTTCCCTTACACGGGCAAAGATAATTACATTAGCGTCTACCGCCATACCGATACTTAAGATAATACCGGCAAGACCCGGCAGCGTCAGAGTAACCTCAAACGCATTCAGAATTACAAACACCAGACCTGTGTAAATCAACAGTGCAAGGCTGGATGCAAATCCGGGAAGCAGGTACGCCCATATCATAAACAGGAACACAACCGCAAAGCCGATAGCGCCCGCTTTTACACTGGTGCTGATCGCCTTCTCGCCAAGCTGCGCCCCCACTACATTAGAACGCAGTTCCTCAAGCTCCAGCTTCAGACCTCCGATACGGATGGTGGAAGCCAGATTCTCGGCCTCTTCAAAGGTAAAGTTTCCGGTAATATATGCCGTTCCTCCAGTAATGGGACTCTTTACCTGCGGATCACTGATGGTCTCTCCATCGTATACAATCTCAATAATCTGCCCTACAAACTCCGTAGTTGCATCGGCAAATTTTTTCTTACCCTCTTCATTCAGAGTCAATTCTACACTGTACTCTGTATTATTCATGTCGTCCTGTCCGGACTTCGCCGTTGCCGTCTGTACATCGGCGCCGGTAATAACAGTTTCCCCATTGGGATCGACAAATTCCAGCGAACCTGGCTTTCCCAGCTCGTTCAGAATCGTATTCGCGTCTGTTACTCCCGGAATCTCAATATTGATCCGGTCGTCGCCTTCCTGATAAACGGTAGCTTCCGTACTATACTGCTCTACACGCTTCTGCAGCTTATAGATGGTATCGCTCATCTCCTCGCTGGAAGGACTCTTGTCCGTCACCTGATATGTGATGCTGACGCCGCCCGCCAGATCAAGCCCTAGCGTGATATTCTCCGCCGCTCCGATATGCCCCTTGCCAAATCCCACAATTGTTGTAAATCCAAGCAAAGCAATCAATGCCGCCGTAACAATCAGGCTGATAATACCTTTTGACTTGTTCATCTCTTACATCCCTTTCTGTTTCTATCTGCTCTTCATAAATCTAAACAGCGAAATATGTTCCATGGCCGCGCTATGACAGCGCCGCTTTTATCATAATCGCACATTCCACGCGCTTCCTCTGCATCTCGCACCCTATATCATACGCGTCGTGAATCGTACCGTGGAAATTATATGCATTCGCCATACAGCCGCCGCTGCAATAAAATTTAGCGAAACACGCCTTACATTTCTCTTTGGAATATACACTGCAGCCTCGAAATTCATCTGCAATCTCCGGCTTCGTAATTCCCTCGTCTACATTTCCCATGAGAAATTCTTCCTGCCCTACGAACTGATGGCACGGATATAAATCCCCCCACGGCGTCACAGACAGATATTCCGTCCCTGAACCGCAGCCTGACAGACGCTTCGAAATGCATGGCCCGCCTTCTAAGTCTATCATAAAATGGAAAAAGTTGAAACCTTTTCCTTGCTTTTCCCTCTCAACCATAATCTTTGCAAGCTTATCATACTCTTCCATAATCTGCGGCAGATCCTCTTCTCGGATCGCATAAGGGTCTGTCTCATCCCCCACTACCGGTTCTATGGACATCTGCTTGAATCCCAGATCTGCAAAATGCAGAATGTCTTTGGAAAAATCCAGATTATTTCTTGTAAATGTTCCTCGAATGTAATACCGCTCCTGATTCCTGCTGTCCGCAAGCTTCTGAAACTTCGGCACAATCAAATCATAGCTTCCCTTACCATTGCGGAAGGGCCGCATCTTATCATTAATCTCCTTCCTGCCGTCCAGAGAAAGAACAACATTGTCCATTTCTTTATTCACAAATTCCTGTATCTCATCGTTCAGCAGCACGCCGTTGGTAGTAACTGTAAACCGGAAATGTTTATCATGAAGCTTCTCCTGTTCTCTTCCGTATGCCACAAGTTCCTTCACGACCTGCCAATTCATCAATGGTTCGCCCCCGAAAAAATCCACCTCAAGATTCCGCCTGCCGCCGGAATTATGAATCAGGAAATCCAGCGCTTTCTTCCCGGCTTCAAAGCTCATAAGCGCCCTCCGCCCGTGATATTCGCCCTCTTCTGCAAAACAGTATCTGCAGGCAAGGTTACAGTCATGGGCAATGTGAAGGCACATAGCCTTTACCACCGTTTTCCTCTGCTTCACTGCACCGATCAGAGGTTCATATGTATCCGGCACAAAAAGCGTCCCGCCCGCTGTAAGCTCTATGATATCTTCCAGCGCATCACGAAGCTCCGCCTCCGTATATTTACCGCCAAGCGTATCGGTAATCTGCTTCATTGTTTCCGATGCGCGCAGCGTATCTACCGTATGGTTCTCATTCTGTTCGTTCAGCTTTTCTGTCACATCATAACAAAGTTCATCCATCACATGAACCGCGCCGCTGTAAACATCAAGAACAATCCGATACCCATTATTCTGGTACTGATGAATCAATGTCCGTACCCCTTTCTATCTCACAATTTCGTATAACCTGCAGAAGCAGAAATAAACAGCGGCCATCATAAGCCGCTGCTTAAGAGCAATTCTTTCATACAAGTATTATTTCTTCTGCTCGCACACCTGATTTCCCACTGTGCAGGAAGTCTTGCAGGCTGACTGGCACGAGGTCTGGCATTCGCCGCATCCGCCCTTCTTCAATGTATTGTTCAGTGTCTGTGTATTTAATGTCTTTACGTGCTTCATTCTAAACACCCTCCTAAAATAATAATCCTGTTTCGTTTCATAAATGCCGCTTATACAGCATCCTCATCTCAGCGGTTCTATCCCGGAAAACACTTGACGCCCGCTGACGTTCACAGTATAGCATACTTATATCTTTTTGGGAAGTATTTTTTAGGCAAAAGAATTTCCAACCGGCCGCGCCGCCGCGGCTTCCCGTCATGATCTTTTCTTTGCCGCTGTCATCTCATAGCTCAAATCAATCAAGTTCTTAATCTCCTCATCCGGCACGCTGCCGTCAAGCCGGATGGTAAGCCATTTTTCCTTGTTCATGTGATACGCCGGATGGAAGCCATTCTTCTGCCGTAAAAAGCTCCCCATCGCCGGATCACATTTCACATTAATCACATCCGCCGCGCCGTCGCCGGAAAGCCCCAGTTTGCCGCGCCCGACCTTCATGACGAGGCCGTACCACTTCTTGTTATCCCCGTGACGCAGAACAGCGTTATCGTCAAGCCATGGATAATCCGGCTCCGTGCCATATTTTATTTTCACATACTCAAATACCTGCCGACGGGTCATTGCTGCCACTTCCTATCTGATTTTCCTTAGTATACGTAATTGCTTTTTCACAAAAGCTGCTTTTTTATATCAAAGCAATCGTCAAGTTTATTGGGAGATACTCTAATGGCGGTGCCGTTATCATGAGCTTTTCCTTTCTTCTTCCCTGAGGCATATACGCCCAATCTTATGTCCATCTCTAATTCTCCAGAAATTAATTCGTCTATCATTTTATCAGCGCTAAAATTTTCTAAGCTGTAAGCTTCTGTATAGCGAAAAAACTCTTTACCGTCTTCCATCTTACTCTCCGCTTGAACATGATACATCTTATTTGCGGGATATTTTTTTTGGAAGGCTTTTTTCAATTGTTCTTTATCCCAACATACTTCTTCAAGGATTCCGTCTTTTGCGTGCTCCAGATATATTCGATCTTCTTTTGAAGTAAGCTTCATAAATGGCTTCCCATTTAAAGTATTAAAACCGCCGCCGTTTACCGACGTATGTAAAACTTGAATATCCGCATTAAGCTCTCTTGATTCATCGGTTTTATATCCATACTTTTTCCTTAGTACCTTATTATTAACGCCTCTTTTATTCGGAGATTTTGTAAATAAGGTAATTTTACTATTGGAGCCTATTCTATTTGCTTTTAATTCGACATCTCCAATATCTGAAGCTTGAATTGAATTTTCCTCAACGCCTAATTCATCTTCAAGGGTTTTCCCAATCCCAGTATTACCAAAACGGTGTGATTTAATATAACCCTTATCCCTGATTTTCTCCATTTCTTGTTTAAACTTATCATCAGATGTCAAATCACCCGACACCTTTATTTTTCTTTCTGCCATAGTACCCCTCCCGCATAAATTATTCTTTTGTTATAAAGAGCTTATTCCAGCAAACTGCCCGTCAATTCTCCAATCCTCAGCCGTCTGTCAACTTTTTTATACTATCTTCCCGCTCTTTTTATTCCCGTTCTCTCACTGTTACCCTTACGCTGTCGCCCGGCTGCTTCCCGATCCGGGAACGTATCTCTTTTCGTACGCCTATTATATAACAGATACTCCCGTCCGCATTTTTTACACCCATATTCACAATACTGCCGTCATATTCTTCTCCGTCAAATGTGGCGTGTACTTTAACCCGCCCCCGTCCGAATTCTTTCCTGATATCATAGGGAAAAATAATATAAGCGCCGCCTGTTTCGCCTGCCGCGTAAAGCAGGGATTCATATTCATATACCTTGTGATTCACTGTTCTTATCACCTAACATAAGTCCTTTCTGATTATAAAATATCTGCTGTCTCTGCTGCTTTCGTCCTGTGGTTCTCACTTTTGCCATGAAGTATGCACTTTTTATCCCATTACTTTTCCTACTTAGTAATTCCTTACTTAACATATATTTATACTATCATAACTTTCAGCTTTCCGGATAATCCTTATCCTTCCAATACCACCATTTCAATTTCTCCGGTTCATGCTGCTCATGTTCTGCAAAATATACTGCGCAGCGAAATACATACAGCACACACCTGTCATCCTGGAATCCCTTTTTTATACAATCCAAACAATACAATTCTTCCGGGTCTTTTCCCCTTAAGTCTGAAATGCAGTGGATTCCAATATTTTTCAGATGCCGCTCCATATTTTCTCCCACACCCGGTATCTTCTTCAAATCACTGGTTTTATTCTTCTCATTCTGCATTATCCTAAATCCTCCTGCAAAAAAGGCATGAGCGATTTGATATTTTCAATATCTCCAAATTACCCTTTCTCCATTTCAAAATACAGCGTTTCTACTTTTCCTGCTGCATAGCAAGCAATCTTTTAAGATACTCCATTACTCCTGTTTTCCTTTCATCACCTTTACGTATTATCTCAAATTTCCAATTAGGATCAATTGCTACTTCTAATTGGTTATAATAGCGCGTACGGGACTCGTTACTGTTGATTTCATTCCGTTTATAATAAACGTTGTTCGTCCCATCTTGCGTAGGGAATATATTCCCTACATTATTGCAGCCTAACATTAAACCATATGCCAAGATCTGCATTCTATCAGGTCTGGCATATCGTAAACTCGTAGAATCTTTATATTTTACATCAAATACAACATAATTATTCTTCTCAATATCGTATATAACAATATCCGGTTTAATGTTACCTCCAATATAATTCGCATAGGTCTTGTTCTTTTCTTTAAGCACCGCTGTCTTATTATCATATTGTGATATTCTTATTCCGGTCTCCTTGGAGTTGTATGAAAGTACACCTGCTCGTTTAAAATATGCTCTTACATACATCTCGAACAGTTTATTCATAGATATAGCATATGGAATTACATAGCTTGTTACAGCTGAGCCGCCATTCGCCTCAATCGTAATCTCGTTGAGAACCATTTTAGCTGCGTTAATTACTGGCTTATAGTAAACATATACACCTGTCGTTTTTATCTTGTTCAAATCCAGTCTGGATATTTTTGCATAAGAAACATGAGATAGTGCTTTCCTGCTATAAGAAATCATTTCTCTGAAAGAATTTTTATCTCCGGTTGCGGAACCAAAATACTGATTCAAAAACAATTCAGCCTTGTGCAAAGCGGCTCTCAAAACCCTGTTTTCTAGAATATCTTCTGAGTATTGCAGATATCTGCAATAAATTCGATCATCACGTCCTTTAAGAGTATTAACTCTAATGTTTTTGCTGAATACAATTTTCCCCTTTGCTTTTCCTACGAGGTTTTCTTCATTCCGTACCATCCTTCCCATAAGAGGCCGACTACAGAGTGCTTTAAGCATCGTAATATAAACACTGGCAGTGATGATACTACTCTCTTTAGCTATATCATCTTGCAGGAATATGGAATCTTCCTCGTCAAAGAAATGAAACAGTTCATTATCTCTAAGGTCTTCAATTTCCCGACTTGCATCATTTAATCTATTCGTTTGCGGTGCTAAATAATGTTCAAATTCATCATCATCACGGAGTGCATTCAGCATCTCTACAACAGATATCGGGAAACGTGGTTCGACTTTAAGAATCACTTCCCTCCCGTCATTTGTAATCAAACCTTTTCCAGATAACCCTTTTAGTCGGCAAACACCCACATAGTTTCCAGAGTATAGTCGACCGTTTATTCTTCTAATGCCAAGATTTATTAGCTCGTTCTCAGATGAACATAACAGTTCGTCCGGATTAATTTTATCAGAAAGTCCTTCTAATGAGCTATTATCTTTTGCATAATACACCCATTGATGTTTTGAACCTTCTTTCCAATAATTTGATTCTATCATAGCAGACCTCACCTATTCGTGTTTAACAAGTTTATCAAAAATGTCCTTCACTTTATCCGCATCTGCGTTAATATCAATATCCCCCGTAATGCATCCAATCAAACCTGACCAGCCATCGCCGTCAACTTCTGGGTGATCAAATTGAAACATTCCATCTTTATAGTATTCTCTCAAAATAGGAAGCATCTGATATCTGAATCGTAGGTATAACTGTTCTTCCGAAGAAACAAGGAAATAGGTATGACCGATTTGAACATCGTCTTTATAGTACTCACTATTCAAATTATCAGCATTAAATAGTTCAGCAACTCGGTCAAATAGAATAGCTGCCTTTTCATTTATTTCTTGCTGTTTTATCTCAGTATCAGCATTACCAAGTGTACCAATTTTGTGCTCCAAAATGGTTCTTCTCTCAGGAAGTAAAGAAAAGAACAAGAAACGTCTGCGGATAGCGTAATCAATTCCGCCAATTGATTTATCCGCTGTGTTCATAGTACCCAAGATATACAGATTCTCCGGTAAAACTACTTTATTAGAATTTTCCACGGTATATGGAGTTGCCACGCTCTTTCCTCTATATTCAAGACCGTAGATCAATTCACCAAATACTGTTGCAAGGTTAGCTCTATTGATTTCATCAATTACAAGGAAAAATTTTGTATCTTTAAATTCCAGACGTGATGCCGCTTCGGCCATCTCGCCTAAAATTTTGTTAACCGTTTCATAAGAAACCGCAGACTTTTCTCCATCCTGCGATCTTATAGTACTTACCTCTATTCCACGAACAAAATCCTCATATCCATAGGAAGGATGGAACTGAACAATATCCCAAGCCATAATAGGGGACTCATCCGGATTATCTTCTGCCCAATCAGAAAGAGGTTTTTCTTTACAATAGCTTTTGATTTGAAGAGAATCAAGTGTTTCATCAGAAATGAACTCGGATTCAGATGCTCCTTTCCCTATATACTTAAGAAACTCCCTCGCCGAATAAGTTTTAGAAGTTCCCGGAGGGCCTTGCATGATCATTTGATGAATACCTAATGTTTCCATTGCCCTTAAGTATTCCTCATATTTTTTACTATTGTCCACTTTGTATACTCCTTCCACCGTGATTGTCTGACCGCCAACGATAATGGTTTCTCCAATGTTTTTCCAAAATAATGTCAACTTGGATATGACATTTCTAAACTCAACATTTGCCCTTAGATTAACATCTGCCTCATCAGAAACCTCAGGATGAAGCTTTCTCGACTCGCTAATCAAAAGTTTGTATTCTTGTGCTGCATAAATTTTAAGTCTGTAGATATTCTCATCTCCGGGATATTCTGCAAGATAGGACGAGTAGTGTTGTTCTAATGCCCTATAATAACTCCTTAAAATCCGAAACATCATTGTATTTGGTGAGGAAGAATAACGTTCATTCTCCTCGGTGCCACTATCTAAATCCTCATACCACCGGGTATATTCTTTCGGCTGCATTTCAGATGCTATAGCATAATCAACCCCATCAACCACAACAATATCATCTTTATTACCCGAATAGAAAAATCTTGGACGCTTGACTTTTCCATTACCGCCAACAGTTGTTCCATATGTATAAATGTCTCTATTTTTGCGTTCAACATAAAGGTACCCGGGACTTGAAAAAGTACGCTCAACTTTATCCAGTTTCGCTTTTTTTCTGACAAGAACTTGTGGATTAAACATAATTCCCTGAATAATGTCCGCATCATCTAAAAGTCCTTGTTCCTTTATTCGGGTTACAAGATTCACCATTGGTTGGTGTGTCAAACCCTGACTGCGGAAATCACCTGCTGTTACATCTTTTTTCTTTACTGAAATTCTGTTATTATCTGCAAAACTAATGTCTTTGCTATACTTTCCTTCAACCAATTTCTGAAAAGCAGCTATATTCGTTTTCGCAGTTTTCTCAAGAATTCCATCCTTAACATACTGTTTCAGTATTGGAATAATCTGGTAACGTGCAAGCATGGTTGTTCCTGTGTCTTTATATATTCCATGCCCTATAACATATTTATCCTGCTCAGATGCCGATAGTTGATAACGATGCTTTAAGTTGTCTGTCACAATTCGTCTTGCACGATAATACATTGCATTGGCCGATATATCATAATCTGAATATGATGCATTGGCACTATCGCTCATATACCTATAGTCATTCTCGACATTCCTTTCGTAAAAGTGACGGAAGAAACCATAATTAAACTGCTCCAAGGAATCTACTGTTGTACTTCGCGTTGCGATAATATATACATTAGGAGAAATCCAAACACTTGATTTATCCCTCGTGGTTATCCTATATGTGTTTTCCCCATGCGGTTCAATCAGCGGAAGCATATCACCCAATATTCCAGAAATTGCACCACGCCCAATATCGTCAAGTATCAAAAAGTACTTTTTGTCATCTTTGTTTTTCCAGCTTACATTTGCTCTCTTTAACAATGACAAGAATAACTTGTCCTCATATCTAAAAATGACATTACCGTCTTCTGTCTGTATAGAAATACCCGAAACAAAATCCTCGTAAGAAAATGAAGAGTGAACTGGGACAAACTCTAAATCAAGATCAAATCTATCTTTTCCATTAGATAATTCGCCTTGCGAATTAAAGGATCGTTTAAGGCAATTTTCTACAATAGCAGATGCAAGATATGTCTTTCCAACACCTGATCCACCAGACAAAATCAAATATTTGTTTTTATCAATGATTTCGCTTAATTCATCAATTAAGGCAATTGTTGCGTTTGTCATAGCTGCTTCCCCATTAGTCTATCAAGCACCTCCGCAACTGCCAGAGCTACACACTTAGCAAGTTTTGGAGGCACAGCATTCCCAATCATAATATATGTATCTGTCTGGTTTCCGATAAACTCAAAGTCATCATCAAAGGACTGAATTCTCGCTGCCTCACGTGGTGTAATATCTCGGCATTGCTTTGGATCGTAATGTATAAACCGATTACCGTCCCTGTCAAGATGCGAAATGATTGTAGTACTCGGTTCATCTTTCCGCAGGACATGGTATCTGTGTATTGGAGATTTTGCTCCAACACGTTCTTCATATAAAGCACTCAGACTCTGGCTATCTACGTATTTATTTCTTCCAGAAAGAATATCGTCTGCAAGCATTCCGTAGATTTCAACATCCCGCAAACTATGATGTCTGGCACGATGCCACGAAGTATGGCACTCCGGTTTGGTATAACCTATTCTGCGTGATGATGTGCTTTCATTTATTATTGGATAGATAGGAGGCAAGTCACCTATGGCCTCTTCAACCGAAATCTTATGAGTCACCTGATAATTCGGCAAAATTGCCGTATAAAAATCCTTTAAAAGAGCCTGTGGGTGATCGCAAGCATCCTTTCTAACTCCCAAGATGATTAATCTTTCCCGGTGCTGCGGAACCCCATAATCACTCGCATTTATTTTAGCATATTTTTTTATGTCATCAATTATTTCATATCCAACACCTTCAAATCCATTACGAATTAATTGAGTAATAGGTGTTCCATCCGGCATGGCACTCAACATGCCTGGAACATTTTCAAATATGAATACCTTTGGCTTATATCGATTTACTACATTAAGATAGTGCTCAAATAAATAATTTCTATAGTCATCTTTCATTCCGTTCTCATCGCGGACACGCCCGGCAACTGAATATGCTTGGCAAGGCGGACCACCGATAATAATATCTATTCCACCTGCATTATTCACAAAATAGTCCAAACCCTTTCCATCTCCATAGGGGCCTGTTTTATAACGGCTTTCCTTCCCGTTAGGAAGGAGTTCACGAGAAGGGGCAACGGATTCATAGCTCCATCCTTGAAATAATTCTTCTTCTTTTTGAACATCAAAGCACATTACACGCTCGTCAGCATCCGCAATGTTCCATTTAATTTTTAATCGATGAATCAACGTTTTCACTTGAGGCTGTAGCCATTCAACTGCGGCAACATCCTCGTATTTACCGCTTTGCATAAATCCATCTTCCAGACCTCCGCATCCAGCAAACAGGTCAATCATCTTATATGACATTTTTACTGTTCCTCATTTATCAATATATTTTTTAACTGCTCTGCAATAGCCTGCCCAAGCATCGGAGGCACAGCATTACCAACCTGTTTAAACTGATCTGATTGATTTCCGAAAAACAAGAAGTCATCAGGAAAACTTTGTAATCGTGCACTTTCTCTTACGGTCGGAATTCGGTTCCACTTATAGTGAAAATGAGATCTATGCCCAGTATTTATGGTCAGAGAAGGTTTTTTACTATGATACCTAGTAAGAGCTTCGTGGTATTTATACATCCCTCTGTATTCTTCGGGTAATGCCAGATAGTTTTTACCTTCCGGAACCAACGCAATCATTTTCCTCGTTTTCTCAATAGGCACGCTTCCAATGTGATTATATACAAATGCCGATCTGCCTCTCATAAGTTTTTGATATTCAGACATTGGCGGGGCTATATATTCCTGGACTACAGTTCCACGAATAATATCACCATTCTCCAGCTGAAGACTTGGCAAATCGCTAATAGCTTGTTCACACGTAACATAGTGCGCCTCATCAACTATGGGCAGCGGAAACTCGAAATCCACATCCGAATTTTTAAGGCCCACAAAGAAAACCCTTCGTCTTAATTGAGGCACACCATAATCGGGCGCAAAAAGCACCTTCGGAACCATTTTATAACCTATCTCACAAAAGTCCTTAATCACTCTTTTTGCTCCCACTCCGCCTTTTGCTTCAATCATAGCAAGTACATTTTCAAGCAGAACAGCCTTAGGTTTTAACCGATCAGTCAATTTTACCATAGCAAGGTACAGGAAGTTCCTTTTATCATTAATGTTCATCTTTCCTGCATAAGAAAAACCTTGGCAAGGAGGACCTCCTATGAGAACATCTAAGTCATCAATCCCTTTGTCTTTTAAGAATTCAACAATATGGTCAAGATTTGCATGGTCAAACAAATCTAATTTCATCGCTGTTGCCGAGCCATGGTTTTCCTGAAATGTCCTTAATGCAGCATCATCATAGTCAACACCAAGAACCACTTCATATCCAGCATCAAGGAAACCTTTAGACAATCCTCCGGCTCCGCAAAATAAATCCAAACAGGTAAGTTTTCGTTCCATTAATTAACATCCTTCTTCAGTCTGTAATTTCTTCACTGATATCAAAATCAATAGAATTGCGCTTGCAATAGTCATCTATTAACTTCATGGTTTTTAGATTAGGCTTTGCTTTTCCAGTTTCCCATCTATTAACTGTCGCAAAAGAAACCCCAATCTCTTTAGCAAAGTCTTCTTGCGTTAAAAACGCTTTTCTACGAATGTGCTTTATATCTTCTGAAAAGCTCATGCTTAGTACCTCTTTCGACAAAATACCTATATTGAACCTTTCAAAGCATAGCATATAGCAGTCATTTATACAACATATTTATAACATTTCCCTACACATTTTCTCGAAACGACAACAGCTCCTACTTTTGGTTACAGATATTTATCTTTTAAGTCATATCATCCCTAAGTGCATCAATGATATTTTCTTTCCTAATCTTACTGGCAGCATACAGCATTGTAACAAAAACAACACAAAGCACACCTAATATACTGGCAGCCATGCTTTTCCACGGAAAATGATATGCAAATCCTTCAATCTGTTCCTTAGCTACCATTCCTTTGTAGATCAGTCACGAAAAAATACCTGCAATCGGCACCCCAAACAGGAGTATACGCATCCAATAAAAGAAACACTCGAAATACATCATCCGGTTAAAACTACGTTCCGACATTCCAACTGAGCGCAGCATAGCAAGTTCCCACCGCCTGATCCGAATATTCGTCAAAATGATATTAAAATACATTTGCAACCGTAATCAGAGAAATCATAGCGCCAAATGCGTAAGTAAATACATCCACAACAAATCTGGTACTGCGGAACAATTCAACTGCGGAAGACAGATTGATCAGCGTATAATCACAAGTAATCCCTGAATCTGTAATCTCAGACTGAATCTGCGCCATTGTCTGCGTGGGTGTATCTGCCCAAAAAGTCAAACCTGACTTAGAACACTCGATCGTAGTATATCCTGAACAAGCATAGATATATCACTCCGTTATTACAATTCGTTAATAGTTAAAGTAATCGGCATATTGCATATCCGTTTAGACGGCCCACGAACCGCAATCAGAACAGAAATGAAATCAAATAGAACAATAATGGCAATCAATACGATTGGTAAACTCCACGGTGTTCCAAAATATCTCGTAAGTAACCGTTCATGCAGGAAATGGTTAATTGGTATTCCGATACCACAGCCAACAATAAGACCTGAAACAGCATAAGTAAAAGCTTCTGCGGCAATCATTCGTGTAAGCTGTTTCCCATCCATACCAACAGCTCTCATAGCACCGTATTGTTTGGTTCTTGCAGTTACGCTCATTGATATACTATTGATAATATTAAATATGGTTATCATAGCGATAACCGCTAAGAAGCTGTATAAAACAACCTGTGCACCCAAATAGGTATTGGCATCGCTCTGATTCTGTTTGCGGGCATCACTAAAGATAACATCACTTCCAATCATACTGTTAATCTGTTGTATGGCTGTATCGGCAGTATTATCGTTTAATTGAATCCCAATCAGACAATAGTTTTGCTCCCCTGTCAACCATTCGAAAGTTTCCTGTGAACAGATTACACTATATTCATCCGGCCAGACCCCGCTGGAAACAGAACAGGTAATTTCTACTTCTTTTCCGGCAATCTGAATGGCATCCCCTACTTTCAATGGGTTATCTTTATTACTGATTGTCATAACCTGATTGCTTTTTCCATAGACTGCCTCTATATCTCCCTGAACCATACTGTCCTTAAAGCTATCCAGCAGCGAATCACTGTAAGAGATTAGATTCACATGGTCAATTCCTTCATTTGAGGAAGCGGCAGGAATATTATTCATGTATGAAGCAGCCCAGATATTCTCCACTCCTGATATTGCCTCTATCTTGTCAAATAAATCCTGTTCCAATATAAGTGCATTGGCATAACCGTTGAGTGTAATATCCGGATTCCATGACTGCAATGACGGTACTAATTCATGAGCAAAATCCAGTCCGACAGGCAAACATAGGAGTAAAATAATACTTAGTGAAAAACTCCCAGTCATTAAGAGCCAGCTTCTTTTAGATGATATTGCGTGATAAACGCCTAATATCCGTTCCGCACTGCCCAAGCGTAATTTTGAAGCGTGATGTCTGATGGCGGCACTCGTCATATTTCCCGAAACTGCGGCTATGGGCGAAACTTTAGATGCACGTTTCGCAGGAGACCTTGCAGCTAACAAAACAGTCATAACACCAACTACCGCACCACAAATAATCCCAATAGGGCTAACTGCAAAAACAGGCATTTCTCCAAATTCGCCACCAATACCATAACGCAACAATGCACAAACACCCCAACTGATTACAGTTCCTGAAATCAAACCGATAGGTACTGCTGTTTTACACCAATTTAATGCTTCCAAACACACAAATCGGATAATCTGTTGTCTACTCGCACCAATACATCGTAACATGCCAAAAATTTTCGTCCTTTGCACCACATTACTGTTCATGCTGCCGGAAATCATTAATACTCCTGCTAAAAGCACTAAAACAAATAACATAGCTGCCAATTCATAAATACCGTTTACCGATGTATTACTGCTTTGTCCCGCAATACCCATAACAGCAGTGTTTTCAGAAATACTATCTTCCGGCAGATGATACTGTTCCTTGATTTCTAATATTCCTTTTGATGCTTCCCGTGCATTCCGAAACTGTACATAACAAACAGGATTGGTTACAATATTATTTTTTTCCATTATTTGGGCAAAGGCTGACTGCGTCATATATACGGCAACCAAATACGTCTGATCCCCAAAATATTCTTTATCATCCGAACCAAATCCAGACACAATGAAATCAACATTCCCGGCAGGCGTATATAGTGTCACATTATCTCCAAGCTGCACATTTAAAGCTAACTTTGCGCTGGAGCTAAGTACTACTTCATCATCACTTTGAGGATAAGCCCCTTCCTCAATGCCATTTACAAGGCAAGTCAGATATGTTTCATCAGTTCCATATAACGCAGCTTTTTTTTCATTGACATAGTATGATTGGTCTGCATCATAGTTAAAAACCTCTGACCAACCAACTGTAGTAATATCTGAACGCCTGCCGATTTCTCCCACAGTATCCTGCGAAATATTTTCCAGTTTGATATGCCAACTCCCATGTCTGTCCTGCATATAAATATTCTCTGCTCGGATTCCCATATCTGCAACGCTAAAAATCGTTGTTACCAATAATACCGAAATGATAATACACAAGATTGTCATTCGGTTTTGTCTTTTCCTTACTTTCGCAGAAATCGGCACAAGGCTAAGATAACTTTTCATTCGCTGCACCTCCCTAAATCGGTCAGTACGCCATCTGATACGTTCAAAACTCTGTCCGCAGTCTGAGCAATGCTGCGGTTGTGTGTAATCATAATAATTGTCTGTTCATATTTCCTTGAAGCTTCTTTCAGCAAAGCAATGACTTCACTGCTGTTCTGGGAATCCAGGTTACCAGTTGGTTCATCCGCAAGAATCAATGCAGGACGTGTTATTAAAGCTCGTCCAATTGCTACTCGCTGCTGCTGTCCACCAGATAACTGGCTCGGCAAGTGGTTACGCCGTTCTTTCAGGTTTAGTACGGCAAGAAGTTCCTCTAAATATTTTCTGTCCGGTTTCTGATAATCAAGCAGTACCGGAAAAATAATATTCTGCTCTACTGTAAGCTCTGGTATAAGATTAAATGCCTGAAAAATGAAACCAATATTTCTGCGTCGAAAAATAGTAAGTTTGCGGTCACCCATAGAGAAAGTATCTTTTCCTCCAATCAAGACTTTGCCAGATGTGGGAGTGTCAAGCGCACCTATCATATTGAGAAGCGTACTCTTACCGGAACCAGATTCTCCAACAATAGCCGCATACTCACCTTTGGGAACGGAAAAACTTACTTTTTTTAATGCATGTACGGCGGTTTCGCCACTTCCGTAAGTCTTACAGATATTGCTGACTTCTAATAAATTCATCGTGTAAACACCTCTTTCTGTTTTGATGCCCTCAAATATAACAAAGAAATCCAACACCAATATTACAATTACCCTACAATTTTGTAGGAATCAAAAAATTTATTGCGAAAGAAGTTCCCAAACCTAATGTGCTGTCAACTTCAATCGTCCCATTGTGAGCTTCTACGATTGCTTTTGTCAAAGA
>CAJTYU010000016.1 GCA_910584095.1 uncultured Dorea sp. | reverse complement strand
AAAGCGCAAGAAGAAAAAATGAACGCAAAAAACCTTACCAATTTTCAGTTGTCATTTCCGAAAATCAGTAAGGTTTTTCTGTTATTGAAGTATTCTTTCATTCAGTGAGTGATACCTAAAATGTTGCCAAATCGTTGCCGGTTCCTAAACAAATTTGTTTGCAACCCGCATAAACTCTAGGTTCTTAAAGCCCATTTCATCACTCGAACTCAATCGTCCCCGGTGGTTTACTCGTCAAATCATACATCACCCGATTAATCCCCTTCACCTCATTAATAATCCTTCCCATCACCTTCTGCAGCACCGCAAATGGTATCTCCGCTGCCTCTGCAGTCATAAAATCCACCGTATTCACTGCCCGCAGCGCCACCGCATAATCATAGGTCCTCTCATCTCCCATAACTCCCACGCTGCGCATATTTGTCAGTCCGGCAAAATACTGTCCGACTTTTCCATCCAGCCCGGCCTTGTCAATCTCTTCTCGGTAAATTGCATCCGCATCCTGCACCATTCTCACCTTTTCCGCGGTCACTTCCCCCACAATCCGTATACCAAGCCCTGGTCCCGGAAAAGGCTGGCGATATACCAGATTCACCGGTATACCCATTTCCAGCCCAGCCTTCCTCACCTCATCTTTGAACAGATCCCTGAGGGGTTCCAAAATCTCTTTGAAATCCACATAATCCGGCAATCCGCCCACATTATGATGGGACTTAATGACTGCGGATTCTCCGCCGAGACCGCTCTCTACCACATCAGGATAAATCGTCCCCTGCACCAGAAAATCCACCGCTCCGATTTTCTTCGCTTCTTCCTCAAATACCCGGATAAATTCCTCACCAATGATCTTGCGCTTTTCCTCCGGTTCTTCCACCCCCGCAAGCTTCTCATAAAATCGCTCCTGTGCATTTACACGGATAAAGTTCAAATCGTAAGGCCCAGCCGGCCCAAATACCGTCTCTACCTCATCGCCTTCATTCTTCCGAAGCAGTCCATGGTCAACAAATACGCAGGTCAGCTGGCTGCCGATTGCCTTAGATAGCATAACTGCTGCCACCGACGAATCCACGCCGCCGGATAGAGCGCAGAGGACTTTGCCATTTCCTACCTTTTCTCGAATAGCTTTGATCGAATTATCAACAAAGGAATCCATCCTCCAATCCCCTATGCATCCACAGACGCCTCTTACAAAATTATACAGCATCTTACTTCCTTCCTTAGTATGCAGAACCTCCGGATGGAACTGGATTGCATAAAGATTCTTCTCTGTATATTCTGCCGCCGCCACCGGACAGTCCGCTGTATGCGCAATATTGCAAAAGCCTTGAGCCATTTTCGATATATAGTCAAAATGACTCATCCAGCAAATAGTTTTTTCCGACACATTTCCAAACAATTTCGATGTCTTATCTACGATAACCTCTGTCTTGCCATATTCACGAACCTTTGCCCGTTCTACCTTTCCTCCCAGCACATGCATCATCAATTGCGCACCGTAGCAGAGGCCCAGCACGGGAATCCCCATCTCAAACAACTCTTTGGAACAAGTTGGCGAGTCTGGAGCATAACAACTATTTGGTCCCCCTGTCAAAATAATTCCTTTGGGATTCATCCGCCTAATTTTTTCCAGATCCGTCTTATACGAATATATCTCACAGTATACATTACACTCTCGGATACGCCTTGCCACCAGTTGGTTATACTGTCCGCCAAAATCAAGAACAATCATCAATTCTCTCTTCAATGACATACTCCTCCTTCGTTTTTTACAATTTATACATTAACCGCATTTTTCCATTTCCCACCAAAATAACAGATACTGAAACACAGTCCCCTAAACGCCAGTTATAATATAGCCGCCCAGACGCCGAATACACCCATTTCTATATATCGTCCCAATATGCAGCTAAACAAAATTCAAAATATCCACATAGATAATATTGAAATAATCATGCCTGCATGAGTACTCACAAGCAATTTAAAGTTATAATACCTTACCTGTTCATAATCGCCCGCACCTACACACCGGGAAATAACTGTAGTAACTGCTAGTGTAATTGCCATTCCCGGAAGGCAGGAGAACATTGCAACTGCATTTCCTACCGCATTCGCCGCAATCACATAGGTTCCAAAGGTAGAAATCAGACTCAGCACAATAATCTTGCCAAGCTGAAACATACTATTTTCCATTCCATTTGGAATGCCAATACTCAAAATCCGCTTCACCATAGACCAGTCAAACTGATAACGCAAGATCCTCTCAATGTGTACCGAGCATTCTTTATTGAGAAGCTTCACTGTAATAACCACCGCCGCCACGCCGCGGGATACCAGCGTCGGGATCGCAACTCCTTCTGTTCCCCGATGGAACCCGTAAATAAGCAATGCATTTCCGCCCACATTGATTTCATTCATAATAATGGATATCCGCATAGAAATCTCTGAATTTCCCATAGCACGGAAAATTGCCGCACCGCAATTATATAATGCAATAAATGGAATAGACGCTGCCACAATCAAAAGATAGATTGCGGCATGCTCATCACCTCTCTGTCAATCTGACCGAACACTCCATGGAAAATCCAATATTTTCCTAATATATACGCCTGCGTAATAACTATTGCACAGAGTGTAATAAACCAAGCCATCTGCATTGCTGATTCACAGGCTTTCCCCCTGATTCTTTTGCCCCAGATACTGCCCCGTAACTACCGCCCCTCCAGTTGCTAATGCCGAAAATATCTGAATTACAAGAATCATGACCTAATTCACCAGCGACACGCCGGAAACGGCAGCCTCCTCTACGCTTACAATCATAATGCTGTCTGCCATTCCCACCAAAATCGCTAGAAGCTGCTCAACAACCAGCGGAATAATCAGCGCTGTCAATGCACGGTTATCAAACAGATAACCGCTCCTATCAATTTTAACTCTCGTTTTCACTTAAATAACTTCCCTTCTAACCATTCATTATAGGTCGGTCAATAAAAAGAATCAAGAGTCATTTTCTAGTTAGATTTATGACAGCGCCATTCTCTTCACCTGATTCAAAGCCCTTGTAACTGCCGGTACTGATATAATAACTATTGTAATCAGTCCTTCCGCAAACAGGAAACTGTAATTATATACAATCGGATATATACTCTTCAATGACTGCGGAAAACTTTCCGGCATATAACTCATCCAATAGAGGTAGCCTCCAAGAGCATGAAAAGCCCCTCTCGCTAATACCGCCGCAATATAACCCTTTATTAACCCTTGCGGACTCTTAGCAAACACTCCTGCAATGCCAAGAGCAGCAAATGCCAGAAAATAATCACAGCATACCTGAAAAAATGATAAAACAAAAGGTTCCTGAATAAACTGCAGAATACTGTATGCAAGTCCAACGGAAATTCCAGCCTTTACCCCATACCAGTTCGCTATCAGCACGATAAAAAGCATGCTGCAGAGAGTTACGCTTCCACCCCAAGGCATCTCAAATATTTTAATATAAGATGTCACAAATCCCAGCGCCAATGCAATTCCGCAAAACACAAGCTGTTTCGTAGACATTTTCTTTTTTTCCGAGTTCTTGCCCGCAAAAAGAAGCGTCAAGATAAATAATATGATTCCTGCCGCAATACATACCATATATCCCGCTGCCGTCAGTCCTCCTTCTGCCGTTACCAAATAATTAAACATAAAATAACCTCCTTCATCTTCGATTGAAGACAAAGGAGATTCCAACATCCCTCATTATGCATCCCTACGCTGGTATTATCCAAATCAGGTACTCGGTCTGGGCGGTATCAGCCCACTCTCAGCCTGCTTCCATACAAGCTCCCTTGTCATCAATCTATTCAATTTTACAAACTTATATTAATAAAAAAGTCTGATAATGTCAAGCAAAATAAATCACTGCTTTTTCCACAGCCTTCGCATTTTATTATTACGGCTATTTATATATGCTGGTGAAGATATTTTTCTTTTGTAGCAAGTCCACCCCGGATATGGCGTTCAGACTTATTTACATCCAGTACTTTACGGGCCTCTGCTGCCAGCGACGGATTGATAATCAGGAGCCGGTCTGTTACATCCTTATGTATCGTACTCTTGCTAACCCCAAACGCCTTCGCCGTCTGTCTCACCGTTGCCTTATGTTCAATAATATAATATGCAATCTCTACTGCCCGCTCCTCAATATAATCTTTCATACAAATCCCCTGCACTCATTGTTTTTACAATGTATGCAAAGGTACTTTTTCATATTCCTTTTTTCACTAAAACAGCTCAAACATCGATGACATATTAAAAAGCACATCGTTCAGTAGGCTCTCACCGATACCAGCATGAAAAAAGTCCTCTGAAGCACTAAGAAAAAGTAATTATATAGCTACACTTTTTATGAATCTTGTCCGCATGAAATCATAATCAACGTAAGTATTTCTATTACACTTTAATTTCTATAATCCTGACAATGTTCTCATGACCAAATCTACATCTTTATTTTCAAGTTCCTGAATAATGTGCAAATATGTTTTCTGTGTGGTTGTCATACTCGCATGTCCAAGCCTTCTGGCCACGCTTGCAATCGATACTCCTGCAAACAATAACAATGAGGCATGTGTATGTCGTAAACCATGAATTGATATTTCAGGAATTCCACATGCTTTGCAATGCCTGGTAAGCACATCATTTACTGTTGAATTGTATATTTTTGATTCACCAACAAAAATAGGTATATCCGGCGGAAGATTTTTAGTCAAAACTGAAAACTTTACTACAATCTGCCAGTCAATTTGAATTTTCCTAACCGATGATTTATTTTTTGTCGGCAGAAAACCCCCGTCTCCTTTATAATCCCATGTTTTACTGATAGACAAAGTCTGCCTGACAAAATCGAAATCTTCCGGAGTAATTGCCAATGCCTCCGAGAAACGCATCCCTGTTTTTGCAACTAAAAGAATGAACCAATCCCAATTTGGTGTGTCTTTAATGTCCAGATCCGCAATCAATGTATGTAATTCGAACTGATTTAGATATTTGATTTTCTTTGTTTTTGGTGTTTTTCCCTTAATAATTGCCTTTCTGGTCGGGTCTCTTGAAAGCAATCCTTCATCAACCGCATCAAGAATTGCCCCTTTCAATTGATGGTGAAAATCCAATGTTGTCTGTCTTTCATGTTCCTTTGCATATTCATTTAAAAGCTGTTGATATGTGGTCCTTGTTAATTCAGAGACTTTCACTTCCGGGATCAATTTTTCCACCCATTTTTGTGTCATCAAATACTTTGCTAAGGTTGCTTCCCTTATTGCACCCTTTTTATATACTTCAATCCACTGAGCATAATACTTATAAAATAATGCTGTTCTGTTCATATCACAGAGCATAAGTTCCCTCTCTTTCCGAAATACTTACGCTGATATAAACAATTAAAAAGCAACTTTCAAATTATACAGCCATTAAAAGCGGTTTTATTTCTTCATCCAGAAGTTTTCTTAACTCCGCCATCATTTTTGTATAATATTTAAACTTTGGAAGTGCTTTTTCCTGAGATGATTTATAGCTTGTATAATCCACAGTCATTTTAATTGCGCTTTCGTTTGGAATTTCTCCGTTTTGATAATGTGTTGCCGCATACATCACATCATCCTTAGATGCATGCCAGGTAATACAAAAATCAGAAATCACACGCTCGATACAATCCTGTTTCATATTTTCCACAATATGAAGAATGGACTGTCCCCTGTATTTTGTATCATCCATTTCAATTTCTGCAATCAGATTCGACATAATATCTGCAACTTTTGGATTCTCTTTTCGCAAATCCTCTACATATTGTTTCACTTCATCAATTTTTTTCTGACGTTCTTCAAACGTAACTTCTTCTGTTTCATCATAAGGTGCAACGATATTCTGAATTAGGTGAATAATATACTCATAATCAATCTTTGTATTGCTGTATGCCATCAGCTCGTAGTCTTGATCAATTTCTATATCATCTCCATCATCTTTCCCATCCAAACCATCAGGTTCTTCTCCCTTTGCATCTTTGATTTCCTGTACTACATTTTTATAATGTCCCACATAGTTATCATATTCTTCTTCAGAAATTCCATATTCTTCTAACATGCTGTCATCATATACAGTAAACGACCTTAACTGTGCAAACAAAGAGTCAAACTCCTGAAACATTTTTGCAAATATTTTCTTCTCATTCAAAGACAGGGTTGGAATTACTTCCGGTTTTTCAGCAGAGACACGAAGTGCTGCAAGCGCTTTCCTGAAAGCGGGCTCCACCTCATTCCATTCTGCCATAAGCGTCTCTTTTGTTCCTCCGGCAGAATAGAGTTTTACTGCATTATCAACCGCTTCCTTAAAAAGAACTGGCGCCTGAAATGTAACGATCTGTCCATAGGTTTTATTCTTATCAAAAATTCGATTTGTTCTTGAAAAGGCCTGGATCAGGTCATGCGGGCCCATCGGCTGTCTGTCCATAAAAATCGTAGACATACACGGAGCGTCGAATCCTGTCAGCAAGCGATCTACCACAATCACTAAATCCAACTGCTCATTTCTGCTTTTATATTTGGAATCTTTTCTTGCAAGACGCTTATTCAAATTTCCATTATATCCCTGTATCTGAGACAATTCATATTTCGTGCCAAACATTCCATTATAGTCATCCAGAGAGTTTTGCATTTTCTCCTGATTAACCTGAGAACCTTCCTCATTTTCTGTAACAGAATAGGTAATTGCAAATTTCGGAAAATCCGGCAGGACCTGTTTGATTCGCTCATCAATTGTAAGAGATGTTTCTCCATTTTTTACCTTCGTCAATAATTCATAATATTGCTGTGCTCTCTGAATCGAACTTGTGGTAAGCAATCCCTCGTAAGTCTGTCCTTTTCCATTTTGAAAACCTAGTTTGTGATAAGACTTATTCAAAATAATATCCAATACTTTTAACATATGTGTTTCGTTGTCATATACACTGCTGTCCGTTTCATCTTCCACATCTTTCGGTCCATTATGTTCTACCTGAAATCCAAGCACCGCCTTATCATGAATTGCATTTTGAATCGTATATTTGTGCAGACGTTCCCCATATAAATCTTCTGTCGTTCTTGGAAGGTCTCCCTTTTGCGGATATGGATTTTCTGCAAATCTTGGCGTACCCGTAAATCCATACCATAAAGATCGGTTAAAAAACCGCTCCAACTCTCTTTTTGTTCCTGGACTAACCGCACGATGACACTCATCTACAACAAATGCAATTCTGAGATTCTTAATTTTTCGATATTCCGGTGTTTCTTCTTTTAATTTCTTTGTAATTAGAATATGTAGTTTCTGGATGGTAGTAACGATCACCTGTCTGTCATCAGATTTTAATTTTTTCTTTAAATCATTTACATTATCCGTTTCATCTACATCTACCAAATCATTATTTGCATAAGCCTGAAATGCCATGGTCGTCTGTGTGTCCAAATCTTTGCGGTCTATCAGGAAAATCGCTTTGTCAATGGACGGAATATCCATCAGTAGATTTCTGGTTGCTTTATAAGATGTCAATGTTTTCCCAGAGCCTGTCGTATGCCATACGTAACCTGATTTTCCCTGTTTAGATGCTTCTCTAATTGCCTCGATTGCATGAATCTGATATGGGCGCAGCAATATTAAACGCTTTGCATCTTCGTCTAATACTGTATATCTCGAAATCATCTCATGTGCTTCTGGAATACGGAGTACGCTCTTAGCAAAATCAAGATAATCCGAAACTGGATTATTCTCACGATCCAGCCATCCACTAATGAACTTGGAATTTAATTCTGTATCACTAGCGGCTGAAAAATATTTTGTGTCCACACCATTGCTGATTACAAACATCTGCACCGCTGAAAAAATTCCGGTAAATTTACCTTCTCCAATATATTTTTTAATCTGCCAGAACCCGTCCATATATGAGTGCTGCTTATTTTTCAATTCTATATGAATCATTGGAAGACCATTGATCATCAATGTCACATCGAATCGTCTGTCCCTTCTCGGAATTGCTTTGTCATCATCTGACTTCAATGCGCTATATTGATTGATTACTTCATAAACACTACTGCCACCGGCAATATGTTCATGATTCATTACTACAAGATGCAATCGCTCAGTATCACGCTGTACATGAACCTGAACCTTTCCATTTTCTCCAATCAGCCATTCCCCCGCTTTATAAAATGAGGAAAACTGCAACTGGTTTTTTACCTGTTCAAATTCTGCATCAGATAAATTTTCTCCATTTAAACGTTCTTTATTATTTTGCTCCAAAATATACCTGAAATTTCCCCATAAATCTTCTTCTGTTTTCAAATCTTCTCTATATATCCATTGAGAATCTCCATAGACCAACTCCTCAATCAATTTTTGCTCTATCATCGCCTCTAATTCTGGCATAATATTTTCCTCCTCTTTGTTTCAATTAGTGAAATTTCATATGATATACTGTATTTTTTCCATAAAATAGCTTACGCTGGTGAAGGGTGATGAGGTGGTCAAGGTACATAAAATAAGCACCAATTTTTCCCTGTTCATCAAAAGATTTAGGATAAACAATATCTGTATTCTGCATCGCAGATTTAGAAATTGATGTTACTTTTATCCCCTGCATAAGAGGTATAAGTTGCTGATGAAAAGCACTCGAATTCAAATAGTATCCCAAATATCCCACCGCAAACTTCAACTGTGGCCTATATGGAATTGTATGCAGTCCTGATAGTGCTGTTTCATCTGTCAAACCAGCTATTTCACTACATTTCCCTACAGTTTCATCTTCTGCTGTATCCGCAAAAATCACATCACCATTTTGTAAAAAAGAAGCTTTGTATTTCTCGGCGACAGTAATATCTATAATATTGGGTATCTGTTCATTTTTTACATTTAACACTTCTCCATATTTAACAAGAATATCTCCATAATGAATATTCTTTATAGTGCCTTCTTCATATGTCAATTCTGCTCTTGACAAAGTATTATTTTGCAAGCTGCATAGTGTATCCCCCAGCTTACGATGTTCCCAAGCGTTTCTCTCTCTTTTGGATAATCCCCAACACTTACGATGATAAGGAGTTATGACCCCTTATACCTATATCTCTGCCTGAATAATATGCCCAAAATTCATCTCGTCTTTGAAAAGATCGTATATATATTCTGAACTTTCCAAATACAAACCTGTTTCCTTATCTTGCAACTTTTCAAATACTTCTGAATTATAAAATTTATTCATTGCTTCATCGTATTCAATATTCTGATCTGTGGCAAACATATCAACAATATCCTGAATTATATATTCTATTAATTGGTCTTGTTTACTCATACTAATCATCCGCCTTTCGCAAAAGCCTAATCCCCTTTTCCGTGTGAAAAGAATATTGTGAAGATGTTTTCTTATATATCATTCCTTTCAGTAATGTCTCAAAATCAATAATTTCATTTTCATACTGACGAAATAGTAATGCCATATTATCATCTGCGACAGGACCGATAACAATATCGTATTTGTTATCTTTGTTACACAGAGTATTAACTTCATCTGTAAATGCTCTATTCCTATTATTCATTACAAATTTTGCCCATTCTTCTGTTGTTTGTATTCCAAAATCCTTAATTTTAATATCTGACATTTTTCTGAAGTCATCTTGTATTTCAAAAGTATTTACGACTGGAGAACCTCCATAAATTCTAGACACTCTTTTCGCCATCTGTTTTGCTTGCTCCTCTATATCTGTTAAATAAAAGCCCTTTCCAAAATCTTTATAAGGTCTGCACATTGCTAAATTGATACTTTCTATCACAACATTACTTCCATGGTATAATCTCATAGCACACCTCCGTTTTTACGGCATAGCATTCCCAAATCTTCCACTATTGTTCCAAAATCTAATGTGTGTTCCACTTCATAATTTTCTTTTATAAAAGCAATGCCTTTAAATTGAAAAAGATAACGGAATGACTCTCGTATACTGAGATTATGCTGTTGAGCAAATTCATTTACACACGCAACGGTAAAACCGATCTTTTTTTTCTGTTCACTCATTCAAAACCTCCCACTTTTCTATTCTTTTTACTATTCGCATCCATTTAACGTATACCGAAACACATCGTAAGCCATACCATTTTTTATATCATTACTCTGCGTATAATTTATTCTTTTACCAGTCTGATTTTTCTTCAAAATCTTGTCAATTATTTAAACAAACATATTTTGCAACATATATTTCTTGATTTTCACTAATTCATCACACTTACGCTGGTGAAGGGTAATAAGCTTGTCTAGCTTATTAAAATATGCTGAAATCTGTCTCTGCTCTTCTATTTTAGGAAAAGTAATTCCACCTTTTAAAGCATTTTCAGCAGACACCTTCATGTCATTTTTTGCGCCCTTATTTACCAATGGATGCATATATGAATTCATTCTTGTATCTTGTTCAAAATAAACCTGAACAAACTCTGAATCAACATTTTTCTTTGGCTTATAGACTGCATATAAAGTCGATACAATCCCTGTATTTCCTTTATTTGTCTTTATTATTCCATAAGGATTCGCTCTAAGTGGAGATTTAGTATATACAACATCTCCAGTCTCTACGACACCATAATTTGCGACCGATGCGCCTGCAAAAGATCTCCCCTGAAATTCAATCTGATTTACGATTCCATAGTCGCCTGAAACCGATAGCACATCCTCTTTATCATATCGCTCATCTCTGTTCTTTTGCTTAGATACAGATAAGTAATCTTCAAGCTTACGCTGTTCCCAAGCGCCAGTAAATCCTTCAAATCGAATTTCTGGAACCTTCATCCCATTTTGTGGAAACATTTTTTGAAGCATATATTTTTTTAATTTTTTAGTCTCATCACACTTCCGCTGGTGAAAGGTGATGAGGTGGTCGAGGTTATCAAAATAAGCTGCTATTTTGTTTTGTTCTTCCTCTGTTGGAAATGTCATTTTATATTCCAGCATGTCTGCCAACTTTAAAACTCGATTTCTTCCTGCTCCACCGGGCGATGATAATTCTAAATGATGTTTAAAATATTCATCCAAAATAAGGTATCTAAAAAACTTTGGAACCATTCCTTCATTAAAGCTATATTGTGGAAATCTATGTGAAACCAGCATTCCTGCATCTTCTTTATCAGTTATTGCTACCGCATGTTCCCATCCAAAAGTAATATTCACAATAAACTTATTCTCTGCCACCCTAAACATCTTGGCGGTTTCCAATTCTTTGCCCGCCTCAACATAACTATGAAAAGTACCTTTTGCATGGCTTCTGATACCTAATCTCATATATCCATCTATAGGAGTCTCTACAGGATCTTCATATTTTTCAACTAATTCACCAAACTTACGCCGTTCCCAATCTTCTGTAAATCCTTTAAAGCGAATTTTCGGTTTTCCCATATTTATCACCCCTCAATCATTTCAACAAGACATTTTATAGATGACATAATATCACAATCAGAAGATGTTAAATCCTTTAAGTAAGATAACACTTCATTCTGTGTCTTTTTTATCTCGTCATCAGTCTGTTTCATTTCTGTCAAAAGTTCATTTAAATTAATCTCTTCTTCTTTTTCAAAATTATCCACATACCTTGGAATATTAAGGTTGAAATCGTTCTTCTCAATATCTTCAAAGCTGGCAAGATAAGATTCTTTTTCTATTGTTTCTCGTTTGTGATACAAATCTACAATGGCATCTATATGCCCGTCCGTCATTGTATTTTGTTTTTTACCCTTTTCAAATTTTTTCGAAGCGTCTATAAACAAGACATCTCTTCCATCTCTGTGTTTCTTTAAAACAACAATACAAGTTGGAATTGATGTATTATAAAATAAATTTGCCGGTAATCCAATGATTGCATAAATATTTCCAGAACGTAATAATTTTTCTCGAATTTTTCCTTCTGCCGCTCCTCTGAACAACACGCCATGCGGTAATACAATTGACATTGTTCCATTATTTTTCAGATGATACAGACCATGTAACAGGAAAGCATAATCAGCTTTTGACTTCGGTGCCAGAACTCCATAATCACTAAAACGTTCATCTTGCAGAAAACCAGCGGCTGCACTCCATTTTGCTGAATATGGCGGATTCATCAATACCATATTAAAATCAGTTTCTTCTTCCGTTGGCCAATCACTGTCTAAAGTATCGCCATTTCTCAGTCTTTGATTTTCCGGTGCAATACCATGCAAAAACATGTTCATGCGTGCCAGATTATATGTAGATGTCATCAACTCTTGTCCGTAATATTTAATATAATTTGGCTCTAGCGCATATTTTTTAGCATTCAATAAAAGAGAACCCGAACCCATACACGGATCATAAACGGACAAGCCTTTTTTGCTCTCCTGCCCAGAAATAGCAATTCTGGTCAATATTTTGGAAACAGCCTGCGGCGTGTAGAATTCACCAGCTTTTTTTCCGGTTTCAGACGCAAATTGGCCAATCAAATACTCATAAGCATTTCCTAAAACATCTGTATCTGTATTCAATAAATCTGCTTTATCAATTTCTTTTAAGAGACTGGCAATTGTGTCACTTTGCTTTTGGTCACCCGTTCCCAAGCGATTGGAATACAAATCAATATCTGTAAATAAATCCGCAAATAATGGATCGCTTTGTTCGATATTATTAAATGCCTTCTGTAATTGCTCACGGTTAAAAGAATTATTTCGCGCTGCCTCCGCAAAATTTGTATAAGTTAATTCCGGTTCAATCACATAATGACAAGATGATTTTATTTCATCTTTCAATTCTTCTGCACTTTCATCTTTCAAAGCATCAATATATGCATTCAAAGCAATTTTTAATGTTTCTGGCTTTTCATCATAAATCAAATCATAAACCTTTATTAAAAAAGAATCTGATAAATACTTATAAAAAACAATCCCTAAAAGATAGTCTTTATATTCATTTGCATCCATTTTTGAACGTAATATATCTGCTCCGCTCCATAATACGCTAATCAAATCTTTACTGTTTTCCTGCTCCGCCACTCTATTATCCTCCGTTTACTCGTATCTGATTGAAATATAGTGTTATAGTAGAAACATATTATTTCTGCACTTTTCATCAATAGCTTTCTTTCCTACACGTCCAATTCAAACTATTTTCGTGCCCATGTTTTTATTATACAATAAGAACTAGAATATAAAAAGACCCTCTAAACTGTAGAATCCTCAAATCTTCCACATTTTCACATGCAAAAAGCCCGGTCTGCACCGGGCTTTTCCACCATATATATGATTCTGCGAAAACTGATCTCCAAACCAAATACCCCTTATACACAATATCCTTTTTATTCTCTGCCTCACCTCATAAACAACCTTCGCAAAAATGTCCCTTTGTTACATCTATATGTATAATATTTTTACTTACCTCGGATTTTTTTGCCGTCTGCCGTACCATCGTTTTATGCTCAATAATATAATAAGCGATCGAATCAGATGCTTTCAATTCTAAAACAAATGATCCTCCTCGAAGAAACGGGCTTTTCACCATACAAAAGAAGATATTCATCCAAAATCATGTAATAAAGTATCGTTTCCTCCGTTTTTTCTAACCTTACTTCTATCCCTCTATGCCTGCGTCTGTCAGCCTTCCATCAGCCGTTCCGTAAACTACAATCCAATGCCCGGCAAACATGTCGTCGTCACCATATACAGCCTCAAAATCTCCCCTATTATCTATGAAAAATGATGGGCTTCCAATCCTCTCTGCAAATTCTTCTCTCGTTATATCTGAAATATCCTCATCTTCTCTCCAGTCGTTTGCAAGCTCTGTCAATTCTCCTGCCGCATACTCCCGAAGCCTTCCGTCCCATTTTGCAGTTTCTGACGTCAACATATGCAATGTCTTCAACGCCAGATTCGCCGTGTCCGCATCTTCATCCTTTTTAAGCGACACATCTTCCATACTTCCCATCCAATCGATCTGGCCTTCAAATCGATCATATTTCCTATCAAGCTTAAATTCTCCTAAACTGTCTTTAATAGAAATCGGCTTCAAATATTCGGTACGAACTCTTTCAAGCTGCGGTTCCTTCACTTTTCTTTTAAGAACTTTCACAACATAATACCGATTTTTAAAAGGCTGTCCAACAGGATTTAATATACCCGGCTTCATTTTTCTCACCAAAACATTGTAAATACCATAGTCCTTAAACTTATGAATATAATCGCCAGAAGATCTGTGTATCACCCAGCACAAAGAGCCTTTCTCATGAACTACCTTTCCACTTTCTCTGTCAATATATGCCAAAAATGAGACAACTGGAAAAAGATAATCTCCCCGAACCGCGCCGCCTTTGGTAAATTCTTTAATCAGCACCGTCAGTTCCTGTTCTTCTGTCTCATATTCTTCAAAAAACTGCTCGGCCGGATCTGCTGCGTCCCCCCTGCCGTCTTTAGAAAACTCTTTTCCCTTTTCTCCATCTCTAAATAAATTCTTTAATTTCCACATAAGAATACCCTTTCTAATACATGTTGTATATTAAAACGCACCTATCATACACAATTTCAAAAAGACCCGCAAACATACAACATGTCTACGAGTCTTTTTAATAACTCCCCGAGTTGGGCTCGAACCAACAACCCCACGGTTAACAGCCGTGTGCTCTACCATTGAGCTATCGAGGAATAAGTGTTCTTTACACTGCCTATTTAGTATACCTCTTTGAGGTAAATTCTGCAAGTGGTTTCCTTATATATTTTTATTATTTTTTCCATATTTTTCGCTATATTTTTCCAAATTATTACATCCGGAGCGTTGTCGCAAGCTTCATAATCGGGTTATATTCATAAATCGCCGATAATATACTATTTGCTTGAATCATTTCAAACATCTCTTTCCCGATTTCAGTCGTGTACAGCAGCGTAATAAAGACAAAGACAACCCACACAATAATCAACACGCCGACTACGCCCAGAACTCCCCCCGCAAGCCGGTTGATAAACCCAAATACAGGAAGGTCTGCGATAACATTCAGCGAAAAGATAATCGCCCGCAAAATAATTGTAACTACAATAAGCGTCAAAATAAAAGCCACAATATTTACAACAAGCTTTGATATATATTTTGCAATGTAGGATGCAAAGCTATCTGCCCCCAGCTTGTCATATATCTTGCTGTTATTATTAGTGAGAAGAAGATTCTTAAACACCTGAGGAATATCTGCGCCTTCAATCGCCGCAATCTGCATATCCCGTGGAATCTCAGCGCTTTCAACAATTTCCTCTGCTTTCTCCTGCATATTATTCAAGCCGTCAAGTATGTTCTTCGAAATTCCATTTTCTGCAAGGTCGCTGCTGCTTATTTTCCCATTTGCAATATCCTCCACGGTAATTCCAAGGGCTCCAAGCTGCTCTTCTCCAATCCCCGCCGCGCTCAGGGCATTACGAACTGCCGTTACATTTCCAGAACCGATGCCCGCCTGTTCTGCAGCGGCATCTGTCACCATCCCGCTAATCATGGATTCAATCTTTGTCTCCGCAACCTCCTGAAGAGGAGTCACCGCCGTAATCCCTTTACACACATACGGCGTCAGGAAAAACACAAGAAGAAAAGTCACCAGCGTTGCAAAAAGTGACACCGCTATCTTCACCGCTCCCCTTATAATACCGACAATGAATCCAATCAAAAAGCTGATTCCGATAATATATAATAACCAGTTCATACATTTCTCCTTATTTTACAAACCGAATAACTTCCATTCCATTTGCATTCATCACTATGTATTTATTTACCCCCAAAACCGGGAATATTTCAAGAATACTGCCATTTAGCTCTCCGTCATACTTATGGATTCCCGTCCGGGTAAACACACTGCATTTCTTTCCGTCATACATCAATATCTGACTGCCGCTGATCTTCACATTGGAGAAATCCCCTGTAAATTCCTCGGACAGAACCTTCTTTCCCGATGTATTAAACAGGCACAGTTCATACCCCGCCTTCCGTTCATTTTTCAGGACAAGCCCCACGTAGCGGTTACTGTGAAACACACTCTTAATTCTTTTATTTAAAAGAACCGTCTCTGTAAGCTGCGGCTTCCCCTCGCCGGTATAAAAGAGCAGTCTGTCATCTCCCACAACCACTGAGGTTTTCGGATTCATAAAAAATGCCGATGCCGCCGCCATATTTACATAATCGTCTGCTGTCACCTCATAATCCTGAATACTATCCTTCTCTCCGTCAAAATTATAATATCTGATCTTCGTAACAATCGTTCCGTTCTGTACGCAGAGATAAGATACCAGAAGCACCTTGCCGTCCTCCGATATACCCACATCTAACGGATAGCCCGTGCCAGTCAGCGAAGTAGCCATTTCCACCAGAAGATTCCCTGCCGCATCATAACAGATAATCTTCGGGGAAGTCTCATTCTTTAAAACCGCACAGACAATTCCCTGTGCAGAGACTACTGCCTTTTCCACTGGAAGCATAGTCTGAATTTCACCTTTTAATCCCTCGCGGTCCAGCACCAGTATTGTATTGCCGCCTTTATCTGCTACTAACACTGCGTCATTGTTATACGTATCAATAATCGGATTCTTGATCTGATAAGGCTGATTCCAGCTTTCCTTACCCTTACGGTTAATCAGTGCGATTCCATCCTTGCTGTATTTCAATACGCCGTCTGCAAACTGCCTGTAGTTAACATTCCCATCGCTGCTATTTTCATACGAGGTAATAATTCTGGCAGATGTATATGTCTGTAAATGAATTACCAAAAAGGATGCTATTGCAATTACCGTTACAAGAGTACTGATAACCGTTATCCGGATACGGCGGCTCTTCTTGTGCTGACGTACCTGATCCTCGATATCCTCCAGAATGCCGTCTTCCTCTCTTAATTCTGCCAGCACTCTGTCTATCAAAGCATCTGTAACATCTTTTGTATCCTGAACAACATACAAGTCCGTCTTTTTCTTACGCTTCATATCTTAACCTCAATTAAGCCTATTTGCGCCCTATGCGCCTGTATTGTCTTCTTTCATTGTGAACACTTTGCTTTTTAGTATAACACACTTTTACGGTAATAACAATTTTTGTCCAATGAATATGAGATTTCCATCCTCCAAACCGTTTTTCTGGCGAATTGCATCCGTCTTTGAAATCGTTCCATAAACCTTTTCGCTGATTATGTCAAGCGTATCTCCCTTCTGTACAACATAGTAATCTTCACTTTCCTCTAAATCTTCTTGAACGGTAGAAACCAAAGGCTCCATCTGCTGTCCCGTATTCTTGCTCTGCTCTGCCTGCATGTCCGCATTTTCCAGACTGTTCTTTCCCATTTCCTGTGTTTTCGCGCTTTCCTCTGCCTGTCCGTTTCCTTCACGTGAGGACTGCTGCATAGCTGAAGATAAGGTTTCTATCGAAGTCTGAACAGAATTCATTTTATCATAATTATTCATGGTCGAGATACCGATTGCCAGAACAACAATTACAAGCAATACGCTGGTCAAATATACATATCTGGATTCCCTGCGCTGCTCTCTTGCTTCCAGCTGCCCCCTTACTGTACTGCGAAAATCCTTTGCAGCTCGATCCTCAACCACTTCACTGGGTGTCACGCCAATCTGTTTGCGCTCACTAATCATATAGCTCTGCATGTCCGGGTTCTTTTCATAGAAAATATAATGTCCCCCCATCTGCATAAGCTCGTGAAATTTATACGTAAAAATCTGTTCTTCATCTTCCGCATCTATTAGCATAAATAAGCTATTCTTTTCCGGGAACAGCTTCTCATGAACGCGGATCATACTGCCGCTTAATCCTACCGGATGTCCCGGCATGATTAGCAGCCAGCCGATAATATCCTGTCCGTGAAAATACTCCTTGCTCTCTGTTCTTGCTATCTCAAGATGTTCTTTTCCAATATCCAGTTCCTTGCTCTCCGGATCTAAATCCTTCATCTGTACCGCGCCGGTCACATAGATACATTCCTGATCCTCGATCACAGTATTTTTTCCGATCAAAAAAACTCCAACCAGTGATTCTCTCCCCTGTTCCTTCAACTGGTTAAAATAAGTATCTACATAATCCTCTACGTAGATTTTCGGGCTGTCGCTGACATTGCCCACCTGTTTTACATTTTTTGGAAATTGTCCTTCCATATTTATACTCACCTCTCCCAAGATTTTGAATTATCATAGCATAGGAAATGTGCGTATTTTATCAGTCTGTGGAACTTGTCCCGGGAATCTTTCCACAATATCTCTGGCATTTCGATATCTCAGCCTTTACATCGTCAGGCTTTTCCAGCATCTATCAAAAAAAGAGACGCTTCTTTCTATGAAGCGCCCCTTCCAAACTCTTTTCTTACTCTGGCATTACACGAATGCTTTTACTTTCTCATAGATACTGTCTGCATCCAGCCCGAACTTCTTTACCAGTTCCGCCGCCGGTCCCGACTCGCCGAATACGTCGTTGATTCCAATCTTCATCGTCTTTGTCGGCGCCTTCTCGGAAAGCACGTCGCAAACCGCGCTTCCCAGCCCGCCGATCACGGAATGCTCTTCTACCGTAACCACCTTGCCGGTCTCCTTTGCCGCTGCAACTACCAGTTCCTCGTCAATTGGCTTGATTGTATGGATATTGATCACTTTGGCCTGGATGCCGTCTGCCGCCAGCTTTTCTGCCGCCTCTAAGCAGTTTGCTACCGGAAGTCCGGTCGCAATGATGGTCACATCCTTACCTTCTCTTAAAACAATCCCCTTGCCAAGTTCAAATTTATAATCCGGCTTATCGTTGATCACCGGAACCGCAAGCCTTCCGAACCTCATATACACTGGACCCTCATGCTCATAAGCCGCCGTAACAGCCGCCTTTGCCTCTACGTCATCCGCCGGGCAGATCACGGTCATTCCCGGAATGGTCCTCATCAGAGCGATATCCTCATTACACTGATGGGTAGCGCCGTCCTCGCCAACAGAGATTCCCGCATGAGTAGCGCCAATCTTCACATTCAGCTTTGGATAACCGATGGAATTACGTACCTGCTCGAAAGCACGTCCCGCCGCAAACATTGCAAAAGTGCTTGCAAAAGGAACCTTGCCGGTTGCCGCAAGCCCGGCCGCTACGCCCATCATATTGCCCTCGGCAATACCACAGTCAATATGGCGCTCCGGAAAAGCTTTCATAAATACGCTTGTCTTCGTCGCACCCGCGAGATCCGCGTCCAGTACAACAACCTCTTCGTGCAATTTGCCCAATTCCGCTAAAGCATTACCATAACTCTCTCTTGTTGCAATCTTCTTTACATCTGACATAATGCTTCACCTACTTTCTTCAGATCTTCCATCGCTGCCGCATACTGCTCATCGTTCGGAGCAGAACCATGCCAAGACGCCTGATTCTCCATAAAGGATACGCCTTTGCCCTTTACCGTCTTCGCAATGATCGCCGTCGGCTGTCCCTTGGTCTCCTTCGCTTCCTTAAATGCTGCCGCAAGCTGGTCAAAATCATGTCCGTCCACATTAATAACATGGAAATTAAATGCTTCAAACTTCTGATCAATCGGATACGGAGAATTAACCTTGCTGATATCTCCGTCAATCTGTAAATTATTGTTATCTACGATTACAACCAGGTTGTCCAGCTTTCTGTGGGCTGCAAGCATAGATGCTTCCCACACCTGTCCCTCTTGAATCTCGCCGTCTCCAACCAGCGTATATACACGGTAATCCTCTCCTGACAGCTTTGCAGACACTGCCATTCCGACCGCCGCTGAAATCCCCTGTCCCAGTGAACCGGAAGACATATCCACTCCCGGAATATGTTTCTTATCCGGATGTCCCTGAAGATAAGAGCCTGTATGACGGAAGGTCTTTAGATCTTCTACCGGGAAAAATCCTCTCTGGGCTAATACCGAATAATAACCCGGCGAAGTATGTCCCTTGGACAGTACGAAACGGTCTCTGTCCGCCTTGTCCGGCTCCTTTGGATCTACATTCATTTCCTCAAAATACAGATATGTATAAATATCTGCCGCTGATAATGAGCCGCCCGGATGGCCGGACTTTGCGCTGTGCACCGCTTCAATAATGCCCTTGCGCACCTCATTAGCAGTCTTCATAAGTTCTGTTTTGTTCATGAAAATTGCCTCCTAATTCATAGTATCCTTTCAAGTAACTTAATGGTTTCATTATATCTGCTTATATCCTGACGGTCAAGGGAAGCGCCCGCACTTATACATATGTTCTGAACATTTTAATTATTTTTCGAATATGCGTCTGTAAAATCTCAATGCAGCTATTTAGAGCTCGGTCCGTCCTTCCAGCGCGCGAAGGAGCGTCACCTCATCAATATACTCCAGATCTCCACCAACCGGAACGCCGCTTGCAATCCTGCTGACTTTAATCCCCGTGGGCTTAATCAGTTTACTGATATACATTGCCGTGGTCTCCCCCTCAAGGCTGGAATTAGTTGCGATAATCACCTCATCCACATCTCCTTCCAGACGCTTGACCAGCTCTTTCAGCTTAATATCGCCCGGTCCGATTCCAAGCATTGGGGAAATCGCGCCGTGAAGCACGTGATAAATCCCCTCATACTTACCAATCTTCTCATATGCCGCTAAATCTCTGGTAGATTCCACCACCATAATGGTTCTGTGATCCCGTTTACTGCTGCTGCAGATTGGACATATCTCCTGATCAGTCAGCGTATGACAGCACTGGCAGTAACGCACCTTTTCCCTTGCCTCCACCATAGAGTCCGCCAGCTCCTTTACCTGCTCCTTCGGCATATGAATCAAATGAAAAGCCAGCCTGCCGGCTGACTTTGGTCCGATTCCCGGAAGCCTTGAGAATTGCTCTATTAGCTTGCTGATCTGGCTGCTATAATAATCCACCCGGCATTCCTCCTGTGAATCTGGACATTGCGCCTGCCGACTCGGCATCCACTTTATCCAGCGCCTCATTGACGGCGGCAACGATCAGATCCTCTAGCATTTCCACGTCATCCGGATCTACGGCCTCTTCATCCAATTTTACCTTCAATACCTGCTTTTTACCGGATACTGTCACCTCTACAGCGCCTCCTCCAGCGGTTGCAGAAAATTCCTTTGTCTCCAGCTCCTTTGCCTGCTCCTCCATCTGGCGCTGCATCTTCTGCGCCTGTTTCATAAGATTTGCCATATTCCCCGGCATACCTCCGCCTGGGAATCCTCCACGTCTTGCCATAAGCTTCTCCTCCTTTAATCTTCAATAGTAATCTCCATATTAACAAGTTTCTCTATGTCTACATAATTATCTTCAAAATGCCTGCCTTCTTCCACCTGACGGACGTCTATCTCCATAGTCTTGCCAAGTTTCCCTTCAATCAGACGGACAATCTCATCTTTGTGCTCCTGCCTTGCTACAAACCCGGCGCTTACTTCATCCGGCAGCACAATCTGGAGTCTGTCATTATCCCCCGCGCTGAGACGCGCCTTTTTCAGATACTGTCTCAGCATAATAGAAGCGTCCTCCGTAATACTTCGGAAATTCTTCGCCGCTTTCTTCACATCCTCAGAAAGAGCCTTCGGAAGTACGGGTTTGGCCTGTTCCGCCTTCCGCTCCTCAGGCTTGGCATACACAATCTGTCCGGCAGGCGGCATAGCCAGTCCTTTCTCAACCGCATCCTCCAGTACGCGGATCCTCGCAAGCAATGCATCCTGCCCTGTCTCCATCTGGGGCTTACACAGCTTAATAAAGGTTACTTCCAGCAGTACCCTCTTTTGCGTGGAATACCGCAGCTTTCCTGTAAGTTCTGAAAAAATACGGATAAACCGAATCAACTCTTCCGTATCGATCATCCCAGCCTCTTCCTTTAGCTGTATTAAGCTCTCCGCGGATACGTCCAGCACGTCCTCCATGTCGTCCGAACTCTGAATCAGCAGAAGATTTCTAAGATACCAAGTAAAATCTGCCGAGAGCTGTGAAAGTTCTCTTCCCTGCATGATCAGCTCATCCACGCTGGATATGACTTTCCTCACATCCCGGGCAAGCAGCTCCCGGAACAGCCTGCTGAATACATCCGTATCTACCGCCCCCAAAACTTCCAGCGCCCGGTCATAGGTCAAACGCTCTCCAATATAAAATGCAGAGCATTGATCTAACAGGCTCAGCGCATCCCTCATCGCTCCGTCTGCGGCTCTGGCAATATAGCGCACCGCCTTCTCCTCCACGTCCAGACCTTCCTGCTCTATCAGCTCATTCAGCCTTTCACAGATCGTATCAATGGATATCCTCTTAAAATCATACCTCTGGCAGCGGCTTAGGATTGTTACCGGTATCTTATGCGCCTCTGTAGTCGCCAGAATGAATATCACATACTCCGGAGGTTCCTCCAACGTCTTGAGAAGCGCATTAAACGCTCCTATAGACAGCATATGCACCTCGTCAATAATATAAACCTTATATCTTCCCTCAGTGGGACGATACGCAACCTCCTCCCGGATCCCGCGGATGTTGTCAACTCCATTGTTGGAAGCCGCGTCAATCTCAATTACGTTCATTGATGCGCCTGCCGAAACCGACCGGCACATCCTGCACGCTTCACAGGGACTTCCCTCTATCGGATGCTCACAGTTTACCGCCTTTGCAAATAGCTTGGCAACCGTTGTCTTACCTGTTCCTCTCGTTCCGCAAAACAGGTAGGCATGGCCTATACGCCCTGTCTTTATCTGGTTCTTTAATGTCTTAACAATCGCATCCTGCCCTTTCACATCCTTAAATTCACTAGGACGGAACTTTCGATACAGCGCCGTATAGCCCATATGCATCTCTCCCTAAATCTCAATGATTTTATTTGTCGCCAAAGCTGATTCCGACCTGCTTTGCCTCCTGAACAATCTTAGAATGCGGATCAACATACTTCAGCTTTCCCGCAACCTCCGAGAGCGGAACCTTCGTCGTCTCTCCATCCCGGATCGCCGCCATATACCCATATTCCCCATTCAGAATCATTCTCGCGGCAAATGCGCCAAGACGGGTAGATAATACCCTGTCGTACGGACACGGCGTGCCGCCGCGCTGGGTATGCCCCGGAACCGTAATACGCACTTCCTGCGTTGTTTTCTTCTGAAGCCTTGCCGCAACCTCATACGCAACAGACGGATAGAGTCCTTTTTCCTTCTCTAACTTTTTCTTCATCTCTTTCTTGGACAGCTTCGCGTCCTTCTTGGAAATCGCGCCCTCTGCCACTGCAATAATAGTAAAGCGCTTGCCTTCCTTTGCCCGCTTATTAATCATATCTGCCAGCACGTCCACATCATATGGTATCTCCGGGATAAGGATAATATCCGCGCCGCCTGCTATTCCCGCATGAAGCGCGACCCAGCCAACCTTATGACCCATAATCTCTACGATAAATACTCGGCTGTGGGAAGTCGCCGTCGTATGAATCTTATCAATGGTATCCGTGGCAATATCTACCGCGCTCTGAAATCCAAAGGTCATGTCCGTTCCCCACAGATCATTATCTATTGTCTTGGGCAGTGTAATCACATTCAGTCCTTCCTCGCTCAGCATGTTTGCCGTCTTATGGGTCCCGTTTCCGCCCAGTACGACCAGACAGTCCAGACTCAGTTTATGATAGGTATGCTTCATAGCCTCTACTTTATCAAGTCCATGCTCGTCCGGCTCCCTCATCTTCTTGAAGGGCTGTCTGGAGGTTCCGAGTATCGTTCCCCCCACTGTCAAAATTCCTGAAAAATCTCTAGATGTCATCATCTTAAAATCTGAATAAATGAGTCCTTTGTATCCGGCCTGAAAGCCATAGATCTCCACATCTTCCCTCTCTTCAAAAATCCCTTTCACAACACCGCGCATTGTTGCGTTCAATGCCTGGCAATCGCCTCCGCTTGTCAGCATTCCAATTCGTAGCATGATTGTTTCACTCCTTCCATATATGGATAAATAGTTCTATTAATCTGAAATCCATTATAGCACAATTAAAAAAAGTATGCTACAATAAGAATGAGTATGAGCTAATGATCGAGGGCAAATGATTGAGGGCATTTGTTTTCTCTTTCCTCATTATTATTTTGAAAAGGAGATGGATTCATCCATGGACAGACTGGATATTAAGCTGTGGAAGCTTGCGGCAAAAGGGCAGATTGTCCCGAACCGGAGCCTGCTTAAGACACCAGAACAGATTACAGCCATCAAAAGAAGCGCCGCTCTGAATACAGCGGTTCTGGATCATGTCGCCGCACATATAAAAGCCGGTATGAATACTGCAGAGATTGATACCCTTGTATATGACTATACGACGGCGCATGGCGGGATACCCGCACCGCTGAATTTCGAGGGATTTCCCAAAAGTGTATGCACTTCTATCAATGATGTAGTCTGCCACGGGATTCCTGATGAACATGAAGTCCTTCAGGATGGAGATATTGTTAATGTAGATGTCTCCACTATTCTGGATGGATATTTCTCTGATGCTTCACGCATGTTTGCAATCGGCAATGTCAGCAGACGAAGTCAGCGAATCATTGACGTCACTGCGGAATGTGTCGAACTTGGGCTGCGCGCTGCCAGACCATGGGGTCATTTGGGAGACATCGCCCATGCTATCAATTCCCATGCACGAGCCTGCGGGTATTCTGTTGTAGAGGAAATTGGCGGCCATGGCATCGGCCTTGAATTCCATGAGGAACCTTTTGTCAGTTACGTAACCCCGAAGGGATCTGAGATGGTTCTCGTTCCCGGCATGATGTTTACCATCGAGCCGATGATTAACGAGGGCAGTCCCGATTTCTTCATAGATGAAGACAACGGCTGGACCGTCTACACCATAGACGGGGGCTTGTCCGCACAGATTGAGTACATGGTTCTAATTACCGAGACAGGCGTAGAAGTACTCTCGAAATAGTATTTCAAAAGTCGAAAGCATCTAACCTTGGATGAAAAAATCCCTGAAAGTTGCCTCTTTCAGGGATTTTTTTATTTATCATTTTTATTCATCATTATCCATGTTTCCATAAACTGCCGCAGAATGCGGCTCCATATGAACTACGGCGCTGCCTCCTTTAATCGGACAGACAGAACGCTTGACCGTATATCCATCATTAGAACTATATACCAGCCTTTGCAGCGTTCCTTCCATGGGAAATTCAGCAAGCTGCACAGGTATCTGTACCTGTACGTCATCCTCTCCGCCATTCACAACTATTACAAACTGATTTCCAATATCGAACCTCGCATACGCAAGCGCAGAACCTTCTACAGTGAGAATTTTAATCGAACCGGTCCTAAATGTCTGATAATGCTTGTGGAGCCTTATCATTATTTTATGAAACTCAATCAATTCCTTATCTTCCCCGCCCCACGGATATGTCCTCCGATTGTCCGGATCCGTAAAACCGCAGAGTCCCGCTTCATCACCATAATACACTGTAGGCGCTCCCACCCAAGTCATCTGCATAATTACAGCCTGACGCATAACTGCCACATTTACATTCTGTTCCGCATCCTCCGGACTATGATTTCCAATTCTTCCAACTACATGATTCGTTCTGGTCAGGAATCGGGAATGATCATGATTGGACAGTTCATTCATAGCCGTCTGCAGCGAAGGCGTCATATAGCATGCCATATTATGGGAAATCGAATGGACAAACGCGTAAGCATTTCCTCTTAAGTCCGCTCGTTCCTCATCGCTGTGTTTCTCCATACCTGTAAGGAACCAAGTAACCGGCTCCATAAAGGCGTCGTAATTCATAACAGAATCCCACTCGTCGCCCTCCAGCCATTCCTTCGGGTCGCCATAGTGCTCTGCAAGAATCAAGGCATCGGGATTAGCTTCCTTCACTGCCTTGCGGAATTTTTTCCAAAATTCATGATTATAATCCTTATCATGTCCTAAGTCCGCCGCCACATCCAGACGCCACCCGTCTACATTGTAGGGAGGAGATACCCATTTCCTCCCAATCTGCAGCATATATTCCACCAGAGACTCTGAGGCTTCGTAATTCAGCTTCGGCAAAGTATCGTGTCCCCACCATCCGTCATAACTTCCGTTATCCGGCCATGCGTCGTCTCTGGAATCCCTAAAGTCAAAATATGAGCGGTACGGACTGTCAGCCGATACATAGGCTCCGGCCTCAAATCCCTTTCTGCCCTCATAAATACGTTCCCTGTCCATCCATTTATGAAAGGAACCGCAGTGATTGAACACGCCGTCCAGAATTACTTTCATTCCTCTCTCATGAATCTCCTCAACCAGTTCTGCAAAAAAACGATTGCTTGCCTCCAAATTTTCCCAGTCCGTCACCCGCTTCTGATATCTCGCCGCAAGAAAACCTTCCGGACTGTCCGCTTCTGATTCTTCCAGATCGTTTATAATCACGCCAAAATGCGGATCAATATAATCATAATCCTGATTGTCATACTTATGATTTGACGGAGATACAAACAACGGATTGAAATAAATAACCTCTACCCCCAGATCCTGCAGGTAATCCAGCTTATCCTTTACTCCCTGCAGGTCCCCGCCGTAAAAATTCCGCACGTCCATGGCTGCCGGAGTCTGATTCCAGTCTTTTATTGCCTTCACCGGTTCGTTGATATAATAATATTCATGATCCACTACATCATTCGAAGAATCCCCATTGCGGAAACGGTCAGTAAAAATCTGGTACATAACCGCGCCCTTCGCCCAGTCAGGAGTGGTAAAACCGGGACGAATCCGAAACGCGTAGTCGTCTACCATCCCTTCGCACACTCCATACTGGTTATAATAAACAATCTCATCGCCCTTCTGTATACGGAAGCAGTATTGCATTGCCTCCTCGCCTAATTCCCGATAAATCCGATAGTAGTCAAACCCCTGCACTGTATCCGCTTTTTCCATTTCATAATAGTTTCCCTTCGTATACAATGCCACACTATCCGCATCATCGGCTGCCGTCCGAAACAAAAACTTTACTGTTTCGGATGGTTTCGGCTCCGGCGGTATTACATAATTTCCTGTTCCATCGCAAAATAAAGCCTCTCTGTTCATATAACCCCCAACTCTTCCGAGACTTCCGACACTTCCAAACCGTCAAACAGCGCCTCAAATTCTTCTCTAGTAATTTTTTCTTTCTCTAATAATAATTGCGCGCAGTCACTCAACACCTGATGGTATTTGCGGATAATATTCCTTGCCCGCTGATAACACTCGTCAATAATCCTCTTTATTTCCTGATCAATGGTTCCTGCCACGTCTTCTCCATAGCCCCTCTGGGTATGGACAAGGTCTCTTCCGATGAATACTTCATCGCTGTCGCTGTCATAATTGATCAGCCCAAGTTTTTCAGACATGCCGAATTTTGTAACCATAGACCTTGCGATTCCGGTTGCCTGCTTAATATCCTGAGACGCGCCGGTCGTAATATCGCCGAATACCTCTTCCTCAGCGATACGCCCTCCAAGAGCAACCGTAATATCCTGAAGCATCTTGCCTCTGGTATTAAACATCTCATCCTTTTCCGGCAGCGGCATCGTATATCCCGCCGCTCCCATACCGGTCGGTATGATAGACACGCTATACACAGGTCCTACGTCCGGCAGCACATGAAATAAAATTGCATGCCCCGCCTCATGGTATGCCGTAATCTTCTTTTCTTTCTCGGAAATAACCCTGCTTTTCTTCTCGGCGCCGATTCCCACTTTTACAAAAGCATGGCGGATATCTGACTGGCGGATATAAACCCGTCCTTCCTTCGCCGCAAGAATCGCCGCTTCATTCAGAAGATTCTCCAGATCCGCCCCTGTAAAGCCTGCCGTCGTCTGGGCAATCTGCTTCAAATCCACATCATCTCCCAGCGGCTTTCCCTTGGCATGAACCTTTAGAATATCCTCTCTGCCTTGAATATCCGGACGGCCTACCGATACCTTTCTGTCAAAACGTCCCGGCCTTAAAATCGCGGGATCCAGAATATCCACGCGGTTGGTAGCCGACATCACAATAATTCCCTCGTTAACTCCGAATCCATCCATCTCAACAAGGAGCTGATTCAGCGTCTGTTCTCTCTCGTCATGGCCGCCTCCCATACCAGTACCGCGTCGTCTCGCCACTGCGTCAATCTCATCGATAAATATAATACAAGGCGCATTTTTCTTGGCATCCTCAAACAAATCTCTGACACGCGACGCGCCTACGCCTACAAACATCTCTACAAAGTCTGAGCCGGAAATTGTAAAGAACGGCACTCCCGCTTCCCCGGCAACCGCCTTGGCAAGCAATGTCTTACCGGTTCCGGGCGGCCCCACCAAAAGGACGCCCTTCGGGATTCTTGCTCCCACCTGAATATATTTCTTAGGAGCTTTTAAAAAATCTACTATCTCCTCCAGTTCTTCCTTCTCTTCCTGAAGTCCCGCCACATCGGCAAAGGTTACCTTTTTATTTCCCGTATGGAGCTTCGCACGATTCTTGCCGAAATTCATGGCCTTGCTGTTGGCGCCGTTCTGCCTGTTCATCAGATAAAACAGCAGCAAAACCCCGGCAAGCATGACCATCACCGGGAAAACCGTCGCCATGAGCCAGTTTTCCTCTGGTATATCGTTCATCCTAAATTCAGCCTTCTGCTCCTTTAAATATTCACAGATATCATTGACATCTGATACATAAAGCGTCCACTCTTCTTTGTCCTCTCCATCCTTACGGGTAAGCTCAACCCGCCCTGTAGGAACATCCCGGTTCTGTACCACCGCAATGTTTTCAGCCTGTCCGCTTTCAATAATTCTGTAAAATTCCTGATATGTCAGTTGTCTCCCCTGCTGCTCAATCTGATTCGTAAACCAGAGCGCACCGAATATTATAACGATAAGCAGCAGAAAAGTTATGCCTCCTGGTCCCTTTCTTCTATTATCCAAACCTGTATACTCCTCCTACTCTGCCCCTTCCACAACGCCAACATATGGAAGGTTTCTATATTTTTGCGCATAATCCAGACCATATCCCACTACAAATTCATCTGGAATACTAAAACACACATAATCCACATTTACCTGCTTTACCCGCCTTTCCGGCTTATCCAAAAGTGTGCAGAGACGTATGCTTGCCGGATTCCTCTTCTGAAGCAGCTCGATCAGATGGTAAAGAGTCCGCCCCGAATCAATAATATCTTCTACGATTAATACGTCTTTACCCTCTAATGGTTCATCCAGATCTTTGACAATCTTCACCACGCCGCTTGACTTTGTATCGGCCCCATAGCTGGAAACGCTCATAAAATCCATGCTCACCGGAACCGTTATCCGCTTTGCGAGCTCGCACATAAAGAATACCCCGCCCTTTAGTACGCAGATCAAATGTATCTCTTTCCCTTCATAATCCCTGCTAATCTGCTCTCCTATTTCACAGATCTTCTTATCCACATCTTTCTCCGGCACCAATACCCGAATCGTCTCTGCCATCCCTTTATCCTCCGTAATTATCAAAACTAATTTCCAAAATTCTTTTGGTTTCCTTAGTAACCTGATACCTCTTACTCTGCCTGTATCCGACAATCCACAGAATCTCCGGTCCCTCCGCAACCAGCGGAACGCAGCCCCTCTGGTCTCCCGGCACTTTCTCATTAATAAAATAAGACTTTATCTTCTGTGTATGCCCAAGCCGGTCAATCGCCAGATAATCTCCCGGTCTCCGGGTTCTAAGAACAATGCCATTCTGTATTATATCATAGTTAAACCATTTCGTGTAGGGGCGTTTCTCAAATGTATCCGGGATTTCTCTGCAATGAAAAATCCTGATACGCACGCCGCCTTCCAGCTCACTTACCGTATCCGGCTCATCCCCGCCGCACAGCAGAAGCTCCTTCGCTTCGTCAGCCGCGTCCGTCTTCTGTTCCGTCTTTCTTCCGGCAACATAAATATCCTGATATCTCCGCTCAGCCTTCAGCCCCAGGGGAAGCGTCAGCTTCTTCCCAGTCTGTCTGCAGGCAAGCTCTTCCACTGACCTGATATGGACAGCTTCAATATTCTTCGGCCCTCCCGCCGCTTCTCCAAGAAGCCTTTGAATCAAATAAGGTCTGACCGCTTTGTCCGCCTTTTCAAATTCCTTAATATTCAGCAGATATGCGCCGTCTTGAACTGATACGCAAATTTTCCACAATTCTTCCGTCTGCCGGTCAATATACCCTTTCAGCGTCTCTATCTGCTCAGACAGTTCCAGCATATGTTGTACTGTTTTCTGGTTGATTTCTGATTCTAAATATGGCAGGATATGATTCCTGACCCGGTTTCTGGCATAAATATCCTCCTGATTGGTTGAATCCTTACAGCTTGGAATCCCTTCCGTCTTCAGGTATTCTTCAATCTCCGCCTTTCGGACAATCAGAAGCGGACGAATATATTCGCCTGCCGCTGGACGTATGCCTGTCATTCCCCGAATCCCGGTCCCTCTCGCCATATGAAGAAGCATTGTCTCTGCATTATCATCCATATGATGGGCCAATGCGATCTTTGTTCCCCCATATTCCCAAGCCGCCTCCCGGTAGGCCCTCCGTCTTACTTCCCGGCCAGCTTCTTCTGTGGATAGTCCATGCTTCGCTGCATAAGCGGCCACGTCCGCCGTTACTGTCTTTAGCGGAACACCCATCTCCCTGCAGAAATTCATTACAAACTGTTCATCCCTGTCTGCCTCCGCCCCTCGAAGGCAGTGGTTCACATGGACTGCCGCTATCCCAAAACCCAGTTCAGCCTGAAGCTTATTTAAAACACAAAGAAGGCATATAGAATCCGGTCCTCCCGATACGCCTGCAACAACCATATCTGATTCATGAAGCATATGGTACTTTCGCACATACGCCTTTATCTTTTCATACATAGGTATTTCTTATCACAGCTCCCCATAAAATGAATCGCCCGCCATTTACCATACCGCTTCACAGCGCTACTGCACGGCTGAAATTATTTTACATACTATTTCCAGAAAATGCAACCCCTGATTCCTATAATTCCCATACGCCGATTACGATAACCGTCATATCGTCCATTGGCGCCTCGCCGGTCCACTCTAATACCTGCTCCAGTATATAATGCGCCATCTCCTTTGGGTTTTGGCTTCTTGTTCCTTTGATAAAGGTCCCGATTAAAGACTCCTGTTCTCCTACCGGCAGGGCATCCATCACTCCATCCGTCACCATAATCACAAAATCTCCGTCATGCAGTTCTCTGCCGACACGATCAATCTCAATATTCTGAATAACGCCGATTGGAAGCGTAGCGGAAGTGATCTTCTCAATCCGCTCCGAATACCGGATAAATGTTGTTGAAGCCCCGGCTTTCAACAGCTCGCAGCTCCCCTCATACAAATCAAAAATACACATATCAATTGTAGAAAAATACACCTCTTCCCGGCCCATAACCAACGCAGTATTCAACATCTGAATCGCCATTTCCATGGGAAATCCCGCCATGAGAAGCTCCTCCATCATTTCCACCACCATAGCGCTTTCCCGGAACGCCTCTTCGCCAGAGCCCATCCCGTCCGACAGAACTACCCCTTCCTTTCCTCCAGGAAGGGCGGTCATAAGAAACGTGTCTCCAGAAATCTGTTCACAGCCTTTTCCTATCTTTGCCACCCCCTGAAGCGTATGATATCTGGCGCTTTCTCTTATAATAACCGTACTGTATTCTTCCCATACGAGAGGCTGTTCCCCAGTTTCCGGATACATGGAACGCCCGGTACAAGCGCTCAAGATTTTTGCTACTTCCTTTGTCGCCACGCACTGACCCTTCTGTGACTTCAGCGTCAGATGAATCTCATATTTTCCTTTTTCAGACATGTAAAATACCATACTGATAACCCGGATCCCTACTCTTTTCAGCTGACTGCGTATTTTTTTATCCAGCCGCTCATCTGAAAAGATCCCCGCTCCCAATTGTCTTGCCGTCCTCTGGAGCATATCTGCAAATGAAATCAGGGACATCGCATAGCTCTCCCTGTTCTGTACAATCCGATTATTCCATAACAGCTTCTGCTTGGCGTCGCCAAACACTTCTAAGGTCTCCCGCAAAAATCTGGGCGCCATATCGCATTTCTTCTGAAGCTTTCTCTTTATCTCTGTATTCAGCTCCGCTCCGTATTCCTCCACCGTACAGAGAATTTCATATACCATCTGGCAGGTATGGATCCGGTTTTCCCCAAGACACCAGTTCCTTTTCTCACAATTTGCACAGACTCGTTCCGATACCCGAAGGAACATCTCTTCAATCTCATCCTTTGTAAACGTTCCTTTATAGTCCTCCAGATACAAAAAAGTCTCCGATAAATGCTTCAGCGAATCTGCAAACTTGTCCATCTGGATAATATATGGGTTGGAAAATATTTCTCTGTCCTTTACAATCTCCATATTCCCCTCCTGCTTCATAAAAGTTCGAATAATAAAGAGCATCAGGGAATCTCCCTGATGCTCTTCTTTTGTACTTTATCATTTTCTCTTAAATATGGTCTCATTCTCATAAATAAGTCCCAGTTTATCTCTAGCGGTCTGCTCAACATACTCGTTAGTTCCCACATAATCTTCCATCTGTTCTATTTCCCCGGTCCGCTCTTTTTCTTCCTGAATCTGCGCTTCCAGCTCTGCTTCCTGTTCAATATAGGACTGGTTTTTCGCACGAAGTGAAATGCTGCTAACTGATATAACCGCAACCAGCAGCAAAATAACACCGCTTATTCCAAGCACGCTCGACGTATGCTTCCGCAATCGGCTCCTGCGCCTGTTTACACGACTTTTTTGTTTGATACCCATTTTATATACTCCTCATAGCCGGCTCCTCCGCCGGACAAACCCCTCATCATAGATATTAATACCTTATCCTGTTTTGACATGAATTTCAATACTTTTTTTTCGATTTCTCATTTCTTTTTTTATACAATCCAGTCCTTATTTTCCGAAAAAACCTCCCAGCCAGCATAAACACTAAGAGTCCGGCCCCTGCCCCAATTATGAAATACCAGCGGATACTGCCGCTGCTTGTGCTGTAAATCTGCACAAATATGTATATAGCCGTACCGACCCAGTATATTCCATCCTCCACTGCAATCACTGATAAAGAATGGGGAATTACCCTGCGCAGCTTCCTAATGCAGAGATATGCGCAGGCCGCCGTCATCCCTGTCAAAAAAGCCGTCAGGAAAGCAGCTATTTCCGTTCTCAGTCCCTGCATAACTTCACACTTTCCAAGCTAACGAAATAGCTTGCCAAGAAATGACTCCCCATTTTTCGCCTGTTGATGAATCTCGGAATAGGCAAAACTATCAATATTTCCCGACAGATCCACCTCTCCCTTTTCCAGATTCAGCCGATTCACATGCATATCCGTCCCCTTAACCATCAGCATTCCCTGCTCCGTCTCCAGCAATATTTCATTCAAATCAAAAGATAAAACATCCAGCACTCCCGTTACCAGACTGGTCTTACGGTTGTTTACCACCAGTTTGTGCGTTCCGCCCGCCTGCTTTTCATCCATTTATCATCACAACCTTTCTAAACAAAATTATGCCCGGCTGTGGATAATTATTACAAATATTTAAACAGTTCCTTCGCTTCTTCCTTTTTCGTGGTATCGCGGATTTCCAAAACTTCCGCTTTAACAGTTCTTGTGCCGAACTGGATCTCAATCACATCGCCGGGCTTCACCTTTACAGATGCTTTTGCCACGGCGCCGTTCACCAATACCCTCCCGGCGTCGCATGCCTCGTTCGCCACCGTCCTTCTCTTAATCAGTCTAGACACCTTCAAAAATTTATCTAACCGCATCTTTCTTCTCCCTTCCCGTCTTTAGACAAAGAATGGCACCGGGTAGATCCCGATGCCTCTGTATACATGCTTAAATCAAACCTTCTTATTTGTTAACAGCATCTTTCAAAGCCTTGCCTGCTTTAAACTTAGGTGCTGTACAAGCTTCAATCTTCATAGACGCGCCTGTCTGAGGATTTCTTCCCTCTCTGGCTGCCCTTTTGCTCACTTCGAACGTACCGAATCCAACCAGCTGAACCTTTCCACCCTTCTGGAGTTCTTCTGTAACAACATCAACAAACGCCAATAAAGCTTTCTCTGAATCTTTCTTAGACAGCTCTGCTTTCTCAGCGATTGCTGCTACCAATTCTGTTTTATTCATGTATAATTTCCTCCTCTTGTTTCTTTGCATCATCATGCCTCATTCCTGTTATACATCTTTTCTATTTGTTTGTCAAGGCAATATACTCGAAAAAACCGCTAGTTTATAGGCTTTTGTTACTGCCCGCTCCCTTCGCGGCAACGGCCTTTCTATAACTGAAAAGCAAATATTTCCTTCAGAAGCTTTCTTTTTTCCTCTGTCTGGGTAACCGCCGTCTGAAATTTTTCTACGTTCTTAACCGAAATCCACGCTTTGTTTGATCGATAATAGGAACCTGTTATCTTCCAAAATTTTTCCGGATAAATAAATCTTACCTTTAAATATTCCATTTCACGGTCGCTGATTGGCCGGATTGCACTGTATGCGTTCAGCATACAGTCGCATAAATGTACGTTCCATCCATGCTTTTCCATAGATTTCCGGAGAAAATAGTACAGGTCCTCCACCTGTACGTTCCTCCGAAATTTCTCAAAATTAGTTGTTGCAATCCCGTCCGCAAGCATCAGTACATTATGGTAATTATATTCTCCATGCACAATGTGGCTATATGCAACACTGTCCGAATACAGCTCGTCGTAGGCTGACGCCGCAAGCTCGCCGACCGCCGCATCCGCCCATTCATACAGGGATTCATACTCCTTCAAAAACTGCAGTTCAAAATCTCCCTTAACCGCTCTGTTCCGGACAAATTTACGCACTTTCCTAAGCTCCCTGTTATGGCTCTCATAGATATCCTTTAAATGGGATTCCTGAAAGATATATTCTTCCATCGGCATTACCATAATCAGATGCAGTCTTGCCAGATTCTTTACCGCCCGCGACAACTCTCTGCTTCTGCGGATATCACATTCCCTTCCATAATACCAATGCTTAAGTATATACCGGCCGCCGTCTTCCGACACGCTGATATAATTCCCCTCAGCATTTGGCAGAATCTGGTCTATTCCCGTATAGCCCGCCTTCTTCAATGCTTCTCCCATTTTATATAATGCAGGTACCCGTTTCTCGGAAATCCCCGCTTCCTTCAACAGAAATAACCCCTGTTCCGTATCACAAAAAAATGCACCTCTGGTCTTTCGGGTGCCCTTCACATTGACATCATACTGTTCCAGTACTTTCAGTTCATACTCTTGCATAACCAAACCCCTGCACCTTCATTCATCCGTTCTTTTCAATGTATGAATTTAGGCGCCGGATTATTCCCATTATTATGATGTTGGTCAGATGTGTTTGAGGAGCTCTTCTTTTGTGTTTAAACCGGGAGTTTCAATCACCAAATCCAACAGCCTTTCAAGAGTCTGCCCGATTTCTCTGCCAGGTTCCATGCCTGCGTCAATCAGGTCTCTGCCGGTTACCGCCAGATCCTTTATTGATACGCACTGTCCCGAATCAATAATTTCCCTGTACAAAGTCTCTACCCCGTCAATGTCTGCAAGCTTCTCCTTTCGCATATATATGCTCTGCGCCAGCACATCTGCCCTCCGAACCTCCAGATAAAGGGGAAATAATTCTTCTCCAATCTTATTTATAGCGCGTCTTACATTCTTTTTTGTTACCGGCATACGGTAATCGTGATAATACACCAGCTTCTCTACGCTGTGCCGCGTGGCATTATCGAATTTTAACCTTTTTAATACCTTCTTCACAATCTCTCTGCTTTTTTCTGCATGTCCCTTAAAATGAGCAGCCCCCAGTTCGTCCACTGTTTTTACCTCAGGTTTTCCCAAATCATGAAACAGCATTACAAGCCGAAGCACCCGGTCGCTGCGGATACCGCCAAGCGTATGCAGAATATGTTCTCCTACCGTATACATATGATGCGGCGTCTCCTGCTCTGTTTCCATAGCCCGATCAAACTCCGGGAGAAATTCCTTTGTAATGCCAAGCTTCCATGCTTCCCTCAGCATATCCGGCCGCGCGGACAGGAGAATCTTCATAAGCTCTGCCTGGATTCGTTCCGCGCTGATTTTCTGAAGCGCGGGAGCAAGCAGGCGCATTCCCTCCTTGGTATCTCCGTCAATCTCAAATCCAAGCTGCGCTGCAAAACGGACTCCCCTCAATATACGAAGCGCATCCTCGGAAAACCGGGCATATGCATCTCCTACACAGCGGATGACTCCTGCTCTTATATCCTCTAAACCTCCAAAGATATCCACCAGCCCGACTTCATCATTATATGCCATAGCATTTATGGTAAAATCCCTTCTAAGCAGGTCTTCCTTCAAATTCCGCACAAAGGTCACCTCCGACGGGTGGCGGCTGTCTTCGTATTTCCCATCTATGCGGTAGGTCGTCACTTCGAAGCCTTCCCCGTCCAGAAACACCGTAATCGTTCCATGTGCGATCCCCGTATCGATGGTATGCGAAAATAAAGCCTTCGTCTCCTTCGGCATGGCTTGGGTGGTAATATCCCAGTCCTCCGGTATTCTTCCCAGAATGGAGTCACGGACACAGCCTCCCACGGCATACGCCTCATATCCATGGGACTGCAGCCTATGGATAATGGTCTTTACTTTATCCGGCAATTCAATTCTCATCCTTTTTCTCCCTCCTGTTTCAATCTCGTGCAGAGTTGTTTTCCCGATGCTTATTATTATAACACGGAAAAAGACTGCCGGAAAGGCAGTCTTTTTCCTCTAAATATACTCTTTAATATTCTAATACGATTTGCCCCAGTAAGCCATATGCTTTGCAGGCTTGCCGCACCAGATACATTTGTCTGAAACAAAATCCTCATCCTCAATCAAGCATCTGGTTGCCGCGCCGCCGGTCACATACTTCACTTCGCCTTCGCACTCCGGATCACCGCACCAGCACGCTTTCACGAAACCTCTGCTGGCCGTAAATTTCTCCTTCATCTCATCCAGAGTTGCCGCCGTATAGATATGGCTGTTCAAAAATTCTTCTGCCTTCTTATACATATCCTGCTGAATCGTCTCTAAAATATCCCGAAGTTTTCCAGCGATCTCATCCAGAGAAACGACAATCTTCTCGCGGGTATCACGACGGACTACTATTACCTGATTCTTTTCTATATCCTTCGGTCCAATCTCAATACGAGTAGGTATACCAAGCATCTCCTGCTCAGAGAACTTCCATCCCGGACTCTTTTCGGAATCATCAATCTTCACTCTGTAGCCGGCTTTCTTCAGCTCATCCAGCAGCGCATAAGCTCTGTCAAGCACGCCTTCCTTATGCTGTGCAACCGGAATCACGCGGCACTCTACCGGCGCTACGTGCGGAGGAAGAACCAGTCCGTCATCATCGCCGTGAACCATAATAAGCGCTCCGATACTTCTGGTAGACCATCCCCATGAGGTCTCATATACACTGTGAAGCTCATTGTTCTTATCCACATATTTGATATCAAATGCATCCGGGAAACCGCTTCCGAAGAAATGGCTGGTCGCAGACTGCAGCGCCTTGCCGTCATGCATCAGAGCTTCGATGGTGTAGGTATCCTGCGCTCCGGCAAACTTCTCGTGCTCTGCTTTTCTTCCGGATACAAATGGAATCGCCAGAGTCTCTTTATAGCAGTCCTCATACACATGAAGCATCTGAATGGTACGCTCCTCGGCTTCCTCATAGGTAGCGTGGATGGTATGTCCCTCCTGCCATAAGAACTCTCTGGAACGGAGGAACGGTCTTGTCGTCTTCTCCCAACGGAGCACGGAATTCCACTGGTTCCATACCTTTGGAAGGTCTCTGTAAGACTTTACAGTCCTTGCCCACAGATCGCAGAACAAAGTCTCTGATGTAGGACGGATACAGAGCCTCTCCTGAAGCCTTTCCATACCGCCGTGGGTAACCCATGCAACCTCCGGCGCAAAGCCGTCCACATGATCCGCTTCCTTCTCCAGAAGAGATTCCGGAATCAGCAGCGGAAGGGATACATTCTCCACTCCGGTTTCTTTAAATCTTCTGTCCAGATCCGCCTGAATCAGCTCCCAGATCGCATATCCATTTGGGAGATAGTTTAAACATCCCTTCACGCTTGAGTAATCACACAATTCTGCCTCGCGTACCACATCCGTATACCACTGAGCGAAATTCTCGTCGCGGGATGTGATATTTTTTACCATTTTTTCCTTTGCCATGTCTTTTTCTCCTTTTCCTTTCATTTTCCGCAGGACCCTTGCCCCACAAAAAAACCGCCATACATTCCCGTTCCCAAAGGGACCGAAACGCTCGGCGGTACCACCCTAATTAACTGCAGCTCTCTGCAGTTCGCTCAAATAATCGTTAACGCCGATACTACGCTGTATTTTCATGCAGCAGCTCCAAGGCAGGTTCGCCCGGTCTCCGTCCGGAAATCTCTCAGCCTCCGACTTCCTCTCTGTGGAACTTCCTCCCGGTTACTATTCTCTTCATCGCCGGTTCCGCTTTTTGCAACTATCATTGCAGGCGGATTTTTCATTGAAAATTATTCTAATGGAATCGCTTTTATTTGTCAAGGAGATTTTTTTCCTTTTCAATCATCTCTAGCTTTTTTTATACGCATAAGCTAAAATAGTTATATAGACTATTTCAAAAATACCGCTGCCGCTTTTTAAAGCGTCAGGATTATACAACGGGAGATATCTTATGAAACAAAAACTACAGATTTTATATGAAGATTCGCATATCATCGTATGTTTTAAGCCCCACGGGACTGCAGCCCAGAGCCGCAGGCCGGGCCAGCCGGACTTGGAGCATATGATTTTAAATCATCTAGCCTCATCCGCACGCAGCGCGTCCACAAAAAGAAATGCGAAACCTTACCTTGCGGTAATCCATCGGCTTGACCAGCCCGTATCAGGCGTTCTGGTCTTTGCCAAAACACCGCAGGCCGCCAATAACCTAAACCGGCAGATGACTTCGAAAGGCTTTGGCAAACATTATCTGGCATTGGTTGACGGAATGCCGGATAAAGCGCAGGGAACTCTTACCGATTATATAGTAAGAGACGGACGCACCAATACCTCCCGTATCTGCGGCAAAGATACAGAAGGCGCTAAAAAAGCAAGACTCAGCTATCGCGTATTATCCGAAAACAGGTCTTTCTATAGTAACTTATTCCCGGGGACCAGCTTAAGCAGCAGAAATGCCGACAGCCTCCCTTCGCATACACTTTTAGAGGTAACCCTCGACACCGGACGCCATCATCAAATCCGCGTTCAGCTTGCACATATAGGCTGCCCCATTACGGGCGATACCAAGTACAATCCGAATGCGGATATCTCTCATGGCCCACAGACTCTCCGGCTCTGCGCATACAAACTGACCCTCCGGCATCCTGCTACCGGCAAGATGATGAAGTTCACAATTGATGAAATTAAGGAATAATCTCCTCACCGCGTTTGTACTTCTCCACAACATTCTGAATGCGGTCAGCTGGATTCAGAATGCTGTTTATAGAGCTGTCATGATTCAGTGTATCAATCATAAGCGCCACATATTTACTCATGTCACAATTAATATAATATGGTCTGGACAGAAGCTCCGGAGTCTGGTAAATCAGGTTGGTTGTAAGTATTCCATTAATCAGGCCCTCCTCATAAGCCTCGTCAAATTTATCCATTCCATTGGTAAATAATCCAAACGTTGCCGCCGCATAAATCCGTTTTGCTTTCCGCCGCTTAAGCTGTCCCGCCACATCTAGAATACTGTCGCCAGAGGAAATCATATCATCCAAAATGATAACATCCTTTCCCTCCACGGAAGAACCCAAAAACTCATGCGCTATAATTGGATTGCGCCCATTTATAATACAACTGTAATCCCGTCTCTTATAGAACATTCCCATATCAAGATTCAACACGCTGGCCAAATAAATCGCCCTTTCTGTCGCGCCTTCATCCGGGCTGATCACCATCATATGCCCACTGTCAATCTTAAGGTCCTTTACCGTACCGAGCAGTCCTTTCACGAATTGATATGTAGGGCGCACCGTCTCAAACCCATGCAGGGGAATTGCATTCTCCACCCGTGGATCGTGGGCGTCAAAGGTAAGAATATTATCCACCCCCATACGTACCAGCTCCTGAAGGGCTATGGCGCAGTCCAGCGATTCCCTTCCCTTCCGTTTGTGCTGGCGGCTCTCATACAAAAATGGCATGATAACATTAATGCGCCTCGCCTTGCCCCCAATTGCCGCAATAATTCTTTTTAGGTTCTGAAAATGATCATCCGGCGACATATGGTTCACATTCCCCGTCAGAGAATAGGTCAGACTGTAATTGCACACATCTGCCAACAGATAAATATCCTTGCCTCTTACGGACTCATTGATAATACCTTTCGCCTCACCAGAGCCAAACCGCGGAACATTCGCTTCCACCAGATAAGAGTCCTTCTCATAGCCGCTGAAGGCTATATGCTCTTTAAATTCAGAACCATCTTCATGGCGCCATTTCACAAGATAGTCGTTAATCTGATTTCCCATCTCCTGACAGCCGTCAAGCGCGATAATTCCCAGTGAACCTACTGGAATGTTCTCAAGGTTACGTTCATTGCGACGCAGCATAGTAATTGTACCTCCTAAATTATAATCGTCCCATCAGTTTCTTTTGAATTCTTATGTCGTCACCCGTCATTCTAAGTACCGTGTATGCACTGGTAATACGGGAGAACACCCGCTCCGAATACAGCGTATTTAAATCGTCCAGCGAAAGATTCGTGGAAATAATTGTAGCCTTCTTTCTGAGAAGCCTTTCATTGAGACATACAAACAACTGGGATGTGGTAAATGCATTGGAAAATTCTGTTCCCAAATCATCTATAATTAACAGATCACAGTCATAAATATGTTCATAGTCCAACGCTGCAGCCTCGTCCTTTTCAAACTGCTTCTTTGCAAATATATCAAATAATCGGGAAGCTGTAAAATATATAACCGAAAAAGTCTGTTCTAAAAGCTCCTTCGCAATACAATGCGTTAAAAAGGTCTTGCCCACCCCGGTGTCTCCGTAAATCAAAAGATTGCGGAAATCCTTTTGAAAATTCCGGGTAAACTCCCTGCAGCTTTTGACCGCCGTTTCCATAGCTTCTATGGACGTCCTTCCCGTAAGCGGGTCCTTGTGGCTCTCCGAATAGTATTCCATGGAAAGCGTGCTGAAATTCTCCTTCTCCAGCACCTCTTGCAAATTAGACTGGGTATAAAGAAAGTTTATAATTGCTTTTTTGAAGCAATGGCATTTTTCATCGCCGATATAGCCTGTGTCCCTGCAGTCTGAGCAGGCGTAGGAAAGCTCTAAATAGTCCTCCGGATATCCCGCTTGTTCAAGAAGAAGCCTTTTTTCCTCAAAAAGAAGATGGAGGTCGTCCTTTAATACAGTTAAAGCAGCGCTGTCTCCATCTAATAATTTGCGGGCCTGACGGACGCTGAGTTCAGAAATAGAACGATCCAGAGTCTGAAGTCTTGGAATCTTCTTATAAACCTCGTCAAAACGTCCGCGCAGACGATTCTCATTATCCAATTGTCGTTTTTCATATGTACGCATGAAATAATCATACTGGGAATTGGTAAGCGCCACGGAAATCTCCTTTTCTACTGTGTCTCAATCAATCTTCGCGTCAATTCATCCATATCCTGATATTTACGGCCTTCAAAATTATTAAATTTATTCCGGGCCGCCCTTGCCGTGCCCACTACAGCCGCTTTCTTTGCTCCTTTCTCCTGAAGATGGAGCGAATCCAATGCCTTCACGTCAGAAAGCGTCTTCACACCCTTGTCCGCCCATTTCTTAAGGATCGAATCAGTATAGTCAAAGCTCGGCTGATGAATAGTCTTCATCGTGCGGTTGCATGCCTCCACAATCAAATCCGAAGAAAATCCATACTCCTCATTCCACCGTCTTATAAATTTCAGCTCAGCCGCTGCCGGAGCCCGTCCTTTAATTCCATAAGCATTCAGCACCGCATAGCTGTTCTTGCTGTACTGACCTGAAACAGCCTTAGCCTCTTCCGGCGTCTGAATCCTCTGTTCCGCCCATGAAAGGGCAACTTTTCTAATATAGTGGATACTCTTATGCCCATTCTCCACGCAGTACTCAATCAAATACTCAATCAAATCGGAGGACATCCCGATCTCATCATAAAAATATACAATTGCTTCGGACTCTGTCTTTGTCAGCGTCTTTCCAAGATACTGCTCTGTAACATGGATAACTTCTTTAAAATTTTCCCGGTTCTTCTGGCTTGGAGGCAGTTCCTCCGCCTTCTTTGCCGCTGTGCGGCCGCCTCTGACAGGCATGTTCCTTTTTACGGTCTCCGATTCCTGACGGACTTCCTGAATCTCCTGCATCCTCGCCTCATAGTCAACCAGACCCTGTTTCTTCCAGTAATTCAAAGCGCGGGCCACATCCTTCTCCGTACACTCCAAAAGATCGGCAATCCCCGAAATCGTAAGCTCCACGGATGGATCGCCCATATAACGCAAAAGCAGCAGGTACACCTTCACATACTCCCCATTGGCTTTTGTCATATATTCGTCTATAAATTCGTTTTCCAGCAGGGTTGTATTCCCCCGAACATAATTTGTTAAAGTCAATTTAGTCATGTCCCATCCGTCCTTGCCTGTTGATTATTAGCATAGACCATTATAGCATTGAGGCAAGATACAAAAAAGAATTTTTTTCTAAGAAATCAAGGTTTTTTGTGGATAAAAATCTGTTGAAAATGTGGATAACTATTCTTTCAAAAGACTTTCTCCAATATTTACAACGTCTCCAGCCCCCATAGTTATCAACACATCCCCATTTTGGCATCTATCGAGCAGAAATTTCTCAATTGCCTCAAATGAAAGCAGATAATATGCGTCGCATCCTCTACGCTTTAATGCCTCCGCAATCTGCGCGGAGGAAATCCCCAGAGTATCTTTCTCCCGTGCGGCGTAAATATCCGCAAGCACAATGTGATCGGTATCGGAAAGCGCCTCCACAAACTCATCAAACAGCGCCTTTGTTCTAGAATAAGTATGAGGCTGGAACACACACCAGACCTCTCTGTGGGGATAGTTCTTCACCGCGGTAAGGGTCGCCTTAATCTCTGTCGGGTGATGCGCGTAATCGTCAATAATCGTAACTCCATTCCTCTCGCCCTTGTATTCGAATCTCCGGTCTGTTCCCTTAAATTCAGCCAGCCCCTTCTGCATAGATGAAAAAGGAACTCCAATCATATCTGCCGCGGCAATCGCAGAAAGTGCATTCATCACATTATGATCTCCCGTCACGGACAGCTTAATCCGCCCCAGAACTCTATCCCGCTTAACCACGTCGAAGGATGCATCTCCTTTTTCATCGTGAGACAGTCTCTCCGCCCGGTAATCCGCCGAAGCCGTCAGCCCAAAGGTACTCACTCTACAGGACAGCCCCTCCGTAATCTCATCCAAATTCTCAATCTCCTCATTGACAACAAGGGTTCCGTCCTTAGGAAGAAGGGCTGCAAATCTGCGGAAGGACCTGCGGATATCCTGCAGGTCTTTAAAAAAGTCCAAATGGTCTGCGTCGATATTTAGAATAAGCGCGATCTTCGGGAAAAAATGCAGGAAACTGTTCGTATACTCACAAGCCTCTGTCAGAAATACTTCCGAACCTCCTACCCGGATATTTCCTCCGATCGCCTTCAGAATCCCTCCCACAGATATGGTAGGATCCTGCCGGTCCGCCAGCAGGATATGCGAAAGCATAGAAGTTGTAGTAGTCTTCCCGTGCGTGCCGGATACCGCGATAGGCATATCGTAATTCTTCATCATCTGCCCCAGAAACTCTGCCCTGCTCAGCATCGGAAGCCCCTTTCTCACAGCCTCCCTATATTCCTCATTGTCTTCACGGATTGCCGCCGTATATACCACAGCGTCAATTCCTTCTATAATATTAGACGCCTTCTGTCCATAAAATACAGACGCCCCCATCTTCTCCAGATGTTTTGTCAGCGCCGATTCCTTTGTATCCGAACCGGATATCGTAAAATTCTCTTTCAAAAGTATCTCTGCAAGACCGCTCATACTAATTCCGCCAATACCGATAAAGTGTACATGGATTGGTTGTTCAAAATTAATTTTATACATAAGACAATACCTTTCCCAAATAATTTAAAAGCCGTCATAATTATCAATTACCTATCTATATTATTATAAACATATATGTAGTAAAATCCAAGCTATATTTTTTCTTTACAAATATAGCTTCATCATATGTTTGTATATTTTTAACAAATTTTTAATAAAATATATCTTTTTTTTATGAAAAACATTCACATCAAAAAAGAGGTGTGCTATACTTTTCATATATTATAAATGCAGTACACCAGTGTACTGACACTAAGATCTCCGAAAAGCCCTCGGATATCCGGATGCAGCGCACTGACAGCAGAAAAGGGGTGACACCATGATCAAAAAGAAAATGATTGCAATGCTGCTTGCCGGAGGACAGGGCAGCCGTTTAGGCATACTAACCGACAGATCAGCCAAACCGGCTGTAGCATTCGGCGGCAAGTACAGAATAATTGATTTTCCGCTTAGTAACTGTATTAATTCAGGTATCGATACGGTCGGCGTATTGACCCAGTATCAGCCTCTCAGACTGAATACCCATATCGGAATCGGCATTCCATGGGATTTAGACCGCAACATAGGAGGCGTTTCCATCCTTCCTCCGTATGAAAAAAGCCGGAACAGCGAGTGGTACACCGGAACCGCCAATGCGATTTACCAGAATCTGGAATATATGGAGAATTACAATCCAGAATACGTTCTGATTCTTTCCGGCGACCACATCTATAAGATGGATTACGAGATTATGCTGGATTTTCACAGAGCCAATCAGGCGGACATAACGATCGCCGCTATGCCGGTACCTATGGAGGAGGCCAGCCGTTTTGGTATTGTGGTAACAGAAGACGGCGGAAGAATTCTGGAATTTCAGGAAAAACCGCTGGTGCCCAAGAGTAATCTGGCATCTATGGGAATCTATATTTTCAGCTGGCCGGTACTTCGGGATACTCTCCTTAAGTTAAAAGGAGTACCAGGCTGTGATTTTGGAAAACATGTGATTCCCCACTGCCACGAGCGGGGCAAACGCTTATTTTCATATGAATATAACGGTTACTGGAAAGACGTAGGAACCCTGAGCTCCTACTGGCAGGCCAATATGGAATTAATTGATATCGTCCCTGAATTCAACCTGTATGAGGAATATTGGAAGATCTACACCAACAGCAGCCTCCTTCCGCCCCAATACATCGCAGATAATGCAGTCATCAACCGCAGTATCATCTGCAACGGCTCAGAGATATATGGACAGGTTCATAACTGCGTCATCAGTTCCGGCGTAATCATAAAGAAAGGCGCCATTGTCCGAGATTCTATTATTATGAAAGATACCATAATCGAAGAAGACTGTGTTATTGACAAAGCAATTATCGCAGAAGGCACAAAGCTCGAAAAGAGCGTAACTCTTGGTATCGGCGCCGAGGTTCCCAATCGAATAAAACCGGATATTTATAATTTCGGTCTGGTAACTATCGGCGAGAACTCCGTTATACCGTCAGGCGTTCAGATTGGTAAAAATACTGCAATCTGCGGCATTACCCGCAAGGAGGATTATTCGGACGGAAGACTGGTAAGCGGCGAGACTTTAATAAAGGCAGGTGAACGGATATGAAAGCAGCAGGTATTATTCTGGCAGGAGGCAACAATCATCGGATGAAAGATCTTACCAACAGGCGCGCCGTAGCGGCTATGCCTATTGCGGGAAGCTACAGGGCAATTGATTTTGCACTCAGCAACATGTCCAATTCCCACATTCGGCAGGTAGCCGTATTGACCCAGTACAATTCCCGTTCCCTGAATGAACATCTAAATTCCTCCAAATGGTGGGATTTTGGAAGAAAAAACGGCGGCCTGTATGTATTTACGCCGACCATCACAAAGGAAAACGGCAACTGGTTTAGGGGAACCGCAGATGCCATTTACCAAAATATGGATTTCCTGAAAAAGTGCAACGAGACATACATGATTATTACCTCGGCAGATGCGGTATACAAGATGGATTATCATCAAGTGCTGGATTACCACATTGCTAAGGGCGCTGACATCACCGTAGTGTGCACAGAGCTGAACCCTCTTGAGGACGCCAGCCGCTTCGGAACCCTAAAGATGGATGAAGAAATGAGAGTGCATGAATTCGAAGAGAAACCGATGATTGCACAATCCCGCACGATTTCCACCGGCATATATATAATCAAGAGGCTCGACCTCATCGAATTGGTCGAGCGGTGCGCGGAGGAAGGACGATTTGATTTTGTAACCGATATTTTGATCAGGTATAAAAATCTGAAGAAGATATATGGTTATAAGATAAACAGCTATTGGAGCAACATTGCAACCGTTGACGCGTATTACCGGACGAACATGGATTTTTTGAAGCCGGACGTGAGACAGTATTTCTTTAAAGAATATCCAAGTATTTATTCCAAGGTCAGCGACCTGCCGCCGGCAAAATATAATCCCGGGTCAGTGGTAAGGAACAGCCTTGTGGCCAGCGGATGCATTATTAACGGCACCGTTGAGAACTCTGTCTTATTTAAGAAAGTATTTGTAGGTAATAATTGTGTAATCAAGAACTCAATCATTTTGAACGATGTTTATTTGGGAGATAATACTTACATCGAAAACTGTATTGTAGAAAGCAAAGATACAATCCGAGCAAATACCCGTCATGTTGGCGAAAATGCTGTGAAGATAGTGGCACAAAAGGAAGACCGGTATATATGATAATGTAACGGTCCTTGGAAAGGAGCTGGATACGCGATGCAGATTACAGATGTACGTGTACGCAAGGTAGCAAAAGAGGGGAAGCTGAAAGCAGTGGTTTCGATTACTATGGATGAGGAATTCGTAGTGCATGACATCAAAGTTATTGAAGGGGAAAAGGGTCTTTTTATTGCCATGCCAAGCAAAAAGACTGCAGCCGGAGAATACAAGGATGTTGCGCATCCCATCAATTCTAGTACGAGAGACAAAATTCAGGGCATAATTCTTGATAAGTTTGAGACAGCAATGCAGGCGCCAGATGACGAATAATCTTATACTGTAAACATATGCCGGCACAGCAGCGCTAGAACATTTTCTACCTGCCTGCCGGCAGCCGGGATGAAAAAGCTTAAGCGGCCCCTCCAGATTAACTGGCGCGGCCGCCCTTTTTATGCCTCTTCAAACAAATTATCCCTCGTGATATTATTCAGCCATTTTCCGCTTCGGTACCTGCGGATTACCGCCGGCCATTTTGCAAACTCATCAGTACACAGCAGAAAATATACCCACAGTACCGGAAGTTTTAACACAAATGCCGCAAAAAATCCAAGAGGCACCGCATAACACCACATTGTAATCCCGTCGCAGATACAGCCAAACCTGCTGTCTCCGCCCGCCCGGAAAATTCCCGCTATCAAGGTGGTATTTACTGCAATTCCTATTACATAATAACTGTTAATCAGCAGCATCACCTTCAGATACTCCATAGCCGTATCCGATAAGTCTGCAAACCGAAGCACCAGCGGCGTAATAGCCAGAACCACCAATCCGCCTATAATGCCTGTTATCACAGTCAGTCTCAGCACTCGCGAGGTATAATCCCTCGCCTTTTCAATCTTGTTCTCTCCCAGCACATTACCCACCAGAATGCCGCCCGCACTCGCCACGCCGAAGCAGAATACCGTTCCAAAGTTACGCACTACTGTAACCAAAGAATTTGCCGCAACCGCATCGGTGCCGAGATGTCCGATAATTACCGAATACATAGAGAATGCCACGCCCCAAAGCACGTCATTCAGCAGAGCCGGAACTGCAAGCTTAACAAAATCCTGAAAAAGCAGCTTACTGCGTATAAGCATGTATGAAGGCTTCAATTTGATCTCCTTTGTCCTCGCGGATACGATAATACATGCCGCAAGCTCCGCCGCACGGGACGCCGAAGTCGCAATCGCAACGCCTATGACTCCCAGTTTCGGAGCCCCAAACAATCCAAAAATAAATACCGCATTTAAAACAATATTCAGAGAAAAAGCCAACACGTTCATTAACATCGCAGCCACTGCTTTTCCCACGCTTCTTAAAATCGCCAGATATACCTCTATTATGCCCCAGCATAGATAAGCGATACTCATGATCCTAAGATACCCTGTTCCCAGTCTGATCAGCTCAGCGTCATTGGTAAACAGCTTCATCATCTGCCCCGGAATCGTAATTGCCGCTATGGCAAACGCCAGAGACGCTGTCAGGGAAATTCGCATCGCAATCCCTTCTATCGCACGAATCGGCTCCCATTCTCCCTTCCCGTAATACTGTGCGCACAGGATACTCGCTCCCGTGCCCAGCCCATAGAAAAACATAAACAGTATCTGCGCATACTGCGCCGCAAGGGAAACGGCGGAAATTGCCGACTGCCCTACATAATTGAGCATCACCACATCCGCCGAATTTACTGCCGCGCTGAGCAGGTTCTGAATTACAATAGGAGCAATCAGCTTCCATATCTGTCTATAAAATTGTCTTTGCATAACAAATCCCATTCCTTTTTAAAATCTCTTCTTCCCTCTTCTGGCATGAAAATAAAATAACCTGACGCCCGCACCCTGCAAGCCACCTTAGTGTCTGCTCCAGACGGACGTCGTCATAAAAAGCAAACGTATCGTCCAGTATCACCGGATAATCCTCTTCATAGAGGAGTTCGGCCGCCGCCATGCGAAGGGCAAAATAAATCTGCTCCACGGTTCCTTGGCTGACCTGTTCCATCGATACATACCTTCCCTCATAAAAAAGACCCATATGCAGATTCTCATCCGCTGTAAGCATCTCGTATTTCCCGCTGGTTATTGTCTTTATAATTTCAGAAGCCCTCCTGTTTAATCTCGCCGTCAGTTCCCTCTGCATAGCGCCAGAGACCTCTCCCAAACGCTTTTCTGCAAGAAGCAGGGCCTCCTTTTTCCTGTCCAGTTTTAAATAATCGCCGCCCAGTTCATCCTGTTCCTGAAGCAGTTCCTGAAGATTGTCGTACTCCACCTGCTTTTCCTTCCTATCTTCGGTCAGATGCTCCAGTTCCCATATCAGCTTTTCCGTAGACGCCAGTTCTTCTTCCGTCCCGGCTCTCTCCAGAATTTCCTCAGCTTCCGTCTCCCGCTCCCGTCTCCCAATCTTCATCCGATTCCAAATGTAGATTGCGCCAAGAAGAGCAACTACCACTGTAACAAAGGAATTTAACGGATTAGGAAGCAGCGTAAAGGCAAGGATAATTATCCCAAAGATCACTAGAATCTCAATCGGATGTACCCTCCATTTCGCCGGGCGCAGCACGTCCGTAAAGCGTCTTTTTACCCATTCATTTTCCATCTCATCCTCCTGCGGTTTTTCCTCCTTCTTCACATTCCGCAGTTCAAGTTCTTCCCGGAGCGCCTCAATCTTATCGTCTATATAATGAAGCTCCCTCCATATATAAGAGGCTTCCTGTTCTACCGACTCCCGCTTTTTCTGTTTCTCAAGAAGAACCTGCTTTACCTCCCTGTCAACCGCCTTTCTGTTCAGAGCCAGATTCTCCAGCGCGCTGGAAAGATTGATATCGCTGTCGCCCGTCATATAATACCCGGCGGCATAGTTTTTAAGTTCTGCCGCCAGCGTCTGACCGGCAGGCGCGCGAAGCTGCCCGATATACAATGTATTTTCATAGGAAGCTTCCGCAAGTCCGTCAAGAAGCATGTCAAGGTCTCCTTCCTCCACAGACATTTCCTCTCCGTCAGTCTCGCACACCAGCAGCGCTTTCTTTGAATACTTGTCAAAATTCCGCTGCAGGCAAAACCGCTTGCCTCCGCACTCAAACCTTAAAGCCCCGGCATAATAATTTCCATTTTCCCAAGGCTCATATCTAGAAAAAGTATCGTTCGCCGAGCCTCTTCCCCGCTTGCGCTCCAATCCAAACAGCATCGCCCGGATAAATGTATGTATCGTTGATTTTCCCGCTTCATTTTCTCCGCAGATAAGCTGCAATCCATCATGGAGTCTAATACTTCTATTCTGAAATTTGCCAAAATTCTTTATATTCAGCTCCAGCAGCCTCATATTTAACCTCTCCTCGTCTCCAAAAGCGCCTGAACTCCCGCGCATAACGCCTCATATTCCACACTGTCAGGCTCCGCATCCCCAAAACCTTCGATATATTTTCCCAGAAGATTATCCCTGTTTGCTGCAAGCAGCTTTACAAAATCAAATGCCAGCCTTGTATTATCTGCAATCTCTATCACATTTCCAAAAGGATCCATTTGATTCAGGTCAAACTGCGCCTCCGGGTTCTTGAACCCCTTCAGCGTAATCTTATAAATATTCTGAATGCCCCTTTTACGGATCTCCCGCTCTATCTGTGCGCGCAGTCCGAAGCCCGTCGTCTCCTCTTCCACCTCCAGCTCCATATGAATATATTCTCTAGAAGCCAGAGTTACAAACCTAGCCTTACATCCGTTCTCGTTCAAAAGCCCCTTTACCGCTCCATGCTGACCCGTATCATTTTTATCCGTCGGTTCTAACGCCCCCGCGTAGAACATCCGGCCATGAATCAACTCCTGCGGCTTATGGATATGTCCAAGCGCCACATAGTCAAACCCAGCCTTGTCCACTTCTGCCTTGCGAAACGGCAGATGCTTCTCGTCTCCGCCATGGGCAAGCAGTATACGGTATCTGCAGTTATCTCTCAGCCGAATCTGTTCGTACAGGGTTTCCTCCCTTTCTTTTGCATAATAGCTGAGACCATAAACCGCCGTATTAAGCTCTTTCAATTCTACACAGCTGATATCGCTGCTTAAAATCATATGTACATTCGGGCTCCAAGTGAATGTACGGTAATAGGATTCCTTCCTAATATAATCATGATTCCCCGCCATCAGTACCACCTGCGTCCTGCTCAGAGTTCCAAACAGATAATCCACTTCCTTCAGTTCTCTCAAAAGCGGCTGTCTGTGGAACAAATCACCGGCTATCAGCAAAAGCTCTGCTTGTTCCTCCTCACACATCCGAATTACCTTGCCAAAGCTGTCCCATATCTCACTTTCTCTTTTTGCGCTGTATGTTCTTCCGGCGTCCGGCTTTGCCCCTAAGTGTACGTCTGCAATGTGTATGAACTTCATGTTCTAATCCTTCTTCCTGTTTTTTCTTCGACGGCAGAGTTACTACAAACTGCGTCTTCTCATCGTCGCTCTTCGCAATAATCCGCCCCCCGTGGAGCTCCACGATCTCTCTTGCAATCGCCAGCCCAAGCCCCGCTCCTCCGGTTTCTGTAGAGCGGGAATCATCCAGCCTGTAAAATTTCTCAAATATGGTCTGAAGCTTGGCTCCCGGAATCTTCTTTCCCTCATTACGGAAAATAATCTCCACATCTCCCCGCTTCATATGGGCGGCAATGCCAATCGTCGTATTTTCGTAGCAATAGGCAATTGCATTTCTGAGAAGATTATCAAATACTCTGGCAAGCTTATCCGGATCGCCTTCCACCTCCAAATTCTCATCCGCTTCTACCTCGCAGGTAAGACGCTTCTCCTGAAGAACTCCATAAAGCTCGTCTGCAATCTGCTCCAGCATCATAGAAAGATTCAGTTCTACCGGCTCTAATTCAAATTCCTGAAGGCTGAACTTGGTAATATCAAAAAATTCATTGATCAGTTCCCCCAGACGGACCGCTTTTTCCAGAGAAATATGGGTATATTTTGCCCGTTCCTCCATCGGCATATCCGGATGGCCGTCAAGCATTGTCAGATATGCCACCACCGACGTCAGCGGAGTCTTCAGGTCATGGGCCAAAAACAGTACCATATCATTTTTGCGCTTCTCGCTCTCAACCGCCTCCAGTTCCTGCCTTTTCAGCGTAGCCTTAATCTCATTCAGCCGGATCTCAATCGGCTTTAACTCTGTAATCAAATGAATCGGCTCCGAGGATTCCGATAAAATATTCTCGATTCCATCGCCGACCTGATCTAAATATCTGGTCATCTGGGATAGAGCGATGTAGAAAAACAGCGCAAAAAGAAGAAGGAAACCCACAATCATAAAAAATATCTTGTTATTTCCAATCAGCTTCCAATATAAATCAATGGCGGTTTTTTCTTCCATGTGAAGGGAAACCAAAAATTCCACAAACGCTGTCGCAAACGAATCATTGTATATCCCATCTATAACATAGTTCAGAAGAAAACCGCCAACCAGTACAGTCAGAGCCGTAATCAGCACTGTCTGCAATAAAATGCTAAATTTCAGCTTACGATAACTATTCTTCAACTTTATACCCTACTCCCCACACGGTCTTAATAAAGTCCGAATTGCCCGTAGGCGCGCTCAGCTTCTCTCTGAGATGCCGGATATGCACCATAACTGTGTTATTGCTGTTCTTGTAATACTTCTCATTCCATACCTTCTCAAACAGCTCCTCCGAGCTGATTACCTTGCCCCGGTTTTCGCACAGCAGCCACAGGATATCAAACTCAATCGGCGTTAAAGTCAGCGAAACCTCGTTATAGACGCACTCGTGAGAGGTGCGGTTTAAGAAAAGCCCGCCAAAATCAATCACATCCCCCGCATCCTTGCCGCCGTCATTATACTGGGTATAACGCCTAAGCTGCGCCTTCACCCTCGCTATCAGCTCCAACGGATTGAACGGTTTTGGAATATAATCATCCGCGCCCATGGTTAGACCGGTAATCTTATCCATATATTCTGTCTTTGCCGTCAGCATAATCACCGGAAAAGTATATTTCTCCCGTATCTTCTTCAGAATCTGGAAGCCGTCTATGTCTGGAAGCATTACGTCCAGAATCGCAAGATCAATCTTCTTGTCAGATATACAGTGAAGCGCTTCTTCGCCTGTATAATATTTGAATACCGAATACTGATCATTCTGAAGATACAGCTCGATAACGTCTGCAATCTCCTTCTCATCATCTACAACCAATATATTCATACTGTCCCCTCCTTATCTGAAGTCATTTTCCCGCGGCGCAGTAGCGCTGGTTTATAAATCGCAGTTATTTACAGTACGCGGGAATGGGATTACGTCGCGGATATTGCCCATTCCGGTCAGATACATAATACAGCGCTCAAAACCAAGACCAAAGCCGGAGTGTCTTGTGGAGCCATATTTGCGCAGATCCATATAGAATTGATAGTCCTCAGTCTTAAGGCCCAATTCTTTCATACGCTTTTCCAGCTTCTCGTAATTATCTTCCCTTTGGCTTCCGCCGATAATTTCACCGATTCCGGGTACCAGACAGTCTACGGCCGCAACGGTCTTGTCATCGTCGTTCATCTTCATATAGAAAGCCTTAATATCCTTCGGATAATCAGTTACAAATACCGGCCGCTTATATACCTCTTCCGTCAGATAGCGTTCGTGTTCGGTCTGCAGGTCGGCCCCCCATGACACCTTGTATTCAAATTTATCATTATTCTTCTCTAATAGCTTTACGGCCTCTGTATAGGTAATTCTTGCAAATTCAGAGGACGCTACATTCTGCAGTCTCGCAATCAATCCCTTATCCACAAAGGAATTAAAGAAATTCATCTCCTCCGGCGCTTCTTCCATCACGTAGTTGATCACATATTTGAGCATCGCTTCTGCGATTTCCATATTATCATTCAAGTCCGCAAACGCCATCTCCGGCTCGATCATCCAGAACTCCGCCGCATGCCGGGTGGTATTGGAGTTCTCTGCACGGAAGGTCGGCCCAAATGTATAAATATTGCGGAATGCCTGCGCGTAAGTCTCTCCGTTAAGCTGCCCGCTTACGGTAAGGCTCGTCTCTTTTCCAAAGAAATCCCGCGTATAATCAATACTTCCGCTATCCTTCTTCGGAAGATTGTCCATATCCAGCGTCGTTACCCTAAACATCTCCCCGGCTCCCTCGCAGTCGCTTGCGGTAATCAGCGGCGTATGCACATACACAAAGCCCCTCTCCTGGAAAAACTTATGGAATGCGTAAGCCGCCAGCGAACGGACGCGGAATACTGCCTGAAAGGTATTCGTTCTCGGCCTAAGATGCGTGATCGTCCGAAGATACTCAAAACCATGGCGCTTCTTCTGCAGCGGATAATCCGGGGCAGAAGCGCCTTCAACCGTCACCTCATCCGCCTGAATCTCAAAGGGCTGTTTTGCCTGAGGCGTTGCAACCAACGTCCCGGCAGCAATGACCGCCGCCCCTACATTTAATTTAGAAATCTCTGCAAAATTATCTAATTTGTCGCTGTATACCACTTGGAGCGGCTGAAAATAGGTTCCGTCGTTCACCACAATAAATCCAAATGTCTTAGAGTCGCGGATGCTCCGTACCCATCCTCCTATCCTTATCTGCTTGTCCAAATATTCATCCTGATTCTTATACAATTCCCTAATCGTTATCAAATCCATACTATAATAACTCCTTCTAAAATCATAATATCGTTTTCTCGTAACTCTTCCCGCACTTTAATTTTCTGCCTCAAAAGCTTTTCTTCCTTAGTATAGCACAGAATATCCCTTTCATGTACCCCCTTCTGCCCATAAAACAAAACTATATTTTTCGCCGCCGGATTATAGCATCTTCTCATTTACTCTGAACTCCAAATATACTATAATAAAAGAAAAAACGAAAGAGGTGTCCTTATGAAATATCAGATACAGGGAGAAACTCTGCCAGTCGTAATCTGCGAGCTGGAATCAGGAGAAAAGATGATCACCGAAGGCGGCGCCATGTCATGGATGTCCCCCAATATGAAGATGGAAACCACCAGCGGTGGCGGCCTGGGAAGAGCGGTAGGCCGGGCTTTTTCCGGCGAGAAAATGTTCCAGAATATCTACACTGCTCAGGGCGGCACAGGAATGATTGCATTTGCATCCAGCTTCCCGGGGTCCATCCGGGCATTCCATATCACCCCCGGAAACGATATGATTTTCCAGAAAAAAGCATTTCTTGCCAGCGAAGCGGGAGTAACCCTCTCCGTTCATTTCCGCAAGAAAATAGGAGCCGGCCTGTTCGGCGGCGAAGGCTTCATTATGCAGCGGATCAGCGGGCAAGGCATAGCCTTTGCAGAATTTGACGGACATGTAATAGAATACACTCTTCAGCCCGGACAGCAGATTATCATTGATACTGGACATCTAGCCGCCATGGAAGCGACTTGCAGCATGGATATCCAGTCCGTTCCCGGTATGAAGAACATTCTCTTTGGCGGGGAAGGTCTTTTCAACACAATAATTACCGGACCCGGAAGAATCTGGCTCCAGACAATGCCGATCAGCAACGTAGCCGGAGCAATCCGCCCATATATCCCTACAGGAAATTAAACAAGCTTGCATTCCGCAATCATATTGTGCTATACTCATATTCATTGCAAGGCCCATTAAAACCAAGGTCTATAGGGCTTGCCGCCGATTCCCGGCGTTAAATGAATCGTGTGTTCGAGACCTTCCACACGTAAATAAAAACTAAAGGAGAACTAAATATGAAAAACAAGAATGTAAACTTTCTAACTCAGGCAGCCATGATTGCTGCCATCTATGTTGTACTGACCTACCTGTTTGCGCCATTCTCATTTGGTGAAATTCAGGTACGTATTTCCGAAGCGCTCACGATTCTGCCGCTGTTTACGCCAGCCGCAGTACCGGGACTGTTTATCGGATGCCTGATTGGCAATATCCTAGGCGGGGCCATCCTTCCCGACATTGTCTTCGGCAGTACCGCAACCTTAATCGGCGCGGCCCTTACTTATTGCCTTAGAGAACAGAAGCCTATTTGGGGACCGCTCCCACCTATCGCCGCCAACACGATTATCGTACCGTTCGTGCTGCGTTTCGGCTATGGGATCAATCTTCCAATTCCCTTTATGATGCTTACTGTCGGTATCGGAGAGGTAATCTCCTGCGGTATCCTAGGAATGATCCTATATACCGCTCTGAGCCGCTATCACCGGATGTTGTTTAAATATCAAGCATAAGCTTTACATACAGAGCAACGCCCTTTTCCCGTACAAAGTACAGAAAAAGGGCGTTATCTTTCTGCCTAAAAACCCTACAGCAGATATCCTATATATTCATTTCCTTCCTGAAGCATAATCTGATCCATCTGAACTTTCGGCATCGACAATATCTGTCCGTCCGCCACATTAATATAAATCACCGAATGTTCATCAAATCCCGTTAAAATAAGCGGCGGTTCTCCTCTTCTCACGCTGATTACCGGAGTCCCCTTGTTGATTAAATAAGCAATCTGGTCCGCACTGCAGCCGGTCAGTTCCATTCCCTTATCACCCGACAACTGATTAACAATATCTAACGGCGCCGTTCCCGCCTGCAGCTGGCCCTGTATGTATGCAAATAACTCTTCCTGTCCTGTAATCTGATAAGTCAGATAACGGTTGCCTCTCTCCCAGACATATTGTCCGTTTGGCGCAATCACCACGCCGCTTGCGCGATCCGCCTCCTGAATTGCACTCCCCGCTTCCTTATAGCTCCCCATCATCTCTCCAAGTCCATATACGCAGTAACCCCGTTCTGCCTCTTCCTTAAATTCCGGCAGAGCCGGATTATCGTGGAGAACCTGCTTAGGTTTTAATAACTTTGCACTTTTATCTTTTATGCCGTCAATAAATGTGAGACGCATCTGCGTTTTTTTCAAATCCGTGACATAAGATTCCAGCGTGATATTGCTTTCCTCCCTTTCCACGCTGCTTGTAATATAATCCGCACTTATCCCTGAATATATGCCATTTTGATTCACGGCTATGTTAATCGTTATCATCCCATTATCAATCTCCGCTCCTGTCGCACGGCATCCTCCCGGATCATAACTTTTTACCAGCTTATTTTCTGAATCCCGGATTTCAATTATATACATGGGCGTTACCTTTTCTCCGCTGAGCGTTTTCCCAGCTTCTGATTGTTTTGCCCGTCCCGACACAAAATCATCGCCAACAAATCCAAGCGGTATAACGCTTTCACCCTCTACCGCTTCTACCTTGTATTCCTCATCCGTATCCAAATCCTTCACGATCACCTGTGTCGACGTCTCCAGACTGTCGCCAGTCTGATAGGCCACCCAGCGGCCGCTTTCAGATATGGCATACTGCCCTTCACGCAATCCGGAGACTATCGGTTCGTCCCAGTTCTTATCCACGTCAACCTCGTAAAGCGTTCCTCCTACCAGCATGTAAAGATAATCTCGTTTCTCACTGTAATATGTAAATTTTCCAAATTCCTCTTCCGCAATTGCCGCAGACTGATTGCTGGGTATAAATGCCTTTTCTTCAATACTATTTGTTTCTATATTATAATAGTATATATCTATTCCAACCTCTCCTTCGTGCGCTCCCCGGTTCATATAGCCGGACACTGCGAATGTAGTACTGCCCTTATCGTCCATACTTAGAATCTGAATATTATGATCGGATACTTTACTCCTGGCATCTGTATTTTCCACATCGCGGAAACTAAATACCAGGGAAATCTCATCTTCATCACGGTTATAACTCCATAACTCATTTGCCTGAACAAATGCCGCTACATTTCCTTCTGAATTTACCATATATGGAACATCTGCAGATGTAACCCCAAGCAGCAGCCCTTTTTCATTAAGCACCCGCCGGCTCCCATCAAAAACCTGCTCCGCCCTGCGGTCATAATTCAGGAGATACATAACCCCCTCCGCCATACGGACCCGGAAAAATTCCTTCACAGTATAAAGATCCGTCTCATTTTCCTCTCCCTTACAGTTCACATCATACTCCAATAGCACCGACGTATAGGCGGCGTTTGCCTCTAAGATTTTCCACCGCTCCTCCCCTGTTACCTGAGGCTCTAAATCCCCCCACGTCACATGATTATAGCTAGAGTGGATCGTCGCATGGGAAAACGTGCTGTTGTCCCCCTCCTCATTAGGTTCCAAAGCCGCCCCCACTCCTGTATTTTCCTTCTTTCCTAATGCATTTTCGTGAAAATTATACACATAATCCAGACAGGACATCAAATTAAAATCTGTAGGCGTTACCACCCTCGTATAATAATAAATATCCCCCATATCTGAATGCAGCGTCACCGCCAAAACCCGCTCCTGAGTCAAAATTCCTTCTTTAAACGTCAATGTCATCTGCTCCGATGCAGACGAAAGCTTATTCTCATAAAGCACTGTCTCACCGTCAAGTGAATATACTGTATAATCAACCGAAGAAACCTTTCTGTCTTCTGCTTCCATGTTCATGGAAAGCTGATTGTTTGTTACCGGCGTAATACTATCGCGCATACTGGGAATGTCCATCTCACGGGTATACCCGTTCATTGGATTCAGCCTGTACCCTTCCACTGAAAAATAAACCATGGGAAGCGTTGCATTCCCAAGATCCGCCATCATATTATCATTGCCTTTGCTGGTCATATATTCAAAGTAAAAGACAGCCAGTATAAATATTACCGCCAGCGTCCCTACATGCGTCAACTTTTTCTTCATCTATCTAATCAGCTCCTGTCCTACAACCGTTCCTTCCCGGTCTGCTGTTATCCCTCATCTTCTGCGTAATCCTGTCCGTTCCCGCCGTTCAAAAGGCGTCCAAGCAGCGGTGAAATATGCAGCGCCTCCTCGCACTCACAAACTGCTTTTTTGTTTTTCTTTCGTTTCCCGGTTTTTACCGCCCGGATTAATATATTTTTCGGCGTATGCTCCATATCAATAAACTCCAGAATCTGGGTACGGTATCCTGCGCCCTCCAGATACTGCGCGCGCATAGCGTCCGTTATCAGCGCCGCCATCCGTTCTTTGATCAGCCCGTATTCTAATACGGGCGCTAATACATCGCTTGTAATCTGCCCATTTACCTCATGCTGACAGCAGGGGACCGACAAAATAACCTTCGCATTCCAGCCCGCTGCTTTCGCAAGGGCATAATCCGTAGCCGTATCGCAGGCATGAAGCGTCACTACCATATCCACGGCGTCTACGCCCGTATATTCCGCAATATTTCCTTCCATGAACTTAAGCTTCTCATACCCATAACGCTCACAAAGTTTATTGCAGTTCCGAATAACCTCTGTCTTAAGATCCAGCCCGATCATACGGATATCATACCGCTTCAATTCATGCAGATAATAATACATAGCAAATGTCAGATAGGATTTTCCGCACCCAAAATCAATAATAGTAAGCTCCCTGTCCCTTGGAAGCTCCGGAAGAACATCCTCTACAAACTCCAGAAAACGGTTAATCTGCCGGAACTTATCAAATCTCTGGCTCACTACCTTTCCGTTCTCGGTCATAACTCCCAGATCAACCAGAAAAGGCGCCGGCCGGCCCTCCTCCAAAATATATTTCTTCTTTCGATTATGCTGAAGATTCACCATCTTTACCGGCGTTTTCCTCTGCTTCTTTTTAATAGTAATCTTTCCTTTTCTGCTGGCCAAAGCAGTATACGTATACTGCTTCGTCTCCATCTGAAGCTGCTTCATCCCGCCCATAAGCTTTAGAAGCTCTTCCGCCGCAGCGTCCGCCTCCAGATTCTTGTGAAATGCCTGATTTCCACGGAAAATCTCTAACTGAAAGAAAAGTGTGTCCTTCTTTAGCAAAGGACGCACTTTTACCTTCATAATCCCATCTTTTTCTCTCGGTCCGCTTAAAACAGCCGATATAAAATTTATATTCAAATTCTCCTGTAATACTATTCTTAAATTCTCCATGCAGATATTATATATGATTTTATCTCCATAGTAAATAGAAGAATCTGTTATATCTTTTTCACTCTCGGAAATGTTATCGTTACCCTGAACAAATCTCCATCCAGATACAGTTCAAATTTCCCACCCATAAGGGATGCCAGATTCTTGGCGATGGAAAGCCCCAAACCGCTTCCCTCCGTGCTGCGGGACACATCTCCCCGGATAAATCTCTCCGTAAGTTCATCGGCGCTGATATTCAGCGGCTGCTCTGAAATATTTTTCAAAGAAAATATTACACTTTCCTCTGTCTGTCTCAAATCTGAATAAACGCGGGTTCCTTCCATAGCATATTTTGCCACATTGTTATAAACATTTTCCAAGATCCGCCACATTCTTCTGCCATCCGCCCATATAACGGCAGGCTCTTCCGGCAGATTCATAACCTCCGTAAGTCCTTTGTTTTCAAATTTTTCAGAAAACTCTCCGCTGGTCTGCTGAACCATTTCAACCAAATTCAGATTCATACACTCCAGCATCACATTACCGGAACTTACCTTCGAGGCCTCTACCACGTCCTCAGTTAAAATCTTCAGCCTCTGAGCCTTGGATTCCAGCACTTCCAGATAACCCTGAATTTTCTCATCCTCAATATTTTCCCGTTTCAGCAGATCAATATAATTAATTATAGAAGTCAGCGGCGTCTTAATGTCATGAGACACATTGGTGATCAAATCCGTCTTCAGCCTCTCGTTCTTAATGCTGGCTTCCACAGCCGCGTCCAGTCCAGCTCCAATATTATTCACCCGCTCCGCCAGATCTAATTGCTCTCCTGTCAGACCTCCTAACGGAATCTTGTAGTCCAGCTCGCCGCTGGAAATACGCATAACGCCTTCGCTAAGCCGTTTCCTCCCAACCGCCTGCTGCACAATATAGATGAGCGCCGCTACGTCCGCTGCAAGACCGATCATATCAAATATAAGAATCCTCGTTGTAAACAAAAGCATCTGGCTCGCTACAAACAAAGCGAAGAATAAAATATATTTCCACACAATTGGTATATGGCGTATAAACTTCCACCCATAAATCATCACCATCCTAAGCAGGCTGTTTTTCCACACTACTCCTGCTTTTAACCTGCGAACAAGGCTCAGATACCCTATCAAAAACATTGAACAGGTCACAAATCCCATGATTCCGCAGATGATCAAAACATTTTCATCAAGCCTTTCTAAGGAGTAATAGACCGCGCCGGATGTTGTATAATACATATGCTGCGTATTTCCCAGTCCATTAGCCGCGCCCCCAAGGACTATCATGCAAATGGTCCAGATGCCAATCACAAGCGCCGCCGCCAATTCCGTCTTCCACCCGTCAAATACGTTACAATGCATTTCTTCATCCTCCGGCCTTCTTCCCGCTACTGCCGTAAGCCAGATAATCGTTCCTAAAAGAAAAACGGATGCTCCAATACCTAATTTCAACATAAAACCAGCTTTTTCTGAAAATCTCTCGTAAATATCTTTTTCATAAAAATATTGATCCCGAATCGGATAACCGGTATCCAGCGCGGCTGCAAACACGTAATCATCCGTAGTTATTCCTGCATTTATCATGTGATTCCATTCATCCGAATAAATCTTATCCTGATTACTGTCAAAATCGGACAGCTTTGGCATAACTACCGCATATCTTCCTATATTTTTTACCGCCTCAATGCTCTTCTCCATGGATGAATAATCTTCATATTCTTCACGATTGGTATACACCTTCTTCGCTGTTTTATCCACAAGCAAGTATATCAGATTCGTATTTCCTTCTTCATATTCTTCCAGAGTACCATTGTAAATCTCAAAATCTTCATTTATCACCTCCAGTGCAGCTGATATCTCCTGATATGCCTTTTCCAGCTTCCCGTTCCATTCCGGATTCTTATTTGCAATCTCAAGGACGCTTTCAGCCTCTGCCGGCGCAAACTGTTCTTCAATCCAAAACCCGTCATAATTCCAGCAGTCGATCAAACGTACATTATTGTCAGAATCCAGCAGTGCATATGAGTTGGATACCGCATTCCCCTCATACCAATTTCCATCCTTTAATTCCTGAAGGATATCATATGCTGTCATATCCTCCGTTTCCATCACAAAACGGAATTCTCCCGCGTCAATTTTCTTTCTCAGTTCGCTGTAATGAAAATATTCATAGGTTTTGTCCGGCTTCTGCCCAACAATAACCGGATCCTCTGTCGATGTGCCATAATCTCCGCTGTCTACCATGTCATACTCGCAATATGCTTCCGCCCAATCCTTTAAATCCCCCAGCGTATAAGCAAGGCCGGATTCTTTGCTGCCGTCTATAACTCCATTTTCTAAATACTGCGTGATATCCACGATCTTGTCTTCGTCATAAACACCGTCTTTTTCTAAATTTTCCTTAATCCGAATCGCATGCAGAATCCTCAAGGAGTCTGAAAACATAAGAGAACTCAGAACTTCTGAGTCCTCATATTCTACACGCTTCCCCTCCAGCGCATCCTCCGCCGCACTGGGACAGGCCCATATCCATAACATACTGATGACAAGAAGAACCGCGAGTACATGTGCAAATGCCGCCAGAATCCCTTTCACCAGCTTCCCTCTATACCATTTTCTACTCATTTTTACTCCATTCTGCCGTTTAAAATAACGGCGCCTCCTTAAAATCAGAGCTTTTCCACCTTATATCCTACTCCCCAGACCACCTTCAGGTATCTTGGCTCCTTTGGGTTAATCTCTATCTTTTCCCGAATGTGCCGGATATGCACTGCTACAGTATTATCTGCGCCAAGCGCCTCCTCATTCCAGATACTTTCATAAATCTGCTCAATGGAAAATACACGCCCCTGATTTTTCACCAACAGCAATAATATATTATATTCGATCGGCGTCAGCTTCACCGGCTCGCCGTCCACCGTCACTTCCTTCAAGTCATCGTTGATGGACAGACCCCCGGTACTATATACCTCTTCTCCTGTCATCGCGCCGGACACGCTTCCAAGCTGAGTATACCTGCGTATCTGAGATTTTACTCTTGCTACCAGCTCTAAGGGATTAAAAGGCTTTGTAATATAATCATCCGCGCCGATATTAAGCCCTAGTATCTTATCCGCATCCTCAGATTTAGCCGATAAAATAATAATCGGCATATTATTCTTTTCCCGAATTTTCAGAGTTGCACGAATACCGTCCAACTTCGGCATCATAACGTCAATCACAAGAAGGTCAATTTTTTCTTCCTTCAGCTTCTTAAGCGCTTCCTCGCCGTCATAGGCCTTACTGATCTCATAACCCTCCTGAGTTAAATATATCTCAATTGCCTCAACAATTTCTTTGTCATCATCACATACTAATATCCTTGACATCTCCATCACCTCCCTTCTACTATAAAGTATTCCGCCGCTGTGCGCAATCCCCTGCAAGTCTATTCTCCGCCATGCCCTTATGCTCATGGCTTCTTATGGGATATATAATAGCAGGCAATTTTTAAGTCCAAGTGGTAAAAATTCTTAAGAAACATTAAAGATTAAAAAGCGTATTTACATGCTTTTCCGGCGCTTGTTCTGCCAAAGGATTATAATACAAAGAAAATCCGCCAGCCATCATGGCCGACGGATTTTTCTTTGTTATAGTTATCTAAAGGAATGAGAGTAAAGTGCGGCACCAAAGTCTATTTGGTGTTTTACTTTATGAGGGGGAGATAGCTGATGCACTATCAACTATCTAAAGCCATTATATAAGTAAATTATGACAAAAGTATGTTGTTTCTCTAAAAGAAATAGAAAATTTCTTAAAAACAGCTTAAGAAAATCGGAAATGTCCGTTAATAAACGGAATTTTGTCGTAAGTATCCACTCACAATATCCAAAAATTCTCCCGTCGTAGGCTTATCCAAGAGAGGATAAAAAGAGATGTCTTCCAACAACATACGATTTCCGCGTTCCCAGCATACATTTACTACCGTCCGAAGATTTCGTTCAACGCTGTAAGCCGTAGTCTGAAATGTCTCAGCAATTTCTGGATAGAGAAGTTTACTGACACTTAACAGATAGTCTTCATTTTCAAGACAAAGATAAACCGCATAAGTTAAGTATCGATAACCTTGATAATTAGCGCCTATACCGAGAGAACGTATAAGATATTGTATCTCCTTCATATTTTTGTTATAAACGACTCCTTTCTATAGTAATATTTGATGAGTACAATTAAATCATAAACCGATAGAATAGAATTTGGTAATCTTCTACAATATACGATATATTTCGACATAAATAGACACTTTTGCAGTCACATTGCTTTATCAACAGCATAAAATAAAAGAAAGAAACTAACAGGAGTGTGTACTAATGCTTTTTGGAGTGGACGTAAGTGAAGTAGACGGGATTGTGGAATGGCATCGTATGAAAGAGCGCGGTTTAGGATTTGCGATGCTTTGCGCAGGATACGGCAGCGGGAGCATTGATCTGCAGTTTCGAAAAAATGCGGAGTTATGCAACATGCTTGACATACCTTGCGGTGCGTACTGGATGTCGTATGCCTATACAACGGAAATGGCAAGAAAGGAAGCAGAATTCTGCATAGAAACGATAGAAGAATTTGAACTTGCATTTCCTTTATGCGTCAAGTACAGCGGCAGTTCTGTCCGATACGCCGAATCAAAAGGAGTCAACGTAACAGAAGAACTTATGCAAGAATTGGCCAAAGCATTTTGCAGACAGGCAAAAACGGCAGGATACATATCTATATGCTGTATAGAATCAAACACACGCAGCTTGATATTTGATACATAGAGAAAGCTTTATGATTCTTTGTGTATCAAAAAAGTCTTGAGCATCCCGAACAATTTGGCTGCATCTACTTTTTCCTATATATTTAATTGGGCCATAGCCGTTCCTCAACTTTATCGAGAACAGGACGGCTATTTCTTATGCGTATAATTCAGACATACCTCTGTACAAACTAAACTTTACCAATTTAATATATTTCTACTATATCCTGCGATCGATATATGACCAATAGATATTTTATGATATTCTTATAAATCTCTTCCCTATTTTCTTCTGTGATTTCTACTGTCTGATAGGGCGGTTCCCATTTTTTAATAAGAGATTTTCCAATAAAAATTTTAGGTTCTCTAAAATCAATATCTAGATACATTCTTTTTTCATTTTCTATATATTCCAAACAGTAGAAATGCGGAATAGTTATTTTAATCTTTTTCATCGATTGCCTCCTTATCTAATCCGATCCGTCCATTATAAACTTCATAGCGTTTCTTGCCCGGCGCGTCGGTTATATACATCAAATATCATTCTATAATTCACTATAGATTGAATACACTCCTAACTCATCAAAAGCCTTACTGCAAATTTTCTTTTTCTTTTCAAGCGAATAAGGGAACCATGTAACATCATCCAGATACATTTCCAGCAGTTGTCCCATCAGATTAAGATTATCTGAAAAATCTAATTGATATCGAATTACCGCTATAGCCCCCTGTTCCATCAATCCTTTCCAATTTACCTCCGATACATTCTCACTCATACTTTCATCGAGACTAAAATTATAGATTCCTTCATCCAGACCGCATAATTTCATTTTTTCCGTAAGCCTTTGAGTAATAAAATATCCTTCCAATTCTGTATCATAAAACTGTTTTCCAACTATAAATTGAACTGCTTTTTCACGAATCCCTTCCTCTTCAAATATAGCTGTAAATGCTCTGCAAAAGAAACTTCTTCTGCGATATGTCCCTATTTCACACAGCCATATCGGAATAGATGCAGACTGCGGCGCAAATTCCTCTATCCTATTGGATTCCACACACACTAAAAGCAGTTCTTTTACTTTCGAATGTCTCAAAAAAGCTGGAGACATTAGGGTATATCCATCCTCTGCAAAAAGAAATTGCGACGCATGTACCGAACTGTTTCCCTCTATATCAAGTTTTTCGCTGTATGCAAAGCCCTTTTGCAGCGCTTGACTGCAAGAACAGCCGATACTTAAAAATTCTTCCTCCAACAGCCGCATAATTGCAAATCTATACCCTTCTCTAACAAACTCTCTCTCAGCAGGAAAACTTGTGAGCTGATTTCTAGATAAATTGATATGTACTTTATTATTGTAATCTACAATTGATATAATCGGTGTTTTTAACGGAAACCCATATTTTGCGGCATTCAAAACCGTTCCCTGCGTCACAGGGATTCCATTACAGAATGCATTAATCCCAGAGAGATGTTTTGCATCGTAACTCCATTTATAACTCGCATATTCCGTACCCTCCAGCAAATACCATCCTTTGAAATTCTCATCCATATTCGGAACATACTCTTCCTCATGACAGATTACCTGTCCATCCAAAATATATTCAATATTAGGGTTCTGGAAACAATACCAATCGGTCCATTTAGGGTATTCGATACCTGAAACTATCTCATCTAAAATCCCCGCCGATGATTTGACCATCAGTTTCGTTCCTATCGGCGCTTCGGTTCGTTCAATATTAATATTTTCTCTTCCAATCTCAATTCCGAAACTGTATCCCAAATCTTCGCTCAAATGTCTGGTGGTTACCTCAACATAATTCCCCAGTAAAAACGCCGACAGTACGCCTATTCCAAATTTTCCGCTTCTGGCAATTACTGATTCTCCATTTCTTATATAATTTTTCTCCCAAATTTCGCTATTTCTAAAGGATGCTCCAGATATTAAAAAATAATTTATAATAATATCCGCCGTCATTCCCGTTCCATTATCTAAAACGGATATCTCCTGTTTATTACGATTTATTTCCACCTGAATTTTAGGAGAATACAGCGCATTGCCATTCCGTCTTTCAATTTCTTCTCTTTCACTGCATGCATCCACAGCATTTTGCAAAAGCTCCCGGACCCCGTATTTTGCTTCCTCGTCATACAGTGGATGTATCAACAATTTTAAAATGTCCGGATTTGTATCCAAAACGGCTCTTCTTGTTACAAAACGTTCTTCAAAACGTTTTCTTGTATTCTCTAATAGAATATTAGAGTTAACCCTTCTTATTGTAAGTTCTAACGGAGATTTCCCCGTATAAAATTCGCCGAGAACCGCCCAGCATAAATCTAACTCTTTCTGCAGTTCGTTCAGCCAGTTCTCTATTTTTAAAAATTGGCTGCTGCATCTGGGATTTGCATGTATAATTAATGTTTCCGATTCTAATCTCCAAGAATAGTCATCATAATCAATTACCTGATTCCATGAAAATTCCCCGGCTGATATCTCAGATCGAATCCCTCTCATCATTTCGATCACATGCGACGCCCTGTCATAACCGGCATCCAAATAATCCGCCATCCGGAGCAATGACATTAAATAAAAAATTTTAATATTTTTCGGTTCTGCCGCCGGAGTATAGTGTCCTTCTAAATACGGTACCGCCTGCCGCAATGCGATTGTATGGCTTCTCGCCGCAATGGCAATAATATCCCTTATTTCATCATCTATTTCTGTTTTTCTGAAAACATCCAAATCTTCGCTGCCCGGAAATCCGTATTTTATAATTTCAAAAGCAAGTCTTCCGTGATTCTTCCGCAAAAATTCTCCGTATAATAATATATTTTCTTCTGTTATCGCTGTCTCTTTAAAAGGCAGTTCTTCAGGACAGCCCGCCTCGCCAAAAATCTTCCTTAACTTCTTATCAGAACTTCTCTCAATTGCCTGAAGATAGCTTATCCACGCTTCTCTCCATGTACGCTTATCCAGTTTTCTTGTTTTTCGTTCAGAATATTCCCCATATAGCAGCTTACTTAATCCCGCCGAATCTATAAACATGCCTATATCATGCATAATCACTGATATAACTAATATCCCCAAATCCCTTGCCGTCATGTTCGCCAATGCTTTATCCGGAATCAGCTTATCACATATGTCAAGCATTCTTCTTATATGAAGTATCCCATGATGCGTATACTCAGGAAAAAACTTAGGCGAACAATAAAAGTAATCCTTCGTATTAATAATGACCTGCTCGACATTTGCCCCCCATTTCTCATTTTCCTGAAATTTTTGAAGAAACCGCGTTGATAATTTAAGTTCTTTATTCATTTTCTCTCTTATCCTTTTCTTTTAACATAAATTTCTAAAATTAAAATTTCGCCTTGTCAAATTAAACAAATTTTCCTCATCGCTCTCACCAAAAAACTCCATACCCTTCCTAATTTATTATCCTTTTCGTAATGTCATCCGGTATAATTTGCATAAATTTTTTTTAGAATCCGCGCAACATAAAATACCCTCCGAACAACATAAACGTCGTTCTGAGGGTATCATACACTAAAAATAATTCGCTGTGTTAACTTGTCCTCCAACGGTAATGTTTTGTCCTCGAATTGTATATTAAGTCGAATTTTAACATATTTATAGATATATTGTCGTGCCGATCCGACCTGTAATCAAAATTCCCTTGTCATCTTCCACTGCAATTAGATTCTATTCCAATTGACGTCCCACTGTTTCCCCATTTTTATAGATTAAACCAGATAGGGAGAAAATTCTAACATTAGGAGATTCTCCACAGAGGGTTTTATGACTGGGTATCGAACATGGACATCAGTTTTCTGAAGATATCTTGTCCATCCAGACAGGTGTTTGTCAGATAGCCTTTCTCCCATTCGGAGAGCCCCCGGTAATAATATATTTTTTTTGCATCTTCAATGATAAACGGAATAATCCCGAAACGCAGGCACTCTTTTAATGCGATTAACCTGCCTACTTTGCCGCTGCCATCCTTGAATGGATGATTCCACGCCTTACTAAGGGATCTCATGCCCGCTTGGATCGCTGTAGTTCACCGGGTCGTTCTCCGCGTAGGTATACAGATTCCGCTCCAGCAGACTTCCGAAATAACTGTCCTCCGTAAAGAAGTTTCCCGGCGGATTATAAGCATAGGTCTGGATAACGATAGATCCATGACCCTTTCCGCCGGCTTCCTCTGAATACTCTTTCTTTAGCAATTCGCCCAGTTTGTTATAATCGTATCGGATACTCTTCCCGTCAGTTCTAGTTATCTGGATCAGCCGATTATTCTCATCATAGGCATACTGCTTCTTCTCACCTATACATTCTCATTTCTTTCTTCGTTTAATAATCTTTCTTATCAAACTTCTACAGCCTGTATTATTATATAAACTCGTAACATAGGCTTCATAATATGCGTCCAAAAACTTATCCGGCAATCTTAACCTACAATAATTATCAATAATTCTTAAACTCTTTTTTATTGATTTTTCATCGGAATTTAAAGAACAGGATTCTCCCAGAAAATTAGTTATCATTCCATTCTTCCCTATCCTTATTCCAGTTCAAACCTTCCATATCGATCATTCAAACTACATTCCAGCCAAAACGAATCATATAGAATACAAAAAACTGTTTTTTCCGCAGAATTAATTCCCATCATGCAACATTTATAACCAAAGAAATCTTCTATTAAACAATATAACTATTTCACATCCATTAACATATCCCTTCTTTCTATAACATAAACAAATTTATAATATAAAAAACATATCATAGTAAGTCGCCAATTCTTCATTTTGGTCTCATTACTTTATTAATTCATCCAACATACCCGTTTCCAGTACTTGCTCCTGTCCGGCTTCCGCCGCCTGATGATTTTGCATGATCAAAATAGCTTTTATCTCGCTATATTCCTTACTCTTTTTAGACCAATTTCCTTTCCCATATCTTTCATCCATTAACCTTTCTGCAAACTTTTTCCCATTTTCATCTTTGTAGGGTCTATTTCCTTTCGCTCAAGATGGCACATTGTCCGCCTTCTCTTTACCACTTCCGGATTTTGGTCCTATCCCCGGTATTAAATCTATTGCCCAGCTAGCAGTTCCATACCCCAATCCAATTGTAGCTGTCATTGGCAACACAGTATAATCCATTTGCAAAAATGATTTAACCTCATTTTGCTTCGACTGTTTTTTACTTTATTTGCAGCATTGCAAAAACGCTTAATCGTATTCTCAAGCGCTTTTGTCCAAGACAACTAGATATTTTTTGTTTCTTTTGCTCTTGATCCTTCCCATCTATAGGTTGACTGTCCCATGCCTTTGCCCTCAGGTATTCCGTGGAAATCCGGCTGTTTCTTGTTCCCAGAATTGCCCCGATAGACGACGTTCCTTTAAAAAATCCTTGATTGTAAACTCGAAGCAACTTTACTTATCGAAGATGAAAAAACATTCCATATTCTTCTTTGCTTCTATAAGAATCCCACATAATTCTCTCATAATCTATTACACTCCTTCTTAATACTGTCCAATTATGGATTTCCTGGACATCCATGAACATAATTCGTTTTTATTCTGTATACATTAATATAATTCGTTAACTCTCCATTCCCAGATACTCCAACCGGTCCGTTTTCGACATATACTTTTGCCTTATTTGAAAAATCTTCTAGATTTCCTGTATTAGGTTTCCACAGTTTAAAATCATCTTCATATGCCGCACAATTACACCCCTGAATTTAAAAAGAAAATTATCCGCCTCCGTCTGAGGGGGGGGGAGAAGGAAGAGCAATCAACAGCATCACCACAGAGTATGGAATCTCCAAAGAAAGTGTCCGCCGCTGGTGCAATGAATTCCAGAAAGAGCTTCATTGCAAATGTGACGGACCGCCAGATCACTAGCGGCCTTGCTATCCGAACTTTGACGAAAGCGCTGGAATCACAGCCGCAGATCAAGGAAGAATTGACTCTCCACAGCGACCAAGCAGAACTTATAAGCTGGTTTGCCCCATTGTACTGTCTGTCTTCCGTTACCGCCTTCTGGATGCTATGCAGGCTGGTTGACGTCTGGATACGGTTTCCCGCTCCGTCGTAACCGTAAACGGTGGTTCCGGTCAGCTCCTCCATGCTGACGCACCTGCCATCCGGGTCGTAAGCGCAGAGTACCTGCCCGTCGGCCTTTTCGGAATATTCTTTCTTTAGCAGTTCATCCAGCTTGTTGTAATCGTACCGGATGCTGTTCCCGTCGGCTCTGGTTATCTGGCTCAGCCGGTTATTTTCATCGTAGGCATACTGCTCCTTCTCACCTAACCCGTTAGTTTTTCCGTGAGATTTCCCGGCAAGTCATAAATATAGGCGATCTCATTTACTGAAACGCACCCAAGACTCTCCACTACTGGTTAGTTAACTCTTCGCAGAGTTCTTTATAATCTTTTCTATATCTACTTTATCCGTAAATAGACAATTAAATACTGTAGCCTGTCCTGTCTCTTTTAATTCTAGCTCAATATCTGGTATTCTCGTTCCTGCAACTGAATCCGATATTCTAGTCCATTTCATTCTATCCATATAATCCACAATTCGTTGTACTATCTGTTTCTGTTTTTTTGAATATTTTTTAGTACCATAAAAGTGTAGTAGTTAGAGAGTAATTAACTCTGACATCTGC